>NZ_JBIWPF010000017.1:0-158142 GCF_044768125.1 Streptomyces sp. NPDC101166
TGCGGTGAAGATTCGACACCTCCACCACACACGGGGGCCTTCGTCACGATCAAGACCGACCCGCGTTAACAACGCTCGTGATCAATACACCTAGGTCGCCGTGCAGCTCACGCTCGGTACGCCTCCCCCGCCCGGCGCCCCGCCGAAGCCGAGGCTCGCCGAACCGCCCGCCGGGACGCTGCCGTTGTGGGCCGCGTTCGTCGCCGTCACCGTCGCACCGGTCTGGGTGTACGTCGCGTTCCACATGTTCGTCACCTTCTGGGCGCCGGGCCACGTCCAGGTGACCTTCCACGAACCAAGCGGTACGGCACCGGAGTTGGTGATCTTCACCTCCGCGTTGAAACCGCTCCCCCAGTCGCTGCTGACGCTGTAGACGGCGGTGCAGGCGGGTGTGCCGCCGCCCGGGTCACCGGGGTCGCCGGGATCGCCGCCTCCGGTGCCGGGAGGGAAGCCGGGGGCCTTGACGCTCGCCAGGTAGCCGTCCTTCACGGTGTCGACGGTGGTCCAGTCGTCCTTCAGGATGCCCCCGGTGTCACCGGAGTTGGGGTTCCAGGACCAGAACGTCCAGTGGAAGGAGTCGTTGCCGTACGCCGAGGTCGAGCGCAGATAGCTCACCAGGGCGGCCAGCCAGCGCTGGTCGGTCGTGGACTGGAGCGTCGTGCCGAACTCACCGAGGAAGACCGGGGCGACGTTCTGCTTGAAGAGGTAACCCCAGTGACGGTCCCAGATCCCGGGCATGTTCGCGGGGAACGAGGGGTCGCTGAACCAGGGCTGCTGGGCCACGCTGGTGGCGTAGTCGTGCGCCGAGTACACCAGCCGATCGGCGACGTTCAGACGGACGGGGTACTGAGCGGCGCCCATCAGGTTGCCGCCCCACCAGATGGAGGCGCCGTTGAAGCTCTGGACGCCCTCCACGAAGATCAGCAACTGCGGGTTGACGGACAGGACCGCGTTCCCGGCCCGCTCGGCGGCCAGCCGCCAGTCCCTGGTCGTGTCGCCGCACCCCCAACAGGCCGGGTCATGCGGCTCGTTGTGCAGATCGATGCCGACGACGGTGGAGTTGCCCGCGTAACGGCCCGCCAGCGCCTTGAGGTTGGCGATCCACGTCGACTCGGAGACCGCCGGGGTGTACCAGAGCGCCGACTGGCCCGCCGAGTCCGGCCGGTGGCGGTCCAGGATGACCTTCAGGCCGGCCTGACCGGCGTAGCCGACGACCTTGTCCAGAACCTGCAGCGAGTTCAGGCCCTGGAGGTCCGCGTTCTTGCCGGCGGAGAAGTTGACGCCGACGGGTGTCGCGCCCGGCTTGAGGATGTCGTCGCTGTAGGGGACGCGGAGGGTGTTGTAGCCCAGCGACCGAATCTGGTCGATCATGCTCTTGTAGTCGCGGGTCCACAGGCCGTGGACGACGCGGTTGTCGGTCTCGAAGCCGAACCAGTTGATGCCGGCGACGCGGACCGACTGACCGGCGGAGTCCAGGAGTCGGCGTCCACTGGTGTGCCAGTAGCCGGCTCCGGCGTCGGCGGAGCGGAGCCCGCCCGCCGCCGTCCCGGCTCCGGCCCTCGCGTCGGCGGCGGTGTCGGCGGTGGCCCGCGCGCCGGCCGCCAGCGGTAACACGAGCGCGGCGACCACCGCGCACAGCGTCCTGCGCAAGCTGCTGCGGAACATGTGCCTGCTTCCTCTCGGCGGGCCGGAATCAGTGGGAGCGCTCCCACCCCGCTCTCCCATGGAAGTCAAAGCACATGAACACGTCAAGATGCGGAACGCCGGCGCCGTGCCCGGAAAGGTCTGCCGGCCGGTGAACCTTTCCGGTCACGGCACTAGCGGCTCAGCTTTTGGAACCTGCGCACCGCAAGCGGCAGGAAGATCAGCGTCAGCACCACGGGCCACGCCGTCGCCATCAGCAGCGCGTGCCGCTCGACCCAGGAGTCACCGCCGCCGGCCCCCGCGCCGAACAGTTCGCGGGTCGCCGCCGCCGTGGAGGAGATCGGGTTCCACGAGGCCACGAAGCCGAGCCAGTCCGGCATGAGCTGGGGCGCGACGAAGATGCTGGAGATCATGGTCAGCGGGAAGGCCACCGCGAACAGACCGCCCGCGGCCTCGGGGTTGGGCACCAGCAGCCCCAGCCACACCCCGGCCCAGATCAGCGCGAACCGCAGCCACAGCAGCAGCCCGAAGGCGGCGAGGAAGCCGAGGCCGGCGTCCGGACGCCAGCCCATCGCGAGCGCGGTCAGCATCATGATGGCCAGCTCCGCACAGGCGGCGAGCAGATCGGTGATCCCTCGCCCGGCGACCACGGCGGAGGACGCCATCGGCATGGAGCGGAACCGGTCGATGACACCCTTGGTCGAGTCGTGGACGACGAGCGTGGCGGTGTTGATGAAGCCGAACGCCATCGTCATCACGAACATCCCCGGCATGAGGAAGTCCGTGTAGTTCCCCCCGCCTGGCACCTTCATCGCGCTGCCGAAGACATATCCGTACAGCAGCACGGACAGGATCGGGAAACCCAGTTGCCAGGCGATGTTGACCGGCTGCCGCTGGTAGTGGGTCAGGCCGCGGCGCACGACGTTCCAGACGTCGGCGAGCAGCCAGTAGGCGCGGCCGTGGGAGTCGCGCACGGTCAGATCGACGGCGCTCATGCCGCGACCTCCTTCCGCTGTGCGGCGTCGGTGCGGGAGGCGTCCGTGCGGTGTCCGGTCAGGCGCAGGAACACGTCGTCCAGGCTCGGCCTGCGCAGTCCGATGTCCTCCACCCGCACCCCTTCGTCCTGGAGGGTGCGCGCCACCTCGGTGAGCGCGGCCACCCGGTCGGTCACCGCCGCGTGGACCCTCGACTCCTGCTCGTCGCACTCCGGTTCACCGTCCGCGACCCGGGCGACGACCTTCACCGCGCGCGGGATGTCGGACCGCTCGGCGACCACGACCTCGACGCGGTCGCCGCCGACCCGGTTCTTCAGCCCGTCCGGGGTGTCGTCGGCGATGGCCCGGCCCTGGTCGATGACCGTGATGCGGGAGGCGAGCTTGTCGGCTTCCTCCAGGTACTGCGTGGTCAGCAGCACCGTCGTGCCGCCCGCGACCAACGCCCTGACCGAGTCCCAGACTTCACCGCGGCTGCGCGGGTCCAGCCCCGTCGTCGGCTCGTCCAGGAACAGGACGGCCGGGGTGAGGATCATGGACGCGGCGAGGTCGAGACGCCGCCGCATGCCGCCGCTGTACTTGCCCACGCCCTTGTCGGCCGCGTCGGTCAGGTCGAACTGCTCCAGCAGTTCGGCGGCCCTCAGCCGTGCCCGCTTCCCGCCGAGGTGGAACAGCCGGCCGAACATCTCCAGGTTCTGCCGCCCGGTGAGCACCTCGTCCACCGCCGCGTACTGGCCGGTGAGCCCGATGCGGGCGCGCACCTCGCGGGCCTGCCGGGCCACGTCCAGGCCGGCGACGGTCGCCCGTCCGCCGTCCAGTGCGACCAGCGTGGAGAGGATGCGTACGGCGGTGGTCTTGCCCGCGCCGTTCGGCCCGAGCAGACCGTGCACCGTGCCTTCCCGGACCGCCAGGTCGAACCCGTCGAGCGCCCGCTTCTCCCCGTACCTCTTCTCCAGCCCCTCGGCGCGCACGGCATGTCCGTCGGCCATGAGTCCCCCTTCCGTGACCGGATACGACCGGGACCAGCCGCCCCGGTAACTGGGTACACCGTACCCGAATTCGCGTACGCCGTACTCGGTTTTTTGTCGCGGAACTACACTGCGCCCATGACGAGCAGTACGGAGACCAGCGGCAGCGGCGACATCGTCCGCACCCTCGAGCTGCTGTGGGACCTCGGCAAACGCCCCAGTCGCGGCCCCAAGCCGGGGCTGACGCTGGAGCGGATCGTGGAGGTCGCCGTCGAGGTCGCCGACCGGGACGGGCTCGACGCCGTCTCGATGCGCCGGATCGCCACCGAGCTCGGGACGGGGGCGATGTCCCTGTACCGCTACGTCCCCGGCAAGGCGGAACTGCTCGACCTCATGCTCGACCGCGTCCAGCGCCCGTCGGAGAACCCGTCCGACCTCGGCGACGGCGGCTGGCGCTCGGCTCTGGAGGCGATGGCCCGCGCCACCCTCGCCCTCTACCGCCGCCACCCCTGGCTGCTCCAGGTCAACCAGTCCCGTCCGATCCTGGGGCCGAGCGCCCTGGACGGCATGGAGAAGGTCCTCGGCCGCATCAAGCCCATGGGCCTCACCGACCCCGAACTGGTCTCGGCGATCGTCATGATCGACGCCTACGTCGTCGGGGCCGCGCGGACGCAGATGTACCAGGAGGAGGCCGAACGCAAGTCCGGTATGACGGACGCCCAGTTCTGGTCCGCGCAGGCGCCGACGCTGGAGCGGATCCTGGCCTCCGGGCGCTATCCGGTCATGTCCGAGCTCTCCGAGGACACCTTCCTCCCCACCTTCGACCACTTCGGCTTCGGGCTCGAGCGGATCCTGGACGGCCTGGAGGCCCTGGTCGCCGAGCGGGGCCGGGAGACGTAGACCTCGCGGGGCGCTCGGACGGGCGGGACGGTCACGGGCGGCGGGACGCGCTTCGTCCCACGCCGGTCATCCCCGCCGCCGCAGTCGCCGGACGCCGAAGAGGGCCAGGCACAACGCCGCCAGGGCCGCCGCGCCCAGCGTCACGGTCCTACCCGCCCCCTCGCCGCCGCCCCCGCTCTTCGAGGACGCCGAACTCCCGCCGCCCGAAGCGGACTTGCCGCCCCCGTCGGCAGCGCCCGGGGCGTCCTCCGCCTGCACCGGGCTCTGTTCGCCCTCCGTGCCGTACAACAGCTTCGAGCCGTCGGCCGAGAAGCTGACGGACTCCCCCTGCCGCTGCAACGGCAGGTCGAGCCGCCCCAGCCGCTTGGGCCGGCCGCCGTTCCAGTCGTAGTCGATGCCGCCGAAGTAGCCGCGGACGGCGAGACGCCGGCCGTCCGGGGAGAAGGCGGCGTCGGTGGCCCACAGGTCGATGGGGGCGACGGGCTTGAACACGTTGACGCCGGAGGCGGAGAGCCGGGCCGGGCCTTCGTAGAGGTGCCCGCCCTCCTCCTGCTTGTCGATGATGTAGACGCGGCCGGTCTTCGGGTGCACCACGAGCGACTCGGCGTCGCGCGGGCCGTCCTGGTACTTCACGACGTACTGCGTGGCGCGGACCTTCTGATCCTTGAGCTGCTTCGGCTCGGGCAGCCGGTACACCCACACGTGGTCCCACACGACGCCGTCGTTGTCGCCGATGTCGCCGACGTAGAGCTGGTCGTCCGGTCCGACGGCGATCGCCTCCACGTCGCGCGGGGTGCCCACGCCGGTCATGGTGATCGTCGCGACGGTGCGGCCGGTGGAGCTGTCCACCGCGTAGAGGAAGGCGCCCTCGTCCTGGTCGTTGTGCGTCCAGTAGATCCCTGGATGCCGGCGGGAGGCGGCCAGGCCGCTGGACTCGGTGATGCGGGGGTCCTCGATCGTGAAGCTCCCGTCGCCGTCGGCGGCGGAGGCGGGCACGGCGAGGGCGCCCACGAGCAGGGCCCCGGCAAGGAGGGCGAACGGTCGACGCATGCCCCAAGACTGCCACCCCGCCCGGCCTTTGCGTCGCCCGTGGCAGGCCTCACACCCCACACGTCACCTTGATCCCTCATGATGAGCGGATGCTCAGGTTGATGCCCGTCGGCGACTCCATGACGATCGGCAGCGCGGGTGAGCACACCTGGCGCTACCGCCTGTGGCGGCACCTGTGCGAGACGTACGGCGGCCCGTTCACCCTCGTCGGTCCGCGCGAGACGCTGTACGACAAGGCGACGGACGCCCCCTCCTCGTCCGCGTACGCCGAACCCGACTTTCCGCGCCGGCACCTGGCCGGGTGGGGCGAGGGCTGGCTGCACATGGCGCCGCTGGTCGGCGGGACAGTTCGGGAGTGCCGGGCGGACGTCCTGCTGGTCTCCCTGGGCCTGATCGACCTCGGCTTCTACACGAACGCCGAGCAGACGGCGGACAACGTCCGCGTGTTCGTCGCCGAGGCCCGCGCGGCCCGGCCCGGAGTGCGGGCGGTGCTGCTGCCGGTCATCCCCAATGTCCGCGCCGCGAACGACGCGCCCTTCGCCGCGCAGGTCGCCCGCTTCAACGAGCTGCTCGCCAAGACGGCGGCGGACCTCGACGAACCTTCGTCGCCGCTGCTGATGGCGTCGGTCCCGGAGACGTGGGACATCCACACCGACACCTACGACGGCACCCACCCGAACGCGAGCGGCGAACACAAACTCGCCGGCGCGTTCGCGGACGCGCTGCACCAGGCATGGGGCATGGGCGGCCCCTACGCCCCCTACGACTCGTAGGTGTCGTAAGGGTCGTAGGGGCCAGGCCCCCTGGCGAGGTCCCCAGCACCCCGACGACAGAGCCGGCTGACGCTCAAGTCCTCACCAGGCGAAGGCCTCCGGGGACGGACCCGGGCCGGGGAAGACCTCGTCCAGGCCGGTGAGCAGTTCGTCGGACAGCTCCAACTCCACCGCGCGGATCGCCGATTCGAGCTGCTCGGCGGTGCGGGGGCCGACGATCGGGCCGGTCACGCCGGGGCGGGTGAGCAGCCAGGCCAGGGCGGCCTCGCCGGGCTCCAGGCCGTGCTTGTCGAGGAGGTCCTCGTAGGCCTGCACCTGGGCGCGGACGCCGTCGTCGGCCAGGGATGCGGCGGCCCGGCCGGAAGCGCGGCGAACGCCCTGCGCCTCCTTCTTGAGGACTCCGCCGAGCAGTCCGCCGTGCAGCGGGGACCAGGGGATCACCCCGAGCCCGTAATCCCGCGCGGCCGGGAGGACCTCCATCTCGGCGCGCCGCTCGGCCAGGTTGTACAGGCACTGCTCGCTGACGAGGCCGATGGTGCCGCCACGGCGGGCGGCGATCTCGTTGGCCTGGGCGATCTTGTAGCCGGGGAAGTTGCTGGACCCGGCATAGAGGATCTTGCCCTGCTGCACGAGCACGTCCACGGCCTGCCAGATCTCCTCGAACGGAGTGTCCCGGTCGACGTGGTGGAACTGGTAGACGTCGATGTGGTCGGTCCGCAGCCGCTTGAGGCTGGCGTCGACCGCGCGCCGGATGTTCAGCGCGGAGAGCTTGTCGTGGTTGGGCCAGGCGTCACCGTCGGCGGCCATGTTGCCGTACACCTTCGTGGCGAGGACGACCTTGTCGCGCCGCTCACCGCCCTTGGCGAACCAGCTGCCGATGATCTCCTCGGTGCGGCCCTTGTTCTCGCCCCACCCATACACGTTCGCGGTGTCGAAGAAATTGATACCGGCGGCCAGCGCCGCGTCCATGATCCCGTGGCTGTCCGCTTCGTCCGTCTGCGGTCCGAAGTTCATCGTCCCCAGGACCAGTCGGCTGACCTTGAGTCCGGTACGTCCGAGCTGCGTGTACTCCATGAGGCCCCAGCCAACGCCTTGAAGCCCACTCGAAGCAAGCGATCCACCGACACCGCGAGGACAACCCCCCAAGGGGCGCGGGGAACTGCGCGACCAGCCCCCGCACGCCCGCAGCCGACGCCACCAGAGACACACCGCCGCCCACCCCACACCGCAAGGACACCCCCCAAAGGGGCGCGGGGAACTGCGCGACCAGCCCCCGCACGCCCGCAGCGGCAAGCAACGACAAGCACCCACAGCCGCCCGACCAGCGGAGCTAAAGCGCTGCGGCCACCGCCACGACGACGAACATCAGCACCAGCACGGCGGCCATGATCCGGTTACGGGTTTTCGGGTCCACACCCCGAGCCTAACCGGCCCCGCCCAGCGCCCACCGGCCGACCGGGTCGTAGCGGGGCTGCTCCCCCGGCGTCCCGGACCTCGGCAGCCTGCTGCGCACCAGCACCAGCTCGCGCACCGTCCACGTCCGGCCGGCGAAGGCGTCCAGCGCCTCGACGTACGGCCGGACCTCGACGGCGTCCCGGCTGCGGGCCAGCGTCAGGTGGGCCTTGTAGCGGCGGTGCTCCCCCATGTCGAGGCCGGCCTTGCGCGCCGCAGCCTCCGCCCGCTCGGCGAGCAGCCGCAGCGCCGCCGTCTCACCGTCCGCCCCGGTCCACAGCGCCCGCCCGTGCCCGAACTGCCCCCCGCCCCGCAGCGCGAGCCCGAAAGGCGCGGTGCGGTGCGCGGCCCGCTCCAGCCGGGCCGACAGCTCCGGCACGACGTCGTCGTCGACCTCGCCGTAGAAGGCGAGCGTGAAGTGCCAGCCGGGCCGCCCGGTCCAGCGCAACGCGTCCGCACCGGGCAGCTTCCGCAACGCGGCCACCTCGGCGGCGAGTTCGAGGGCGACGTCCTCGGGAGGCAGGACGGCGGCGAAGAGTCTCATACGGTCAGTCTGCCCCTGCTCCTGCCCCGGGTTCCGGGCGTGTCCCGGACGCCGTACGTATCGTTGTACCGCGCGGCCGCTCCCGCCCACGGGGCAGCCGGGGAGGAGCGCCACGATGACCGTCGTCGACGACAGGATCGCCATGGCCGACGCGAACACCCAGCGCCTGGACGAGTGGTTCGAGCGGCTGGAGCAGATGCCCGTCCCCGAAGGATTCCGGGTCGAGATCGTCGGGGGCACTGTTCACATGACGCCGCAGCGCGACACTCATTGGCTGATCATTCGCAGGATCGTGCGGACCGTCGAGGACAAGTTCGGGATGGATGTGAAGGTGTTCTCGGACGTCCGCATCGACTTCCCTGGGCACGAGAACGGCTTCTGCCCCGACGTCGCCCTTCTCAGCGCCTCTGCGGTGAAGGACGACGAAGGCCGCTGGTGTCACGACGACGTCGAGTTCGTCGCCGAGGTGATCTCCAAGGGCACCGCCGCCAACGACTACGGCCCCAAGAAGACCGCCTACGCGGTGGCCGAGGTGCCCGTCTACCTCGTCGCCGACCCCTACCAGGGCAAGTGTCACCTCTACACCCAGCCCAAGGACGGCGAGTACCTCAGTGAACTGTCCGTGGTCTTCGGGACGGACGTCGACATGAGCGCCACCCCCCTCGGTCTGACCCTCAGGACCGACGAGTTCCCCCGCGACTGAACCCGCGGCTGATCCCGACCGTCCTGAGGGCCCGCCGAACGCCGGACCAGGGGGCTACGCCGCCGCGGCCAGCTCCTCCCGCTCCCGCGGCACGAACCGCACCGTCGGGTGCCCGTGGCGCCAGCCCACCGCGAGCCGCAGACCGCCGATGCGGGTGAGGATCACGCCGATGGCGACGGCCGCGACGGCGGAGACGGCGCCGCCCGCTGCGAGGCCGGCGCGGACGCCGTACGCGTCGGTGATCCAGCCGGCGATCGGCGCGCCCACCGGGGAGCCGCCCAGGAAGACCATCATGTACAGGGCCATGACCCGGCCGCGCATGGCGGGATCGGTGCCCATCTGGATGCTGGTGTTGGCGGTGACGTTGAGCGTCATGCCGAACACCCCGATCGGGGCCATGAGCAGGGCGAACAGCCACAGGGACGGGGCGGCCGCCGCGACCAGCTCCAGCACGCCGAAGGCGATCCCCGCCGCGACCAGCACCCGCAGCCGGGCCGTGCCGCGCCGGGCCGCGAGCAGCGCGCCGATCAGCGAGCCGACGGCCATGAGCGTGTTGAAGAGGCTGTAGGAGCCCGCGCCGGCGTGGAAGACGTCGTCGGCGAAGGCGGTCAGGTAGACGGGGAAGTTGAAGCCGAAGGTGCCGACGAACCCGACCAGGACGATCGGCCAGATCAGATCGGGGCGTCCGGCGACATAGCGCAGGCCTTCCCGCAGCTGGCCCTTGCCGCGCGGGGCGCGCTCGACGACGTGCAGTTCACGGGCGCGCATGAGCAGCAGACCGGTGATGGGCGCGACGAAGGACAGGCCGTTGGCGAGGAACGCCCAGCCGGTGCCCACGCCGGTGATCATCAGGCCTGCGACGGCGGGGCCGACGAGCCGCGCGGACTGGAAGTTCGCGGAGTTGAGGCTGACCGCGTTCTGCAGTTGCGCCGGGCCGACCATCTCGGAGACGAAGGACTGGCGGGCGGGGTTGTCGAGCACGGTCGCCAGGCCCACGGCGAACGCGGCGACGTAGACGTGCCAGACCTGGACGTGTCCGGAGAGGGTGAGCGCGGCGAGCGCGACGCCGGTGAGGCCCATAGCGGCCTGGGTGCCGAGCAGCGTGCGGCGCTTGGACAGCCGGTCGACGAGGACGCCGCCGTAGAGCCCGAAGAACAGCATGGGCACGAACTGCAGGGCGGTGGTGACGCCGACGGCGGTGGCGGAGCCGGTGAGGCTGAGCACCAGCCAGTCCTGGGCGATGCGCTGCATCCAGGTGCCGACGTTGGAGACGACCTGGCCGGCGAAGAAGAGCCGGTAGTTCCTGACCTTCAGGGAGCTGAACATCGAGGACTTGCGGGCGCCTGTGCCGAGCGGGGCCTTGGCGGCGTCGCCCGGCGAGGACGTGCGGGCGCCTTCGGCAGGCGCCGGTGGAACGGTGTCGTGGGTGGTCGGTGCGGGGGCGGAGTCTGCTCCGGGTCCCGAACTCAAACGGGTTCGCCTCCTTCTGGCGTCCTACAGATGTGCGAGTTTCTCCAGCACGGGGGCGGCGGCGCGCAGCTTCGCCCACTCGTCGTCGTCGAGGCCGTCGACGAGGGTGGCCAGGAAGGCGTTCCGCTTGCGGCGGCTCTCCTCGAGCATGGTCTCGGCCTGCTCGGTCTTGGTGACCACCTTCTGGCGCCGGTCCTCGGGGTGCGGCTCCAGCCGGACCAGGCCCTTGGCCTCCAGCAGCGCCACGATGCGGGTCATCGAGGGCGGCTGCACATGCTCCTTGCGGGCGAGCTCGCCCGGGGTGGCGCTGCCGCACAGGGAGAGGGTGCCGAGCACCGACATCTCGGTGGGGCTCAGCGATTCGTCGACCCGCTGGTGCTTGAGCCGACGGGACAACCGCATCACGGCGGATCGCAGGGAGTTCACGGCGGCAGCGTCGTCGCCATGGGTAAGGTCCGGCATGTTCTTTAGCGTAACTCATTACCCTCGCTAAGGACCACCGCAGGGGTCCCCGAGTGCCCGTGACGCCCGCCACGCAACCTCACCGACATCCGAATGTCACTCATACGGGTGATACGTGCGCGGAACGCCTCCCACCGCCCCGATCCGTGCCGCGACCCTCGTACGCATGGGGACCAGTGTGCTCAGCCTGCGAATAGACCACGACCTGCTCGAACGGCTCCGCCACCATGCCGCCAGAAGCGGAATGAGCGTCCAGGACTACGTCGTCCAGACGCTCGTCCGCAACGACTTCGACGAGCGGTTCCAGACCGCCGTGGAGGAGACGGAGAAGTTCTACGGCCTCGCGTGAACCGCGTCGAGCGGATCACGCGAGGCCGCAGGGCGCACGCATCGGGCCGGCCCGAAGGCCGGGGTCACGTCGGCTCACAGGCCCGTGGGCCCGCCGGCCGACAGGCCGGGATCAGGTCAGTCCGAGAGCCGGCATCAGGTAGTAGAAGGCGAAGACGGCGGCGACCACGTACATCGGCGTCGGCACCTCCCGGCCCCGGCCCGCCGCCAGGCGCAGCACGGCGAAGGTGATGAAGCCCATGCCGATGCCGTTGGTGATCGAGTAGGTGAACGGCATCATCACCATCGTCACGAAGGCGGGGACGGCGATCGTGTAGTCCGCCCAGTCGATCTCCTTGACCGAGTTCGCGAGGATCAGGAAGCCGACCGCGATCAGGGCCGGGGTGGCCGCCTGGGACGGGACCATCGTGGCGACGGGGGTCAGGAAGAGGGCGACGGCGAACAGGCCGCCGGTGACGAGGTTGGCGAAGCCGGTGCGCGCGCCCTCGCCGACGCCCGCCGTGGACTCCACGAAGGCGGTGGTGGCGGAGGAGGAGCTGGCGCCGCCGGCGGCGACGGCGATGCCGTCGACGAAGAGCACCTTGTTGATGCCGGGCATCTGCCCCTGGGCGTCGGTCAGCTTGGCCTCGTCGCTGACGCCCATGATCGTGCCCATGGCGTCGAAGAAGCAGGACAGCAGGACCGTGAAGACGAACAGGACGCCGGTCAGCACGCCGACCTTCGAGAACCCGCCGAACAGGCTGACCTGGCCGATCAGGCCGAAGTCGGGGCTGGCGACGGGGTTGCCCGGCCACTGCGGGGTCGTCAGGCCCCAGGACGGCACGTCGGCGACGGCATTGATGATCACCGCGAGGACGGTCATCGCGACGATCGAGATCAGGATCGCGCCGGGCACCTTGCGGACAATCAGCGCCAGCGTCAGCAGCGCGCCGAGGACGAAGACCAGCACCGGCCAGCCGGTGAGGTGACCGCCGGTGCCCAGCTGGAGCGGGACGGTGGTCTGGGCGACGTCCGGAATGCGGGTGACGAAACCGGAGTCCACCAGACCGATCAGCATGATGAACAGGCCGATACCGATGGAGATCGCCTTGCGCAGCCCGAAGGGCACGGCGTTCATCACACGCTCACGCAGACCGGTCGCCACGAGCAGCATCACGATGAGACCGGCGAGGACCACCATCCCCATCGCGTCCGGCCAGGACATCCGGGGCGCGAGCTGGAGGGCGACGACGGAGTTCACCCCGAGGCCGGCGGCGAGGGCGATGGGCACGTTGCCCACGACGCCCATCAGCAGCGTGGTGAACGCCGCGGTCAGACAGGTCGCGGTCACCAGCTGTCCGTTGTCGAGCTGGTGACCGTACATGTCCTTCGCGCTGCCGAGAATGATCGGGTTCAGCACGATGATGTAGGCCATCGCGAAGAAGGTGGCGAAGCCGCCGCGGATCTCACGAGCGAGGCTGCTGCCACGCTCCGAGATCCGGAAGTAGCGGTCGAGAGCACCGTGCTCGGGCGTACTGCCCGGCTCCTGCGGCGCGGGGTCCTTGGCAGTGGCCGAGGGCGACATTGGCGTTTCCTACGAACAGAAAGGGACAAAGACAAACCGTTTCAGTATGAACACATAGATGAAGCCACGCCATCTCCGCGCGTAGACCGACAGGCCTCGTAGGCTGTCCCCCATGGCCCCCTTCTTTACGGGATCTCCCAGACACGAGGCGCCGGAGCCCCTGGAGGGCCCCGTGGTCGGCACCGTCGTCGGCGGCACCGTCATCTGGTTCGTCCTCTTCCTCGCCCAGCTCCCCTTCTACGGCTGGTACGAGGACCACGGCCGTCTGTGGTGGCTGTGGACCTGCCTGGCCGGCGCGGGCCTCGGTCTCATCGGCATCTGGTACGTGCGCAAGCGGGACGCGGCGATCAAACGGGCGGCCGCGAGCGCGGGAGACGCGGCGGACGCGGCGCGCACCGGGAATGCGGCACACGGCGGGGACGCGACGGACGCGAGCCACACCGGGGACACGGCGGACACCGCCGGCCTGCGGGCCGCCGACGCGCGCCCCTCGGACAACCCGTAGGCCCCGTCATACCGCCGTACGACGGCCCGTCTTCCCTCGTCCTCCCAGGGTCGGATCTTTCGGACTTCCGGCGAGTGATTGCCCCAATCCGCACGTACTGTCGAACCCATGACCCACACCGACGCCGAGCACGCCGCCGCAGCCGCAGCCCCAGCCCCGGCTCGATCCGGTCGATCGGCTCGAGCAGCCTCACCGGCTCCCCCGGCGGCGACCGGGCTCACCTCCGCCGAGGTCGCGGAGCGCGTCGAGCGCGGTGAGGTCAACGACGTCCCCGTCCGCAGCAGCCGGTCCGTCGGCGAGATCGTCCGGGCAAACGTGTTCACCCGGTTCAACGCGATCATCGGCATCCTGTGGCTGGTCATGCTGGCGGTCGCCCCGATCCAGGACAGCCTGTTCGGTTTCGTGATCCTCGCCAACACCGGCATCGGCATCGTCCAGGAGTGGCGGGCGAAGAAGACCCTCGACTCCCTGGCCGTCGTCGGCGAGTCCCGGCCGACCGTGCGGCGCGACGGCGTCGCCGTGCGGGTCGGCACCTCCGAGCTGGTCCTCGGCGACCTCATCGAGATCGGCCCCGGCGACAAGATCGTCGTCGACGGGACGTGCGCGGAGGCGGACGGGCTGGAGGTCGACGAGTCGCTGCTCACCGGCGAGGCCGACCCCGTCGTCAAACACCCCGGCGACGAGGTCATGTCCGGCAGCTTCGTCGTCGGAGGCGGCGGCGCGTTCCAGGCGACCAAGGTCGGCCGCGAGGCGTACGCGGCGCAGCTCGCCGAGGAGGCCTCCCGGTTCACGCTCGTCCACTCCGAGCTGCGCTCGGGCATCTCGACGATCCTCAAATACGTGACGTGGATGATGGTCCCGGCCGCGATCGGCCTGGTCGTCACCCAGCTGTTCGTCAAGGAGAACGACCTCAAGGACTCGATCGCGCGGACCGTCGGCGGGATCATCCCCATGGTCCCGGAGGGTCTGGTCCTGCTCACCTCGGTCGCCTTCGCGATCGGCGTCATCCGGCTGGGCCGCCGGCAGTGCCTGGTCCAGGAGCTCCCCGCGATCGAGGGCCTCGCCCGCGTGGACACCGTGTGCCTGGACAAGACGGGCACCCTCACCGAGGGCGGGATGGACGTCACCGAGGTCCGCGCGCTCGACGGGGCCGACGACGGCTACGTACGCCGGGTGCTCGGCGCGCTCGGCCAGGCCGACCCGAGGCCCAACGCCTCACTCCAGGCGATCATCGACGCCTACCCGGACGACGCCGACGGCTGGCGCTGCACCGAGGCGCTCCCCTTCACCTCCGCGCGCAAGTTCAGCGGGGCCGCGTTCAGCGAGGGCGACGGGGAGAGGAGCACCTGGCTGCTGGGTGCCCCCGACGTCCTGCTGAACGCCGACGACCCGGCCCTCGCGGAGACCGAGCGGCTCAACGAGCAGGGCCTGCGCGTCCTGCTGCTCGCCCGTGCCGCCGGCGACCTGTCCGACGCGGAACCGGCCCGGGGCGCGCGGGCCACCGCGCTCGTCGTCCTGGAGCAGCGGCTGCGCCCGGACGCGGCCGACACGCTCGGCTACTTCGCCGACCAGGACGTCCGCGCCAAGGTCATCTCCGGGGACAACGCGGTGTCCGTGGGCGCGGTCGCCGCCAAGCTCGGCCTCGACGCCCGTACGGTCGACGCGCGCGAGCTGCCCGACGCACGGGACGACATGGGGCGGGAGCTGGACGAGGCGACGGTGTTCGGGCGGGTCACCCCGCAGCAGAAGCGGGACATGGTCGGCGCGCTCCAGTCCCGTGGTCACACCGTCGCGATGACCGGCGACGGCGTCAACGACGTGCTCGCGCTGAAGGACGCGGACATCGGCGTGGCGATGGGATCGGGCTCCGAGGCGACCCGGGCGGTCGCACAGATCGTGCTGCTGGACAACAGCTTCGCCACGCTGCCCTCGGTGGTGGCCGAGGGCCGGAGGGTGATCGGGAACATCACCCGGGTGGCGACGCTCTTCCTGGTCAAGACGGTGTACTCGGTGCTGCTGGCGCTGCTGGTGGTGTGCTGGCAGGTGGAGTACCCGTTCCTGCCCCGTCATCTGACCCTGCTGTCGACGCTGACGATCGGCATCCCGGCCTTCTTCCTCGCCCTCGCCCCGAACACCGAACGCGCCCGCCCGCACTTCGTGCGCCGCGTCATGCGGTACTCGATCCCGGGCGGGGTGCTGGCAGGGGCGGCGACCTTCACGACGTACCTGATCGCCCGCCACCACTACACCGGGCCGGGCGCGCTGGACGCGGAGACCAGCGCGGCGACGCTGACGCTGTTCCTGACCTCCATGTGGATACTGGCGATCATCGCCCGCCCGTACACGTGGTGGCGGATCGCCCTGGTGGCGGCGATGGGCGCGGCGTTTTTGGTGGTGCTGGTGGTGCCGTGGCTCCAGGACTTCTTCGCCCTGAAGCTGGTCGGGGTGACGATGCCGTGGACAGCGGTCGCCGTCGCGGCGGCGGCGTCGGCGGTGCTGGAGCTGATGTGGCGGTGGGTGGACCGGCGTTCCCCGCAGTGACCTGACGCAAAACGTCCTTAAGAAGGTCATTGCACGCAAAGAGGTCGTCGATCATAATCCGCGTGTCGGGCTCGAGCCCTGCCTCCGGCATCATGCCGAAATACGCGACACCGCCGGCCGCCCGGGGAAGAGAGCTGACCAGGTGCTGAGCAGTGGTGGGTACTCGGCCGCGTCGAGGACCGCTGTGGCGGGAGCGCTGCTGCTCCTCGCCTCCTTCGCAGTCGCCTCCTGCGGCGGCGAAGGCGACAAGACCGACGCTCCGAACGGCAAGGTCACGGTCGTCTACGAGGACGACACGGTCAAGCCCGTGGACCGACGGGCGGTGGCGGTCGTCCGGCGGTCCCGCGTGCTCGAGCAGGTCGCCGGCTGGCTGAACACGTCGATCGCCCTCCCGCACGACCTGGTCGTGAAGGTCACCGCAGAGGTCCCGCCAGGGGTCACGGACGCGGTCACTCAGCCCGACGGCAGGACCGTCTATGTGCCCCCGCCGTTCCTGACCCAGATCCAAGGGGTCCTCGGCAAGGTGGTCAAGACCGTCGAGCGACCCGCCCTGATTCCCCCTTCCAGCTACAACGTCGACGACCTGACCGCGCTGTCGACCCAGTTCGTCTTCGGTCACGAGATGGGTCACGCTCTGCAGCGCCAGCTTCTGCTCGCGAACCTCGGGCTGGAGGAGGACGCCGCTGACGGGTTCGCCTCGTTCTACACCGTCAACGAGGTGGGGCCGGGGCCGTCGTTGGCAGCCGCCATCCTCTTCGACGAGCTCGCCCGCGAAGAGGGCAAGCTGACACTGGAGGGGTTCTCGAGCGACCACCCCGTCACCCAGCAACGGGTCTTCACCTTCCTCTGCCACCTCGAGGGGAGCGACCCCAAGAAGTACTACGAGCCGCTGGTCGGGCCGGGGTACCTGCCGAAGACCCGCGCCCTGCTCTGCCCGCAGGCCTGGGCGATGCTGGACTACGGCTGGTGGACCCAGCTCCGACCGCACTTCAGCGGAGCGTTCAAGGAGCAGGGCGACAAGGCGCAGGAGAACGCACATGAGCGTCTGATCGCTGAGACGAAGGCCCTCGCGGAGAAGCTCGACGAGATCCGCACCGGGCAATGAGCCGTCGGCTCGAAGCGGCGCTCATGTGCCCGTTCGGTCCTTCGCGAGGTGCCGGCCGATCACCCGGCTCGACGGAACCGATTGTCGAGGCGGTGGGCACGGCCCCGGCGGAGATGTCCCGCCCTGCGGTGACAGCGCGCGCGGAAGGGGGCCGGGTGGGCGCTTGCCGAAGTCCTTCAGCCGAAGCGCGGGCCGCTCGACCAGGTGCCAGGAGGCGACGGCGAGGATCAGGGTGAAGGACATGCTCAGCAGAAGGTACAGCGGCATGCCGAAACGGGCGTAGCCGAGGACGACGAGGGTCTGCTGGACCGGGAAGCCGTAGATGTAGATGCCGTAGGAGTAGTCGTCGCGGGCGCCGACCCGGCGGAAGCCGCCGGGCAGCCGGACGGCGAGCCACAGCAGGAGATAAGCGTAGGCGGGCAGGCCCACGACGTAGAAGTAGCCGTGGCGCAGGCTGCCCAGCACGACGGCCCCCGCGGCCAGGGCGAGCGGATCGCTGACGGGTACGCGCTCCTTGCACAGCTCGACGAGCATGCCGAGGCAGAAGGCGAAGCCGAGGTAGGAGATCCATCCCGGGGTGACGCCCCCGACCAGGGGCAGATACATGATGCGGAAGAACCGCGCCGCCACAGCGCCCGGCCAGAAGGGGGTTGCGATCGCCTGCCGCACGACGAGCCACCCCAGCAGGAAGGTGATGAGCACGACGACGCGGCGCGCCCTGCCGAGCACCCCCGTCACAGCGAGGACGGCCACCCCGAGGTAGCACAGCGTCTCGTGACGCAGGGTCCACAGCGACCCGTTGAAGGCGGGGGCATGGACGATGCCCAGGGCGCGCTCGTGCACCATGAACCCTGAGATGTCGTAACGACGCGTGGCGACGGCCCAGTTGTCCTGGAGGTAGCCGAACGGGCCGTCAGGGCCGCCCAGTCCGTCGAGGGTGCGGTAGGCGTACCAGTGGAGCGACGGCGCGAGGACGAACGCGGTGAGCGCGAGGCACACCCAGAAGCCGGGCAGGATCCGCAGCGCCCGGTGCCACAGGAACCGGCGCACCGAGAGCCGCAGGCCACTGCGGGCGACGAGAAGCCCCGACAGGACGAAGAAGCCGTAGACCGCGAGATTGCCGAGGGTGGCCTGTCCGCCGGAGAAGGCGAACAGGTATTCCTTGCCGCCGTATCCGAGGGTGCGGGCGTGCGACACGATGACAGCGGTGGCGAGGGCCAGCCGCAGAAACCCGAGACTGTTGTCCCGGCCGGCCAGCAGCTCGGCGACAGTTCCGTGCGACCAACCGGGCAGGGAACGGCGGAGCGCGAGGGGAAGGGGCATGAGGGATTCCCTTTGACCGGCGAGAAAAAGAAAAGGCGAACGCCAGACCGCGCAGGCGCACACCGGGCTCTTCTCGTCCCCTGGCAGAATTCCGCGTCAGGTCAAGCAAAAACAGCCTAGGCAGGCCGAAATACCAGGGTCAACGCCGCTTTCCAGCCGCCCCGCCGCACCCGGCCCGAAGCCCCTGAGGAATGCCGCCATCCCCGCAAAGGAGCAGCTCAAAGCCACCATCCGCTCCTCTCCACCGCCTCCGAAGACCCCCTACCGAGCCCCGCCCCACCACTCCACGGAGCGAAAGGTGACCGACTTTATGCCGTCGAAAACCCGGCCACCGAAAACCGCGACGAAAGCGAAGCCTCCTGCCCGAATTTCTTCCCGCCCGGAATTCAATCGGGGGCCGCTGGAATCGGCTCGGGCACCGAACGGGCTCATGGCCGGTGCGCCGGCACACCCTCGACGGGCTGCGGCAGTACCACCTTCGGCCGGTGACAACCGCCGAATAAACTCGCTGGGCCGACTGCGCAAGCGCAGCCGGCCCAGGCCTCGGAACATGCGAAACGAGGGTTCAGTCGAACCAGCGGTCCCGGGCCAGTTCCTCCGTGCGGGACGGGTCTTCCAGGAGGGCTGCCACCTCGAAGCGGCGGGGCCATTGGGTTGTCGACCAGGCCAGGCCCGCTGCCACTCCTTCCAGGGTGGCGGCGTGGAGCACTCCGTCGGGGGTCAGGCGCCAGTCGAGGTCCACGCCGTCGACGATCAGTTCCTCGTGTTCGACGTACGAGTGCGGGGTGCTCGGGCCGAGCAGGGTCCGTACCGAGTCGGGGACTTCGTGTTCCGTGCCCTCGGAGTCGATCGCGGCCGTCACGGACTCGCTGAGGCGGCGGACCTGGAAGAGTTCGGCCAACTCCGCTGCCCGGGACGGGCGCACGGGGAGCAGGGGGACGCCCCCGGTGAAGGGGAGGAGGTCGGGCGAGTCGACCACCATCGCCTCGGTCGCGTCCACGATCCTGACCTCGCCGTCGACGACGGCTCGCAGGTCGTCGGGGAGGGTGACCTGCTCGGGGTCGAGGTCCGCCAACGCCGTGTACAGGCCGTGCAGTTGAGTCGCCGACACCTCGCGGTCCGGGTCCGCCAGGCGGTCCAGGAGTTCGGCCGCGCCGCCCGGCTCGTCGAGGAGCGCGGACACCGACGTGCGGACGCCGAGAGCGCGCAGCACCTGCTCGTCGTCGAAGCCGGTCGCGTCCGCCTCGTCGTAGAGGCCGTGCAGCAGCGGGTCGCCGCCTGCGGCCAGCAGGCCCGCGGGGCGGCGGCCGTCGAGGACCGGGTTCCCGCGCAGCCACCACGCCGTGTACGGGCGGACGATCTCGTGGGTGCCGTCGTGGAGGAGGACGCGGACCGGCTGGGTGAGGGCGTCGCGCAGCGGCGGCCGGGCGAGCAGGGAGAGGGCCTCGGGCCACTTGTCGTCGTCGACGAGATCCAGGTCCCGGACGGCGACGAGCTCGGTGGCCACGGGCGGCACCGGCGCGTCGGGGAACCGGTCGAGGACGTCCTCGCACCACACGTCCACGGCGTCCAGCAGTCCCGCGTCGTCCGGCTCGGGGAAGTCGCCCTCGCGGGGCTCCAGTTCGTCCGGGTCGAGGACGACGTCCGTGGCCCGCACGAGGGCGAAGCCGGCCAGCACGCCGCAGGCGGCCAGCGGCTGTTCGCCCCACCTCTCCGCCAAGTCGGCGTCGACCATGCCGAGTTCGTCCTCGCGGATGACGGAGGCGAACGGGCTGCCGGGCAGGACGAGTTCGCCGGCGGGGGCGAGCTCGCCGTCCTCGTCGGGCAGGGCGAGCGCGCCCAGCCAGGGCTCGTCGCCGGGCGCGAGGTCCGCGTCCCGGACCAACGCCAGGACGGTGTCGGCGAGTTCCTCGGCGTCCGGCGCGTCCTGGTCGTCGTAGAAGGCTCCGCTGTCGTCGTCCAGGGACGCGGCGACGGCCGCCCGCACCTGCGGGGTGGTGAGGACCGCGCGCGGCGTCGCGGGCAGCGCGCCGAGCTTCTCAAGGAGCGGGTGCGCGGCGTCGGGGTGGGCGACCTTGAGGCCGAGGCGGGCCAGGACGTCCGCGTCGACGCCGGTCGTGTCCGCGGTGGGCAGCAGGACCTGGCGGGGTCCGATGGTCGTGCGCCGGTCGGCCAGCGGCACGGGCAGGCCGGTCAGCCGGTCGGGGTCGACGCCCGCGAGGCTGTCGTAGAGCCGGTGCCACCAGTGCGGGTCCTTCTCCAGCCCCGCCAGCCGGTCGATCGCGTCGGCCAGCGGGATGCGGGGCACGCCGAGGGTGCGCAGCTCCACCCGCCGTTCCAGGCCGGCCGGCAGCAGCGTGGGCAGGACCTCCGCCAGCACCCGCACGGTGTCCGCGCCCGCGCCCTCCACGATCTCGGCGTCCCGTGGGCGCAGCGCCTGCGGAAGCTCGTCCTCCGGCGCCGGCGCGACCGCGGGCGGCAGGAAGGCGGTGCGGGGCAGGCGTTCCAGGATCGCCTGGCGCAGCGCGCCGTCCAGTTCGCCCTTGCCGAGCGGGCCCGGCACCAGGTCGATGATCGCCGCGCCCACCGGCCGCCACGCGGCGAGCAGCCCGGCGTAGGCGTCGGCGGCGCGCTGGACGAGGAAGTCGGTCAGCGGGCCGGGCGCGGCGTGCCGGCGGGTGGTGTCCAGCGGCAGCGAGGCGATCAGCAGCGCGGGCACGCCGAGGGGTTCGTCGCTGGGGGTGGGCGCGTGCACGACGGGGCCGGTGCGGGGCCGCGCGGGCGCTCCGTCGCCGTCGACGGGGACGGCCCAGGTCACCGACCAGTGCGGCCGCAGCCGTTCCTCCACCGGCCGGTCGGCCAGCAGGTCCGGCGTGAGCGGGCCGTCGGCGGCGGCGATCCGCCAGCGGGTGTTCCCGTCACGGGAGTCCTCGACGACGGTCAGGTCGCCGTCGGCCGCGCGGCGCAGGGTGCGCGGCTCCTGGTCGTGCACCTCGACGACGACCTCGTGCAGGCCGGGCAGGGCGAGGAGCAGTGCGTCGTCCACGGCGGTCAGGAGCCGCTCGGCGAGATCGGCGGCGGCCGGGTCGCGCAGGGGCAGGATGACGGCCGTGTCGTACGGGTCGGGCGCGGTGCCCTCGGCGGCGAACGGCAGCCTCAGCAGCGGGACATGACCGTCGCGGCGGCGGATCTCGTCGCCCAGGCCGGGGCTGTGGCGGGCCGTGTCCGACGCCAGCCCGCGGGCCTCCGCCAACGACCAGCGCACACCGCCGTGCCGGCCGACGACGGCGGGTTCGTCGGTGACGGCGAGCACGGCGGCGAAGCCGACGCCGAACCGGCCCACCGCCGACTGCCGTGTGTCCCGCTTCGCCGAGGCGCGGAGCGTGGCGAGCGACTCGACGCCGGCCGCGTCCAGCGGGGCGCCGGTGTTCGCGGCGACGAGGACGCCCCCGCGGAGCGTGAGGCGCAGCCGGCCGGGGACGCCGGCCCGCGCCGCGGCGTCGGCCGCGTTCTGCGCCAGCTCGACGACGAGGCGGTCCCGGTAGCCGCCCAGGACGAGGTCCTCCTCGGCGTTGGCGTCCTCCCGGAAGCGGGCGGGGCTGGTCGCCCAGGCGTCCAGGACACCTCGGCGCAGACGGGCCGTGCCGAAGGGATCCGCGCCCTCGGGCGCCGGCCGCACGAACTTGCTCACGTCGGTTTCCCTCTCGTCGTCTGCGTGAGGAGAAGGTATCGCGCGGCGAGGACGTCAGCTCCCGGAGGCGTACGGGACCAGGACGGCCCTGCCTCCGGGAGGCTGGAGCCGAAAGGGGAGCCCCTGCCTCCGGGAGGCTGCAGCCGAAATGGGAACCCCTGCCTCCTGGAGGCTGGCGCCGAGGCGGAGGCCGCTGCCGCCGGGAGGCGAAGCCGAAGCAGGGCCACCGCCGCCGCACACCGTGACGTGATCCGGGAGTTGTCGACCCCCTGACCTCAACCCCTCGGCGGCGAAGGGGACTTCAGAAGCACCGAAGCGCTACGAGTGCCCGAGCTCCGCCGTCTCCTCGTCCGCGTCCGCCGGCACCGAGCCCGAGTCGGCGGACGGGCGGAGCGGGAAGGGGTCCACCCGCGTCTCGTCGATGACCGGCGGGGCCGGCCGCGGGGGCTTCGGCATGACCGCGGCCTCGGAGTGACCGCCGCAGCCGTACGCCAGCGACACCACGCGGCCGTCCGCCGGGGAGAACTCGTTGGCGCAGACGCCGAAGGCCTGGCCGAGGGAGCCGCCGACGGGGGTGAGGAAGCCGCAGCTGACGCAGGATGCGGGGGCCGCCTGGGCCATGGGCGTCTTGGAGCCGTAGGCCTCCTCCCAGCGGTCGGCGGCGGTGTGCAGGCCGTAGCGGGAGAGGACCCGGGCCCGGCGCATGCCGAGTTCCTCGGCGACGGCGGGGATGGAGCCGCGCACGGGGGCGGCGGGCAGCCGCGCGGGCGGTTCCTCCGTGACCTCGGCGTCCTCCGCCTCGACCAGCTCCGCCATCTCGTGCGAGAGGGCCGAGTTCGGCGGCGGGGCGTCCTCGCCGGTGAAGCCCGGCTCCAGGCGCAGGTCCTCGGCGTCGGTGGGCAGGAGGTCGCCGGGGCCCATGTCGCCGGGGCGCAGACGCTCGCTCCACGGGACCCACTCGGGGGCGAGGACCGCGTCCGGGCCGGGCAGCAGCACCACCTCGTCGAGGGTGACGGTCTTCGCGCGGGAGGCCCGCGCCACCGTCGCCGCCCAGCGCCAGCCGCGGTACCCGAGCTCCTTGCACTCGAAGAAGTGCGTGACCACGCGGTCCCCTTCGGAGACCACCCCTACGTGCTCCCCGACGACGCCGGGGGCGGCGGCCTCCTCCGCCGCGGCGCGGGCGAGGTCGACGGCCTCGGCGCACAGGCGGTCGGGGGTGCGGCTTCGCGTGGTCGCTGCGCTCACAGGTATCGCTTCTCTCCTACGCCGTCTCTCGAGTGCGCCGGCCTGAAGGCGGGCGGGTGCGGACGGAGCGGACCTGAGGGCCGCGTCGACGTCCGCGCCCGATCGCGCTCGGACGCACCTGCTGTCATCCATTCTGCGGGATGGCCGGGAGGCGCGCGGCCGAGAACAATCGCCACGGCGCGCTACGCACGCTACCTGTTCACCGCCGCTCGGCCTACACCGACGGGACGTTTCCCACCCTACGACGATTCCGGGCCCGCTCCGCCACCACGGCCCCAGCACGCCCATACGCGCGGTATCCGCACTACGTCCGCCCTTCTCGGGGCACTATGACGGGGTGGCAACCGCGAGGACGCCCCAGGACGCCGCCGGGACGGGCGGGGCTGAGGGGTACAAGGGGTACAAGGGGTTCGAGGAGGGAAGTCGGGTGAGCGGTTCGGGCCGGGTCGGCGGGTCCGTCCGCGCGGTGGGCCGTGCCCTGCACCTGCCGTTCAGCGGCACCGCGCGCGGCATCCGCAAGGCCACCCACGCGCACGGCGCCGGCGAGTCCGGTCTCGGCAAGCTGATCGAACTGCACGGGGTGAACGGCGCCGGCGACGTCATGATCACCGTGGCGCTCGCGTCGACCGTCTTCTTCTCGGTGCCGACCGACGAGGCCCGTGGCCGCGTGGCGCTCTATCTCGCCATCACCATGGCGCCGTTCACGGTGCTCGCGCCGGTGATCGGCCCCCTCCTGGACAAGGTGCCGCACGGCCGCCGGGCCGCCATGGCCGGTGCGATGGGCGCGCGGGCGCTGCTCGCGCTGGTGCTGTCGGGCGCCGTCGTCACCGGCAGCATCGAGATGTACCCGGCGGCCCTCGGCGTGCTCGTCGCGTCGAAGGCGTACGGCGTGGTCAGAAGCGCCGTCGTGCCGCGTCTGCTGCCGCCGCGCTTCTCCCTGGTGAAGGCCAACTCGCGCGTCACGCTGGGCGGGCTCCTCGCCACCGGGATCGCCGCGCCGATCGGAGCGGGGCTGCAGGCGCTCGGCCCGCGCTATCCGCTCTACGGCGCGTTCGTCATCTTCGTCGCGGGGACGTTCCTGTCGTTCTCCCTGCCGCCGAAGGTGGACTCGGCGAAGGGCGAGGACACCGCCCTGCTCGCGGCGGACGAGCAGCATCTGCACGGCCCGCACCGGCAGCCGGTGAAGCGGCCGGGCCTCAGGACGGTCGGCATCGCCGTCACACACGCGCTGGGCGCGAACACCGCCCTGCGCTGGCTGTCGGGGTTCCTGACGTTCTTCCTGGCGTTCCTGCTGCGCGAGCACCCGCTGACCGGGCAGAGCGCGGCGGTCTCGCTCGGCATGGTGGCCGTCTCGGCGGGTGCGGGCAACGCGCTCGGGACGGCGGTGGGGGCGTGGCTGCGGTCCCGGGCGCCGGAGCTGATCATCGTGACGGTGGTGGCCGTCGTCCTCGGCGCGGCGATCACGGCGGCGGTGTTCTTCGGGGCGTTCCTGGTGGCGTGTCTGGCGGCGGTGGCGGGCTTCTCGCAGGCGCTGGCGAAGCTGTCCCTGGACGCGCTGATCCAGCGGGACGTGCCCGAGCTGGTGCGCACGTCGGCGTTCGCGCGTTCGGAGACGCTGCTGCAGATCTCGTGGGTGTTCGGCGGCGCGGTCGGCATCGCGATGCCGCTGAACGGCACGCTGGGCCTGTCGGTGGCGGCCGCGGTGGTCGCCCTCGGCTGGGTCACCACGGTCCGCGGCCTGCTCGTCTCCTCACGCCACGGCGCCGGCCCGCGCACGCGCGTGGCGTGAACGACCCTGACACGCGGGCACGCCGTACCCCACGTAGAGAGACCTCGGGGCCTGCCAGATAGCCTTCCGCCATGACCACGATGCCCCGCGGCGGAGCCGCTGATGTTCACGGCGTTGTGCGACGCCGCCGCGCCGTCGCCGCCGCCGGCGCCGTTTCCGCCGGACTGCTCGTCCTGTCGGCGTGCGACAAGCCGACCCCGCTGTCCACGATCACTGTCGGCCGCTCCTCTGTGAGCGAGGAGGCCACCTGCGGCGGTGAGGGCAAGACGCTGACCACCGAGGCGCTCACGGCGTGCCTGAAGGACACGGACATCAAGTCGATCAAGGTCGACCCGGACGAGACGGTGCGCTTCGGCGTCGACCCTGACGTCGCCGAGAAGCGCTGGACGGTCCTGATGAACGGTCAGCCGCTCCTCGACGACACCGACAAGACGTACCTCACGATCCCCGGCAGCGTCTTCTTCAACGCCCAGTACGGCGCGCAGGGCGACTCCACGCTCGTCTCCATCAAGGCGGGCGACGGCAAGAAGCAGAGCCAGGCGGTCACCGGGCTGTGGTCGTTCAAGCTGAAGAAGGACGACTGATCGCTTCCGTCGTGCGGCGCGTGCTGGTGGCCACCGCGGTCCCCGTGGAGCGGGACGCGGTGGCACAGGCGTTCGACGAGCCCGGGCGTGAGGTGCGGCTGCCCGGGGCGAGCGTGCTCAGGACGACGTCGGGGCCGTTGACTCTCGACCTGCTGGCCGCCGGCGTGGGCCCTGCCCTCGCCGCCGCCTCCACCGCGAGCGCCCTGACCGCCGCCGCCCTCGGCGACGCCCCCTACGGCCTCGTCGTCTCCGCCGGGATCGCCGGCGGCTTCACGCCCTCCGCGGGAGCCCCGGCCGGGCAGGACGAGGGCGGCGCGCCCGTCGGCTCCCTCGTCGTCGCCGACGAGATCACCGCCGCCGACCTCGGCGCCGAGACCGCCGACGGCTTCCTGCCGGTCACCGACCTGGGCTTCGGAGTCGTCACCCACCGGCCGCCCGCCACCCTCGTACGGCAGGCCGCGGCCGCCGCCGGAGCGCGCACCGGCACGGTCCTCACCGTGTCCACCGTGACCGGCACCGCCGCCCGCGCCGCCGCCCTGCGCTCCCGCCATCCCCGCGCCCTCGCCGAGGCCATGGAGGGCTTCGGGGTCGCCGAGGCCGCCGCCGCGCACGGCACGCCGGTGCTGGAGGTCCGCGCGGTCTCCAACCCCGTCGGCCCCCGCGACCGGGCCGCCTGGCGCATCGGCGACGCCCTGACCGCCCTGACCGAGGCCTTCGGGAAGCTCACGCCCGTCCTCAGGAGTTGGAACGCGTATGACCACGACCGGTGACCCGCTGCGGATCGCGTACTCGCCCTGCCCGAACGACACCTTCGTCTTCGACGCCCTGGCCCACGGCCGGGTCCCCGGCGCGCCCGCGCTCGACGTGACGTTCGCGGACATCGACGTCACCAACGGCATGGCCGAGCGCGGCGAGCACGACGTGCTGAAGGTGTCGTACGCCGTGCTGCCGTACGTCCTCGACGCCTACACGCTGCTGCCGTGCGGGGGCGCGCTGGGGCGGGGCTGCGGGCCGCTGGTGCTCACCCGGGAGCCGGGGCTCGGCCTGGCCGGCCGCTCGGTCGCCGTGCCGAGCGAGAAGTCGACGGCCTATCTGCTGTTCCGGCTGTGGGCGGCGGACCAGGTGCCCGGCGGGGTCGGCGAGATCGTCGTCCTGCCGTTCCACGAGATCATGCCGGCCGTGCGGGACGGCAAGGTGGACGCGGGACTGGTCATCCACGAGGCCCGTTTCACCTACCGGGACTACGGGCTGCACAAGCTCGCCGACATGGGTGAGCACTGGGAGGACACGACGGGCCTGCCGATCCCGCTCGGCGCGATCATCGCCAAGCGCGCGCTGGGAGCGGCCGCGCTGACCCGGCTCGCCGACTCCATCCGCACGTCCGTGCGAGCCGCGTGGGACGCGCCGGAGGTGTCCCGCCCGTACGTCATGGCGCACGCCCAGGAGATGGACCCGGCCGTCGCCGACCAGCACATCGGCCTGTACGTCAACGAGTTCACGGCCGATCTCGGCGACGACGGCTACGCAGCGGTGCGCGGGCTGCTGACACGCGCGGCGGCCGAGGGACTGGTGCCGCCCCTCGGCCCGGACGCGCTCGCTTTCCCGTGAGCCCCGCGGTTCAGACGTCCAGCTGGTCGGCGACCGCGCGGAGCAGGCCGGCGATCTTCTTGCCGGAGGTCTTCTCGGGGTAGCGGCCCTTCTCCAGCATCGGCGTGATGTTCTCCAGGAGGGTCGTCAGATCCTGGACGATCGAGGCCAGTTCGTCCGGCTTCTTGCGGGTCGCGGCGGCGACCGAGGGGGTCGGGTCCAGGACGACGACGGAGAGGGCCTGGTCACCGCGCTGCCCGGCGACGACGCCGAACTCCACGCGCTGCCCCGGCTTCAGTGCCTCGACTCCGGCGGGGAGGACCGAGGAATGGACGAAGACGTCGCCGCCGTCGTCGCGGGAGAGGAAGCCGAAGCCCTTCTCGCTGTTGAACCACTTGACCTTGCCAGTCGGCAAAGCACACGCTCCCTCGATCGGTCCCGGGCGCTCCTGGACGCCGGTTGAACTGCCGTCATGACACCCTACCGGGGGTCTCTCCAGGCGGGCACGCCTTAAAACGAGCCGAAGCGCAGTGCGCCCCGGGGCCGCGAGGACCGTCAGAACGATCACGTTCCGCCGAAGCGGTGACCCCCGCGCCGGACGGTTCCCGGCGGGGGCGGGACTACCCTGGAGCGGTGCGTGACGAGACCCAGACGACCTCAGACTCTTCCGGCGCTTCCGGCGTATCGGATGCTTCCGGCACTCCCGGTTCTTCCGGCCCTTCGGGTGCTCGTGGTGAGGCCGCCGCGCCCGGTGACCGGCTGATCCGTGCCGGAGCCCTCGTGTTCTTCGCCGGCGCCGTGGCCACCCTGGTCACCGTGGCCCCGCTGTTCCTCGGGACGACACCCTTCCCGACGTTCATGTTCGGGCTGAGCATGCTCATGGGCGTCGGCTTCCTGCTGGCCGGCGCGGGCGTGCTGCGGTCGGTCGCGGCGGGGCGGCGTCAGGCGCGCGCGGGGCGGTAGGCGGCCAGCCAGGCGGGGAACTCCGTGAGGTCCCCGAGGACGACGTCCGCGCCGGCGTCCGTCAGCTCCCGCGCGTCGCACGGGCCGGTGGCCACGGCGACGGAGAGGGCCTCGGCGGCCCGCGCCCCGCGGACGTCCCCGACATGGTCGCCGACGTAGACGTCCGCGCCGTGCTCGCGCAGGGCCGCCGCCTTCTCCTCGGCCCACAGGTCGCCGACGACCGCGTCGGGCTCGATGCCCAGGTGGGCGAGGTGCAGCTCGGCGTTGGGCTCGTACTTGGCGGTCACCACGACCGCCTTCCCCCCGGCGGCGCGCACCGCCGCGATCGCCTCCCGCGCGCCGGGCAGCGCGAGGGTGGGGGCGATGGCCACGGTCGGGTAGATCTCGCGGTACAGGTCCCCGACGGCGTCGACCTCGTCGGCGGGGAACCAGTTGACCAGCTCGTCGGCGAGCGGCGGGCCGAGACGGGTGACGACGAGATCGGCGTCTATGGGGCGGCCGGTGCGCCGGGAGAGGGCGGTGTAGCAGGCGTGGATGCCGGGGCGCGAGTCGATGAGGGTCATGTCGAGGTCGAAGCCGACCGTGAGCGTGGGGGTGGTGGCCATGGAGGCCATTGTGCTGGTCGGCGGGCCCGCCGCCCCCGCCGCCCCTCCCGCCCGAGCGCTACTTCCGCCGCTGCGACCGCCACACCAGGAACAGGGCCGACGCCACCGCCGCTCCCCGCACGACCCACGGAAAGGTCTCCTGGATCGCGTCGTTCAGATGGCCCTCGGCGACGGGCGCGCCCCAGCGTCCCTCGGTACGGCCCCACAGCCACACCACGCCGGACACCGCCGCCAGCCCCGGCAGGACCATGACGGCCCACTTCGTCTCCCGCTCGGTCAGCCTGCGTGAGGCGTAGGCGATCAGCCAGCCCACGATCAGCGCCAGCCAGCTCCCGGCCACCGCGCCGGCGACGAGGCAGCCGGCGGCGAGCAGCAGGAGCGGGTTGCTCCAGCGGCCGCTCCCCAGCAGGGGGGCCGGCCGGAACCGACGCCCCGCCGGGGCCGCTTCCGCCTCCTCCTGCCTCTCCTGCTCCTCGGGGGCCTGCTCCTTCTCCGTCCGCTTCGGGGGCGGCGGCTTGAGCATGTCGGGGATCTCGACGCCGCCGACGAAGCCGGGGACCTCGTCACCGAGGTCGAAGGGACTCGGCTCGCGTCGCCGCCACCAGTCCGGGGACTCGACGCCGTCGCCGAGTTCGTGCGCGCCGGCGCGGTGCGGCGGGGACGGCGCGTCGGGAGCGGCGGGCGCGGCGTCCGGCTTCTGCCGGGGGCGCGGCACGACCCGGCGGAACCGCCTGGGCCGCTCGCTCCCGCTCTCGCCCTCGCGGTCACGCTGAACGGGCACGGAGGGAGCGGCGGGCTCCTCGGGCACGGGCGGGGCGCCGCCGGCCGCGGCGGCCACCAGATCGTCCGGGCTGCCGAGCCGGTCGAGGATGCGGCGGACGGCGGCCGGAGAGTCCACGGGCGACCTGGCACGCCGCTTGTCGATCTCGTTCCGCAGGTCCGACACGAGCCGCATCCGCGTGGCCGAGGACAACTGCCGCTGCTGGGCCACGTCACCGACGCGGCTCAGAAACTCGTACACGACCTGATCGCTCTCGATCCCCACGAAGTCCCTCCGAGGGGATGGCCGTTGTTGTCCCCGTTGGTCACGGTACCGCGCTGGGGGCATGCCGCCCCCGAGACCCCCCGCATCGGCCTGAACGGCCCCGTCCTCGAACGCCGGAGGGGCTGAGCAATGCTCACCGGGGTCACCGTCACACCCACCCGCTAACGTGGGTCAGATGAGCCCCGAGGACGCCCCGGCCCCCCGCTCCCTCGCGGAGGCCCTCCGCGGCAGGGACGACGCCTCCCTGGCCGCCCTCCTGCGCCACCGCCCCGACCTCATCACCCCGGTCCCCACCGACCTCACCCAGCTCGCCACCCGCGCCGGCACCCGCGCCTCCGTCGTGCGCGCGCTGGAGCGGCTGGACCGGTTCGCCCTGCAGACCGCGGAAGCGCTCGCGGTGGCCGGGGACCCGGCGTCGTACGACGAACTGCTGCGGCTGATGGCCGGGGACGAGAAGGACCGGGCCGTCGACGAGGCGCTGCCCGGCGCGGTCGCCGCCCTGCGGGAGCAGGCACTGGTGTGGGGAGCCGACGACCGGCTGCGGCTGGTGCGCACCGCGCGGGAGCTGCTCGCGCCGTCGCCGCAGCACCCGTCCCCCACGGGGCTCGGCCCGTCCGTGCGGGAGGCCACGGCGGGGATGTCGCCGGGCCGGATCCAGGAGATCGTGGCGGCGGCCGGGCTGCCGTCGACGCACGACTCGGTGTCGGCGGTCGCCGCGCTGAGCTCCCTCTTCGCCGATCGACGCAGGATGAAGGCGCTGCTGGCGAAGGCCCCGGCCGACTCCCTGGACGTGCTCGACCGGCTGGTGTGGGGGCCGCCGTACGGGCAGGTGACCGCGGACCCCGCGCCCAGGCTGCGCTGGCTGCTGGACCGGGCCCTGCTGCTGCCGACCTCGCCCGGCACGGTCGTGCTGCCGCGCGAGGTCGCCCTGCATCTGCGGGCGGGCCGGGCCCACCGCGCGGTGGAGCCCGCGCCGCCCTCCGTGGAGCCGGCCGTGATCCACCGCCCACAGGTCGTGGACGCGACGGCGGCCGGACAGGCGTACACGGCGCTGACGACGATCGAGGAGCTGCTGAAGGACTGGGACGAGGGCGGGCCGACCGTGCTGCGGGCGGGCGGGCTCAGCGTGCGCGACCTCAAGCGCACGGCCGTCGCGCTGGACGTCTCCGAGCCCGTCGCGGCGTTCTGGGTGGAGCTGGCGTACGCGGCGGGGCTGATCGCCTCCGACGGCGAGGCCGACGAGCGGTACGCGGCCACCCCGGAGTACGACGAGTGGCGGGAGCGTCCGGCCGCCGAGCGGTGGGCGCGGCTCGCCCAGGTGTGGCTGTCGGCGACCCGGACGCCCGGAGTCGTGGGCGGGCGGGACCTGAAGGACCGTGCGCTGTCGGCGCTGGGCCCGGGGCTCGACCGTTCGGCCGCGCCGGAGGTACGGCGCCGGGTGCTGACGCTGCTGGCCCGGCTGCCCGAGGGCGGCGCGCCGGACGCCGAGACGGTGCTGGCCCGGCTGCGCTGGGAGCGGCCGTTGCGCACCCAGGGGAGGCACGCGACGCAGCCGGCCCAGGCGCAGTCGCCCACGCGGCCCCCGGCGCAGCCGCATCCGCCCCGGGGCGAGGACGACGACCTGCGCTCCCGGCTCGCCCGCTGGACGCTGAGCGAGGCGGAGCTGCTGGGCGTGACCGGCCGGGGCGCGCTGTCGGCGCACGGGCGGGCGCTGCTCGGCGCGGACGCGGAACCGGAGGCCGGGGTGGGCGGCGCCGCGGACGCCGAGACCGCAGCCGCCGACGCCGCCCGGCTGCTCGCGCCGCTGCTGCCCGAGCCGCTGGACCACGTGCTGCTCCAGGCCGATCTGACCGCCGTGGCGCCGGGGCCCCTGCACCGGCCCCTCGCCGACACCCTGGGCGTCCTCGCCGACGTGGAGTCGAAGGGCGGCGCGACCGTCTACCGCTTCACGCCCGCCTCGGTGCGGCGCGCCCTGGACTCCGGGCAGACCGCGTCCGACCTGCACGCCTTCCTCACCGCGCACTCCCGTACGCCGGTCCCGCAGCCGCTCGCGTACCTGATCGACGACGTGGCCCGCCGGCACGGCCATCTGCGCGTGGGCGCGGCCTCCGCCTACGTGCGCTGCGACGACGACGCCCTGCTGAACGAGATCCTCGTCGACAAGCGTGCCGCGGCCCTGCGGTTGCGCCGGCTCGCCCCGACCGTGATCGCGGCCCAGGCCGACCCGGCGACGCTGCTGGAGGGTCTGCGCGCGATGGGGTACGCGCCGGCCGCCGAGTCCGCGGAGGGGGACGTGGTGATCACCCGGGCCCTCGCCCACCGCACCCCGCCCCGCACGGCTCCCGTGCCGGTCCCGGACGGCCCGCCGGTCCCCGACGCCACCCTTCTCGCCGCCGCGATCCGCGCGATCCGGGCCGGTGACCTGGCCTCCACGGCCCCGCGCAAGGCTCCCGACGCCGCCCCTCTGGCCCCCGGCGAACTCCCCCGCACCGGCCCGGCGGAGACCCTCGCGACCATGCAGGCCGCCGTCCTCACCGGCGAGGCCCTGTGGATCGGCTACGTCAACGCGGAGGGCGCCGCCAGCCAGCGTGTCATCGCCCCCGTGCGGGTGGAGGGCGGGTTCGTGACGGCGTACGACCACACGGCGGACGAGGTCCGCACCTACCCGCTGCACCGGATCACGGGGGTCGCGGAGCTGGCCGACGACTGACCGGGCCGGGATGCGAGCGGGCGGCCGTCGGCCTCAGCAGTCGCCGACGCCCGCGTCGGCGGGCAGGTCGAAGTGGGCGCGGGCCTCGGCCGCCAGGGCCTCGGAGGACATCGGGTCCTGGACGGCGGACGCGGCGACCACTCCGAAGCGGGCCCGCACCCACTGCGCGGCGGCCGCCCCGTCGGGCGGCTCCTCCCGTGACACGATCCGGTAGCCGCCGGCGGCCGACGCGTCCCGCTCCAGCCGCACCACCTGCGGTACCTGCGCGCCGGCGCACTCCACCAGGGCGTCGTCGCGCACCCCGTACTCCACGCACAGCGTGTCGACGTCGGCCCGCACGGCGTTCCCGTGCTCCTCCAGGCCGAGCGCCTCCGCCCGGCAGAACCAGCGCCCCTGGGACGCCGGCCCGCCCTCGTCGGCCCCGCGCGCCTCCAGGCCGTCTTCAAGGACCGGCCGCACCTGGCCCCAGAGCCCGTCGTCGACCTCGGCCGGCCGCATCGCCCACACGCCACTGGCCACAAGCACCACCACGGCTCCCGCGCCGGTCGCCCAGCCGCGGGCCGACAGCACCGTCATACCGAGACCTCCCTCACCACGGCCGCGCCCCGCGCGGCCGCAACCTCTGGTCGTCCCCTGGTCAGACGTGCGAGGGGGGCGGAGGGTTGTCCTGCTGCGCCCGGGAAGCGGGCCGCCGCCGCGTGTGGCGCGTCTGTGCCATGCCCCCGCTTCAGATGCAGATCACGATCTTTCCGCGGGTGTGTCCGCGCTCGGCGTGCGCGTGGGCGTCGGCGATCCGCTCCAGTGGGTAGGTGTGTTCGACACGGGGTGTGTAGCGGCCTTGCCGGCCCAGTTCCGCGGCTGCGGACAGGAGGGTGGAGTCGTTCTCCGCGTTGACCACATGTGCGCCCAGGCGCTGCCCGCCCACATGGTCGGCGACCGTCGCGACGCGCTTCGGGTCGCCCGTGATCGCGACGAGGTCGTCCAGGGATCCGGAGGCCGCGGTGTCGAGCGCGATGTCGACGCCGTGCGGAGCGAGAGCGGAGAGGCGCTGCGCGAGGCCGGGGCCGTAGGTGGTGGGAACGGCGCCGAGAGAGGTGAGGAACTCGTGGTTGTGTTCGCCGGCTGTCCCGATCACGGTGGCGCCTTGTGCCACGGCGATCTCGACTGCCGCGCTTCCCACGCCTCCGGCGGCTCCTTCGACGAGAAGGGTGCGTCCCGCGAGGGAGCCGAGCGCGTTCAGGCCACGCATCGCGGTCACGGACGCAAGACCGGCGCCCGCAGCCTGCTCGTCGTTCCATGTGTCGGGGGCGTGGGCCCAGGCGGAGAGGACGACCAGTTCCGCGGTCGCGCCGGTGACACCGCCCAGCCCGAAGACGCGGTCGCCGATGCTCACCCCGTGCACTCCGTCACCGATCTCGTCGACCACGCCGGCGGCGTCGCGCCCGGGAACGGCGGGCAGCTCCAGGGGAATCAGCTGGTGCAGGGCACCGGCGCGCAGCTTCCAGTCGATGGGATTGACGCTGGCCGCCGCGACGCGGACACGTATCTCACCACGTCCCGGGTGAGGGTCGGGGGCCTGCTCGATCACCAGGCTCTCCGCCCCGCCGTATTCGTGGAAGCGGGCTGCACGCATAATGTCCTGCCTTACCTTTATGGATCGAATTGACGGCGTTCATTTCACGCCCGTTGCACTTATGGGGTGCGGATCGGTGCGGTCGCCGAGCAGGCGGGCGGCGACCCGCCCCGACAACCACGATCCTGCCCATCGCCGGAATACCTCCCGCCGAGTCGACGCTCCGGAAGATATCCAGAAGGTCGGTCACCGGATGGATACCAAGACCGGAGACGGGAGACCCTCGATGACGCAACGGCCACCGCTGCCACCCGACTTGTTCGACGAGCTGTGCCCGTCCCCACTGATGCCTTTCCGCTTCGGCGACAAATGGGCGCCCATGGTCCTCCGCTGCCTGGAGGACGGCCCGCGCAGATATTCCGAACTCCGCGTGCCACTGGGCCACGTCACCCCGAAATCGCTCACTCAGTCACTCCGCGGCCTGGAGCGGAACGGGTTCGTGTCACGCACGGTGCACGCCGACCCGAAACTGCGGGTGGAGTACGCGCTGACACCGCTGGGCCGCAGCACACTGGAGCCGCTGGCCGCCGCCTGCCGATGGGCTACCGAGCACTGGGACGAGCTGCTCGACGCCCGCGAGGACGGCATCTTCTCCAACGGCTGACTCGAACCTGGTGCTCGGCGGGCCTGGTCAGGATGTGTCGCGGTCCCGGCCGGTCGAGCCCACGTGAGAAGCCCGAGACATCGATGTCTTCCTCGACGGCTACGACCTCCCAGCCGCGTGCCTCGCACAACGCCTCACAGGCCGCGACGCCGGCGTTCCGGCGAAGTCGTCTCGTCGGTTTCGCGCGATAGGCGAACATAGAGGGCGGCGCGCATCCCCGGCGCGCCGGCCGGGACGCCCTTCCGGCGTCGGGCACGGGGCATAGCCCGTGCTGTGACAGGCGTTGTTTCTGTCGAGACGACCTTATCTCCGGAGGTATGTGTGTCCTGCCTAATCGTCCAGTCGGACAAGACTCTGCTCCTGGAGGTCGACCACGAGCAGGCCGACGACTGCCGTCGCGCGATCGCTCCGTTCGCGGAGCTGGAGCGCGCCCCCGAGCACATCCACACCTACCGGATCACCCCGCTCGGCCTGTGGAACGCGCGGGCGGCCGGGCACGACGCCGAGCAGGTCGTGGACGCGCTCGTGCAGTACAGCCGCCACCCGGTGCCGCACGCGCTGCTCGTGGACGTCGCGGAGACGATGGACCGCTACGGCCGGCTGACGCTCAGCAAGCACCCGGCGCACGGGCTGGTGCTGACCACGACCGACCGGCCGGTGCTGGAGGAGATCCTGCGCTCGAAGCGGATCATGCCGCTCGTCGGCGCCCGCCTCGACCCGGACACCGTCGTCGTGCACCCCTCCGAGCGCGGCCAGATCAAGCAGACGCTGCTCAAGCTGGGCTGGCCGGCCGAGGACCTCGCCGGGTACGTGGACGGCGAGGCGCATCCGATCGGGCTCGCCGAGGACGGCTGGGCGCTGCGGCCGTACCAGAAGCAGGCGGTGGAGAACTTCTGGCACGGCGGAAGCGGCGTGGTGGTCCTGCCCTGCGGCGCGGGCAAGACGCTGGTCGGCGCGGGGGCGATGGCCCAGGCGAAGTCGACCACGCTGATCCTCGTCACGAACACGGTCTCGGCCCGGCAGTGGAAGCACGAGCTGGTGAAGCGGACCTCGCTGACCGAGGACGAGATCGGCGAGTACAGCGGCACGAAGAAGGAGATCCGGCCCGTCACCATCGCCACGTACCAGGTGCTGACGACCAGACGCAAGGGCGTCTACCCGCACCTGGAGCTGTTCGACTCCCGTGACTGGGGCCTGATCGTCTACGACGAGGTGCATCTGCTGCCGGCCCCCGTCTTCAAGTTCACCGCCGACCTCCAGGCGCGGCGGCGGCTGGGCCTGACCGCGACGCTGGTGCGGGAGGACGGCCGCGAGTCGGACGTGTTCTCCCTCATCGGTCCCAAGCGGTTCGACGCGCCGTGGAAGGAGATCGAGGCGCAGGGCTACATCGCGCCGGCGGACTGCGTCGAGGTCCGGGTGAACCTCACCGACTCCGAGCGGCTCGCCTACGCGACCGCGGAGGCGGAGGAGAAGTACCGCTTCTGTGCGACGACGGCGACGAAGCGGAAGGTGACCGAGGCGCTGGTGCGGCGTTTCGCCGGGCAGCAGATCCTCGTCATCGGGCAGTACATCGACCAGCTGGACGAGCTGGGCGAGCATCTGAACGCGCCCGTGATCAAGGGCGAGACCTCCAACGCGCAGCGCGAGAAGCTCTTCGACGCGTTCCGGGAGGGCGAGATCAGCGTGCTGGTGGTGTCGAAGGTCGCGAACTTCTCGATCGACCTGCCGGAGGCGACGGTCGCCATCCAGGTGTCGGGGACCTTCGGGTCACGGCAGGAGGAGGCTCAGCGGCTGGGCCGGGTCCTGCGCCCGAAGGCGGACGGCCATCAGGCCCACTTCTACTCGGTCGTCGCCCGCGACACCATCGACCAGGACTTCGCCGCCCACCGTCAGCGGTTCCTGGCGGAGCAGGGCTACGCGTACCGGATCGTGGACGCGGACGATCTGCTGGCGGAGAGCTGACACCGGGGGCTTCGCGCCGGTTCCGCTGGCGGGGGCCTCACTTGCGGCGGACGCCGGCCTCCTCGCCGTACTCGCCGAGGACGATCACGTCGAAGGCGGCGCCGGCGAAGACCTTCACCGCGCGCAGGGCGTCGCCGAGGAGGTGACGGTGGGCGCCCGCGACGGGAGTGGCGCCGGCCGGAAGGCGGGCTGGGTGAACGGTCGCTGCACTCATGTCTCCATGATGCGAGCCGCTTCCCCGGTGATGCATCGGCTGAGGTCCGAGGCGGCGCCGGGCCTCCCCGCGCCCGGGGAGCGGCCCCCGTCAACGGGGCGGTAAATCCATTGGCGCCGCCCGGCGCCCCTCACCTACACTCTCCGCTCTTGCCCGCCTCCCTCCCGGAGTGCCGTCGTCCGGCCGGAAACCGGACGGCTTCCCGCAGCGCCCTTCCCGCAGGTCCCTCCGGAGGCACCCCCTTGTCCACGCCCGCCGTACCCGCGCAGGACTTCCCCGACGCCGTCGACGACCCGCTGGGCCGTGAGCGCGCCCACCTCGGCGCCTCGCGTGCCGCGCTGCGCGCCATGCGCGAGGACGTCGAGGCCCTCGACATCAGCGACGTCACCGCGAACTGGGTCAACGCGCAGATCCTGGAGCGCCAGATCGGCGAGCGCATCAAGGCGCTGGCCGACCTCAGCGACATCCCGCTGTTCTTCGGCCGCCTCGACTACCTGCACGCTCCGGGGGCCGAGAAGGCGGAGGGAGCCGAAGGGGAGTCCTTCTACATCGGGCGGCGGCACGTCCACGACCACGACGGCGACCCGATGGTCATCGACTGGCGCGCACCCGTCTCGCAGCCGTTCTACCGGGCCTCCAAGAACGATCCCATGGACGTCGGGCTGCGCCGGCGCTTCGGCTACACGGGCGGCGCCCTCACCGCGTACGAGGACGAGCACCTCTCCGACCCGGCCGAGGCGGCCGTCGTCAGCAAGCTGCTCCAGCAGGAGATCGAGCGCCCGCGCGTGGGCCCGATGCGCGACATCGTGGCGACGATCCAGCCCGAGCAGGACGAGATCGTACGGTCGGGGCTCGCGGGGAGCGTCTGTGTGCAGGGCGGTCCGGGGACCGGTAAGACCGCCGTCGGTCTGCACCGCGTCGCCTACCTCCTCTACGCTCACCGGGAGCGGCTGGCCCGCACCGGCACGCTGGTGATCGGACCGAACCGGTCCTTCCTCCACTACATCGAGCAAGTGCTGCCCGCTCTGGGCGAGTTGACGGTCCGGCAGGCCACGGTCGAGGACCTGGTCGCGCATGTGGAGGTGCGCGGCGAGGACGAGTCCGCGGCGGCGGTCGTCAAAGGCGACGCCCGCATGGCGCAGGTGCTCCGCCGGGCCCTGTACTCCCACATCACGATGCCGGCCGAGCCCGTCGTCGTGGTGCGCGGCTCCCGACGCTGGCGGGTCCCGGCCTACGAACTGGAGTCGATGGTGCGGGAGCTGCTGGAGAGGGACATCCGCTACGGCGCCGCCCGCGAGGCCCTGCCGCAGCGCGTCGCGCACGCGGTGCTGGTGCAGATGGAGCGGGCCGGGGAGGCGCCCGACGACCGGGTGCAGGACGCGGTGGCCCGCAACAGCGCGGTCAAGGCGGCGGTGAAGGCGGTGTGGCCGCCGGTCGACCCGGCGAAGCTGGTCCTGCGGCTGCTGACCGACGCGGAGTTCCTCGCCGCCCACGCGGAGGGCGTCCTCAGCGAGGAGGAGCAGAAGACGATCCTGTGGGCGAAGCCGGTCCGCTCGGTGAAGTCGGCGAAGTGGTCGACGGCGGACGCGGTGCTGGTCGACGAGGCGTGCGACCTCGTGGAGCGCACGCACTCGCTGGGCCACGTGGTGCTGGACGAGGCGCAGGACCTCTCCCCCATGCAGTACCGGGCCGTCGGGCGCCGCTGCTCCACCGGCAGCGCGACCGTGCTGGGCGACCTCGCGCAGGGCACCACACCCTGGGCGACCAGGAGTTGGCCGGAAGCCCTCGCCCACCTGGGCAAACCCGAGGCGGTGATCGAGGAGCTGACGGCCGGCTTCCGTGTGCCGACGGACGTCATCGGCTACGCCTCCCGGCTCCTCCCGCACATCGCGCCGGGGCTGACCCCGGTCGCCTCGGTCCGTGAGAACCCGGGCTTCTTCGCCGTCCGCCGGGCCTCGGGGGACGAGGAAGTCATCGCCGCCTGCGAGGAGTTGCTGCGCCACGAGGGCTCGACGGGGCTGATCGCGGCGGATGCCCGCATCCCGGCCCTGGCGAAGGCGCTCGGGGCGGCGGGCATCGGCCATCTCGCCCCCGGCGAGGAGACCACCCACGAGACACGTCTGACCCTGGTCCCCGCGTCCCTCGCCAAGGGCCTGGAGTACGACTACGTGGTCCTGGACGAGCCCCAGGCGGTGGTGGACGGCGAACCCGACGAGCGGACGGGCCTGCGCCGCCTGTACGTGTCCCTGACCCGAGCCGTCTCCGGCCTGATCATCACCCACAGGACCCCGCTGCCGGCCCAGCTCGGCTAGTACGGCCTACCGTCCGCGTCCAGTGCGCCGCGCCACCGCGCCACCGCCGACGTCGACACCGGCTCCGTCCACCCTCCGGGCCGGGCCGCTCCTCCGATGTGGAAGGCGTCGACGCCGACGGCGCGCAGGGTGGGCACATGGTCGAGGCGCAGGCCTCCGCCGACGAGGAGGCGCTGCTCGTAGCCCGGCTCGCCACGGCGGGAGGCCTCCGCGAGGAGGGTGGGCAGGCCTTCGTCGACGCCTGCCGGGGAGCCGGCCGTGAGGTAGGCGTCCAGGCCGGGCAGACCGTCCAGCTGCTTGCGCAGGGCGTCGCGGTCGGCGCAGTGGTCGATGGCTCGGTGGAAGGTCCACCGGCAGCCGGCCAGCTCCGCGACGACACTCTCCACCGCCGGGAGGTCCACCGTGCCCTCCTCGTCGAGGAAGCCGAGCACGAACTCCCGCGCCCCGGCCGCCGTCAGCTCCCCGGCGGCCCGGACCAGCCGGGCGAGGCCGCCGGGGCCGCCGGCGGCGAAGCCGTCGGTCAGGCGCAGCATCACGCGCAGGTCGATGTCGACGGCGGCGCGGATCGCCGCGAAGGCCCGCACGGGCGGGGTGAGCCCGTCGGCGGCCATGTCGGCGACCAGTTCGAGGCGGTCCGCACCTCCGGCCTGGGCGGCGACCGCGTCCTCGGCGTCGAGTGCGATCACCTCCAGGACTGCACGCTTGCTCATGGGTCCCCATTCGTCGGCGTTCACAGGTGGCTACAGGTGGCTACAGGTCCGTGCGGCTACAGGCCCGGGCGACTATAGGTCTAGTCCAATTCAAGGGTACGCGCCCGCCCGGGCACGCGGGCCGTGGTGGCACCGGTCCCGGCCACGGAAGAATGACTTCCATGACCCCATCGGCCGACGACCGCGAAGCCCCGGCCGCCGAAGGCGGCCTCGACGCCCTGCGCGCCCGCTTCGCCCACGCCCTCGAAAGCGCCCGCGGCCCCGCCACCGGCCCGGACCCCCTCCCCTACGCCGACGCCCTCCTCGCCCGCTGGCGGGAGCCGCAGCGCCGCTACCACACGCTCACGCACCTCACCGCCGTCCTCGACCACGTCGACGCCCTCGCGGAGCACGCCGGCGACCCGGACGTCGTCCGCCTCGCCGCCTGGTTCCACGACGCGGTCTACCTGCCCGACCGCTCCGAGAACGAGGAGCGCTCGGCCCGTCTCGCCGAGCGCGCACTCCCCGAGGCCGGTCTGCCGGCGGCGAAGAGCGCCGAGGTGGCCCGCCTGGTCCGGCTCACCGTCACCCACGCCCCCGCCGACGACGACCCCGACGGCCAGGTGCTCTGCGACGCCGACCTCGCGATCCTGGCCGCGCCGCCGTCCGCGTACGCCGCGTACACGGCCGCGGTCCGCGAGGAGTACCACTTCGTCCCGAACGACGCCTTCCGCGAGGGCCGCGCGGCGATCCTGCGCCAACTCCTCGACCTGCCCCGCCTGTTCCACACCCCGCACGGCGTGGAGCACTGGGAGCCGACAGCGCGCCACAACCTCCGCGCGGAACTCGAACTGCTGACGCGGTGACCTACGGCGGAGTAGCGTCGGGCGCGTCCCCCTACCGGAAGGACCGCGTTCCATGAGCGAACGGCCGCCGCTGCCGGGAGCGCCCGCCGGGACGGCAGTGGCGTCCCCTCACGGCGGCACGCTCCGAATCCCCACCCCACGCCTCACCCTCGAAGGCGTCCCCCCGCACGCCGCCACCGGTCTTCGGGCGGGCGGCGACGGCGGGTTCGCCTGGCTCGGGGGCGCGCCCTTCGAGGGCACCCGGGACGTCTCCGGGATGCTGACGCAGGCGCACGCCGCCGGGGTGTACCGGCCCGAGTTCGGCATGTTCGCGCTCGTGCGGCGCGGCGACGGGCTCGCCGTCGGCAGCATCGCCTTCCACGGACCCCCCGACGACGAGGGCCGCGTCGAGATCGGCTACGACCTCGTGGAGGCCGCCCGCGGACACGGCTACGCCACGGAGGCGGTCGACGCCCTCACCGACTGGACGCTGGCCCGGGACGACGTGGGCTGCGTCTGCGCGACGGTCGAGGAGACGAACACCGCGTCCCAGAACGTGCTGCACCGAGCCGGGTTCACCCGAACCCGGCTGAACAGCGACGAGCTGCTGCTGTACGTCCGCAGCCGGGGTTGAGGCATGTGGGCGGGCGCGCTCCGGCGCCCCGCGTCAGGCCGGCCGTCCCTTGGGTCTGCGCAGGCCGGACGCCGTCAGCAGACGGACCACCTCGCGGCTGCTGACCTCGACCGCGCCGGCCGCGACCGCGTCCGCGTAACGGTGCGACGGGATGTCGTAGTGGTCCCGTTCGAAGGCGCGCCGCGGCACACCCAACCCCTCGGCGAAAACGTGCAGTTCGTCGAAGGACAGATCGCTGACCAGATGGGACCACAGCCGCCCGTGACCGGGCCAGCTCGGCGGGTCGATGTAGACCGTCATCGGGACCTCACGAGGCCGGCGGCCCGCCGACCGCCCCGCCCAGCGTGCCCACCGCCGCGACCCGCACCCCCGCCTTGTGGCACACCCAGTGCGGGTCCGGCCCGAGTTCGGGCTCCACGTCGAGCGCGTGCGGGTCGCCCGAGCCGCACACCGGGCACAACGGCCAGCGCCCGTACCGCTCCAGCAGCGCGTCCTGCACGTCCTGCGCGACCAGCCCGGCGACGAACGCCACGCCCTCCGGCCACTGCTCGACCCACCAGCGCCGCTGCACCACGGAGTCCTCGACCATCGAGACGACGTCCGCCGCGGCGACGTCGCCCGCGGCCAGATCGGCGAGCACCAGGGCGCGGGCCGCGTGCAGCGCCTGTTCCAGGGGGCCGACGGGATTGCCGGAGGAGGGATCCATGCCCCCATTGTGCGCAACTCCCGCCCCTGACCTCGAACCGAAAATACTTTTCGACCCGGTACGCGGACCATGTGCTCACCTGCCCGGCGCACCCACGACAGCGCGGCTCCCGCCCCGGCCGCGTCGTACGAGGCGTCGGCCCACCGGCACCGGTAAACCGTAGGGGTGTTCGCCCCGACCGGCCCGGGCCCGCCCCGCCGGTCGCACCCCTGCGGCGGACCGCACGTCCTGACAGCCGCGCGCCCCAGCCGGCCGCATCGACCCCGCACCGGAAAGAGCCTCCCCGTGATCTCCTCCTCTCCTCCGCCCGGCCCCCGTGCCCCGCACGACGAACTGCGCTCGCAGCTCGACTCCCTCACCACCGAGGCCTTCCGGCCCGAGCTGGCCGAGATCGACCGGCTCCCCACGCTCGACATCGCCCGCCTGATGAACGGCGAGGACGCTGCCGTGCCCGCCGCCGTCGCCGCGCGGTTGCCCGAGATCGCCGCCGCCGTCGACGCCATCTCCGAGCGGATGGCGCGCGGCGGACGACTCGTCCACGCCGGGGCCGGCACCGCCGGACGGCTCGGCGTGCTCGACGCCTCCGAGTGCCCGCCCACCTTCGCCACGGCCCCGGGCCAGGTCGTCGGACTGATCGCCGGCGGCCCGAAGGCGATGACCCGCTCCGTCGAGGGCGCCGAGGACTCCCGCGAGCTGGCCGAGACGGACCTCGCCGCCCTCGCCCTCACCCCCGAGGACACGGTGGTCGGCATCTCCGCCTCCGGACGCACTCCCTACGCCGTCGCCGCCGTCGAGTACGCCCGCTCCCTGGGCGCCCTGACCGTCGGGCTGGCCTGCAACCCGGGCAGCGCGCTGGCCGCCGCCGCCGAGCACGGCATCGAGGTCGTCGTCGGACCGGAACTCCTCACCGGCTCCACCCGGCTGAAGGCGGGCACCGCCCAGAAGCTGGTGCTGAACATGCTCTCGACGATCACGATGATCCGGCTCGGCAAGACCTACGGGAACCTCATGGTCGACGTGCGCGCCTCCAACGAGAAGCTGCGCGCCCGCTCCCGGCGGATCGTCGCCCTGGCCACGGGGGCCGCCGACGAGGAGATCGAGGCCGCCCTCACGGCAACCGGCGGCGAGGTGAAGCACGCGATCCTGGCCCTGCTCGCCGGGGTCGACGGACCGTCGGCCGCCCGCCTTCTGGAGGAGTCCGACGGCCATCTGCGCGCCGCGCTCGCCGCCGCGGGGCGTTGAGCCGCACCCTCGGGGAGTGCGCATCGACCCCACCGTCACCGCCGCCGCCGTCCTGCCCCTCGTGGGCGGCCCGGCCAACGTCGTCACCGTCGCCCACTGCATGACCCGACTGCGGCTGGGCCTGGCCGACCCGTCCCGGGTGGACGAGGAGGCACTGAGGTCCCTGCCCGGCGTCCTCGGGCTCGTCGTGGACGCCGGCTCGTACCAGGTGGTGCTGGGCCCGGGCGCGGTGACGCAGGTGACCTCCGCCCTCGAAGCACTGCTCGCCGCGCACACCGGCGGCGAGCCCTCCGGTCAGGCGGGCTGCGAGTTCGCGGGCGAACTCGCCGCGCGCGGGGACCGGTTGCGCGAGGAGCGGCGGCGGCGCAACGCCACGCCCCTCAAGTCGGCCCTGCGCCGCCTCGCGAACGTCTTCGTCCCCCTCATCCCCGCGCTCATCGGCTGCGGCGTCGTCGCGGGAGTCAACGGGCTGCTGGTGAACGCCGGCCTGGTGCCGTGGCTGACGCCCGCGCTGGCCGCCGTGGCCTCCGGGTTCATGGCGCTGATCGCGGTCTTCGTCGGCCTCAACACCGCCAAGGAGTTCGGCGGCACACCGGTCCTCGGCGGCGCGGTCGCCGCGATCGTGGTGTATCCGGGCGTCGCGAAGCTCACCGTGTTCGGGGTGACGCTCTCCCCCGGCCAGGGCGGCGTCCTCGGCGCGCTGGCCGCCGCCCTGCTGGCGACCCGCGTCGAGAAGTGGTGCCGGGGCCGGGTCCCCGATGCCCTGGACGTGCTCCTCACCCCCACCCTCACCGTCCTCGTGGCGGGCCTCGCCACCCTCTACGGCCTGATGTGGGCGGCCGGCGCGGTGTCCACCGCCATCGGCACGGCCGCGAACTGGCTGCTCGCCACGACGGGCCCCGTCGCCGGCCTCGTCCTCGGCGGACTGTTCCTGCCGTTGGTGATGCTGGGCCTGCACCAGGCCCTCATCCCCATCCACGCCACCCTCATCGAGCAGCAGGGCTACACGGTGCTGCTGCCCATCCTGGCGATGGCCGGCGCGGGCCAGGTCGGCGCCTGCCTCGCCGTCTACGTGCGTCTGCGTCACGACACCTCCCTGCGTACGACGATCCGCTCGGCGCTCCCCGCGGGTCTGCTGGGCGTCGGCGAACCCCTGATCTACGGCGTCTCCCTTCCCCTGGGCCGCCCCTTTCTCACCGCCTGCGCGGGCGGGGCGGCCGGCGGTGCGTTCGTCGGTTTCTTCGCGATGCTCGGCGACCGCGTCGGCGCGACGGCGATCGGCCCGTCCGGCTGGGCCCTGTTCCCCCTGCTGGCCGGGAACCGCGGCTGGGGCTCCCTGCTCGCGATCTACACGGGCGGCCTGCTGACGGGCTACGCCGTCGGCTTCACCGCGACCTACCTCTTCGGTGTCCCCGACCGCCCGCGCCCATCAGCCTGACCCGGCTCCGTCGCTGACATGTGCGACCGTGGTTGCGAGAACCCCGCCCCCGCGCCGCCCGCGCGAGGCACCCGCCGGCCAGCAGCAGAAACCGGAGCCGCCCGCCATGAACCACGCCCAGCTCACCCATCTGGGCCGTGCCCTCCGCCTCCTCGGTGAGCACGGCGAGGCCCTCACCGGGGACACACCGGACGCCAAGCTCCACGAGGTCAAGGCGGACCTGCGCCGCGCCCTGGAACTGCTGGACGAAAGCGTCACCGCCGCGCCCGCCACCCGCTGCGCCGAGCATCCCGGCGGCCCGGTCGACAAGGCAGCCCCCGACCTCTGCCTGCTCTGCGAGACCCGCCGCCGCGCGGCCCGCCGCGCCGAGTTCAACGGCCCCGCCCCGCATTCCTCGGGCCCGGCCGCTGCCACCCCCTCCCGCTACGGCACCCGCGCCGACCGCCCCCAGCCCCAGCAGCGCTGGCTCCCGGAGCTGTGGAACGGACAGGAGTGGCAGCTGTGCGGCACCCCCCGCCGGGACCGCCGCGAGGCCGAGCTCTACCTCGCCGCCCTGCGCCGCGGCTCCCGCCCCGCGATGGCCTACCGGCTGGTGCACGAGTTCACCGACTACGAGGTGCTGCGCATCTGGGGCACCCCGGTCCGCACCGACATCGAACCTCTCGGCAATCTGTAGTCCCCTTCCCCGTCCCGTCTCTCCGTCCCGGTCACCGCCCCACCAGCGGCAGCGCCGGGAAGTCGTACCCCTCCCACAGCCGCCGCGCCGTCTCCTCCGGATACGCCCGCACCTCCGGCTGCGCGTCCAGCACCTGCGTCAGCCGCCGCTGCCCGTCGTACGCCGGCCAGCCCGGGTCGCCGGTCCGGGCGAAGGACGTCCAGGCGGCCTGGAAGCGGGCCGTCAGCTCCCTGGCCTCCGCCGGCACCTCCACCCCCGCGAACAACAGGGCCCCCAGGTCCGCCTCGTAGGTGCCGAAGAGCAGGGGGACGTCCAGGCCGTGGCACGCGCCGAGCCCGCCGCCCATGCCCGGAGCCGGCCAGGTCAGCTCGTAGACATGGGCCCGGCCGCCGCCCGCGATCTGCGCTTCGGCCAGGCGCAGGGACGGTATGCGGAACAGCCAGTCGGACTGCACCCGCTCGAACAACTCCCCGGCTCCCGCCTCCGGATAGGCCGCGCGGTAAGCCGCCTCCCCGCCGTCCGGGGCGAACACCCGCAACGCACCGGCCGCCTGTTCCTCCGTCACCCTGCCCAGCCAACCCGCCATGGCGACGAACAGCCGGTACTCCTGCGCGTTGTGCCCGACGACCAGCGCCACGTCCCGCCCGGCGCCCGCCGCCAGCGCCTGCCAGGGGGTGGCCGGCAGGACCTCGCCGTCGACGACCGGCGAGAAAGGCGTGACCGTGGGCGCGACCTGCCCCCAGCGGTCCACCCGCTCCGCCATCTTCGCTCCCAGCGCGGCCCCGGCCTCCGTCAGCCGACGCGGGTCCACGGCGGACAGGTCGGCGGCTGTGGGGCGCAGCCCGGCCTCGGCGGCGATGGCGGCCGCGAGGTCGCGGGCCAGCTCGTCGGAGAAGAACGTGCCGGGCACACTCTGGGCGATCGCCCGCCCGAACAGTCCGCGCGCGCCCGGCGCGGCGAGCAGCGCGGCCACAGAACCGGCGCCCGCCGACTCACCGAACACGGTCACCCGGCCGGGATCGCCGCCGAACTCCGCGATGTTGTCCCGCACCCACTCCAGTGCCGCGATCTGGTCCAGCAGCCCCCGGTTGGCGGGCGCGCCGTCCAGCCGCGCGAACCCCTCGATGCCGACGCGGTAGTTGAAGGTGACCACCACGAGGTCGCCGGCGCGGGCTATGTGCTGGGCGTCGTATCCCGGGCTGCCGGAATGCCCGAGCTTGTAGGCGCCGCCGTAGATCCACACCATCACCGGCCGGGCGGCCTGAGCCGCATCCGTCCCGGGCCCGCCCGTGGCCGGCGTCCAGACGTTCACCGTCAGCCAGTCGTCGCCCGCCGGCTCGTCCCGGCTTGCCGCGAGTCCCTGCAACCCCGCCTCCTGCGGGGGCGGCGGCCCGAAGGCGTACGCGTCCCGCACGCCGTCCCACGGGTGCGGCGGGCGTGGGGCCTGGAACCGGGCCTCGCCGACCGGAGGCGCGGCGAACGGGATGCCGCGGAACACTGTCAGGCCGTCCTCACGGCGGCCGCGCACGGCTCCCGCGGCGGTACGCACGACGAGCTGGGACTCGGCGATCGTCATCAAGCACTCCTGTCATCGACCGTCATGAACTGTCATCGGCTGTGATCAGCTGTCATCGGCTGGTTGTTCATGGAACGGCCGGTGGCCGGGGGAAGTGCCGGAAGCGGCCGGCACCCCTCGTGTGAGTGACAGCCGCCCTGGAAAGTCGTATGACATCACCGCCATGAAGGACGGCAGGCCGGCGAAAAGCCGACGGCTCACGCCTCGATCGAAGCAGGCTCCCACGCTCCAGCGCCGGCCCGTCCCGGGCGCGCCGCCGCCACGCAAAGAGGCCCTGCGGCCCTGCCCGCTGCCCGCCACGCAAAGAGGCCCTGCCCGCTGCCCGCCATGCAAAGGGGCCCGGGGCGGACAGATCTCCGCCCCGGGCCCCGAGGGCTCGCCGCAGACTCAGCTCAGCGTGCGCAGCGCCGCCGCGTCGTACGGAGCCAGATCGGCGAAGCGGCCCTCGAGGACCTTCGCCGCCCACTGCGGGTCCTGGAGCAGCGCGCGCCCGACGGCCACCATGTCGAACTCGTCGCGCTCCAGGCTGTCGAGGAGGTCGTCGATGCCCTTGACCGGCGAGCCCTCACCCTGGAAGCCCTTGATGAAGTCGCCGTCGAGACCGACCGAGCCGACGGTGATGGCGGTCTTGCCGGTGAGCTTCTTGGTCCAGCCCGCGAGGTTGAGGTCGGAGTCCTCGAACTCCGGCAGCCAGTAGCGGCGGGTGGAGGCGTGGAAGGCGTCGACGCCGGCCGCGGCGAGCGGGGTGAGGATGGCCTCCAGCTCCTCCGGGGTCTCGGCGAGACGCGCGTCGTAGGCCTCCTGCTTCCACTGCGAGTAGCGGAAGATGATCGGGAACTCGGGCGACACGGTCTCCCGCACGGCGGCCACGATCTCGGCGGCGAACTTCGTACGGGCCACCGGGTCGCCGCCGTAGGCGTCGGTGCGGCGGTTGGTGTGCTCCCACAGGAACTGGTCGACGAGGTAGCCGTGGGCGCCGTGGATCTCCACGCCGTGGAAGCCGATGCGCTCGGCGGCGGCCGCGGCCTGGGCGAACGCCCCGATGACGTCGTCCAGGTCACGCTGGGTCATGGCCTTGCCGGTGACGTCGTCGCCGTCGACGCGGATGCCGGAGGGGCCGACGGCGGGCGCGTCCGCGAAGGGCGGCTCGCCGTCCTTGCGCACCATCCCGATGTGCCACAGCTGGGGCACGATCGTCCCGCCCGCCGCGCGCACGGCCTCGGCGACCTTCGCCCACCCCGCGAGCTGCTCCTCGCCGTGGAACCGGGGCACCCGGTCGCTCTGGCCGGCGGAGTCGTGCCCGACGTACGTGCCCTCGGTGACGATGAGGCCGACGCCGGCGGCGGCGCGACGGGCGTAGTACGACACGACGTCCTCGCCGGGAACGCCCCCCGGGGAGAACATGCGCGTCATCGGCGCCATCGCGATGCGGTTCGGGACGGTGAGGCCGTTGATCGTGACCGGACGGGAGAGGATCTCGGCGGCGCGGGAGGGGATGGACGACGTCGTGACGGTCACGTGGAGGGCTCCTCGGAGAAGTGGGCGGAAAACGGTACGTGCATGGAACCGGACGGTATGTGCACACGCATTCAATGCACCTCACCGTCAACCGCCACCGCCCGGCCCGCATTCCGTGCCGCGCCGCAACCCCCTGTGATCCGAACCACGCCCGGCCCCACTGGCACCCGAACCGGCCGCCTCCCCTTCCCCCGGAGGGGACCCCGGCTTCTTCCGGCTGCACGCCGGGGCGTGAAGAGTGCTGTACCGGCCGGACGGCGCCACCGTCACGTCACATCCTGCAAGTCGGCCGCAGAACCTGAAGCGGGCCGCAAACGCCCGAGGGCGGCACCCCCGCGTCAGCAGGTGGTGCCGCCCTCGGTCCGAAGGACAGGCGATCAACCGTCAGGTCGATCAGAAGTCCATGTCACCGCCCGGCATGCCGCCGCCGGCCGGGGCCGCGGCCTTCTCCGGCTTGTCGGCGATGACGGCCTCGGTGGTGAGGAACAGCGCGGCGATCGACGCGGCGTTCTGCAGCGCGGAGCGCGTCACCTTCGCCGGGTCGATGATGCCCTCGGCGATCATGTCGACGTACTCACCGGTCGCGGCGTTCAGGCCGTGGCCGACCTGGAGGTTGCGGACCTTCTCCACGACGACGCCGCCCTCGAGACCACCGTTGACGGCGATCTGCTTGAGCGGGGCCTCCAGCGCGAGCTTCACGGCGTTGGCGCCGGTCGCCTCGTCACCGTCGAGCTCCAGCTTCTCGAAGACCTGGGAGGCCTGCAGCAGGGCCACGCCACCACCGGCGACGATGCCCTCCTCGACGGCCGCCTTCGCGTTGCGGACGGCGTCCTCGATGCGGTGCTTGCGCTCCTTGAGCTCCACCTCGGTGGCCGCACCCGCCTTGATGACGGCCACGCCGCCCGCGAGCTTCGCCAGGCGCTCCTGGAGCTTCTCGCGGTCGTAGTCCGAGTCGCTGTTCTCGATCTCGGCGCGGATCTGGTTCACACGGCCGGCGACCTGGTCCGAGGAGCCGGAACCGTCGACGATGGTGGTCTCGTCCTTGGTGATGACGACCTTGCGGGCCTTGCCCAGGAGGTCCAGGGAGGTGTTCTCGAGCTTGAGACCGACCTCCTCGGAGATGACCTCGCCGCCGGTGAGGATGGCGATGTCGTTCAGCATGGCCTTGCGGCGGTCGCCGAAGCCCGGGGCCTTGACCGCGACGGACTTGAACGTGCCGCGGATCTTGTTGACGACCAGGGTCGACAGGGCCTCGCCCTCGACGTCCTCGGCGATGATCAGCAGCGGCTTGCCCGACTGCATGACCTTCTCCAGGAGCGGGAGCAGGTCCTTGACGTTGGAGATCTTGGAGTTGGCGATCAGGATGTACGGGTCGTCGAGGACGGCCTCCATACGCTCCATGTCGGTGGCGAAGTACGCCGAGATGTAGCCCTTGTCGAAGCGCATGCCCTCGGTGAGCTCGAGCTCGAGCCCGAAGGTCTGCGACTCCTCGACGGTGATGACGCCTTCCTTGCCGACCTTGTCCATGGCCTCGGCGATGAGCTCGCCGATCTGGGTGTCGGCGGCGGAGATGGAGGCCGTCGAAGCGATCTGCTCCTTGGTCTCGACATCCTTCGCCTGCTCCAGCAGGGCACCGGAGACGGCCTCGACGGCCTTCTCGATACCGCGCTTGAGGGCCATCGGGTTGGCGCCGGCGGCTACGTTGCGCAGACCTTCCTTGACCAGGGCCTGGGCGAGGACGGTCGCGGTGGTCGTACCGTCACCGGCGACGTCGTCCGTCTTCTTGGCGACTTCCTTGACCAGCTCGGCGCCGATCTTCTCGTACGGGTCCTCGAGCTCGATCTCCTTGGCGATGGACACACCATCGTTGGTGATCGTGGGGGCGCCCCACTTCTTCTCGAGGACGACGTTGCGGCCCTTGGGGCCGAGCGTCACCTTGACGGCGTCCGCGAGCTGGTTCATGCCGCGCTCGAGGCCGCGCCGCGCCTCCTCGTCGAACGCGATGATCTTGGCCATGTGAAGTGGTCCCTCCAGGACTGGGGGTGATTCCTTCGGACCGCGCCCGCGCCCGCGACGGACGGCTCGCCGGCCTCGTGGTTCCTTCCCACCCGGCCTGCGGGCCTCACCGACCCGGTCCTTCGTTGTCACTCTCACCTTCAGAGTGCTAACGCCAATGATTAGCACTCGGCCATGGCGAGTGCAAGCGCCTCGGTCGGATACGCCGGGACTGTCGGCCACGCGCGAACACCGCCGGCGCCCCCCGGACCGCCGGGACATGGCCGGCGGCAGGACCGATGCGCGGCCGGGCAGCGCGAAGGGCTCGCACCCCCGTCGGCGGGATGCGAGCCCTTCGCTTGAAACGTTCAGGCGGTGACGCGAACCATGTCGGCCTGCGGGCCCTTCTGGCCCTGCGAGATCTCGAACTCGACCCGCTGGCCCTCTTCCAGGGTGCGGTAGCCGTCCATCTGAATGGCGCTGTAGTGGACGAAGACGTCCGCACCACCGTCGACCGCGATGAAGCCGTACCCCTTCTCCGCGTTGAACCACTTGACGGTGCCCTGAGCCATGCCTAACTCCCCTATTACTGGCCCTTGCACAGATCCACACTTCGCGGATCCGGGTCAGACCTCACCCCCCAGTTGGTTGGGGGCGTGCGCCGGAACGCGTCGACCGCGGCTGAATGTATCTGTCCAACTGCCGTCTGCAACAGGTCAATCGGACGAGAATTCTGGACGCGCACGGTCCGGAAAGTGGTGAGGATTCGCCCGGATTCAGGGCAAGTCGGACTGCCCAAACGTTACAAAAGCCGCAGAAGGCGCACACACTTTGGCTACTTCTTGTCGGGCGTAAGGCAGAAATCAAAGGCTCCGGATCATTGAATCGGAGGCCGGTTCCCCAACTGTACCGCGCTCAACCACACTGAATTGCCCCCTCCGCTTCTCTTGCGGAGAGGGCAATTCGATGAACTCAAAGTAATCACTGTTACCGACGGTTACTACCGGCGGGTAGTGATCGTCGCTCAGCCACCCGCGACAGCCGGAATGATGGAAACTCCCGCGCCCTCGGGCGTAGCCGTCTCAAGACCCTGCTCGAAGCGGACGTCGTCGTCGTTCACGTACACGTTGACGAACCGGCGCAGCTTGCCCTGGTCGTCGAGAACGCGGGCGGCGATGCCCGTGTGGTTCTTCTCCAGGTCGGCGATGACCTCCCCGAGGGTCCCGCCCTCGGCGGTGACCTCGGCCGCCCCGCCCGTGTAGGTGCGGAGAATGGTCGGGATGCGGACAGTGACGCTCATGCTCGGGACCTCCGGTGAAGCAGACTGCTGACAGGCGCGGGGACCACTGCCCCCGCGGACGGCGCCAGGGACACGCCCTAGGCGAGACCAGCCTCGCGGAACGACTCCAGGTTCGGCCGGATCGTCGCGGTGAGCCCCGTACCGGCCACCGCGTCCAGGGTCTTCAGACCGTCCCCGGTGTTGAGGACGACGGTCGTCAGCGCCGGGTCCAGCACACCGTTCTCGATCAGCTTGCGCGTCACGCCCACGGTCACCCCGCCGGCGGTCTCCGCGAAGATCCCCTCGGTCCGCGCCAGCACCTTGATCGCGTCGACGACCTGCTCGTCGTTCACGTCCTCCACCGCGCCGCCGGTGCGCCGCGCGATGTCGAGCACGTACGGGCCGTCGGCCGGGTTGCCGATCGCCAGCGACTTGGCGATGGTGTCCGGCTTCTGCGGCCGCACGACGTCGTGCCCCGCCTTGTAGGCGACCGACACCGGGGAGCACCCCTCCGCCTGCGCACCGAAGATCTTGTACGGCTTGTCCTCGACGAGCCCGAGCTTGATCAGCTCCTGCAACCCCTTGTCGATCTTCGTGAGCTGGGAGCCGGAGGCGATGGGCACCACGAGCTGGTCGGGGAGCCGCCAGCCGAGCTGCTCGCAGATCTCGTACGCCAGCGTCTTGGAGCCCTCGGCGTAGTACGGCCGCAGGTTGACGTTGACGAAGCCCCAGCCCTCGCCCGCGGGGTCGCCGATGAGCTCGGAGCAGAAGCGGTTGACGTCGTCGTAGTTGCCCTCGATGCCGACGAGTTCGCCGCCGTAGACGGCGGCCATGACGACCTTGCCCTGCTCCAGGTCGTGCGGGATGAACACGCAGGAGCGGAAGCCGGCCCGGGCCGCGGCGGCGCCCACCGCGCCGGCGAGGTTGCCGGTGGAGGAGCAGGACAGGGTGGTGAAGCCGAAGGCGCGGGCGGCCTCCAGGGCCTGGGCGACGACCCGGTCCTTGAAGGAGTGCGTCGGGTTGCCGGAGTCGTCCTTGACGAACAGCTTGCCGGGCTCGACGCCCAGCTCGCGGGCGAGGTTGTCGGCCTGGACGAGCTTGGTCCAGCCGGGGTTGATGTTCGGCTTGTCCGCGACGTCCGCCGGGACGGGCAGCAGCGGGGCGTAGCGCCAGATGTTGGCGGGGCCGGCCTCGATGCGCTTGCGGAGCTCCTCCGTGTCGTAGGAGGAGAAGTCGTAGGCGATCTCCAGCGGGCCGAAACACTCCTCGCAGGCGAAGACCGGGCCGAGGGGGACGCGGTGGCCGCACTCCCGGCAGCTCAGCGCCGCGGCGGGGCCGAGGTCGACGGCGGGGGCGGGGGTGCCGGTGGAAGCGGTGGTTCCGGTCGCAACAGTCTGCGCAGCCATGTGAGGCGAGGCCCTTTCTCCTCATCTTCCTCACGACGCATCTCGCCGTGAGACGGATTTGGCACCTTCCCGAACCGGGAGCCCCGCCACTTCTATGTGACAAGAGCCGGCTGGAGGGTTGCCGGGGCTTCATCGGGCCGTGTCCCTCTGCCCCTCTGGATGAGCAATATGCAGTTGTTTGTCCTGAACGCCGGATTGACCCTGGACATGCGATGGTCATCCGCGTTGTTCAAGACTGTAACCGACACCCCGGAGAGTTGAGATAGTCGTCCGAAGCGCGAGACGGATCACACGGTCACCCCCTGTGTACCTGGTGTGATCACGACAGTGAGGAGCCGTAGACCGTGCTGGAAGAAGTCGGGCGCTGGCTGGCCACCCGCTCCTGGTCGGTGACCGATCGCCCGCTGCACAGGATCCTGGCCGCCAAGCGCGCCACGGGTCAGTCGGTGTCCGTGGTGCTGCCCGCGTTGAACGAGGAGGAGACGGTCGGCGAGATCGTCTCGATCATCCGTCACGACCTCATGCGGCAGGCTCCGCTCGTCGACGAGATAGTCGTCGTCGACTCCGGCTCCACCGACCGCACCTCCCAGGTCGCCGCGGCGGCGGGAGCGCGCGTCGTCCACCGGGACGCGATACTGCCCCGCATCCCGGCGCTGCCCGGCAAGGGCGAGGTGCTGTGGCGCTCGCTGCTGGTCACCACGGGCGACGTCGTCTGCTTCGTCGACGCCGATCTGCGGGAGTTCTCCTCCGACTTCGTGTCCGGGATCGTCGGCCCGCTGCTCACCGAGCCCGGCGTGGACCTGGTCAAGGCCATGTACGACCGCCCGCTGGGCACCGGGGCCGACCCGCTCGCCCCCACCGGGGCGGCCGGCCAGGGCGGCCGGGTGACGGAGCTGATGGCGCGCCCTCTGCTGAACATGCACTGGCCGCAGCTCGCGGGCTTCGTGCAACCCCTGGGCGGCGAGTACGCGGCCCGCCGCAGCCTGCTGGAGAGGCTGCCCTTCCCCGTCGGCTACGGGGTGGAGCTGGGGATGCTGGTCGACGCGCTGCACCTGGTCGGCCTGGACGCGCTCGCCCAGGTCGACGTGGGCGTGCGCAGACACCGTCACCAGGACGGGCAGGCGCTCGGCCGGATGGCGGCGGCTATCTACCGCACCGCGCAATTGCGGCTGGCCCGCGGCCACCTGGTGCGCCCGGCCCTCACCCAGTTCGAGCGCGGCGCGGACGGCTTCGAGCCGCGCACCCACCCGGTGGACACCGAGGAGCGGCCGCCGATGGCGGAGATCGCGGAGTACGCCTCCCGCAGGGTGGCTTAGGGAGAGCCGGCCGCCACGTTTGAGGGGTGGGCGAGCGGGCTAGGTTGAGGCGTATGGCTTCCACGGCTTCCCCGCACGACGTCGCTGCTCAGGGTGCTCAGGTGCTGGTCGCGTCCAACCGCGGCCCGGTCTCCTACACGGTCCGCGAGGACGGCTCGCTGCAGACCAAACGGGGCGGCGGCGGCCTGGTGTCGGGCCTGTCGGCCATCGGCCCGGAGGCGGGCGCCCTGTGGGTCTGCTCGGCACTGTCCGACGACGACCGCGAGGCGGTACGGCGCGGGGTCGGCGAGGACGGCGTGCGGATGCTGGACATCCCCGCCGACGTGCACGCCGACGCGTACAACGGCATCGCCAACTCCGTGCTCTGGTTCGTCCACCACCTGCTCTACCAGACCCCGCTGGAGCCGGTGTTCGACGCCGAGTTCCGGCGCCGGTGGGCGTCGTACGAGACGTACAACCGCGCCTTCGCCGAGGCGCTCGCCGAGGAGGCGGCGCCGGGCGCGGCCGTCCTCGTGCAGGACTACCACCTGTGCCTGGTCCCCGGAATGCTCCGCGAACTCCGCCCCGACCTGCGCATCGGCCACTTCTCGCACACGCCGTGGGCGCCCGTGGACTACTTCGGCCTGCTGCCCGCCGACGTCCGACAGCAGCTGCTGCGGGGCATGCTCGGCGCGGACCGGCTCGGCTTCCTCACCCGCCGCTGGGCGGACGCCTTCACCGCGTGCTGCGAGGAGTTCACCGGCGGCCTCGACGGGACCGAGATCGGCGTGCACGGGCTCGGCGCGGACGCCGACTTCCTGCGCGCCCGCTCCCACGAGCCGGACGTCGACGAGCGCATGGCGGCGTTGCGCGAGGAGATCGGCGCCGCGCCCGACGGCGGCGCCCGCCGGACCATCGTCCGCGTCGACCGCACCGAGCTGTCGAAGAACATCGTGCGCGGCCTGCTCGCCTACCGGCAGCTCCTCGACGACCGCCCGGAGTGGCGCGAACGCGTCGTCCACGTCGCCTTCGCCTATCCCTCCCGCCAGGACCTCGCCGTCTACCGCGACTACACCGCCGAGGTGCAGCGGGTCGCCCAAGAGATCAACGAGTCGTACGGCACCCCCGGCTGGACCCCGGTCGTCCTGCACGTCAAGGACGACTTCGCCCGCTCCCTCGCCGCCTACCGCCTCGCGGACGTGGCCCTGGTCAACCCCATCCGGGACGGCATGAACCTCGTCGCCAAGGAGGTGCCGGTCGTCTCCGACGAGGGCTGCGTGCTGGTCCTGTCCCGGGAGGCGGGCGCGTACGCGGAACTCGGCGACGACGCGATCGTGGTGAACCCCTACGACGTGCTGGAGACCGCCCGCGCCCTGCACGAGGCGCTCACCACGTCGCCGCAGGAGCGGGCGGAGCAGACCAAGAGGCTGACGGCGGCCGCGACCGCGCTGCCCCCGGCCCAGTGGTTCCTGGACCAGTTGCAGGCGCTGCGGGGCGTTCAGCCCAGCTGAGCCGCGAGCGCGCGCAGCAGCCGTACGACGCCTGCCGGGCCGTCGACGACGAGGTCCGCGCGCTCGGAGAGCTCGGTGACCTCGGCGCTGCCGCTGGCCACGAGCAGGCCGGGCACCCCGTCGGAGCGGAGCTCGTCCACGGCGGCGAAGGCGGGGAGGTCGCCGAGGTCGTCGCCGGCGTACAGGACGCACTCGGCGCCGATCTCCCGCATGTACTCGGTCAGGGCGACGCCCTTGTCCACGCCGGGCGGCCGCAGCTCCAGGACCATGCGGCCCGGCTCGACGATCAGCCCGTGCCGGGCGGCGAGATCGGCGAGGGGCCCCCGCAGCGCCTCGAAGGCGGCCTGCGGGTCCTCGGCGCGCCGGGTGTGCACGGCGACGGCCCGGCCCTTCTCCTCCACCCACGTCCCGTGCCACGACCCGGCCGCCTCCAGCACGTCCGGCAGTTCGGCGCGGGCGGCGGCGACGCCGGGGTGGGGATCGGGGGCGCTGACGGTGTCGGTGCGGGCGTCCCAGCGTTCGGCGCCGTAGTGCCCGAGCACCACCAGCCGGTCCAGGCCCGGCACTCCGGCGAAGCCGCCGTTGCGCACGGCCACGGCGGGCGGCCGGCCGGTGACGACCGCGACGGAGGCGACCTTCGGGGCGAGCGCCGCGAGCGCGGGGACGGCGTCGGGATGCGCCCGGGCGTCGTCGGGGTTCTCGACGATGGGGGCGAGGGTGCCGTCGAAGTCGAGGGCGACGAGGGTGGCGCCGGGGCGCGCGAGGATCGCCTCCAGCGCTTCCCGGCCGCGGGGGGTCGTGGGGGTGGGGAGTTGGGTGCCCATACGGTGAGGTTATCCGCGGGCGCCGACGTCATCACAGCCTGTCCGGCGTTTGAGGACGAGGCCCGTTCAGGGCCGACAGAGGGTCTGGGGGCGTAGCCCCCGGGGTGCGAGGATGCGCATGCGCTCTCCGAATCGGCGCACCTCCGCACCTCCCCCGGAGGGAATCTCAGCGGTCCCCCCGGCGGGCCTCCCGGACGCGGCGGAGGCGGTTGACCGTCACCGGGTCATGGGACAGGGCACGCGGGTCGTCCAGGAGGGCGTTGAGGAGCTGGTAGTAGCGCACCGGGGACAGCTCCAGCTCCTCACGGATCACCCGCTCCTTCGCGCCGGGCCCGGAGAACCCGCGCCGTTCCAGGGCGAGGATGTCCCGCTCCCTCGCCCCCAGTTCCCGCGCCTCAGGCCGTTCCATGCCCTGCACGGTAGTCGAACCGGCTCAGCCCGTGGAGTTCTCCGCGGTCGTCGCCGCCGTCTGGAGTTCGCTCAGGACGCCGGAGGGGTTGCCGTTCGCCGTGACGGCGGAGCCGATCCGCTGCTTGATGTCGGCGCTGACCGTCGCCCACGAGGTCCGCCCGACGGGGTAGGCCTCGGAGACCGGCAGCATCTCCAGGAAGGGCCGCAGGTCCGCGTCCTCGGGGGCGTTGGTCATGGTCTGGGAGGCGGAGTTGGTGACCGGCAGCAGGTCGTACTCGCGGGAGAAGGCGAGCACGTTGTCCTCGTCGTAGACGAAGTCGAGGAAGTCGCCGATCTGCTCGGCGTGCCCGTTCTGCTTGAAGGCGGTCATCCAGTCGGCGACGCCGAGGGAGGTCTTGCTCGGGCCGTCGGCGCCCGGCATGGCCACCATGCCGAACTGCACGCCCTTCTTCTTCGCCGCCTTCATCAGCGAGGGATGCCCGTTGAGCATCCCGACCTGGCCGGCGGCGAACGCCGAGAACGCGGCGGCCCGGTTCAGCTTGCCCGGCGCGACCGGCCCGGTCAGGCCCTTGCCGACCAGCTTGTCCTTCAGCCAGGTGACGGTCTCGACGTTCTCGGCGGAGTCGAAGTTGTAGCCGGTGGCGCTCGGGGTGTAGCCGCCTCCGCCGCTGAGCAGCCACTGCAGGGTCTCGGCCTGCGCCTCCTCGGGGCCCAGCGGCAGCGCGTAGGGGTACTTCACGCCCTCCTCCTTGAGCGCCTCGGCGTCGTCGGCGAGCTCGGCCCAGGTGGTCGGCGGGGTGATGCCGGCCTTGGCGAAGAGGGTCTTGTTGTAGAAGAGCAGCCGCGTGGAGGAGGCGAACGGCATGCCGTACTGGACGCCGCGCATCTCGCCCGCGTCGGCGAGCTGGGGGACGAAGTCGGCCTGGACGGGGATGGAGAGCACGTCGCCCGCCTTGTAGAGCAGGTCGGCGGCGGCGTAGTCGGAGTAGGAGCCGATCTGCGCCATGTCGGGCGCGTCACCGGCCTTGACCATCGCCTTGACCTTGGCGTCGACGTCGTTCCAGGAGTACACGCTGACGTCGACGGTGACGCCGGGGTGCTCGGCCTCGTAGGCCTGGACGAGCTTGTCCCAGTACTTCTTCGAGGTGTTGGCGCCGTTGTCGCCGTAGTCGGCGGCCACCAGTCTCAGCGTGACGTCGTCGGAGCCGCCGACCCCGCAGCCGGCGAGGACCGCCGTCATCCCGAGGGCGGTCGTCACCGCGATCGTCCCCGACTTCACTGCCCGCAGCCGCACTGCCCGTCTCCGCTCCCCTGAGGGCCGTCGCCTCTCTGGGGCTCCGGCCGACGGCCGGCAGGTGAACACCGGCCGGTCCCTCACGAATGAATGTTCCGACCAATTAAACCGCTATCCGGACTCAGGTCTACTCCACAGTGGACTAGACCTCTTGAGGTCGGTCGGTCCACACTGTTCCCCGTGAGACATGTCATCGCCCTCGACGTGGGCGGCACCGGGATGAAGGCCGCGCTGGTCGGCGCGGACGGCACGCTGCTGCACCGCGCCCGCCGGGCCACCGGCCGCGAACGCGGACCCGACGCCGTGGTCGCCGGCGTCCGCGACTTCGCCGTCGCACTGCGCGCCCACGGCGTCGAGCACCTCGGCGAACCCGCGGCCGCGGCCGGCGTCGTCGTGCCGGGCATCGTCGACGAGGCCCGCGGCACCGCCGTCTACGCCGCCAACCTCGGCTGGCGTGACGTCCCGCTGCGCGAACTGGTCGGCGCCGACCTGGGCGTTCCGGTCGCCCTCGGCCACGACGTGCGCACCGGCGGGCTCGCCGAGGGCCGCGTCGGCGCGGGCCGGGACGCCGACCGGTTCCTGTTCGTGGCGCTGGGCACCGGCATCGCCGGCGCCATCGGCCTGGACGGCCGGGTGGAGGCCGGCGCGCACGGCTTCGCGGGCGAGATCGGTCACATCGTCGTACGGCCCGGCGGGACGCCCTGCCCCTGCGGGCAGCGCGGCTGCCTGGAGCGGTACGCGTCCGCCGCGGCGGTGAGCCAGGCATGGGCCGCGGCCTGCGGGAACCCGGAGGCCGACGCGGCGGACTGCGCGAAGGCCGTCACGTCCGGCGACCCGAACGCCGCCCGGATCTGGCAGGACGCCGTGGACGCCCTGGCCGACGGCCTGGTCACCGCGCTCACCCTGCTGGACCCCCGCACGCTCGTCATCGGTGGCGGGCTCGCCGAGGCGGGGGAAACCTTGTTCACACCGCTGAGGGACGCCGTCCGGCGGCGGCTCACCTTCCAGAAAACGCCGACGATCGCCCCCGCGGCCCTGGGCGACACCGCCGGATGCCTGGGAGCGGGACTCCTGGCCTGGGATCTCCTGACGACGACCGACGGTACGGAGGTAACGCCCTGATGCTCACCCCCCCAGGGGCGCGGGACAGCGCCGACATGCGGCTCCGCCGCGGGGCACGACACACCACGACGCGGCCGCAGCCCGCAGGCGGCCGAAGCGCGAAGGTGCTCACCGGCGCCCGGATCGTGCTGCCCACCGGCACGGTCCCGGACGGAAGCGTCACCGTCGCCGGCACCCGCATTTCCGCCACGACTCCGGCAGACGCCCAGCTCATCGACGTGAAGGGCCACTGGCTGATCCCCGGCTTCGTCGACCTCCACAACCACGGCGGCGGCGGAGCCTCCTTCTCCGGGTCGGCGGACGACGTGCGGAAAGCCATCCACACCCACCGCCTGCACGGCACCACCACCCTCGTCGCCTCCACCGTCACCGACGACATGGACGTCCTGGTCCGGCAGGCCGGCCTGCTGTCCGAGCTGGCCGAGCAGGGCGACCTGGCCGGCATCCACTTCGAGGGCCCGTTCATCTCGCCGTGCCGCAAGGGCGCGCACTCCGAACGGCTGCTGCGCGACCCCCACCCGGCCGAGGTGCGCAAGCTGGTCGACGCGGCCCGAGGCCAGGCGAAGATGGTCACCCTGGCCAGCGAACTGCCCGGCGGCATCGACTCCGTACGGCTGCTGACGGACCTCGGCGTGATCGCCGCCGTCGGCCACACCGACGCCACCTACGAGCAGACCGTGGAGGCCATCGAGGCGGGCGCCACGGTCGCCACCCACCTCTTCAACGCGATGCCCGCCCTCGGCCACCGCTCCCCCGGCCCGATCGCCGCCCTCCTCGCGGACGAACGGGTCACCGTCGAGCTCATCAACGACGGCGTCCATCTGCATCCGGCCGCACTGGAGCTGGCGTTCCGTCACGCCGGACCGCACCGGGTGGCGTTCATCACCGACGCCATGGACGCGGCCGGCTTCGGCGACGGCCGCTACGACCTCGGCCCGCTCGCGGTGGACGTCGTCGACGGCGTCGCCCGGCTGGTCGAGGGCGGCTCGATCGCGGGCTCCACCCTCACCCTGGACCGCGCCTTCAAACGGGCGGTGACGGTCGACCGCATCCCGGTCGAGGACGCCGTCACGGCCCTGTCCGCGACCCCGGCCCGGCTGCTCGGCATGGCCGACACCGTGGGCTCCCTGGAACCCGGCAAGGACGCCGACCTGGTCATCCTCGACGAGAACTTCGACCTCAAGGGCGTGATGCGCAAGGGGGATTGGGTGGTGGATCCCCAACTGGGCTGAAACGTCCGCCCGTACGCGAACGACGGCCGACCCTGGGACTGGGCCGGCCGTCGTCTCTTTGGCATGATCGTGCCTCCGGAAACGGAGAACCCGCTTCCACGGAAGCGGAATCCGCACAAGTCACAGCACGCGAACGGACGGCGAACAGCCGGCCCTCGGGGGAGGTCGGACCAGGTGATCCTCACCGTCACGCTGAACACCGCTCTCGACGTCACCTATCGCGTCCCGGCGCTGCGCCCCCACAGCGCGCACCGGGTGACCCAGGTGACGGAACGGCCCGGCGGCCGGGGACTCGACGTGGCGCGCGTCCTGGCCGCGCTCGGCCACGAGGCGACCGTCACCGGTTTCGCGGGCGGCGCCACCGGCCGGGTCGTGCGGGAGCGCCTGACCGGCGTCACCGACGCGCTCGTACCGATATCGGGCTCCACCCGCCGCACGATCGCCGTCGTCGACGCCCGCACCGGCGACACCACCCGCCTCGACGAGCCCGGCCCCCTCGTCACGCCCGCCGAGTGGTCCGCCTTCCTCCAGGCGTACGAGGAGCTGCTGGCCCGCGCGGACGCGGTCGCCCTGTGCGGGAGCCTGCCGCCGGGGGTGCCCGTGGGCGCGTACGCGGGCCTGGTGCGTCTCGCGCGCGCCGCCGGGGTTCCCGTGCTGCTGGACACCGGAGGGGAGCCGCTGCGCCGCGCGGTCGCCGCCCGCCCCGATCTGATCGCGCCGAACGGCGATGAACTGGCCGAATTGACCGGCTCTCACGAGCCGTTGCGGGCCACCCAGGACGCCCGTCGGCGCGGCGCCCGTTCCGTGGTGGCCTCACTGGGCGCCCAGGGCCTGGTCGCGGCGACTCCTGAGGGCCACTGGCGGGCCGTGCCGCCCACCCGGCCGCGCGGCGACCTGACCGGCGCCGGCGGCTTCATCACCGCCGGACTGCTGTCCGGCCTGGCCGACCGCCTTTCCTGGCCGGAGACCCTGTCCCGCGCGGTCGCCCTGTCCGCGGCGACGGTTCTTCCTCCGGCGACCGGAGAGTTCGACCCGGCCGCCTACGAGGACCTGCTCGGCCGGGTCGCGGTGACCGGCGAGGTCAACGCGGCCTGAGCGCCGGCCCTACTTCTTGACCTGACCCTTCTTCAGCCACAACTGGTCGAGAAGGACATTGCACTTGTCGCCGTTCTCGCAGGAGATGGTGAAGGTGTTGGTGCCCTTGGTGAGGGTGGGCCAGGTGTAGGTGGTCGTCCAGCCCTTCTCGAGGTCGCCCTCCTTGGCGTGCGTGAAGTTGCCGAGGTTGACCTTGTTGCCGAAAGGCTTGCCGTTGACGGTGAGCGTCATCTCCTGGTCCGCGCCGGTCACGTTGAACCGGGTGAACAGCGTGTAGTCGCCCTCCGACGGGATGCCGTCGACGGTCCAGGTGACGGAGTTGCCGACCTGGTTGAGGTTGCCCACGTAGGTGCCGCCGTCGGACTGTGCGCCCTTGACGTCGGAGGCCAGTGCGGCGGCGCCGCCGAGCCGCAGGGCCTTGGCGTCGACCGTCGGCAGTTCGGCCTCCTGGGAGGGCTCGCCGCTGCCGGACGGGCTGGGGGAGGCGCTCGCCGACGCCGCGGGGCCGGCAGAGGCCGCGGTGTCGTCCTTCTTGTCGCCGTCGGAGTCGCCCTTCGACATGGCCACCGCGATGCCGACCACGACCGCGGCGACCACCGCGACCGCGCCGATCAGCAGGCCCTTGGTGTTGGGGCCGCGGCCCCGACCGCCGCCGGCCGGCGCCTGCTGCCGGGTGCCGGTGGGCACGGCCCCGCCGCCGGGGAGGGTCTCGGGGGCGGCGTAGTGAGAGTTCGGCTGGCTGTAGGCGCCCTGCTGCGGCACCGTCGCCTGCCCGTACTGCGCGGTCGACTGCTGCTGCGGCTGGCCGTACTTGCGCTCGCCGACGGCACGCACACGGCTGACCGAGTTCGGGTAACCGTAGCCCCCGGAGGGCGGCTGAGCTCCGTTGGCCTGACCGTCGGCGTAGAGGTAGCCGAACGGGTCGTCGTCCTCGGGCGTGCTCGCGCCGTTGTTGCCGGGCGTCATCCCTTCGTTCTCCTCAACAAGTGCGGGGCGGATGCGGTCCGCGGGCGGAGTTCTTCATTCCGTTCGATGCGCGGACCGATTCGTGCGGAGAACAGCGAGCCTACCCCCATCCCACCCTCCAAACGGGTGACTCGGGTCGCATCAACTCCACGACCGGTCCGCTGACCTGGGTGTCAGCCCGCCCGTCTGTGCTGTTTGGGACGAGATCGTTTCTCGACGTACATGCGCTCGTCGGCCGACTTCAGGACCTCGTCGGCGGTCATCCCGCAGTGCGCCCAGCCGATGCCGAAGCTGGCGCCCACGCGGACGGCGCGGCCCTCGGCGCGGATCGGCTGGATGATCTCGTTGCGCAGGCGTACGGCGAGGTCCTGGGCGTCGGCCCGGCCGAGCCCGTCGGCCAGTATCACGAACTCGTCGCCGCCGAGCCGGGCGACGGTGTCGCCGTCACGGACCCCGCGCGAGAGCCGCCGGGCGACCTCGATGAGGACCGCGTCGCCTGCGTTGTGCCCGAACCGGTCGTTGATCGACTTGAAGCCGTCGAGGTCGCAGAAGAGCACCGCGAGGCCCTTGGAGCCGTCGTCGCGGGCACTCTCCTCGGGGGCGACGGTGTGCACGTGGTGGTCGTAGGCGTCGTACGCCTCGGCGCCGGCCGGCAGGTAGTCGAAACCGTGGCCGTGGGCGTCGAAGGCGGGGTGGCCGTAGGCGCTGTCCACGGTGTCCACGGCGTCCGTCGTGCCCGGGGCGTCGAGGGCGGCGGGGCCGGCGGACTGGGGGCGCCGGCAGAGCCGGGAGGAGAGGCGGGAGCGCAGTTCGGCGGAGTTCGGCAGGCCGGTGAGGGAGTCATGGGAGGCGCGGTGGGCGAGCTGGAGTTCGCGGCGCTTGCGTTCCTCTATGTCCTCGACGTGGGTGAGGAGGAAGCGGGGGCCGTCGGCGGCGTCGGCGACCACGGAGTTGCGCAGCGAGACCCACACGTACGTGCCGTCACGGCGGCCGAGGCGGAGCTCGGCGCGGCCGCCCTCGGCGGACGTGCGCAGCAGGGTGCCTATGTCCTCGGGGTGGACCAGGTCGGAGAAGGAGTAGCGGCGCATCGCGGAGGCGGGGCGGCCCAGCAGCCGGCACAGGGCGTCGTTGGTGCGCAGGATCCGGCCGTGCTGGTCGCCGCCCATCTCGGCGATGGCCATGCCGGAGGGGGCGTACTCGAAGGCCTGGCGGAAGGATTCCTCACTGGCGCGCAGGGCCTGCTGCTCGCGTCCGAGCCTGACCAGCGCCCGCTGCATATTCGCGCGTAGACGTGCGTTGCTGAGGGCTATCGCTGCCTGGAACGCGTACATCTGGAGCGCTTCACGGCCCCATGCGCCGGGCCGGCGGCCGTTGCGCGGCCGGTCCACGGAGAGCACGCCGATCAGTTCGCCGCAGGAGCCGCCGCCGGGCGCGGCGGGCGTGTACATCGGCGCGAAGAGCCGGTCGGAGGGGTGCCACTCGTCCTCGAAGCGGGGGTCGGGGCCGTCGGTGTACCACTGCGGGACGTCGTCGTCGTCGAGGATCCAGCCCTCGGTGTGGGGTATGAAGACCAGGTCTCCCCAGGTCTCGCCCATGGTCAGGCGGCGCTCCCAGGACTCGCGTGAGCCGACCCGGCCGGTGATGAGGGCCTCGGCGGCGGGGTTGCCCGAGAAGGCGGCCACGACCAGGTCGCCGTCGGGGCGCACGAGGTTGACGCACGCCAGCTCGTAGCCCAGTGCGGTGACCACGCCGTCGGCGACGGTCTGCAGTGTGTCGGCCATGCTTCGTGCCGTGTTCATGTCGGCCATGACCTGGTGCAGCTGTCGCAGGGACGCAAGGCGGACATACGGCTCCGACTCGGTCTCCATGCTTCGCCCTCCCCCCGAGACTTCGCAGCGAATCAAGGGTTGTCTTCGGCGTGACGTCGTTGCTGTCGTCGCTGTCGTTTCTGTTTCGATCCGCGCGCGGGTCACGTGTCCCGTGTGTGTCGCGCTGCGTCGACGTTGTGCCCGTCTTCAGTAACGCCTCTGCCACTGAATCACAGCGCGCTGCCCACTCGGTACACAGGGTCAACAATTCAGGCCCCTTGTGACTCAAGTCACATAAGAACGTGAACATTTGAGTGATGATTCTGCGTTTTTCCTGTGTCATTCCTGAGCGCATGACGCAGTGTGCCGCAGAGCCTACGGGAATCGGTCCCCGGACCTACGACCGCTCTCGGGCGGAGGTCCGATGCGGGGCGGCCCGGGCGGACACTAGCGTGCGGGACGTGCCTTCCCCCATGCCTCCAGAACTGCTCCCGCCCCACCCCCCGCCGGCTCACCCCGTCCCGGCCGCCCCGCCGGCCGCCGGGCATGCTGTGGGGGTGAGCGACGACGAGTTCCGCACCGCCCTGTCCCGGCTCGCCGGCGGGGTGGTCCTGGTGACCGCGCAGGAGCCGCCGCTGGACCCGGACGACCCGCTGGCCCCGCAGGGCGAGTACGCCGGCATGACGGCCACCGCGTTCCTGTCCGTGTCCCTGGACCCCCCGCTGGTCCTGGTCAGCCTGCGCACGGGCTCCCGCATGGACGACGTGCTCGACGAACAGCCCCTGTGGGCGGTGTCCGTCCTCGCGGAGAGCCAGCGGCACATCGCCGGCCGCTTCGCGATGAAGGGACGCCTCAGCGACCGCCTCCTCTTCGAGGACATCCCGTACGTCCCCGGCGAGGCCACCGGCGCGCCCCTGGTGGGCGGCGCGCTGTCCACGCTGGAGTGCCGCACCGAGCAGCGAGTGACGGCGGGCGACCACACCCTGGTGATCGGACGCGTGCTGAGCGCGCGGGTGCCGAGCGCCGAGGGCGGTCCGCTGCTCTATTTCAAGGGCCGTTACCGGCAGTTGGGCTGACGCGGACTGAACGGTAATTCAGTGGCCCATCGCGGATCGCCGCCTTAACGTGCCCGGATGACGACCCCCGCCACCCCGGCCGGCCCTTCTCGTTCCGTGGTTTCCCCCACACTCGAGGAAATCACCCCCGCGAATGTGGAAGCCGCGCTCGCCATTCAGGTCCGCCCGGAGCAGGAATTCGCGGTGACCCCCGTCGCGAAGTCCCTCGCCGAGGCGTACGTGCACCAGGACGTCGCCTGGCCGCGATTGATCGTGGACGCCGGCCGGCCCGTCGGCTTCCTGATGGCCTTCTTCGACATCGACTGGAAGCAGGACGGCGGCAGCATCATCCGCTCCGGCCTGTGGCGGCTGAACATCGCCGCCGCCGAACAGGGCCGCGGCTACGGCCGCTTCGCCGTCGAGTCCGTCGCCGCCGAGATCCGCCGCCGAGGCGGCCGCCGTCTGTACGTCACCTGGCACCCCGGCGCCCACGGCCCCGAGCGCTTCTACCTGAACCTGGGTTTCGAGGACACGGGCGAGAAGAGCGAGGGGGAGACGGTGGGGGTGCTGGAACTGGACTGAGAGCGGCCTCACGGGCCGGCGCTTCCCCCGGTCGCTTCGAGGCAGGCCGCTCAGGTCAGGTCAGGACCAGTCGCGGCTGGTCCTGCCGCGCTTGGTCTCCGAGCGTTGCTTCTTCTCACGCAGACGGCGCTCGTTGATGCCCCGCGGGATGCGGGTCGGGCGGCGCGGCTTGGGCGGGGGCGCGGTCGCCTCGGCGAGCAGGGCCGTGAGGCGCACCAGGGCGGCCTCACGGTTGCGCCACTGCGAGCGGTGCTCGGAGGAGCGGACGCTGACGACCCCGTCGACGAGCCGACCGGCCAGCCGCTCCAGGGCCCGCGCCTTCCACACCTCGGGCAGCGCCTCGGTGGACGCGAGGTCGAAGCGCAGCTCCACCTGCGAGTCGCTGGTGTTGACGTGCTGGCCACCCGGCCCCGACGACCGCGAGAAACGCCACATGAGCTCGGCCTCGGGCAGTGAGACGGAGCCGCGGATGCTGAGTCGCCCGGGGGTCGGACCCCCGGGCCCCCGAGAGGAACCGGACATGACGTCCATGTTCCCGTCTGTGACCGGTCCACGTCACCCGAATATCCGACGGAGTCCCCCTGAGGGCTGTCCCGCAGGCCACCTGTGAGGCCATCCGTGTGACCGTCCGCGGAACCGTCGGTAAAGAAAGTAAAGACACGGGAACCTTGGGCATCCCGCACGGCGTTCATAGGGGTAGCTGTAGCTTCGTGGCTCACGAAGCCTCTACGCAACGAGGGAAAGGACTCCCATGGCTGTAAGCCTGTCCAAGGGTGGCAACGTCTCGCTCACCAAGGAGGCTCCGGGCCTGACCGCCGTCACCGTGGGCCTCGGCTGGGACGTCCGCACCACCACCGGCACGGACTTCGACCTCGACGCCTCCGCGATCGCGGTCAACCCCCAGGGCAAGGTCTACTCGGACGCCCACTTCGTCTTCTTCAACAACAAGCAGACCCCGGACAACTCCATCGTCCACACCGGTGACAACCGCACCGGCGAAGGCGCCGGCGACGACGAGGCGATCAACGTCAACCTGGCGGCCCTCCCGGCCGACATCGACAAGATCGTCTTCCCGGTCTCCATCTACGACGCGGAGAACCGCTCGCAGAACTTCGGCCAGGTCCGCAACGCCTACATCCGCATCGTCAACCAGGCCGGCGGCGCGGAAGTCGCCCGCTACGACCTCTCGGAGGACGCGGCCACCGAGACGGCCATGGTCTTCGGCGAGCTGTACCGCAACGGCGCGGAGTGGAAGTTCCGCGCGGTCGGCCAGGGCTACGCCTCGGGCCTGGTCGGCATCGCCCAGGACTTCGGCGTCAACGTCTGACCCGACGCCTCACGGCACCCTCGTGCCACGCCTGAGCGAGCGTCATGCCTCGCGGAGCCCCCGGCCCAAGAAGGCCGGGGGCTCCGGCGTCCCCGGCGACACGCCGCCCGCGTGATCCTCACCCCCTGGGGGCGAGACCCCGTCACGCCCGCTCCGGCTTGCCCTCCCCGTACAGCCAGTCCCGCCAGACCGCGGTGAAGTCCTTGTCCGGCGCCTGCTTCTCCACGTAGGCCGTGAACTGCTCCGTCGTGGCGTTGCCGTGACGGTGGGCGGCGGTCCACCCCTGGACCAGATCGAAGAAGGCGTCGTCGCCCACGGTCTGCCGGATCTTGTGGATCACCATCGCGCCGCGCTGGTAGACCGGCCCCTCCGCCGAGATGTCCTCGGCCTCCGGCGGCACCGCCGGCGGGAAAGACCACAAGTCCTCGTGAATCTCCTCGCCGTCGTCGTACATCGCCTGGAAGCTCTGCTGGGCGGTAGGACCGCCCTCGTCCTCGGCCCACAGCCACTCCGCGTAGGTGGCGAAACCCTCGTTGAGCCACATGTCCCGCCAGGTCCGCGGCGTGACGGAGTCACCGAACCACTGATGGGCGATCTCATGGACGAGCAGCGAGGCAACGGGCGGGCCGGGGAACACAGGACGGTTCTGCGTCTCCAGGGCGTACTTGACGTCCCCCGGACGGTCGACGATCGCACCGGCGGAGGAGAAGGGATACGGCCCGAAGTTGAACGCCGCCCACTCCAGCACCTCCGGCAGCCGGGCGAGCGCCTCGCGGCCACGGGCGGCCTGGGTCGAGTCGACGGCGACGTACAGCGGCGGCCCGTCACCGGCGGCGGGCCGGCTGATGTCATACCGGCCGATGGCGACCGTGGCGAGATAGCTCGCCATCGGCTCGGCGACGTGCCAGGAGAAGGCGGTACGCCCACCCGCGGTCCGCTCACCCCTCAGCTCACCGTTGGAGACGGCGGTGAGCCCCTCGGGCACGGTCACGGTGATGTCGTACGACGCCTTGTCGGAAGGGTGATGGTTGCCCGGGAACCACGCCATGGAGCCGGTCGGCTCGCCCAGCGCCAAAGCGCCGTCGGCGGTACGCAGCCAGCCCTCCTTCGACCCGTCGGGATCGGTGATCGTGACCGGACGGCCCCCGTAGCGCACGGAGGTCTCGAACGTCGCGCCCTCGGCGAGCCGGGCGGACGGACGGACGGTCACCTCCTGGCCCTCCTGGTCGAAGGACGCCTCCTTCCCTCCGACGGTGACCCGCTCGACCTCCAGCCCCTTCAGATCGAGATGGAACCCGTCCAGGGCCCGGGTGGCCCGGGCCGTGATCCGGGCGGTGCCGGCCAGTCGGCGGGTCGCGGGATCGTAGGCCAGGTCCAAGGCGTAGTGCGTGACGTCGTAACCGCCGTTGCCGGACTTCGGGAAGTACGGGTCCCCCACCCCCGAAGAGCCTTCGACATCGCCCCGCCCCTCTCCCTCGCACGCGCCCAGACATAACGCGAGCACCGGAACGAGAACCCCCACAGCAGCGGCCCGGACAAGCCGCACGGATCGGTACATGCCGGCGATCCTACGTGCAGCAGTTCGACCGGGCGCCTGATCGCGCCCACCGCATGACACCATCGCCTACGTGCTCGACATCGGCTACGCCCTCTCCAACCGGTTCCCCGACCCACCGCAGACCGACTACCGCCGCGCGGACGTCCGGGCACTGCGGCACGACCTGTTCTGCGGAGACGTCTACCTCGCCGACACCAAGACGGACCGCGAACTGTCCACAGCCTGGGGATGGGTGCCCGTACTGGACTTCGCATGGGCCCTGTGCGACATCGTCGAGCACCTCGACCGCGACCCGGCGGGCTCCCGCGCCTCCCGCCCCCAGCACGCGGAACTGGACTTCACCGAGTCCACCGACCGCATGCTCTTCGAACGCCGCTTCGGCTGGGTGGACGTCGAAGCCGACTGGATGCCGGCCGAAGAACCCCCACTGACCTTCCCCCACGCCGAACTCCGCCGCGAAGCCCGCGACTTCCTGCACGACCTGATCGCCGACCTCACCGACCTCCACGAAGACCTCGCCGACAACCCCGCGATCTGGACCCTCCAAGCACGCTTCCCCCGCGTCAGCTGACCCGCGCCGCCTTCAGTCCTCCACCCTGATCCCCAGCTCCGCGGCCAACGCCGGTGCCAGATCAAGCAGCTGGGCCGTACTGATCACCGCACCCGACAGCCGGTCGAGACCACCCGCGAGACCCAGCTCCGCCGCGCCCCTGAGGTCCACGTCCGTCAAGGCCGCGGCGGTGAAATCAGCGGCCTTCAGCGCGCAGTCCACGAACTCCACCCGCTCCAGCCGCGCGCCCCCGAAATCGGGCTCCACCAGCACACAGCCCTCGAACACCACATCCCGCAGCCGCGCCTGCCGCAGATTCAGATAATCGATCTTGCCGCCGCGCACCAGCACCCGCTCCAGAACCGCCCCGTGCAACTGGACGCCGCCGAGCCGCGCGTCGACGATCTCGACGTCCCGCAACGTCGCCTCGGCCAGCTCCGTGCCCACACCCCGCACCCCGGTGAGCACCGAGTCGAGGAAACGGGCGTGATGCAGCCGCGTCCCGTCCAACGCGCACTCTCTCAGCGCACAGTCCATGAAACGCGCCCCCGCGCCGTCCTGCCCGGCGAGATCCGCCCCCGCGAACTCCAACCCGTCGTAATCGCCGTCAGGCTCCACCTCCCCTCCCCCGTACGGCTCCAACGCCCCCGGCAGCCGCACTTCCGGCCGCCGGGCACCCTTCACCCCGCTCCTGCCGGCCCCACGCCCCGCACCGGCCCCGCCGACACCCGTCCTCGCCATGCACCCATCCTGCACCCCACCACTGACAAACGCCCCGACCAGCATAAACACCGCGATGTCACAAAGCACGACCCCGAACCGGTCGTATCCGAGAAGCCCCCGGCACACCTCACGCAAGGAGAGTCCATGCACCGCATCACCGTCATCGGCGGCGGCCTAGCCGGCCTCACCGCCGCCATCGCCGCCGCCGAAGCGGGCGCCGAAGTCACCCTCCACGAAGCCCACCACACCCTCGGCGGACGGGCCAGAACCGCAGACGCCCCCTACCGGAGGAACGAGGGCCCCCACGCCCTCTACAAAGGCGGCCCCCACTGGACCTGGCTCGCCCGACGCGACCTCATCGGCCCCCTCGCACCCCTCCCACCCCTGGAAGCCACCCGCCTCCGCCTCCGCCACCACGGCGCCCTCCGCCGCACACCGCCCCTCGCGATGCTGAAACTGCTCCACCGCGCCACCCGCCACCACGCCCCCGTGGACACCGACTTCCTCACCTGGGCGACCGAACTGGCCGGCGAGGACGGCGCCCGCGCCGCCGCCCACTACAGCGCCGTCGCCCTCTTCCACCACGACCCCGGCGCCCTGTCCGCCGCCTTCGTCCACGAGCGCCTGCGCCGCGCCACCAGGCTCCCGCCCGAAGCGCACTACCCGCGCGGCGGCTGGAGCACCCTCGTCGACCGGATGGCCACCCACGCCTGGAACCTCGGCGTCCGCCTGGAGACCCTGTCCCGCGTCGACACCCTGCCCGAGGACTCCCCCGTGATCGTCGCCACCTCCCTCGACGCCGCCCGCCGACTGCTGAAAGACGACTCCCTCACCTGGCCGAGCGGCCGCACCACACTGATCGACCTCGCCCTCCACCCCCTCCCCCGCCCCCGCTCGATCGGCGGACCCCCCAAGGGCGACGCCTTCGCCGTCTCCGACCTGGACGCACCCGGATGGATCGAACGATTCACCGCCCAGGACCACACCCTCGCCCCGGCCGGGGAACAACTGATCCAAGGCCAGATCCCGATCGCCCCGCACCAGACCAAAGCCGACGGCGTCACCCGCGCCGAACAACTCCTCGACCTCGGCTTCCCCGACTGGCGCGAACGCCTCACCTGGCGACGCGAGGCGGTCGCCACCGCCCGCACAGGCGCCGTCGACCCACCCGGCACCAGCTGGCGCGACCGCCCGGCCATCGACCGCGGCGACGACGTCTACCTGGCCGGCGACCAGGTGGCCTCACCAGGCCTGCTCTGCGAAGTCTCCTTCACCAGCGCCCTCACCGCCGTCTCCCTCGCCCTCGGCCGCACCTGCCTCGACCGCGAACACACCTGAGGCCGAAGAACGGGACGGACCACCACGGCGGGACACGCACGAGAGGCCCCTGACACACCGGCACGGCGCCCCGACCGCGGCAAGACCGGCACCGCGACCACCGGCCACAGGAGCCACAGGCGTCCGCCGGACCGCACGCCACCGCCGGAAGAGCCACGCACACCCCCGAGCGGCCCCGCCCCGCATGCGCCCCCACCCCAGCCGTGATCTTCTGGCCAGGTGATCGTCCACCGGGCAGGTGAGCCCGCGCCGGCCCCCGTCCCCGCCCCCGAGCCCAGCCCTGACCCCACCCCGGACCCCCGCCGCTGGTGGGCCCTGGTGGTCATCGCGCTCGCACAACTCATGGTCGTCCTCGACGCGACGATCGTGAACATCGCGCTCCCCTCCGCACAACGCGACCTCGGCATGGCCGACGGCAACCGCCAGTGGGTCATCACCGCCTACTCACTGGCCTTCGGCGGCCTCCTCCTCCTCGGCGGCCGCATCGCCGACCTCATCGGCCGCAAACGCACCTTCGTCCTCGGCCTCGTCGGCTTCGCACTCGCCTCCGTCTTCGGCGGCGCCGCCACCGGCCCCGGCATGCTGTTCGCCGCCCGCGCCCTCCAAGGCGCCTTCGCCGCCGTCCTCGCCCCCTCCGCGCTCAGCCTCCTCACCACCACCTTCACCGACCCGGAAGAACGCGCCAAAGCGTTCGGCACCTACGGCACACTCTCCGCCAGCGGCGCAGCCATCGGCTTCATCGTCGGCGGACTGCTCACCGAATACCTGAACTGGCGCTGGTGCCTCTACGTCAACGTCCCCGTCGCCATCGCCGCCGTCTCCATCGCCCTCACCGTCCTGCGCGACCGCCCCGGCCCCACCGCCGCCCGCCTCGACGTACCCGGCGTACTCCTCGGCTGCGGCGGCCTCATCTCCATCGTCTACGCCGTCAGCGAAGCCGAACCACGCGGCTGGACCGACCCACTCGTGCCCACCCTGCTCGCGACCGGGATCGCGCTCCTGACGGTGTTCGTCTGGTGGCAGACCCGCGCACCCGTACCCCTGCTGCCCCTGCACGTCGTCCGGGACCGCAACCGCGCCGGCTGCTTCCTCACCATGGCCCTCGCCGTCGTGGGCATGTTCGGCATGTTCCTCTTCATGACGTACTACCTCCAGGTGATCCTCGAGTACTCCCCTGTGCAGACAGGACTCGCGTTCCTCCCCCTCACCGCCTCCATCGTCACCGGCTCCACCCAGATCTCCGCCCGACTCATCAACCGCGTCCCACCACGCATGCTCATGGCCCCCGGCATGACCCTCGCGGCCGGCGGCATGCTCGTCCTCACCCGCATGACCGTGGACAGCACCTACGCCACACAGATCCTGCCCGCGCTCGTCCTCATGGGCCTCGGCATGGGCCTCACCTTCATGCCCGTCTTCTCCACAGCCACCGCCGGCGTCGACCCGCAGGACGCCGGGGTGACGTCGGCCACCGTCAACACCTCGCAGCAGGTAGGCGGTTCGATCGGCACGACGCTGCTCAACACCATCGCGACCACCAGCGGAACGGCCTACGTCAGCGCCCACCTCACCGGCCACGCCGACCGCGCGCGCATCGCCGCGGAAGCCACCGTGCACGGCTACACCGTCGCCATCTGGTGGGCCGCAGCGATCATGCTCACCGCCGCCGTCGTGGCAGGCCTGATGGTCACCGGCAGACCGACCCGCCACCACACCTCGGCGGAACGACCGGCCGTCCCCGAGTCGATCGCCTGACCCCCACTCCGGGCGAAAACCGGGTGATACGACACCCCCGCGGCCGTACCGTCCCGAGAATGATCGACGTTCCCCACGCACTGGCGACAGCACAGGCCGAAGCCAACGGCGAGGCGGGACGCGCGTTCATCGCCGCGCTGCCCACGCTCGCCGCGCACTTCCTCGAACGCTGGAACCTGACCGTCGACGGCACTCCGATGCACGGCCGATGCGCCCTGGTCCTGCCCGTCACCTCCACCATGGACGGCACATGCGCCGCCCTCAAACTCCAGCTGCTCGACGAGGAGAGCACAGGCGAACCGGTCGCCCTGCGGATCTGGGCCGGCGAACGGGCCGTACGACTCCTGCGGCACGACGGTCCCACCGGCACCCTGCTCCTGGAACGCCTCGACCCCGCCCGCATGCTGACCCACGTCCCCGACCCCCACGAAGCGGTCCTCGTCATCGCCCGCCTGCTGGCCGACCTGACCGCCGTCCCCACACCCGCCGGCATGCGCCGCCTGGGCGACATCGCGGCACGCATGCTGGAACGCGCCCCGCAGGCCCTGGCCCGCGTCGAGGACCCGGCCGCCCGCCGACCGCTCGCCGACTGCGCCGCCGCACTGCGGGAGGTCGTCGACGAACCCGGCGACCGACTCCTGCACTGGGACCTCCACGACGGGAACGTCCTCGCCGCCGACCGCGCCCCCTGGCTCGCCATCGACCCCAAACCCCTCGCCGGCGACCCCGGCTTCGACCTCTGGCCCGCCCTCGCCAACCGCTTCGACGCGGCCGACGTCCGCTGGCGCTTCGACGCGATGACCGACGTCCTGTCCCTGGACCGCGCCCGGGCCCGCGCCTGGACCCTGGCCCGCATCCTCCAGAACGCCCTGTGGGACATCGAGAACGGTGACCGCCCCACCGCGCAGCACCTGGAGATCGCCCGCCGCCTGACCGAGGGCCGCACATGAGGGAGGAGACGGTCATGACGTCGCCCCGCACATGGAGAAGCCCAGGTCACACACTGCTTGACCTGGGCTGTAGAGCCGCCTGTCGGAATCGAACCGACGACCTGGAGCTTACAAGGCAACCGCTCTGCCAACTGAGCTAAGGCGGCACAACGCGTTACAACGCCACACGTGAAGGCGGGACCACTTTACACAGACGCCCCTTCGCCCAGCCACGGAGATGCTGTCCGGAGGACCGGCCGGGCGGTCCGGTGCCGGACGTCCTCGAAAAGTTCCGCGAAGTTCACAGGCCCGTAAGTGCTGACAGAGCGGCGGCGGCCGGGTACGGTCCTGAGCCAGTTCACTCCGGTGGACTACACCAACCGCCTTCCTACAACGGATCGTCCGGCACGTTCCTGCCGGTAGAAGGGGGCCTTCGAGCCATGGCCACTGTCACTTTCGACAAGGCGACCCGGATCTACCCGGGTTCCACCAAGCCCGCCGTCGACGCACTCGACATCGCGATCGAGGACGGCGAGTTCCTCGTCCTGGTCGGCCCGTCGGGTTGCGGCAAGTCCACCTCGCTCCGGATGCTCGCGGGGCTCGAGGACGTCAACGGCGGCGCGATCCGCATCGGTGACCGCGACGTCACGCACCTGCCGCCGAAGGACCGGGACATCGCCATGGTGTTCCAGAACTACGCGCTCTACCCGCACATGACCGTCGCCGACAACATGGGCTTCGCGCTCAAGATCGCCGGCGTCAACAAGGCGGAGATCCGGCAGAAGGTCGAGGAGGCCGCGAAGATCCTCGACCTCACCGAGTACCTGGACCGCAAGCCGAAGGCCCTCTCCGGCGGTCAGCGCCAGCGTGTCGCGATGGGCCGCGCCATCGTGCGCGAGCCGCAGGTCTTCCTCATGGACGAGCCGCTGTCCAACCTGGACGCCAAGCTCCGTGTCTCCACGCGTACGCAGATCGCCTCGCTGCAGCGCCGTCTCGGCATCACCACCGTCTACGTCACCCACGACCAGGTCGAGGCCATGACGATGGGCGACCGTGTGGCCGTCCTCAAGGACGGTCTGCTCCAGCAGGTCGACACCCCGCGCAACATGTACGACCGTCCCGCGAACCTCTTCGTGGCCGGCTTCATCGGCTCGCCGGCGATGAACCTCGTCGAGGTGCCGATCGCCGACGGCGGCGTGAAGTTCGGCAACTCGGTCGTGCCGGTCCAGCGTGACGCGATCTCGGCGACCACCGACAAGACGGTCACCGTCGGCGTCCGCCCCGAGCACTTCGACGTCGCCGGCGCGGAGTCCGACCTGGGCCTCGCGGTCACCGTGAACGTGGTCGAGGAGCTGGGCGCCGACGCGTACGTCTACGGCACCGCCAAGCTCAGCGGCGACGACTCCAAGGACCTCGTCGTCCGTGTCAGCGGCCGTGACGTCCCGGAGAAGGGCAGCACGCTGCACGTCGTCCCGCGCGCGGGCGAGACCCACGTGTTCTCCACTTCGACGGGCGAGCGTCTCTCCGACTGACGCCGGAGAGTCCCCCACCTTCATGAGAAGGGCCCCGCGGCTGCCGCGGGGCCCTTCTCGTTGCCGTCGTCCACCCGGCGAACCCCGACACACCGGGCGTTTCGAACGGCACTCGTCAACCCCCTACCCAAAAAGAAGCACACCTTCATCCCCCGACCGAGTGACTTAGAGTCTCCACGTCATCACCGCACGCTACCCTCACACGCGTGAAGCACTCCGTGAAGCACTCCAGCACCCCTCAGACGCGACGCGGCCGGGGCCCCGCCCGGCGGATCGGTCGCTCCCTCGCCCTCGTCCTGCCCGTCGTCATGGTGCTCTCCGGCACTCTGGCGGTGACCCGGGTCAACTGGTCGGGGGACCCCTCGGATTCGGTGCTCACCGCCTCCGACGCCTCCGCCTCCACCGCGCACCGCACCTCCCACAGCACCGCGAAGGCCCCGCAGGACATCCTGCGTGACCGGCTGCTGACCGAGCTCCACGACGAGGGCCCGGGCGTCGCGCTGACCCACCTCCAGGAGGCGGTGAACGGCAAGCCGTCCCTGGCCAGGCACTGCGCCTCCATCGCCCGCGCCCTCGGCCGCGCGGCGGTCCGCCTCCACGGCCCCGCCCGGGCGCAGTCCTACGCCCGTCCCGTCTGCGACACGTCCTTCGCCTCGGGAGTCATGGCGGCCCACAGCTGAGGCACGGCAGCGGGCACACCCCTCCGGGTGAGCCCGCACGCCGCCCACCTTCGTCGCCACGGCGCGTCACATGCCCGATTCCAGGCGGTGGGCGCGGGCGCTGAGGTGGCGGCGTTCGGGGGCACTGTCGGTGCGGCGGGCGGCTTCGCGGTAGGAGGCCGCCGCGGCCTCGTGTTCGCCGAGGAGTTCAAGGAGGTGGGCACGGGTGGCGAGCAGCCGGTGGTGGCGGGCCATGCGGTTGTCGGCCTCCAGTGCCCTGATCAGGTCGAGTCCCGCCGCCGGGTCGTGAACCATGGCGACGGCTACCGCGCGGTTGAGGGAGACCATCGGGTTCGGCCCGAACTGCTCCAGGATTTCGTACAGGGCGAGAATCTGGGGCCAGTCGGTGGCGTCGGTGTCCTCGGCCTCGTCGTGCACGGCCGCGATGGCCGCCTGCAGTTGGTACGGGCCGACCCGGCCGCGCGGCAGGGTCCGGCTGATCAGGTCGACTCCCTCTGCGATGGCACGGCGGTCCCACCGGGCGCGGTTCTGTTCCGCCAGCGGCACCAGCTCGCCGGAGGGGCCGGTTCGGGCGGGTCGGCGCGCGTCGGTGAGCAGCATCAGCGCGAGGAGGCCCGCGGTCTCGGTGTCGTCGGGCACCAGGCGGTGCAGCATCCGGGTGAGCCGGATCGCTTCGGCGGACAGTTCCGGCGCGGTCAGGCCTCTGTCGTCAGTGCCGCCGGTGGTGGTGTACCCCTCGTTGAAGACCAGGTAGAGCACGTGTCGCACCTCGGCCAGCCGCGCGGTGAGATCGGCGCCCTCAGGCACGGCCAGGGGGATGTCGGACGCCTTGACGGTCTGCTTGGCTCGGCTGACTCGCTGAGCCATGGTCGCTTCGGGTACCAGGAAGGCCGCAGCGATCTGCGCGGTCGTCAGGCCGCCGACCGCGCGCAAGGTCAGCGCGATCCGGCTGGCCGGCGACAGCGCGGGGTGGCAGCACAGAAACAGCAGGGCCAGCGAGTCGTCCCGGTCCGTGTCAGGCACGGTGTCGGCGGCGTGGCCGAGCAGTTCGGCCTGCGGGGTGGCCAGGGCGAGGCTGTCCTCGCGGCGTCGGCGGGCGCTGTCGCTGCGGATCTGGTCGACCAGCTTGCGGGAGGCAACGGTGACCAGCCAACTCCGTGGGTTGTCCGGGACGCCGGCCTCGGGCCACTGCAGGGCGGCCGCCAGCAGGGCCTCCTGGACCGCGTCCTCACACGCGTCGAAGCTGCCGTAGCGGCGTACGAGCGTGCCGAGGACCTGCGGCGCCAGCTCGCGCAGCAGGGCCTCGGCGGTGTGGCGCTCGTCGGTCACACGTCCGCCGCGGACTCGTGCAGCACCGGCCACAGCTCGACCGGCTCCACGTCGGCGAACGGCATGTCCGCGGCGATCGTCTGCGCCCGCTCCAGGCTGTCGCAGTCCAGCAGGTAGAAGCTGGCGATGTACTCCTTGGTCTCCAGGTACGGCCCGTCGGTGACCGCCGGGACACCGTCCTCGCGGCGCACGAGCTGAGCGTTGGCGGCGTCCGCCAGACCGTAGGCGCCGAGGAGCTCACCGCTCTCGCGGTACTTCTTGTTGAACGCCTCCTGCTTGGCGATCGCCTCAGGCCATTCCTCGGCCGGGAAGGAGTCCCACTTGGCCTGGTTGCCGTAGATCATCGCGATGTACTTCATCTCGGGTGTCCCCTCGTCCCGCGCGCTCCGTCGGCGCGCTGTCACCCCTCAGTCGGAGCGGGAAACGGTGCCTCGACATCCGACGACCACATTCTTCGAAATCTTTTTCCGCACCGCCGTCGAGCAGGCCCGGACACCTGAACGAAGCAAGTGATCAACCTACAACCCGGCTCTCCACCGGCGTGGGCCCGGCGCCCTGGTGACGTGGGGCTCGGTCGCGGCCGTCGGCCCCCGTCGCAGTGGCTGTCGCCCTCCTGGGCCCCCGCGCCCGCCTGCCGCCGGGGGAGCCCCTCGGGCCGGCGAGGGCGCCGCGTACAGTGCCCGTCATGACCCATCCGCATGCCGCGTCCCGCCCCACGCAAGCCGTCGTCCTGGCCGGTGGCCAGGGGTCGCGGCTGCGCCCTTACACCGACGACCGGCCCAAGCCGATGGTCGAGATCCCCGGGACGGGCAAGCCGATCATCGGTCACCAGTTGGGCTGGCTCGCCGAGGAGGGCGTCACCGACGTCGTCGTCTCCTGCGGCCATCTCGCCGACGTGCTGGAGAAGTGGCTGGAGGCGGCCGATCTGCCGGTGCGCGTCACCACGGTCGTGGAGTCCGAGCCTCTCGGCCGCGGCGGCGGTCTCAAGTACGCGGCCGCCCGCCTCCCGCACCCGGACCGGCCCTGGTACGCCACCAACGGCGACATCTGGACCCGTTTCTCGCTGCGCGACATGGCGGATTTCCACACCGAGCGCGATGCTCTCGCCACCCTCGCGCTGGCCCGTCCGCGCATCCCGTGGGGCGCGGTGAAGACGGACGGCTTCGGCCACATCACGGACTTCATCGAGGCGCCGCCGACGACGTACGAGATCAACGCGGGCGTCTACGTCTTCTCCCCCGAGTTCGCCGGCCTGCTGCCCGAGCGCGGGGATCACGAGCGTACGACGTTCCCGCATCTTGCCCGGGAGCGGCGTCTCGCGGGGTTCCCGATCCCGCAGGGCGCGTACTGGCGGGCGATCGACACGGCGAAGGATCTGACCGAGGCGGCGAAGGAGCTGGCGGCGCTGGGGCGCTGACGGTCCGTCCGCCTCTACATGACGACGGTGTCCCCGGTGCTGGAAAGCGCCGGGGACACCGTCGTTCCGACAAGCCTCACAAGGGCCGGGTGTCAGCCGAGGAGCCCGCCCACCAAGCCCGGGCGGCCCGTGTCGGACGATCCGCCGGTGCTGTCGGAGCCGCCGCTCGAGGAGCCTCCGGTGCTGGAGGAGCCGCCGGAGGTGGGGCCGGAGCTGGTGCTGGGGGCCTGCTGGTCCGGCGTGGAGCGCTGGGGCGGGGCCTGGCCGCCGCCGGTGCCCTGGGTCTGGCTGGGCGCGCCGGCGGTGGCGCTCTGGGTGTCGTCCTGGGTGGCGTCGGGGGAGCTGTCGGCGCCGGCGGTGGGGGCCGCCGAGGTGGCCTCCCGGGTGGGCTCGGCGGACGGGGAGGGCTTCTTCTTGCTCGGGCGCTGACCGCCGGACTCCTGCGGGAGCGGCGAGCCGGGCAGTTCGTTGCGCGGGGCCTCGCCCGGACCGGGGACGACGACGCGGTCGGCGTCGCGGACGGCGCCGCCGAGCATGGAGCCGACGAGCAGGGTGATGCCCACGGTGATCGCGGTGACGAGCGCGCCGCGGCGCAGGACGTAGCGGCGCAGGTCCCACAGGTCGGCGCGGGGGCCGAGTCGGCGCCAGGCGCCGGCGGCGAGCCGGCCGTCCACGGAGTAGACGGGGGCGCCGGCGATGACCAGGGGTGACCATGCGGCGAGGTAGATGATGTCGGGCGTCTCGTAGACCGGGGCGGTCTTCCAGCTGACGGTGACGAGGAGTGCGGCGGAGAGCGACGCGCCGACGAAGGCGGCGACGCGCTGCCAGCAGCCCAGGACGGTGAGGACGCCGACGATCACCTGGAGGAAGGCGATGACGAGTCCTGAGCCGACGGGGTGGTGCAGGGCGAACTGCCGCAGGGGCTCGGCGACTTCCCAGGGGTGCAGGGTGTTGAGCCACTTGACCATGGAGCCGCGTTCGCCGCCGTCGAAGTAGACGGGGTCGCACAGTTTGCCCATGCCGGTGTAGACGGAGATGAAGCCGAGGAGGACGCGCAGGGGGAGCAGGACCACGCCGAGGTTGAGGCGGCGGTCGGGGTAGAAGGCGTGCCGGGCGGGCTCGTCGCCGTGGCGCCGGGAGCGCGGGGCGGTCTGCGCGGCGACGGCTTCGCCGAACTCCTCGAAGGGGGCGTCGTCGTAGGGCAGTTCGTCGTAGCCGGGCCGGTCGTGGCCGGAGTCGGCGTGGCCGGGTGGGGCGTATGCGGGCTCGTCGTAGGCGCTGCCGACGGTGCGCATGGCCGGCAGGATGCGGTTCTCGCCGGCGCCGGGGGTGCGCTGCGCGCCGACGGTCGGGGTTTCGAGGGTCTGCGCGGTGAGGCCGCCGTCGTAGCCGTCGTAGCTCTCGCCGGGCCCGACGCGGGGGATGACCCGGGTGGCTCCGGCGATGTCGGCGGGCGGTTCTCCGTGGCCCACGCTGCCGGCCCGCACGGCCTGGAGGAGGCGGTGGGCGCCGGTGTCGTCCGGGACCGACCGGCCGCTCCAGACGACGGCCCGGCGACGGGTCCCGGGCGCGCCGGCCAGGCCCGCTCTGCCCGCGGTCCCGACCACGGGGATGCGCGCGGTGTCCTGGGTGGCGCTCAAGTGCCGGGCGACGCGCGGGGATTGGGTGCGCCGGGCCGACGCGCCCAACTGCACGCGGAAGCTCGCGTGACTGACGATGACCTGCGCCGGATCGCTCGGCACCTTCACCATGCTCAGCGCGGGAGCGTCGTCGAAACCCGACGAGCGGTCCCCCGTGGGTGTGCGGGGTGTTCTGGTGTCCACACTCATCTAACCGAGTGACGTGACGTTAGGACACTGCCTTGACCGACCGGATCTGTCCGGACGCCGTCAAGGCTGCCCGCAGCCGCCCGCACCACGCCGGCTCACCCCCGACGGCCGCGCGCACGGGCCGTCCGGCCACCTGCGCCGGCAGGCCGTCCCGTACACGCGCGACTCCCGGTGCCGGCGCGCGCCGTCTGGTGCGCGCGCCCGGCTGTCACCGCGGTGCCGTCTCCCGCGTGCCCGGTCATCCCCGTCGGCGCGCGGCCTCGTACAGCACGACTCCCGCCGCCACACCGGCGTTGAGGGATTCCGCGCCGCCCGGCATGGGGATGCGCACCCGGAAGTCGCAGGTCTCGCCGACCAGTCGGGACAGGCCCTTGCCCTCGCTGCCGACGACGATGACGACGGGGCCGTGGAGGGCCTCCAGCTCGCCGATCTCCGCCTCTCCGTCGGCGGCCAGGCCGACGATCGCGATGCCGGCCTTCTTGTAGGCCTCCAGCGCGCGCGTGAGGTTGGTGGCCCGGGCCACCGGGGTGCGGGCGGCGGTGCCGGCGGAGGTCTTCCAGGCGCCGGCGGTCATGCCGGCGGCGCGCCGCTCGGGGACGAGGACGCCGTGGCCGCCGAAGGCGGAGACGGAGCGGACGACGGCGCCGAGGTTGCGGGGGTCGGTCACGCCGTCGAGGGCGACGATCAGCGGGTCCTCGCCCGCGTCGAAGGCGGCGGCGGTGAGGTCCTCGGGGTGGGCGTACTCGTAGGGCGGGACCTGGAGGACGAGGCCCTGGTGGTTCAGGCCGTTCGTCATGCGGTCCAGCTCGGGGCGCGGGGCCTCCATGAGGTTGATGCCGCCGCGCTCGGCCACGAGCTGGAGGGCCTCGCGCACACGCTCGTCGTTGTCGATGAACTGCTGGACGTAGAGCGTCGAGGCGGGGACGCCCTCGCGCAGTGCCTCGACGACCGGGTTGCGGCCGACGACCAGCTCGGAGGCCGACTTGCCGCCGCGGCCGCGGGGCGCGGGACGGCGTGCGACCTGCTTCGCCTTGGAGGTGGCGATGCGGTTCTTCTTGTGACCCTTGCGCATCTCGGCGGGCGGGGTCGGCCCCTTGCCCTCCAGGCCCCGGCGCCGCTGGCCGCCGCTGCCGACCTGCGCGCCCTTCTTGCCGGACATGCGACGGTTGTTGGCTGCCATGACCTACCTGTTTTCCGTGAACTGTCGTGCGTGCGTACATGCAGTGTGCCGCCCGGAAGGCCGGGCGGCACAATCGATCAAGGATGCCGCTAACGCGGGCCCAGCGACCAGCGCGGCCCCTGCGGGCCGTCCTCGATGACCAGGCCGGACTGATTGAGCTGGTCGCGGATGGCGTCCGCGGTCCCCCAGTCCTTGCGTCCCCGGGCCGCCTCGCGCTGGTCCAGGACGAGGCGTACGAGACTGTCGACGACGCCGTGGAGATCCTCACCCCGGTCGGTCTCGCCCGCCCAGTGCGCGTCGAGCGGGTCGAGTCCGAGGACGCCGAGCATGGCGCGTACCTCGGCGAGGCGGGCCACGGCTGCTTCCTTGTCGTCGGCGGCGAGGGCGGAGTTGCCCTGCCGGACCGTCGTGTGCACGACGGCGAGCGCCTGCGGGACGCCCAGGTCGTCGTCCATCGCCTCGGCGAAGGCCGGCGGGATCTCGGCGGCGGGCTCGACGACGCCCCCCGCCTTCTCGACGACCCGCTGCACGAAGCCCTCGATCCGCGCGAACGCCGACTCGGCCTCGCGCAGGGCCTCCTCGCTGTACTCGATCATCGAGCGGTAGTGCGGTGTGCCGAGGTAGTAGCGCAGGACGATGGGCCGCCACTGCTTGACCATCTCGGAGACGAGGACGCTGTTGCCCAGGGACTTCGACATCTTCTCGCCGCGCATGGTGACCCAGGCGTTGTGCACCCAGTAGCGGGCGAAGTCGTCGCCGTAGGCCTTGGCCTGGGCGATCTCGTTCTCGTGGTGGGGGAAGATCAGGTCGAGGCCACCGCCGTGGATGTCGAAGGCGGTGCCCAGGTACTTGTGGGCCATCGCCGAGCACTCCAGGTGCCAGCCGGGCCGGCCTCGGCCCCACGGCGTCTCCCAGCTGGGCTCGCCGGGCTTGGTCGCCTTCCACATGGCGAAGTCGCGGGGGTCCCGCTTGCCCGTCTCGCCCTCGCCGGAGGGCTGGAGCAGGTTGTCCAGCTCCTGGTTGGACAGCCGCAGGTATTCCGGGAAGGACCGCACGTCGAAGTAGACGTTGCCGTCGGCCTCGTAGGCGTGTCCGCGCTCGATGAGGCCGCGCATCATCTCGATCATCTCGGGGACGTGCCCGGTGGCCCGCGGTTCGTACGTCGGCGGCAGGCAGCCGAGGGCGTGGTAGCCGTCGTTGAACGCGCGCTCGTTCTCGTACCCGATGGACCACCAGGGGCGGCCCTGGTCGTGGGACTTGGCGATGATCTTGTCGTCGATGTCGGTGACGTTGCGGATGAACGTGACGTCGTAGCCGCGGTGGGCGAACCAGCGGCGCATGATGTCGAAGTTCAGGCCCGAGCGGATGTGCCCGATGTGCGGGGCCGCCTGCACGGTGGCGCCGCAGAGGTAGATCGAGACGCAACCCGGCTTGAGCGGGGAGAAGTCACGGATCTGCCGGGCGCTGGTGTCGTACAGGCGAATAGTCACCCCTCCAGGGTAGTGGGCGTGGGACCATGCCCCGCTCTCTTCCCCTCAAGGGCCACAGATTCGTGACACGGCACGGCACATGACGACCCGCGAGCGCTCCCCGGCGCGAGCGCCGGGACAGCCCTTAGGGCAGGTCAGCCCGTGCGTGCGACCAGTGCCGTCGCCACCGCCATCAGGCCCTCGTCACGGCCGGGGAAGCCGAGGCCGTCCGTGGTGGCGCCCGAGACCGACACGGGGGCGCCTGCCGCCTCCGAGAGGATCTTCTGGGCCTCGTCGCGCCGCTTGCCGATCTTCGGGCGCGGACCCACCACCTGGACGGCGACGTTGCCGATGGTGAAGCCGGCCGCGCGGACGATCCGGGCGGCCTCGGTCAGCAGGGTCACCCCGGAGGCGCCGGACCACTCGGGGCGGCCGGTGCCGAAGTGCTGTCCGAGGTCGCCGAGTCCGGCGGCGGAGAAGAGCGCGTTGCACGCGGCGTGCGCGACGACGTCGGCGTCGGAGTGGCCGGCCAGTCCGGGCCCCTCGCCCTCCCATTTCAGGCCCGCGCACCACAGCTCGCGGCCGTCCTCGAAGGCGTGGATGTCGGTGCCGATGCCGACCTGGGGCAGAAGCGGCGTGTCAGAAGCCATCGTTGAGCCTCCTGCGGGCCAGGACCGCCTCCGCGAGGACGAGATCGAGCGGGCGCGTCACCTTGAAGGCCTCCTCGTGTCCGGGGACGGCGACGACGGTCAGGCCGAGCCGTTCGACCATGCCGGCGTCGTCGGTGACCTCGTCGGTCACGGTCTCGTGGGCCTGGATGAGGGTGGCGCGGTCGAAGCCCTGCGGGGTCTGGACCGCGCGCAGCCGGGCCCGTACCGGGGTGGCCACCACCGGCTCCGGTTCGCCGGGGGCGGTCGCGGGCTCGACCTCCTTGACGGTGTCGGCGAGGGGCAGTGCCGGGACGACGGCCCGGGCGCCGTCGCGGACCGCCTCGATCACGGCGTCGACGGTGTCGACGGGCACCAGCGGCCGGGCGGCGTCGTGCACGAGAACGATGTCGTGGCCGGGCGGCAGCGCGTCGAGGCCGAGCCTGACCGACTCCTGCCGGCTCTCGCCGCCGGGGACGACGACGAAGTCGGTGCGCTCGGGCAGCGCGTGCGCGTCGAGCAGCGACCTGACCTCGGCGGCGCCGTCCGGCGGGGCGACCACGACCACGAGGGAGACCGCGCGGGAGGCGGCGAGGGCGCGCACCGCGTGGATCAGCATGGGGGTCCCGTTCAGCGCGCGGAGCGCCTTGGGGGCGCCCGGGCCGAGGCGTACGCCCCGGCCGGCGGCAGGAATGACCGCGGCCGCGCGGGTCGGGGCGGGCGAGGGACGCGAATCGTCAGACATCGGTTCCTGTCAGGTTTGTGTGCTCGGCCTTGGTGGGTACGGAGACAGCGTGCCGGGCGCGACGCCTTGACCGGACCCTTCCGTGACGCCGGTCGAGCCTGCTGCCCGGGCCCGGCACCCAGAAATATCGGGGGATCTTTCTCCGAAGCACCATGACAAGCGACATGCGGAAGAGCACGCGGTTGACGCGCGGCGACGGCGTGCGGCATCGCGGGAGGAACATGCGTACGGCGTCCGGGCACGGACATGCCGCAGCGCCCGGCGACTGGAGCTGTGTCATCGGGCACCGCGGCATTTCAGTGTGCTGAGCCGAGGCCGGTGTGCGTCGGCGTCAGGACGCGAGGACCTCGTCGAGGAGCGCCTCCGCCTTGTCCTCGTTGGTGTTCTCCGCGAGGGCGAGCTCGCTCACCAGGATCTGGCGGGCCTTGGCGAGCATGCGCTTCTCGCCGGCGGAGAGTCCACGCTCACGCTCACGACGCCACAGGTCACGCACGACTTCCGCGACCTTGATGACATCGCCGGAGGCGAGCTTCTCGAGATTTGCCTTGTAACGACGCGACCAGTTCGTGGGCTCCTCGGCGTACGGCGCGCGCAGCACCTCGAAGACCCGGTCCAGCCCGTCCTGACCGACCACATCACGCACGCCGACGAACTCCGCATTGTCCGCTGGCACACGCACTGTCAGGTCGCCCTGGGCGACCTTCAGCACCAAGTAGGTCTTGTCCACGCCTTTGATCTGACGAGTTTCGATAGCCTCGATCAGCGCGGCCCCGTGATGGGGATAGACCACGGTGTCGCCAACCTTGAACGTCATGTGACAGGTACCCCTTCCGTGGCTATCAAGAGTAACACGGAATCCGCGGGTTCTGAATGGCGTTTTCGCAGGTCAGGGCATATCTCGGGGGTTGACAACCACGACAGGGACGTGCTGCGGACGGTGCGCGGAAGCAGGTATTCGCAGGTCGGAGCGGCTGTCCGACGGGGGTGAAACGCGTACGTTACACGCATCCGCAACCCCTCCCGAGTGCCCGAACATCCCCATATGTCCGGTTGTCGGTGTGCGACTTCCGCTACTCCGTTCGGTGTCCTGAGTCGCATCCGAGCCGTTTCCCGAATTGATCACACCGCGGGATCACGCCGCCGGCCGAACGCCCGGTGATCAATTCACGGGCGGCCCCCGCTTTCCTTCACGGAAAATCCCCGGTCCCGCCGACCGGCGGTTATGTGAATGGCGGTCGGTGAGGAAGTGGCCAAAGTGACTCGTGGGTCACTTGTGGCTGGAGTGACGGGAGTGGCTCAGATGGCTGGAGTGACGGAAGTGACTGAAGTGGCAGCAGGTTGCGGCTCTGCGACTGAGGTGACCCAAGAGGAAGGACTCGGTCGGAGTGGCCGCCGCGCTCCCGGGGCACCCGAGTGCCGGGAGGCGCCGACCGCCCGCGGGAGCCGCCCTCACCGGCCCGGAACGCCGTAGAGGCGGGTCGGGTGCGGCGGCCTGGGAACGGCTCGGTAACCTTAAGGCCCGCTGACAGACCCTTAGGGTGGCTTTATTCCAGGAGAGCTGCCCGCGCGTTCCAAGGAGATGCCGCCGCCGTGAGCAGCAGCCTTCGACGCGGCGCCCTCGCCGCCTCCGCCCTTGCTTTCTCGATCGCCACGCTCGCCGCGTGCGGCGCCGGCAACGACAGCCAGACGCTGGAGATCAAGCCGGACAACGCCGCCACCAGCGTCGGCGACATCAAGCTGCAGAACGTCGTCGTCATCACCCAGCCCGACCCCGAGTCCACGGGTCCGGCCGCGGTCTCCGCGACGGTCTTCAACGGCGGCGACGAGCCGCAGACCCTTGACTCGATCAGCGTGGACGGGGTGAGCAAGCCCGTCGAGATCAAGCCCGCCAAGGGTGAGAGCAAGGTGACGATCCCGGCCGGCGGCTCGGTCGTCATCGGCGGCAAGGACAACGCCTCCGCGGTCGTGTCCGGCAGCGAAGAGGCGGTCCAGGGCGGCAACGCCCAGAAGGTGACGTTCAGCTTCAGCCGGACCGGTGAGGTCAGCCTGCTCGCCTTCGTCGTCCCCGCCGAGAGCTACTTCAGCGAGTGGGGCCCGAGCGACATCCCGTCCGCGCCGGGAGCCTCGGCCTCGGCCTCCCCGTCCGCCTCCGCGTCGGCGGGCCAGCCGGGTACGGCGGGCGAGGGCACGGCCTCCGCGAGCGCCTCGGAGTCGGCCGCCGCCGGCCACTGAGCCCCGTACCGCCTCGTACGCACGCCGAAGGGCGGCGCCCCGCGTGGGCGCCGCCCTTCTGCATGCCTTCGGTGGCCCTCCGGGCCGGCAGGGCCTACGGCTCGAACTTGTAGCCGAGTCCCCGCACCGTCACCAGGTACCGGGGCGCGCCCGGGTCGGGCTCGATCTTCGCGCGCAGGCGCTTGACGTGGACGTCGAGGGTCTTGGTGTCGCCCACGTAGTCGGCGCCCCAGACACGGTCGATGAGCTGCATACGGGTGAGGACGCGGCCCGCGTTGCGCAGCAGCATCTCCAGCAGGTCGAACTCCTTCAGCGGGAGGTCGACCTTCGAGCCGGCGACGGTCACGACGTGGCGGTCGACGTCCATCCTGACCGGTCCCGCCTCCAGGGCCGCCGGGGTCGTCTCCTCCGGCTCGCCTCTCCGGCGCAGGACGGCCCTGATCCGGGCGACCAGCTCACGCGAGGAGAACGGCTTGGTGACGTAGTCGTCGGCGCCTATCTCCAGGCCGACGACCTTGTCGATCTCGCTGTCCTTGGCGGTCACCATGATCACGGGGACGTTGGAGCGGCCGCGCAACTGCCGGCACACCTCCGTGCCGGGCAGCCCCGGCAGCATCAGGTCGAGGAGGACGAGGTCGGCGCCGTTGCGCTCGAACTCGTCGAGTCCGTCGGGCCCGGTGGTCGCGACGGCGACCTCGAAACCCTCCTTGCGGAGCATGTAGGACAGAGCGTCGGAGAAGGACTCCTCGTCCTCGACGACGAGCACTCGGGTCACGGAAGGACCTCCGGGGCGGAAAGCGTCTGGTACGCGGTTGAGTCGGGGGATGCGGGCGTTGCGGGGGGCTCTGGGGCCCCCGGGGACGGGCCGGGGCCCGGAGTAGGTGAGACGCGGCGGGCGCCGCCGGCGAGCGGATCCCGGTCGTAGGGGCCGGGGTCCTGGTCGTAGACGCCGTCGGCGTAGAGGTGAACATCGTCGCCGTAAGCGCCGTCGTCGCCGTACGGGTGGTCGTCGTCGCCGCTGTACGGGTCGGCGCGGCGGCGGGCGGCCGCTTCCGGGAGCCGGAGCGTGAAGGTGGAGCCCTGCCCCTCGGCGCTCCACACGGTGACCTCTCCGCCGTGCGAGGCGGCCACGTGCTTGACGATGGCCAGTCCGAGGCCCGTGCCGCCGGTGGCACGGGAGCGGGCGGGGTCGACGCGGTAGAAGCGCTCGAAGATGCGTTCCTTGTCCTTGTCGGAGATGCCGATGCCCTGGTCGGTGACGGCGATCTCGATCAGGTCGCCGCCGGAGGCGGCCACCCGGCGGGCGGCGATGCCGACGCGGGTGCGGGCGGGCGAGTAGTTGACGGCGTTCTCGACGAGGTTGCCGAGGGCGGCGGCCAGTTGGCCCCGGTTGCCGTGGACGCGCAGGCCGGACGCGCCGGCGGCGGCCATGGTGATCTGCTTGGCGCCGGCCTGGTGGCGGCAGCGGTCGACGGCCTCGGTGACGAGTTCGTCCACCCGGACGGGCTCGGCGTCCTCCAGGGGGTCGTCGTTCTGCACCCGGGAGAGGTCGATGAGCTCCTGGACCAGGTTGGTGAGCCGGGTGGCCTCGATCTGCATCCGGCCGGCGAAGCGTTCCACGGCCTCCGGGTCGTCGGAGGCGTCCATGACAGCTTCGGAGAGCAGGGAGAGCGCGCCTACAGGCGTCTTCAGCTCATGGCTGACGTTGGCGACGAAGTCGCGTCGTACGGCTTCGATGCGCCGGGCTTCGGTGAGGTCCTCGACGAGGAGCAGGACGAGGCGGGAGCCGAGGGGCGCCACGCGGGCGGAGACGGCGAGGGCCTCGCCCCGGCCGGTGCCCCGTCTGGGCAGATCCAGTTCGACCTGGCGTATCTCTCCGTCGCGTCTGGTGTCGCGGGCCATCTGGAGCATCGGCTCGACCGCGAGTTTGCCGCCGCGGACCAGGCCGAGGGCGTACGCCGCCGAGCTGGCCTTGACGACGGCGTCGGCCTCGTCGAGGACGACGGCCGAGGAACGGAGGACGGACAGGACGGTGTCCACACCCGGGGGGAGGACGGGATCGGTGTGCAAGGAGGTCCTGGTGGGTCGTTTCTGGTCGCGTTCGCTCCAACGGAACGCCAGCATGGCGATGACGCCGGTGAGCACCCCGGCGATCGCAGCCGCTGCGGCGACCGCCGCGTTCACGTCCATGCGTCCAGGTTAGGCATGGCGTCCGGCCCGGCCACAGCCATCGGTGTGGGACCTCGGACACTCGTCGCCCAGAGTTCACCTTGGAGCCAGTGGTGGTTCATTTGAGGTGACGGAAACCGACGCGTACGGGGCGGACCGTGGCACCGTGGGGTTCGCAGCGCCGGTTCCACGGCCGGTCCCGGCCCCCGGAGCCCCTGAAGAACGACGCACGAGAGGGAACCCTGATGCGGGACGCGTACCACGAGGAACTGGACTCGATCGGCGACAGTCTGGTGGAGATGGCCCGGCTAGTGGGGTCGGCAGTCGGACGCGCCACGACCGCCATCCTCGACGCCGATCTCAAACTGGCCGAGAGCGTGATCGAGGCCGACCAGAAGGTCGACGAGCTTCAGCACGATCTGGAGGCGCGGGCCATCGCGCTGCTGGCGAGGCAGCAGCCGGTCGCGACGGACCTGCGCATAGTCGTGACGTCGCTGCGCATGTCGGCGGACCTGGAGCGCTCGGGCGACCTCGCCCAGCATGTCGCGAAGCTGGCGCGGCTGCGTTTCCCGGACCGGGCGGTGCCGAGTGACCTGCACGCCACCATCCTGGAGATGGGCCAGCTGGCGCAGCGTCTGATGGCCAAGGCGGCCGAGGTGATCATCACGAAGGACGTCGACCTCGCGCTCCAGCTGGAGACGGACGACGACGAGATGGACCTGCTGCACCGGACGCTGTTCCAGCACCTGATCGACGAACGCTGGAAGCACGGCATCGAGACGGCGGTGGACGTCACCCTGCTGGGCCGCTACTACGAGCGCTTCGCCGACCACGCGGTGGCGGTCGCGAAGCGGGTGGTGTTCCTGGTGACCGGCGAACACGCGGACGAACTCCAGCAGGACCTGCCGACGGAGATCCAGCCGGTGCCGGGGACGGAGGGGGCGTAGCCGGCCACGGGAGATCCTGGGGCCGGGGAGGCCGAGGGCGCGCGGGTACGCGGGTACGCGGGTACGCGGGTACGCGGGTACGCGGGTACGCGGGTACGCGGGCGCGAAGCAGCGAGCCCCGGGCGCGGGGGAGCCTCCGTGCGCCGTTGATGCGCCCGTCGCAGCGGGCATGCAATGGGCGACAAGGCGCTCCAGCCTTCAGGCCTCCAGGAGGAACCCATGGCCGAAGCTCCCAGCACCTCCACGCCGGCGGCCCCCACCCAGGAACGCCCGACCGAACAGCCCGCGCAGATCAGGAACCTGCCCCTGATCGCCGCGTGCGGCTGCGGGTCGGGCTGCGGGTGCGGGTGCCAGTCGGGAAGCCCGTGCCAGTGCGGCTGACAGCCCACCGACACCGAAGGGGCCCGGCGTCTCCGCCTGGGCCCCTTCCTCTCCCGGTTCTCCGCGTGTACCCGTACCGTCGACGCCACCAAGACGATGGGACATGACGGCTGACGGCTCGTACGCTCCGCATCGGAGAGGGGCGGGAGAGCCATGGCGGACGAGTACTTCTTGCTGGTGTGCGACGACGTGCCTCATGACGTCGTGCTCACCGACCCCGGCGTCCGTGTGATGGACGTCGTCCGGGTCGTGCGTCGGCTGACGGGGCTGAGCCTCTGGCGCAGCAAGATTCTGGCGACGCAGGTCCCCGCCGTCGTTCTCGCCTGTGTGCCGGAGGAGGACGCGGCGGCAGCCGTCTCGGCCCTCCGCGATGCCGGAGCCCGGGCGGAAACGAGACAACAGCCGGAGCCGGACTTCCTGAAGCGCTGAACAAGGCCCGGTCGGTGAGGTCACGGCCCAGGGACGGCCAAGCCCCACCTGAAAGCCCCCAGCCCGCGAAGGACGCGCAGGCCGGGGGCTTCGAAGGTGGGCGCTTACTTCTTCTTGCCCTGGTTCTTGACCGCTTCGATGGCTGCTGCTGCCGCCTCCGGGTCGAGGTACTTGCCGCCCGGGGTCAGCGGCTTGAAGTCGGCGTCGAGTTCGTAGTACAGGGGGATGCCCGTCGGGATGTTCAGGCCGGCGATGTCGGCGTCGGAGATGCCGTCGAGGTGCTTGACCAGGGCGCGCAGGGAGTTGCCGTGGGCGGCGACCAGGACCGTGCGGCCGGTGAGGAGGTCGGGGACGATGCCGTCGTACCAGTAGGGGAGCATCCGGATGACGACGTCCTTGAGGCACTCCGTGCGGGGGCGCAGCTCCGGCGGGATGGTCGCGTAGCGGGCGTCGTCGGACTGGGAGAACTCCGTGCCGTCCTCGAGCGGCGGCGGCGGGGTGTCGTAGGAGCGGCGCCACAGCATGAACTGCTCCTCGCCGAACTCGGCGAGCGTCTGGGCCTTGTCCTTGCCCTGGAGGGCGCCGTAGTGGCGCTCGTTCAGGCGCCAGGAGCGGTGGACGGGGATCCAGTGGCGGTCGGCGGACTCCAGGGCGAGCTGCGCGGTGCGGATCGCGCGCTTCTGGAGCGAGGTGTGGACCACGTCGGGGAGCAGGTCGGCGTCCTTCAGCAACTCACCGCCGCGGACGGCCTCCTTCTCGCCCTTCTCGTTGAGGTTGACGTCCACCCAGCCGGTGAACAGGTTCTTCGCGTTCCACTCGCTCTCGCCGTGACGGAGCAGGATCAGCTTGTACGGTGCGTCGGCCATGCGTATGAGCGTAATCCAAGCCTTTGGGCGGGGGTGCGCCCCGCTCGTAGAGCGGACGGTTGACGGGATCTGTTAATCGAGTGGTCAGCGACACCCCCGGGCTCGTAAGTTGTCGACACCGTCTTCGCCTCTTACACGCACCTCCGGTGCGTGCTCTTACCGTGCCTCTTACCGTTCGGGGGATCCCTGTGTCCGTCGCCTCTTTGAGACGTGCCGCCCGCGAGAGCGTCTCCGGGTTGCCCCGGGAGTTCTGGTGGTTGTGGACCAGCACCCTCGTCAACCGGCTCGGGGCGTTCGTCGCCACCTTCATGGCCCTGTATCTGACTCTCGAGCGGGGCTACTCCGCCGTCTACGCCGGTGTCGTCGCCTCCCTCTACGGGCTCGGCGGGGTCCTCTCCTCCCTGGCCGGCGGTGTGATGGCGGACCGGCTCGGACGGCGGCCCACGCTGCTCGTCGCCCAGGTGGCCACCGGTGCGTCGGTGACGCTGCTCGGCTTCATGGAGCATCCCGTCGCCATCGCGGCCGTCGCCTTCCTGGTCGGCACGGCCTCCAACGCCTCGCGGCCCGCCGTGCAGGCGATGATGGCCGACATCGTGCGGCCCGAGGACCGCCTCCGGGCGTTCTCGCTCAACTACTGGGCCATCAACCTCGGTTTCGCCGTCTCCTCCATGGGCGCCGGGTTCGTCGCCGAGTTCAGCTATCTCGCCGGCTTCCTCGTCGAGGGCGGGATGACCCTCCTCTGCGCGGTCGTCGTCTTCCTCAAGCTCCCCGAGTCGCGGCCGGTGCGGGAGGCCGTGTCCGTCGAGGAGAGCGCCGTCGGGCTCGGCACGGTGCTGCGCGACGGGCGGTTCATGGGGCTCGTCGGGCTGTCCTTCGCCGTCGCCTTCATCTTCCAGCAGGGCGCGATCGGCCTGCCGGTGGCGATGGGCGAGGCCGGGTTCACCCCGGCCGACTACGGCATGGCCATCGCCGTCAACGGCGTCCTCATCGTCGTCCTGCAGATCCCGGTCACCCGGTTCATCCAGCACCGTGACCCCGGACGGCTGCTCTTCGTGTCGTCCGTGCTCGCCGGGGCCGGTTTCGGGCTCACCGCCTTCGCCGGGTCGGTCGGCGTCTTCGCGCTCACCGTCTGCGTGTGGACGCTCGCCGAGATCGTCAACGCGCCGACCCAGACCGGTCTCGTCGTACGCCTCTCCCCCGTCCACGGGCGCGGGCGCTACCAGGGCATGTACACGATGTCGTGGGCCTTGGCCTCGCTGATCGCCCCGGTGTTCTCCGGTCTCGTCATCGACCGGTTCGGGGCGGAGTGGCTGTGGGGGCTGTGCGCCGTCGTCGGGGCGGTGGCGGGCGTCGGGTTCGCCGCGCTGACGCGGTGGCTGCCGGCCGAGGAGACGCAAGCGGCCGAGGGGTCTAAGGGGAGTGAAAGGGCGGAGCCGGCTGACGGGGCCGAGGACGCGCCTCGGGCGGCGAACGGGGCCGGGCACGGCAAGCCCGAGGTCAGCCCGGCCGTCTGACCCCCTACCGGCTGTACGGCCCTCTGCCAGCGCGCATCCCCCTCCGGCCGCCCGGCCCCCTTCCGAAACCCCGTCGGCGGCGGGGGCGTTCACCAGCGCCCCCGCCGCGGCCGTCAACCTCGCGCGTCCGTCAGGGATGCATGCGCGCCCCCTTCACCACCTTGTCCACCGCGTTCCGTGGGCCGTAGACCGCGAGGCCCACCAGGTCCAGGTCGCCCGTCCGCACCGCCCGCACCGCCGTGCGGTTGTCGCGGTCGTTGCCGGTGGCGAAGAGGTCCGAGGTGAACACCGCGCGCGGGAGGGCCCGGGACAGCACGCGCGCGTGGGCCGTCGTCAGCGCCTCCTTCGTCGCCTCGAAGACCATGACCGGCTGACGGAGCATCGGCAGGTAGCCGACGCCGTCCGCGTCCTCGTACGGCTCCCCGATCACCTCGGGGATCTCCGTTCCCAGGCCGCTGACCAGGAACGCGGTGACGTTCAGGCGCTGCCAGGTCTCCAGGTCCTCGCGCAGCAGGACGGCGATCTTCGTGTCGAAGCGGACGGGGGCGGCACCGGAGTCCGCGTCCGCCTTCAGGTTCACGTCCGGGTTCGGGTTCGGGTTCGTGCTCATGTGCCGAGACTGCCGCCCCGGCCACGGCGGGGTCTTGTACGTTCTTTGCATGGTCGCCGACGTCTCCGCCTGGCGCCCGCGTGTCCCGGGCGTCGTCGAGGTCTTCCACGCCCACTTCACCGACCACGCGTACCCGATGCACGTGCACGACGCGTGGACGCTGCTCATCGTGGACGCCGGGGCCGTGCGCTACGACCTGGAGCGGCACGAGCACGGCACCCCGCACGACACGGTGACGCTGCTGCCGCCGCACGTGCCGCACAACGGCTCCGCCGCCACCCCGGGCGGCTTCCGCAAGCGGGTGCTGTACCTCGACGCGAGCGTGCTCGGCGCGGATCTGATCGGCCCCGCCGTCGACGGTCCCGACCTGCGGGACCCGGTGCTGCGGCGGCGTGTCGGGCAGTTGCACACGGCGCTCACCGGGCCCGGCGACGAACTGGAGGCGGACAGCCGGCTGACGCTGATCGGCGAGCGGCTGCGCTCGCATCTGCGTCCGCGCGGTCCCGTGGAATCCGTCCGCCGCGACCCGGCCCTGGCCCGTCGGCTCCGCGAACTCCTCGACGAGCGCGTTCTGACGGGCGTCGCCCTGGACGAGGCGTCCCGGCTGCTGGGCGCTCACCCGGCTCACCTCGTCAGGGCGTTCAGCACGGCGTACGGCATCGCGCCGCACCAGTACCTGATGTCCCGCCGCCTCGAACGGGCCCGCGGTCTGCTGCTCGGCGGTCTGCCGCCCGGGGACGTGGCGGTGGCCAGCGGTTTCTTCGACCAGTCCCATCTCACCCGCCACTTCAGGAAGTGGGTCGGGGTCACTCCGGGACGGTATGCGCGGGGGCCCGCCGTCCGCTGACCGGCGTGCTCAGTCCGCCTCTCGCCGCGTCAGACGGTCGAAGGCGTCCAGGTTGCGGGTGGACTCGCCGCGGGAGACGCGCCAGGCGTACTCGCGGCGGATCGCGGTGGCGAAGCCCAGTTCCAGAAGGGTGTTGAAGGCCCCGTCGGCGGCCTCCAGGACCTGGCCGAGGAGACGGTCGGTCGCGTCGGCGGTGACGGCGGCGAGGGGAAGGCGGGCGGTGACGTAGACGTCGCCGAGCTGGTCGACGGCGTAACTCACGCCGTACAGCTTGAGGTTGCGCTCCAGGAGCCAGCGGTGGACGCCGGCCTCGTTCTCGTCGGGGTGGCGGATGACGAAGGCGTTCAGCGAGAGGGAGTGGCGGCCGACGATGAGCGAGAGCGTCGTCTTCAGCTTGCGGGTGCCGGGGAGCTGGACGACGTAGTTGCCCGGCTCGGGGCTCTCCCATTCCAGTTCGGCGTCCTTCAGGACGTCCTCGATGACCTGCGCGGCGGTCTTCTCGGCATCACCCATGCTGGGAGCGTACGCGACGGCGGTGCGCCTGCGTCGCGGCCGCGTAGACGTCGGCGGTGGCGGCCGCCGCGGTGTCCCAGCCGAAGGACTGGGCGTGCCGGGCGGCTGACGCGCCCATACGGGCGGGGAGTTCGGGGCGGTCGGCGAACTCGGCGAGCACGCGCGCGTAGGCGGCCGGGTCGTGGCCCTCGACGAGGAAGCCCGTCTCCCCGTCGCGCACGGCCACCGGGAGCCCGCCGACGGACGCGGCGAGCACCGGCGTGCCGGCCGCCTGCGCCTCTATGGCGACCAGGCCGAACGACTCGCTGTAGGAGGGGACGACGAGGACGGAGGCGGCCCGGAACCAGTCCGCGAGCTGCTCCTGCCCGACGGGCGGGCGGAACCGTACGACGTCGGAGACGCCGAGGCGCGCGGCCAGCTTCTGCAGACCCTCCGGCTTGGCGAGCCCGCTGCCGCTGGGGCCGCCGACGACGGGGACGACGAGCCGGGAGCGCAGGTCGGGCCGCTCGTCGAGGAGGACGGCCACGGCGCGCAGGAGGACGTCGGGTGCCTTGAGCGGCTGGATGCGGCCGGCGAAGAGCGGGATCACGGCGTCCTGGGGCAGGCCCAGGCGGGCGCGGGCGGCGGAGCGGCCGTCGGCGGGGCTGAAGCGGTCGAGGTTGACGCCGGGGTGGACGACGGCGACCTTGCCGGGGTCGGCGCCGTAGTGGCGGACGAGTTCGTCGGCCTCTTCGGCGGTGTTGGCGATGAGGCGGTCGGCGGCGACGACGATCTGGGTCTCGCCGATGACGCGGGCGGCGGGCTCGGGGGTGTCGCCGTCGGCGAGGTTGGCGTTCTTGACCTTGGCCATGGTGTGCATGGCGTGCACGAGGGGTGCGCCCCAGCGCTGGGCGGAGAGCCAGCCGACGTGGCCGGAGAGCCAGTAGTGCGAGTGGACGAGGTCGTAGTAGCCGGGGCGGTGGCCGGCCCAGGCCTGCATCACGCCGTGCGTGAAGGCGCACAGCTGGGCGGGGAGGTCTTCCTTGGCGAGCCCCTCGTAGGGGCCGGCGTCGATGTGGCGGACGAGGACGCCGGGGGCCAGGTCGACGGTGGGGGGCAGACCGCCGGTGGTGGCGCGGGTGAAGATCTCCACCTCGATGTTGAGCGCGGCGAGGCGCTGGGCGAGTTCCACGATGTAGACGTTCATGCCGCCGGCGTCCCCGGTGCCGGGCTGGTGGAGCGGTGACGTGTGTACGGAGAGCATGGCGACACGGCGGGGCCGGCGGTGCAGTCTGCGGCGTGAGGGTGCCGTCGTAGCGCGACGCCCGAGCCTGCTGCCGTACTGGCTCACTGGCGGTCCTCCTCGCTGCGGGCATGCCGGGCGGAGGGTGTGGGCGCCCTCCGGGGGGAGGAACACCGGAAGGACGCGTTCCCATTCCTGGAAGAGGGCTCACGGGGGCGGTTTTTGCCTGAGCGTTACCGGGATCGCTCAACCGTTCGAGGGCGGACGGCGTCCGGGGCCCGGGAGCGCCTCAAGTGCTCGAAGTCGCTGGAGGTGCCCGCGGTGACAGTGGGGGGACCGGGGGCCCGCGCGGGCACCGCATACTCGTAGGCATGGTCTCCCGCGCACCCTCCCGCCCCGTGGGGACGGTCACGCGCGGGACGACGAACCCCAACCGGCTGCGCCGCATGGACCGCTGGATCGCGGCCGTGCACGGGGCCGAGCTGCGCCGAGCGGGCCGTCCCGTCGCCGTCGACCTCGGTTACGGCGCCGCCCCCTGGACCGCCGTCGAACTGCTGGGCCGGCTGCGGTCGGTAGCGCCTCACGCGCGCGTGGTGGGCGTCGAGATCGAGCCGGCCCGGGTCGCCGCCGCGAAGCCGTACGAACGCGACGGCCTCGTCTTCCGGCACGGCGGCTTCGAGATCCCGCTCCCCCACCGGCCGCACCTCATCCGCGCCGCCAACGTGCTGCGGCAGTACGACGAGGAGGAGGTCGGCGGCGTCTGGGAACGGCTGTGCGCACGGCTCGCGCCGGCGGTGGACGGCTCGCGCGGGGGACTGCTCGTCGAGGGGACCTGCGACGAGGTCGGGCGGCGGCACGTGTGGGTCGCGCTCGGGCCCGAGGGGCCGCGGACGGTCACCTTCGCCGCCCGGCTCGGCTCCCTGGACCGCCCCTCCGACCTCGCGGAACGACTCCCCAAGGCACTCATCCACCGGAACGTGCCCGGTGAGCCCGTGCACGCGTTCCTCCGCGACTTCGACCGCGCCTGGGCGGCGGCGGCGCCCTACGCGTCGTACGGCGCGCGCCAGCGGTGGATGCGGGCGGTGCGGGACCTCACCGCGGACTGGCCCGTGGCGGACCGGCCCGGGCGGTGGCGGCAGGGCGAAGTGACGGTGCGGTGGGAGGCGCTGGCACCGCAGAGGTGAGAGACGACACCGGGCGGGGCTGCCGGGAACGATCTCCGCGAGGCGTTCGTCACACATGGCGGGGAGATCCTCACGGCAGGTGAGGACAGGGAGGGACAGACCCTGTCGTTTTCCGGCGCGGCGTGGCACGATCCCCCGGGCGATGTATGTTACTGACGGGAAATCAGGTCTTGGGGGATGTATGGGTAGGGGCAAGCGCAGCCTGATCGCGGCGGCGGTGGCCGCGGTCTGCGCGGTCACCGTGCTGACGGTCCCGGGCACCGCCTTCGCGGCCCCGGCTCCCACGCCGCTCCCCACCACGAACCCCGATCTGAGCTTGCCACCCACGTCCGACACGGACCTGGAGGCGGTGCGCACCAGGCTCGACGCGCTCTACCACGATGCCGCGGTCGCCACCGACGCCTACAACGCGGCCGAGGAACAGGCGAAGAAGCAGTCCACGGAGATCGTCGAGCTGGCCAAGAAGATCGTCGAGGGCCGTGAGGCGCTGGCCGACATGAAGGACCGCGCCGGCGCCGCGGCCCGCGCGCAGTACCGGGGCGGCGGTCTGCCCGACGAGGCGAAACTGGTGCTCAGCGACAGCCCGGGCGAGTTCCTCGACGGGGCGGGCCGGGCTCGGCAGGGCCAGCGGGCGACCGAGGGGCTGCTCGGCGAAATGACCCGCACCCAGCAGGACTTGGAGCAGTACGCCAAGGACGCCTCGGCCCAGTGGCAGAAGCTGGAGGCCAACCGCAAGGCCAAGGCGACGGCCCAGAAGAAGGTCGAGCAGCAGATCGCGGCCGCCGAGAAGCTGGAATCGGAGCTGGAGCAGGAGGAGAGGGACCGCCTCACCCGGCTCCAGGAGCAGGCCGCCCAGCGGGCGCAGACCGCCTGGCTGGACAGCGGCGTCCTGACCGGCGTCGACAGCCAGGCCGGCCCCCAGGGCAAGAGGGCCATCGCCTACGCGACCTCGCAGCTCGGCAAGCCGTACGTGTGGGGCGCCGAGGGGCCGGACTCCTTCGACTGCTCCGGCCTCACGTCGCAGGCCTGGGCGTCCGCCGGCGTCCTGGTCCCGCGGACCTCGCAGGAGCAGTGGCGGCAGCTGACACGCGTCGACGTGAAGGACATGCGCCCCGGGGACCTGATCGTGTACTTCGACGACGCCAGCCACATCGCGCTCTACCTGGGCGACGGAAAGATGATCCACGCCCCGCGCCCGGGCCGGACGATCACCGTCGCGGGCGCGGGCTCGATGCCGATACTCGGAGTGGTCCGCCCGGACGCGTGAGGGCGCGCCGGCCGGATCAGGCCCTCCGCCTCGGCGCGCAGCGCCTCGTCGACCAGGGGGGCGTACGAGGCTCAGGGCGCGCCTGACCTAGGGCGTATCTGGGCCTGGTGGCGGCCCGCGAGGATGTAGCGGGGCTGGTGGCCGCCCGCGAGGGCGTAGCGGGCCTGGAGGCCGCCCGGCCGCTCCCCGTGGGCGCCCGTGACGCCGCCCACGTGACCCACCGCACCTCAACCCGCCGCCAAACCACGCGCCGACGTGACGTTCGTCATCCCCGACCCCCTCCCGCCCTGCCCAACTGCGCCGCAAATGGCGGCATATGACACCGGTCTGAGATCAAGAGGCGTGCCGTGGACCATTCCGCTGCGGCCCGTTCTGCCGCTATGGTCCCCGTCGGTGGGTCGAGGTCCCTCGTACCCGCCATGCCCTCGGGGGGAGGGAAGGAATCCAGGACAATGCCCGTACCCGTACCGCGGCAGAGAGCGATCCCGGCCGTGGAGTGTGGTCAGGCGCAGGCCGCGCCCGCAGTCGGCGGCCCCTCCAAGGAAGAAGCCCCGCGCACGGACGACCGGAACGACCATCGCGACGAAGCGAAGAGCCCCACGGTCGGGGACGACGCCGCCACCGGCGACCGCGTCCCCCACGGCGTGAGCGCCGCCGCCCACACCAACCTCACACTGCTGCTGATCGAGGACGACCCCACGGCCGCCCCGATCGTCCCCGGCCTGCTCGACTCGGCCGGCAAGCCGATCCGCGTGCGCACCGCCCGCAACCTCACCGAGGCCGAGCGGCTGCTCACCGACGACGTCCACTGCATCCTGCTGGACCTCGCGCTGCCCGCGCCCGGACGCACCGCCGACGACGACGAGCTGGCCGTGCTCAGGCATGTCCTCGAGCTCGCGCCCCGGCACGCCGTGCTCGCGCTCACCGCGTCCGGCGACGCCGAGCGCGGCGCGCAAGCCGTGCGTGTGGGCGCCCAGGACTATCTGTTCCGCGACGAGCTGGACGGCCGGCTGCTCAGCCGCGCCATCCGCTACGCCGTGGAGCGCAAGCGGTCGGACACCGCCGAGCGGCGGCTCGCCGAGGGCAAGCTGCGCGCACAGGAGAACGCCCGCCTGGAGCGCGGCCTGCTGCCGACGCCCCTCCTGGAGGGCTCGCCGCTGCGTTTCGCCGCCCGTTACCGCCCCGGCCGCTCGCGCGCGCTGCTCGGCGGCGACTTCTACGACACCGTCCGCACCCCGGACGGCACCGTCCACGCCATGATCGGCGACGTCTGCGGCCACGGCCCGGACGAGGCGGCGCTCGGCGTGGAGCTGCGCATCGCCTGGCGGGCGCTGACGCTGGCCGGACTCTGCGGTGACGAGCTGCTGAACACGCTGCAGCAGGTGCTGGAGCACGAGCGCGACGACGACGAGATCTTCGCGACGCTGTGCACGGTGGACATCGCGCCCGACGGCCGCCGCGCGGGCCTGTGCCTGGCCGGTCACCCGGCGCCGCTGATCGCCCGACCGGACCGGCCGGCCCGGCTGCTGCCCTACGACAACAACGGCCCGGCCCTCGGCCTGCTGCCGGGCGCCCGTTGGCCGCGGATGCAGGTGGAACTGGGCGCGCAGTGGAGCCTGATGCTCTACACCGACGGACTGATCGAGGGCCGCGTCGGCGAGGGGCGCGAGCGGCTGGGCCAGGAGGGCATGGTGGAGATGATCCGCCGCCAACTGGCCTCCGGCCTTCAGGGGGAGGACCTGCTGCGGGCCGCCGTCAACGAGGTGCGGGAGCTCAACGGCGGGGAGCTGACGGACGACGTGGCGGTGGTGTTGCTCGACCGCGTGCCGTGACTGCGGTCAGCGGGGCCTGGTCAGCGGTGGCGCCTGGGCAACGGTGCCGGGCGGGCGCTGATGCGGCGAGCGGTGATGCGGCGAACGACAGCGGGAGCAGCGTTCAGCGGCCGCCGTTGTACGGGCCGTAGGGACCGTCGCTGCTGGAGCCGCCTCGGCGGGAGCGGCCGCCGCCGGGGAGGGAGCGCAGGGCGGGGCGCACGTCGACCATGTACACGATGGTCGCGACCAGGCCGATGATCGGCAGGAACGCCAGGATCGGGAAGATCAGGTTCACCACGAAGGCCAGGCCGAGGATGATCATCCAGAACGGCTTGGTCTGCTTGCCGGCAGCCCGGTAGCCGTCCTCGCGGCGGATCGCCGCGTCGACGAGAGCGAAGCCGCTGAACACGATCAGGGCCAGGCTCAGCAGAGACATGAACCCTGCGAAACCTTGCATCAGCACTACGTCCACCACCCGACTCGGCACGACTCCGACTAACTGGGTCTACTCGTTCTGCGAGGTTCTACGCGGTCACCGTACCCGCAACCGCACTCCCGTCACCCGGACAACGGGCCGGGCACTTCAGGAGTGCCCGGCCCTTCGGCGTGTTCGCGGTCACGCCGTCTTCGTACGTGCCCGTCCGGCGCGGTCGGTCTCACTTGGCCGGCGGGGTCGTCTTCTTCGCCGTGGGGGTCTTGCGGGGGGCCGGGGCCTTCTTGGGGGCCGGCGCGGGCTTCTTCGCCGTGACGGAGTCGGCCTTGGCCTCGACCGGGGTGACGACGGGCGCCGGGGCGGGCTTCGGCTCGGTCTTGACCTCGGCCACCGGCGCGGGCTTGATGTCCTCCTTGCCCTCGACGACGATCGCCAGCTCCTCGATCTCCTCGGCGGCCTCGCCGCGCCAGGTGCGGACGGCCTGCTCGCCGTGCTCGGCGACCTTCTCGTAGGTCTCACGGGCCTTGACGGCGTACTCGGCGGCGACGCCGACACCGCGCAGCGCGAAGTCCTGGGCGGACTCGCCGAACTTCTTCAGGTCGGCGTCGAGCGTGCTGCCCAGCTTCTTCAGGTCGCCGTCGAGGCTGCCGAAGAACTCGCCGACCTTGCTCTGGAAGGACTCCTGGGCCTCCTTGGCCTTGGCGCCGGCCTCCTTGGCACGGGCGGCGGCCTTCTCCTGCACGGCCTTGGGGTCGGTGTTGCGGACGGCCTCGAAACGGGCCGGGGCCTCCGTGCGCAGCTGGTCCACCAGACCCGGCACCTTCTTCGCCTGCTGGAGGGCCAGGTCGGCCGTGCCCGCGGCGAAGTAGAGCGGAGTCGGGTCGCTGAGGGTCTTGCGCAGGTCGTCGGTGATGGCCATGGTGTTGGTCTCCCGTAGTCGCGTTCTTGACGTTCGTCGATATCGGTCGGTGCGGATCCGCAGCCGGCGTCCGGTCCCCTGGTCCGGTCAACCGGCCGTCTGCTGCGGATCGGCGTCGCTGCCGCCGGCCGTGCGGGGTGGTGCGGGCCGCACGGAGGCGTCGCTCAGCGGATCCCGGGACTCCACCGCGCCGTCGCCGGGCGCGAACCCGTTCTCCTTGCGGAAGGACTCGTAGATCTGGAGCAGCACCTGTTTCTGCTGCCCGGTGAGCGCGGGGTCGGCAAGGATGACGGCCCGCACCTCGACCTCGTCCCGGTCCCGCTCGGCGTCCAGGATGCCCGCGCGCACATAGAGCGTCTCGGCGGAGATCCGCAGGGCCTTGGCGACCTGCTGCAGCACCTCGGCGCTGGGCTTGCGCAGCCCTCGCTCGATCTGGCTCAGGTACGGATTGGACACCCCGGCGGCGTCGGCGAGCTGCCGCAACGAGAGCTGAGCGTTTCGCCGCTGCTCGCGCAGGTACTCACCGAGATTGCCGACGTTGAGCGATGCCATGCCTCCACAGTGCCTCACCCTCGCTAACAATTGCAAGCACCCGCTTGCAAAAGTGCGCCGAACCGCGATGGAAGAGCCGACGCAGGCACTCTCGGTCCGGTTCCGCGAGTCTTCGTGCGGCGGGCGTTGTCGGTGGGCCCTGCCAGGGTGTTTGTCGTGGATGAACCGATGGATGAACCGGTGGAGCGTGTCGACGAACAAGATCGTGTGCTGGGGGTGGTCGGCCGTCGGCAGGCCGTCCGGGAGGGGTGGCTGCACCGGGTCGCCGTGACGGTGTGCCGTGACGAGCGTGGGCGGATCCTCGTCCACCGGCGGTCGGAGCAGCTGTCGCGCTTCCCCGGGTTCCACGAGGTCGTGGTCGGTGGCGCCGTGCACGTCGGCGAGTCCTACGAACAGGCCGCCGCGCGGGAGCTGGCCGAAGAGCTGGGCGTTCGGGTGCGACCGCGCTTGCTGTTCAGGTTCGTCAACCGCAGCGGCCTCAGCCCTCACTGGCTCGGCGTGCACGAAGCCGTGATGCCGGACGCCGTAGTCCCCGATCGCGACGAGGTCGCCTGGCACGGCCTCCTGACCGAGCCGGAACTGCGGTCGGCCCTGCTGGAGTGGCGCTTCACCCCCGACAGCCACGAGGCCTTCAGCCGGTATCTGGCGTTCCGGACCACGCAGTCCTGACCACGCCCGCCTCACGGCCCGGACGCCCGCTTGCAGCCGACGTACCGTTACGCCCATGACCTCCCTGGGCGTCGACACCGATGGCAAGACCGGCGTGACGATCCACTCCCGGGACGACACCTCCGTCGGTGTGACCTTCTGCGACCGGTTCGAAGCCGACGCGGACTGTGTGCACTACGCCGTCGAGCTGCGGGCCCCGGGCCTGACCGCCCGCGTCGACGGGGTCGTCGCCTGGTTCCGGGGCAGCGGTCTCCCCGCGTTCCTGGAAGGCCTGGCCGTGGACTACCGGGGATGGGACGGCGAACGGTGCTGGCAGACCGACGACAGTGACCTGACCGTGTCGGCCGTCTTCCGATCGGGCGGTCACGTCGGGCTGACCTGGACCCTGCGCCCCTGGCCCCGCGCCGCCGGTGGCTGGAGCGCCTCGGCGACCACCTGGCTGGAGGCCGGCGAGCAGATGACGTCCCTGGCAGCCGACATCCGGTGCTTCCTCACCGAGGAGCACCGGTGACAGCCGGCGGGAATGCGGGTCGAGAAAGGTCAGCCGCACCGGCGGGAGTCGGCGGGGGGCCGGCGTCATGCTGACGCGAAAGTGTCGGGCGCGGCCTCGGGGTGGGACATCATCAAGCATGCTCCCGGACGACGCGCAGACCACCGAAGACGACGCCCTGCCCGCCCCCCGAGGCGACCGGCGGCCCGGCCGTTCGGGCAGTGCCCCGGGCGAGGGGCGATGGCGTCTCACCGAGGACGTGGACGAGTACCTCGCCCGTGCCGGGGACTTCCTGCGCTCCCGACCGGGGCGGCATGTCATGCAGTCGACGTGGGCCGCGAGGCTTCAGGCACGGGGGGCGGAGGCATTCGGCTGCACCGAGGCTCCCGTCTTCGGGGTGCTGGAGCGTGCGGGCGAGGTCGAGGCCGCCTTCCACCAGCTCCGGCCCCGCGCCGTGGCCCCCACCCCGCTCACCCCCGAGCAGGCCGACGGCCTCGCCGCCCACCTCGCCGCCCTCGGGCGCCCCCTCCCCGCCGTCAGCGCGGACCATGACACCGCCACCGCCTTCGCCGAGGCCTGGCGACGGCGCACCGGCGCGACACCGACGCTCCGCGCCACCCGGCTCTGCCTGTACGGCCTCGGCACCCTCACCCCGCCGGACCCGCACCCGGCCGGCCGGGCCCGCCTCCTGGGCGACGAGGACCTCCAGGACGTCATGTTCTGGTGCGGCGAGTTCGCCGCGGCCGTCGGCGAGGACGTCACCATCGACGCCGGCACCTGGGCCGGCACCCGCTACGCCGACAAGCGCTACACGGTGTGGGAGACCCCCGACGGCGAAGCCGTCTCCGTCGCGGGCATGAACCCGCTGATCGGCGGCCAGGTCCAGGTGGACGTCGTCTACACCCCCACTCACCTGCGCGGTCGCGGCTACGCGGCCGCCGTGACGGCCGAGGTGAGCCGGGCGGCGCTGGCGGCGGGCGCGCGGGAGGTCGTCCTGTTCGCGGACCTGGCCAATCCGACGAGCAACGCCGTCTACCAGCGCCTCGGCTACCGCCCGCTCACCGAGTGGTCCACGTACGACTTCGCCCCCGCGACGTAGGCGGGAACGTCATGCCACGTACCCACTTTTTTGTGCGTACTTGGCAGCGGGCGGCCCTGCCGCGAGGCTGGTCGCAGGTGGTCAGGAGGCGGCCAGCCCGTCCAGGCGGCGGTGGCCCCAGTCGGAAAGGGGGGCCAGGGCCTCGGACAGCTCGCGGCCGAAAGGAGTGAGGGAGTAGACGGTCTTCAGGGGGAGGACGTCGTGCACCTCCCGGTGCACGAGACCGTCGAACTCCATCTCGCGCAGCGCCTGGGTCAGTACCTTCTCCGTGAGTCCCGGCAGCCGCCGCCGCAGTTCGGCGGGGCGGTGCGGGCCGGACTCCAGCAGCCAGAGAAGGCTGGTCTTCCACTTGCCGTCGATCACGGCGATCGCGGCGGTCACCCCACAGACGTTCGTGTGCTCGGCACGCCTGCTCGCCATCGTCTCCCCCTCTTTTGTCATCAAATGTTCTTCATCATAAGGGAGTTGAGCCATGTCCTCATCGTCTGCCGACCTCTCCGTCACCGTTCTGGGGCTGGGCCCCATGGGGCGTGCGCTCGCCGGCGCCTTCCTTGACGCGGGGCTGCGGACCACGGTGTGGAACCGGACTCCCGGCCGGGAGCAGGAGCTGGTGGAACGGGGCGCCGTGGCAGCGGGCACGGCGCGGGAGGCCGTCTCGGCGAGCGCGCTGACCGTGGTGTGCGTGCGGGACTACGACGCCGCCGACGCCGTCCTGCGGCCGGAGCCGGTCACCGCCGCGCTCAAGGGCCGCACCGTCGTGAACCTCTGCGCCGACACCCCGGCCCGCGCCCGGGACACCGCCGACTGGGCGGCACGGCACGGAGTGCGGTACCTGGACGGCGCGATCATGACGCCGACGGACACCATCGGTACGCCCGCCGGTGTGTTCCTGTACAGCGGGCCCGCGGAGCTCTACGAGGAGTGGCTGCCCGCGCTGCGCGCCTTCGGCGGCTCCCACACCCACCTCGGCGAGGAGATCGGCCGGGCCGCCGCCCACGACGTGGCGCTGCTCGACGTGTTCTGGACGGCGAAGGCGGGCTGGGCCCACGCCGTGGCGCTGGCCCGCGCCGAGGGGGTCACCGCCCGTGAACTGGCTCCCTACGCCGCGGGCATCGCGGCGATCCTCCCGGCCCAGTTCGAGGAGACCGCGGCCGAGGTGGACGCGGGCACCTTCTCCGGCGAGGCCTACCCCGTCACGTCGGCGGCGGTGACCATGAAGCACGTCATCGACGCCTCGGAGGCGCACGGCATCGACGCGGCCGTCATGCGGGCGGTGGAGGGCCAGGCCCGCAGGGTCATCGGGCGGGGCCACGGCGCCAACGGGTACATCCGGGTGGTGGAGGAGATGGAGCCGAAGCAGGCCCCGGCGCAGCGTTAGCCCGCAGCCACTCCTCCACCACCTCGAAGTCGCCGTCCGTGAGGCCGTGCCGGTGGTCCACACGGTGGAGGAGGGCCGGGGCCGGGTGCAGGTCGGCGACGAGGTCTTCGTCCACGGCGCTGATCTCGTCGTCGACCCAGACGAAGGGCCGGCCGGCCGCCCGGTCGAGTATGGGCAGAGTCTTCCAGTGCGGGCCGGACGGGGCCGGCGTCCGCGGCGGCTCCAGCACGGGCAGCGGGGGCAGACCGAGCCACGGAGCCACCACCGCGTTGGCGTCCTCCAGCCAGGTCGTGGCCCACACCAGCTCACACCCGAGGCAGAGCAGGCGAGGCCCGAGAGCGGGATCGAGACGGGACAGCAGCGGATGCACCTCGTCCGTGCCCCGTCCGGAGCCCTGGGCGGGGCACGGACGGTGAGCCGGATACGGCCCCGGCCCCCCGAAGGGGATCAACGGTCCGTCGACGTCGAGGAAGAGCAGCATCAGCGCCCAGCATCGCCCACCTGCCCCGCTTCCGGCCAGGGGCTTTCGCCTCACCGGGGGCAGCTCCCGCTCGTGGATCGCCTCCAGGCGCGTCACCGCGCGGGTCAGCACCACGTGGAGCCGGTTCAGGCCGCGTTCCTCCGCCTCGGCGATCGCCGCCGGTTCCACGGCGACGACGTGGTCGTCCTCGTGGCCCTGGGGCGGGACTACGCGCCCGCCGCCTTCACCCGGGCGCGGGCCGTGTACGGGTTCGTCGTGAGCGGGACGGGCAGGCCCAGGGCCGTGGTGGCGGCGACCAGGGTGGAGGCGTAGGAATCGACGGCGCGGCGGACGTTGGGGGCGTCAAGGGCGGCGCCGGTCACCAGGCGGTCGAGGTCGATGTAGGCGGAGCGGACGATCTCGACACAGCGGTAGACGCGCCAGTCGCGGCGCCAGTTCCTGGTGTGCTCGGGGGCCAGCCGCCGTTCCCAGCGCCGGACCATGCGCTCCCGGATCTCCTGATGGTTGGGGGTGAGGTGCATGTGCCGGACCAGGTCGTAGAGGGGGTCGCCGACGAGCGCCATCTCCCAGTCGATGATGGTGAGTGCGAGCGCGTCGTCGCGGCGCACCAGGTTCCACGGGTTGAGGTCGCCGTGCAGGAGGGCGGGCACGCGGTCGGTGACCGTGTGCCGGGAGAGGATCTCCCCCAGCCGCCGGTGGTCGGGCAGCCCGAGCGACCGCGCCAGCCGCATGGAGTCCCTGGGCAGGTCCCTCACCAGCGCGACGAGTTGCCCCGTGAGCCAGGCGTAGAAGCCGCCCTGCCCGGCCGCCGGGTCGACGCTCTCGTAGTTCACGCCGGTCAGGGCGCACAGCTGGTCGACGAGCCCGTCGGCCTCGTGCGGGCGCAGGCCGTTCACGGGATGGACGGGGCGCAGGTCGACGTCCCAGGGGCCCACGTAGGTGTGGACGGCGAAGGCGTCGCCGGTGAAGTCCGTGCCCAGCGCGAGGACCCTCGGGGCGGCCACCTCGACGCCGGAGTCCTCGATGGCGCGGAGCACCGCGTGCTCGCTGAGGAAGCTCGGTTCCCTGCGGCAGACGTCGCGCAGTCTGCGCCGGACGACCACCGGGAACTCGATGCCCGGCACCCGCACCACCGAGTTGAGGTGCGCGGTCCCCTTCACCACCCGGCCGGCCGGGGCGGCGCCCTCCGCCAGCAGGGCGTCCCGGACCGCGGAGGCCGGGAAGTCGGGGTGTTCCGGGAGGCGGGCGTCTGGCTTCCAGGCGAAGGCCTCGGCGCCCCGGTGCCGGCCGCCGATGTCGTCGAGGCCGCGCGAGGCCAGCCAGCGGAAGAGGGCGCCCTCGATCTCCAGGGGCGTGGGGACTCGGCTCAGCCGCAGGGGTTCGGCCGCCGCCACGACCGCCCGGTGGACCTCAGCCGTCGCCTCCTCCAGGCTCTCCTGGGTGAACGACCGCTCCAGGGACCGCGCGGCGCGCATGACGTCCGGGTACACGGACTGCGCCCGTTCGAAGGCCAGGTAGTGGTCCAGGTCCTTGGTGAGGCCGTTCACCGCGGCGGGGCGAAAGCGCCGCATGGCCCGCGCCCAGGCCTCGGTGACCTCGTGCTCCTGGTGCCGCGGGTAGTTCATGCGCACCAGATGGGTGGCGAGGTCGTGCAGCGGGTCCCCGTAGGTGGCCGACTCCCAGCCGACGCAGACGACGGGGGCGCCGCCTTCCTCGTCGGGGATGATCAGGTTGCCCCGGTGCAGGTCGGTGTGGAGCAGGCTGTACGGCCTGCGCGTCATCGGCGGCACCCGCTCGGCCAGCGCGAGCAGGGCGTCGGCGGGGATGCCGAGCGCCGTGAACAGTCCGCCGAAGACCGCCCAGTTGGGCCTGCGGATCTGTTCGTCGGCGAGCCGGGCCAGGGCCCTCAGGAAGGCGCGGCTGTCGGTGTGGTTGGCGGGCCAGGCCGACGGCAGTGGTGGCAGCGCCGAGGAGCGCACCTGGGTCAGCCGGGCCAGCAGCGTGGTCAGTGACTCGACGAGCAGCGCGTCGACAGGTTTACCGTTTCCGCAGAGGGCCGACAGCGGCACGCCCTGCACATGGCTGTGGACTGCGAAGCCCGGCCCCTCGGCCAGGCATCGCGGAGTGTGCGGCAGCACGGCCCGGACGGCGTTCAGGACGGCCGCCTCGTCGCGCCAGGTCCTGATCGCCACGGGCAGCGCGTCGGAACGCGGGATCCGCACGGTGACCTGTGCTCCGGCCTGCCCGCCGACGATCCGGGCCACGTCCGGCGGCAGCGCCAGCACATGGTGGCGGTGACCGCCGGCCGCCGGAGTCGACGCCGCGTCCCGGACGAAGGCGTGGAGCACGGCGGCGGACCCGCTCCGTGAGGCCGCTCGCCCCCCGAAGGGGCGGGGGGAAACAGGGTCGTCGCCCACTGGGCCGCTCCGGGTGCTCACACTCGTGGAATGGATACGGCAAACGCTAGATGCCGTGTGCTGTGGCGCACGCCCGGACCGCCGTGAGCTGGGCCATTGGTGGATCGCCGCTCAGACGCGTCCGGCGTGGTCGAGGAATCGGGCCTGTTCGCCGTCTCATACGTACCGGCGGGAGCTGTTGCTCACGCGATTGCGGAACTGTAGCGCAGCTCCTGAGCCGGGTGGGGAGAAGACGTGAGAAGACGCCGCGACGGTCACTCCGTTCGACTCAGGACGGGTGTCTGAGCGTGTCCAGCACCGCCTCCAGCGAGGCCACCACGGTCGTCGCTCCGGCGTCTCTGAGCAGTTTTTCCTTGCGTTCGTTGCGGGCGTAGCCGAGGAAGGGGACCTGGGCCTCGCGGGCGGCCAGGAAGTCGGCGGGTGTGTCGCCGATCATCAGTGCGGTGCCGGGCGCCGAGCCCGTCGCGTTCAGGGCGCGGCGGAGGCAGTGCGGGTGGGGCTTGAGGAGGTGCAGGTCCTGGGTGCGGCCGTAGACGTGGGGTGCGAAGCAGCCGGTCAGGCCGCGGCTGTCCAGGTAGGCGCCGACCACCCGGGGGGAGTTGTTGGTGGTGATGGCCAGGCGGGCGCCGACGGCCGACCAGGTGCGTATCAGGGGGTCGGCCCAGGCGGTGGGCATCGCCGAGGCGGCGGCCTTCAGTTCCTCCTGGGTGAGGCGTTCCTCCAGCTCCGCGACGAGGTCGCTGCCGGGGTGGCGGCGGTCCACGGCGCGCAGGACGGCGTGGGGGTCGAGGGACTCCCGTTCGGACTCCGTCAACAGTCCGCGCAGTCCGCGTCCCTCCAGCCACTCCACCAGGCCGTCGGCCACCAGTCCGGCCGAGTGCCGTGCGAACAGCCGGCAGATCGGCCCGTCGAAGTCCCAGAGCACGACTCGGGCACGCGTGATCGTTTCCCGCAGATCCACGGTTGTGTCCTCGGTCTCGGATGCCACCAGATCAGTCCGCGTCGTATCAGAAGTCACTAGGAGAGTGTCAGGTCCGACGTGATTGTTTCCCAGAGGGCGTCGAACCACTTCTGGGATTCCTCGACGAAGGTGGCGTCCCGCTGACCGGCCGCCTTCTCGAAGGAGAAGAGCAGCGACTCCGTGCCCAGCACGTCGTACATGTCGAGCGTGCCGTCCTCGGTCGGCTCCTCCCTGCGCTCGACCATGTAGTACGCCATCAGCGCCTCGCTGCCGTTGAGGAGGTACAGCTTCACCGGCGGGGTGAACGGCAGGGCCCGGAAGGTGACGTTGACGTCGACGCCGTGGGTGCGCAGGGTGAGCAGGTTGTGGCGCAGGACATGGCCCTGGGCGTTGCGCATCGCCAGCCAGCGCTGGTGCACCGGGTCGTCGTCGCTCCGTCCGTCGACGGGGACGGGGAAGGCGAGGTTGATGTCGCGCGACGGCAGAAGGATGCGGACGTCGATCCGCTCGGGCCGGATGCTGCCGCCGTGGATGAGGCGCAGCGGTTCGCCGAGGGCCGGGATGAGGCTCTCGGAGGTGAGGCAGGCGGCGTCGATGCGGACGTGCGGGGCGGAGAAGGCCTCGGTCAGGCGGGGGGCGAGGGCGACCATCGTGGGCTGGGGCTCTTCCCGGGCCGGCGCGGGGGGCTCGGCGATGCGCGGGGGGCTGCCCTTGCTGACGTCGGTGAGCAGCCCGTCGTCCTGGAGCGCCCGGAGGGCCTGGCGTACGGCGCCGCGCTCCACGTCGAACTCCTGGGCGAGTTCGGCCTGGGTGGGCAGGCGGTCGCCCGCCTTGAGGTCCCCGACGCGGATGCGTTCGCGCAGGGCATCGGCGATCTCCTGGGGCGAGAGCCTTCGGCTGCCGTTCACGGCCACGTTCTCCTGGGTCACGACCAAACGCTACAACTTCGATCCATCTGGCGGCAGTTGCTTGAAAGTTGTTTAGTAGTTGCTGCCAAGTGGGGACAACATAGTAAGAGTTGGTTGCCAACTTGGTCCAGTTGGCAGAATGCCCGCCTCTGTAGCGCCTCCGAAGGGACCCGCCTCCGCAGCACATCCGTAGAGAGGAACCGCCATGCCCGCCTTCACCGTCCTCTCCGCCGTCCTCGAACAGGCCGTCCAGTGGAAGTACGGCACCGCCGGCACCGTCGGCCTGCTCATGCTCACCGTCGGCATCAGGACCGGCCGCCCCGGCGTCAGCTCCGTCGGCGCCGTGATCCTCGCCCTCCTGGTCAGCGGCCCCGCCGTCAACTCGTGAGCGTCAGCTCGGAACTGATCGTCTCCCAGAGCGCGTCGAACCAGCGCAGCGACTGCTTCACGAACGCCGAGTCACGCGGCCCCGCACCCTGCTCGAAGGCGAACAGAACCGACCGCGTGCCCTCGGCGTCGTACATCTGGAGCTGCTCGTGGTCGATCTCCTGCTCGCGCCGCTGCACGGTGTAGTACGCCAGCAGCGCCTCCATGCCGTTGAGGAGGTACAGCTTGACCGGCGGGGTGAAGGGCAGCGCGCGGAAGCTGACGTCGACGTCGATGCCGTGCGTCTCGCGCAGCGTGAGCAGGTTGTGCCGCAGCACCTGGCCCTGGGCGTTGCGGTGGGCCAGCCAGCGGCGTTGCAGGCGCCCGGTCTCCGAGGCGTCCACCGGGGCGGGGAAGGCCAGTTCGATGTCCCGGGACGGCAACAGGACCCGCACCTCGATCTTGGCCGGTTTCAGCTCCCCGGCGTGGATCCGCCGCAGCGGCTCGCCGATGGCGAGGGTCAGCGAGACGGCCGTCAGGCACAGGGCGTCGATCCGCACGTGCGGACCGGCGAACGCCTCGACGATACGCGGGGTCAGCGCCGCCATCGTGGGCTGCGGCGGCATCCCCGGCCCGGCCGGGAACCCGCTCGCGCCGGAATGCGGGGCGACCGTCGCCGGGGCGCCCTTGGTCACATTGGTGAGCAGGCGCTCCGCCTGGAGAATGCGCAGCGCCTGGCGCACCGCGCCCCGCTCGACCCCGAACTCGTCCGCCAGCCTGGCCTGGGTGGGCATGCGCTGGCCCGGCCGCAGCACCCCGGTCCTGATCCGGGTGCGCAGCTCGTCGGCCACGTCACGGGAGGTCGGCTGCGGCCGCGCCGGCCGCCCCGGTCTCCCCCGCCCCTTGACGGAGGCATGTTCCGGCTCCACGACCGAACACTACAACTTCTCGCCATCTTCCGGCAGTTCAAGGAGAGATGGTTATAGGACGCTTCCAAACGGACATAAGTACAGTGAAGTTGGCTGCCAACTTCAACAACGTGGTCAAACTTTCAGACGGTTGGCCGGTCGGGCTTCCTTCCGGAGGGGAGCCGGGAGCCCGCACAGGCCGGCGCCGAGGCACAGTCACAACTGCAGATCGTCCGCACAGCCACAACTACAGATCGTCACCCGCACAGTCACAACTGAACAAGCACGGAGGAAACTGCAGCCACGGCTACGGATGAGCTGGAAGGAGCCTCAGAACATGTCCGGGCACCACGGTCGCCCGGGCGTACGCAGCAGGGCGTCGGCCTCACGGGCGGCGCCCGCTCGTTCTTCCCGGACCCGGCCCAGCGCCGCCAGCCGCGTCGCCGACTCGTCGCCCAGCCACAGCCTCGCCAAGTCGGCGACGTCCAGGGTGAGATCGGCCGTACGGGTCGTCGGGGCACAGGAGACGCCGTCCCCGGACGCGTCCAGCAGATAACGGCCCCCAGCGAGCCCGCCGCCGTCGGCCACCTCCAGCACCAGCGCTCCCGACGCGCCGTACGTCCGCGCCTCCAGCGCCCGTACGACGTCCAAAATCCGCACCCACAGCCAGTCCGCCTGTGTGGTGACCGTGGCCGCGCGCGGGTCGGGCAGCAACTGCGGGAGCAGGTCGTCGGGGCCCCGCCAGCCCGACTTCACCCGCACCACCCAGTCGATCGAGCAGAGGTAGTGCCACAGCGCGCGCTCCGCGGCCGGCGTCGTGGTGATCAGCCAGCGCACCGACGCGGTGTTCGACGGCTGCTTGGCGTCGGCCCACTTGTCGTCCGCCCGGTAGGAGACCAGCCCCTGCACCTCGCCGTCCGCCGAGCGGTACACCGCGTAGAAGGGCTCGGTCCACGAGGCCTCCCCGTGCAGCCGCAGCACGCCGGTCTCCACCTCCCACCAGTGCTCGGTACGGCTCACCGCGCCGGGCTGGGCGAGGCGGAGCCGCTCGTGCAGTTCGGGGCCGACCTTGCGGGCCTCCTCCCCGTCGACCAGGTCGACGCGGCCGCCGTCCTGCGGACCCGACCAGTGCGGGTCGAGGCCGGAGCGGGACACGTCCACCGACCACACGGTCGAGGTGGTCGCCGGGCCGAAGCCGTACCGGCCGTAGATCCGGTACTCGGCGGCGATGAGGGTGGCGACCACGTCGCCGCGCTCCTTGGCGGCGGCCAGGTCGTCGGTCATCAGCCGGGTGAGGAGGCCGCGGCGGCGGTGGGTCGGGGAGACGGTGACGGCGGAGACGGCGTCGGCGGGGACCCGCGCGCCGCCGACGGCGGTCAGCTCCTGGGGGAACGAACGGAAGGTGGCGACGCAGCGGCCCGCGTCCAGGGCCGCGGAGACGCGGGAGCCGGTGAGGTTGGTGCGGCGGTCGGCGATCTCACGGTCGGTGATGGCCGCGCTGCTGAGGAAGCCGGTGTTGACCGCGCGCATCCAGTCGGGGAGTTCGGCATCGGTGATCCGGCGTACTTCTATCGGGGCGTCGGCTCGGGAGGTCATGGGAGTCACGGTAGGCGGACCGCAACGGGGGGCGGGGATTGTTTTTCGCCCCCGCCGCCTTCCCCACTGCCCTCTCCGCCGCCTTCCCCGCCCCGTCCCCGACCGGGCCCCGCCCTCACGCTCCCGCGGAAGGGGCGCCCCCGGGCGGGCCGTCGCACACGAGCAGGTCGTCGACCTGCGCCTCGCCCTCCCGGTACCTTCGCGTGATCTCCGCCCCGCAGCCGTCGGCGGTGCGCTGGAGGCCCTGGCGGCGGTGGGAGACCTGCTGTTCGTACCGGACCAGACGGGCCATCGCCTCGTGCAGCTCCGGATCGGTGCGGGCGTCCAGGTCGGACAGCTCGACCTCGGAGAGCATCTCCGCGGCCAGCCTGCCGTACTCCTCGCTGTACGGGGTGCCCAGCGTGACATGCCGGGCGGAGGAACGGTGGCGGGCCGGGGCGTCGGTGAGGATCTCCGGAAGCCGGGCCACCATGGACGCCTCGGCCGGCGCGGGAGCGGCCGCCGGGGCGCGCCGGGCCAGCTCCGCGCGCAGGATGTCGATCCTTCCCTGGAGCAGCCTGCGTACGTAACTCAGGTCGGCCTCGTCGCGCTGTGCGTCCCGGCGCAGGGTGCGCAGCTCGGGCAGGCTCAGCCGGGTCAGGTCCGGCGCGGGCGGCTCGACGGGGAGCGGGCGGGGCGGGCTGTCGGTGCGCTGCACCGGCGGACGCTGGGAGCGGGCGGCGGCGCAGCTCCCGGCCGGACCCGTGCCGGCGGCGGCGCCGGCGGCGGCGCCACCTCCGTCGCCGTCGGCCTCGCCGGGGACGCCCTCGCCCGTGGACGCCGTTGCCGCCGGGCAGCGCCCGGCCGCCTTCGCGGCGCTCGCCGCGCTCACGGTGCTCGAAGTGCTCATGTGCCTCTACCGTCCCCTCGACCGGCGTGTGGGAGCATCGTGCCACCCCAAGTGGCCGCAATGTGACCGAGTGCCCCCGAACGGCCTCAGATAGGGCCGTAAGGACCCCTAAGGATCAAAAAGCGACCCGGCGGCCGGTGGTCTGCGCCGGCACGGCATGATGGGGCGCATGCGTGCGGTGGTGCAGAGGGTGGACGGCGCGAGCGTCGTCGTGGACGGCGAGACGGTCGGCGCGATCGACGGTGAGGGCCTGTGCGTGCTCGTCGGGGTCACGCACGACGACACCAAGGAGAAGGCGGCCCAGCTCGCCCGCAAGCTGTGGTCGGTCCGGATGCTGACCGACGAGCGCTCGTGCAGCGACATCGACGCGCCGCTGTTGGTGATCAGCCAGTTCACGCTGTACGGCGACGCCCGTAAGGGCCGCCGTCCCACCTGGAACGCGGCCGCCCCCGGCGACGTGGCCGAGCCGCTCGTCGACGAGGTGGTGGCGCAACTGCGCGCGCTGGGCGCGACGGTGGCGACGGGCCGGTTCGGCGCGCAGATGCGGGTCTCCCTGACGAACGACGGCCCGTTCACCGTGCTGATCGAGATGTGAGCGGGGCTGCTGACCGAGCCTGATCGGGCCTGAGGGCTGTGCCGTAATCCCTGGTGGATCAGCGTGCGGCGTCAGATGCGGTGCATCGCAAGGCGGAGGGACGTCCGCATACTGGATGTATGCGGACGCGTTCCGACCACGCGGCGAGGTGCCGTAGCTGTCATCGCACGCCCGCCCGGAATTACGGGACAGCCCTCAGGGCTCGACGACGACTTCCTGGGCCGCGGCGGTCTCGCCGGCGATGAGGCGGGCGTCCACCGGGACGTTCCGCTTGACCAGGGCCAGCGCCACCGGGCCCAGTTCGTGGTGGCGTGCGGACGTCGTCACGAAGCCGATCTTGCGGCCGTCGGGGCCCTCGTCGGCGGTACGGATCTCGGTGCCGGCGGGCGGGAGGTGGACCTCGCTGCCGTCGAGGTGGAGGAAGACCAGGCGGCGCGGGGGCTTGCCCAGGTTCTGGACCCGGGCGACCGTCTCCTGGCCCCGGTAGCAGCCCTTCTGGAGGTGGACCGCCGTGCCGATCCAGCCGAGCTCGTGCGGGATGGTGCGGTGGTCGGTCTCGAAGCCGAGGCGCGGGCGGTGCTGTTCGACGCGCAGCGCCTCGTAGGCGAGGATCCCGGCGGCGGGGCCGGACTTCTCGGCGAACGACTCCAGGTCGGCGCGGGGCAGGAAGAGGTCCCGGCCGTGGGCGGTCTCGCGGACGACGACGTTCTCGGGGACCTCGGCGATCGAGCCGGCCGGCAGGTGGACGACCGCGAAGTCGGCGGTGCGGTCGGTGACTTCGACCCGGTAGAAGAACTTCATCGACTCCAGGTACGCGATCAGCGCGTCCTGCGTGCCGGGTTCGACATGGGCCCAGACCGTGGCGCCGTCGTCGACGAGGTAGAGGGCGTGTTCGATGTGGCCGTTCGCGGAGAGGATCAGCGCCTCGGTGGCCTCGCCGGCGGGCAGGTCGCTGACGTGCTGGGTGAGCAGCAGGTGCAGCCAGCTCAGCCGGTCATCTCCGGTCACGGCGATGACCGCGCGGTGCGAGAGGTCGACGAAGCCGGCGCCGTCGGCGAGGGCGCGCTGCTCGCGGAACAGGTCCCCGTAGTGGGCGGCGACGCCTTCGTCCACGCCCTCGGCGGGGACGGCGCCGGGCAGGGACAGCAGGGGGCTCTTCATGAACGCAAGCCTACGACCCGGTGGTCGGGCTCTCGGCGGCCCCGGCCTTCTGCGTGCACGCCTCGCAGCGGCCGAAGATCGCGAAGTGCTTCATGTCGGTGTCGAAGCCGAAGGTCTCGCGGAGCTTGGCCGTGAACTCGGCCGCCACCTGCACGTCCGCCTCGATGACGTTCGAGCAGTCCCGGCACACCAGATGGATGTGATGGTGCCGGTCGGCGAGATGGTAGGTCGGCGCGCCGTGCCCCAGATGGGCATGGCTGACCAGCCCGAGCTCCTCCAGGAGCTCCAGGGTCCGGTACACGGTGGAAATGTTGACCCCCGACGCCGTCTTCCTCACTTCCACGAGGATGTCGTCGGGGGTCGCGTGCTCCAGGGTGTCCACGGCTTCGAGGACAAGCTGTCGCTGCGGCGTCAGTCGGTAGCCGCGCTGCCTGAGGTCGCTCTTCCAGTCGGTGCTCACCACACCGACGAGTCTAGAACTACTTGAAGAAGGCGATGCCGTCGTCCGGCATGTCGTCGGGCAGGGCCTTGGCCCAGCGCTCGACCTCCTCAGGGGTGACGACCTTCTTCAGGTGCGCCGACATGTAGGGGCGCAGCTCGACCTCGGGGGTCTGCTTCTCGCCGACCCACATGAGGTCGCTCTTCACATAGCCGTACAGGCGCTTGCCGCCGGTGTAGGGGCGGGAGGCGGCCGTGCGGGCCACGGCGTCGGTGACCAGGTCGATCTGCGGCTTCTTGTCGGCCAGCTCGCCGTACCAGATCTCGATGACGCCGTCGTCGCGGGTCATCGTCACCTCGACCTTGCGCAGGCCGTCGATCCGCCAGAAGCCGGACTCCGACTCCAGGGGGCGGACCTTGTTGCCGTCGCCGTCCAGGACCCAGGTGTGCGAGCGGTACTCCAGGAAGTCCCGGCCGTCGTGGCTGAAGGTGACCTCCTGCCCGAAGTTGCACTTCTCGGAGCCGGGGAAGTCGTGCACGCCCGCGCCCGCCCAGGTGCCCAGCAGGAAGGCGAGGGGGACGAGGTCCTTGTGGAGGTCGGACGGGATCTCGATCATGGGTGACAGTTCCTAGACGAAGGTCAGCGCTGGCCCTGGTACAGCTTCTTCACGGTCAGGGCGACGAAGGCGAGGACGCCGACGCAGACCAGGACCAGCAGGGCTTCGAAGAAGGTCTCCACAGGGTGCTCCTCGGATGAGCGCGGTTCGGTACGACACAGGGCCGCCCCCCAGCTTACGCGGCCCCCCTCGCCCCCTCCGCGCGAGGTGGGTCCGGGGAGTCGGCGGCTTACGATTCGGGGATGGCGAAGAAGCTTGTGGTGAAGGTGACGGCGGGGGCCGATGCTCCTGAGCGGTGTTCTCAGGCGTTCACCGTCGCGGCGGTGGCCGTGGCCAGTGGGGTCGAGGTGTCGCTGTGGCTGACCGGCGAGTCCGCGTGGTTCGCGCTGCCCGGGAAGGCCGCCGAGTTCGAGCTGCCGCACGCCGCGCCGCTGCCCGACCTGATCGAGTCGATCCAGGCCGGCGGGCGGATCACGCTGTGCACGCAGTGCGCGGCCCGGCGGGACATCTCGGAGGGGGACGTCCTGGAGGGCGTACGGATCGCGGGCGCGCAGGTGTTCGTGCAGGAAGCGCTCGGAGATGAGACGCAGGCGCTCGTCTACTGAGACGCGCGGCTCACGGGTGGCGCTTCCTGCCGTCCAGTTCGTCCCACCACTCGTCGGACTTCGCGTCGCCGGACGGGGCGTCCCACCAGCGGTCCTCGGGGCCGCGCCGGTTGGCGACGATCGCCGCGAGCGGCGGGATGACCATCGCCACCACGCACATCCCGACGGCCACCGGCGTCGACCAGAGGCGCACGACTCCCCACGCCAGGACGAACAGGGCGACGCAGGTGCCCATCATGGCGAAGTAGACGCGCCTCCGGCGTGCGTACATACGTCCAGCGTAGGCGCACGCCCGAGGGCCGCACCCCAGGCGTCCAACCCGCGGGGTGCGGCCCTCGGGCCGTCGGGTCCTGCCTCGGAGGGCGGCCTCTCAGACGGCGATCGCGACCTCGGCGAGGCCGCCCTGCTGGGCGACGACCGTGCGGTCGGCGCTGCCGCCGGGAACGAGGGCGCGGACGGTCCAGGTGCCCTCCGCCGCGTAGAAGCGGAACTGGCCCGTCGCGGAGGTCGGGACCTCCGCGGTGAACTCGCCGGTCGAGTCCAGCAGACGGACGTAGCCCGTCACCGGCTCGCCGTCGCGGGTCACCTGACCCTGGATCGTGGTCTCACCGGGCTTGATCGTCGAGGCGTCCGGGCCGCCGGCCTTCGCTCCACACATGCTGCTACTCCAGAGTTCGTTGAAAGGTCGGTCGGGGGTGGTTACTTGTTGGCGCCGAGCTCGATCGGCACGCCGACGAGGGAGCCGTACTCGGTCCAGGAGCCGTCGTAGTTCTTGACGTTCTCCACGCCGAGCAGCTCGTGCAGGACGAACCAGGTCAGCGCGGAGCGCTCGCCGATGCGGCAGTAGGCGATGGTGTCCTTGGCGAGGTCCACCTGCTCCTCGGCGTAGAGCTCCTTGAGCTCCTCGTCCGACTTGAAGGTGCCGTCGTCGTTGGCGTTCTTCGACCACGGGATGTTGCGGGCGCTCGGGACGTGGCCCGGACGCTGCGACTGCTCCTGCGGCAGGTGCGCGGGGGCGAGCAGCTTTCCGGAGAACTCGTCGGGCGAGCGGACGTCGACCAGGTTCTGCGAGCCGATCGCGGCGACGACGTCGTCACGGAAGGCGCGGATGGAGGCGTCCTGCGGCTTGGCCTTGTAGTCCGTGGCCGGGCGCTCGGGCACGTCGGTGCCGTCGACCAGCTCGCGGGCGTCGAGCTCCCACTTCTTGCGGCCGCCGTCGAGGAGCTTCACGTTCTCGTGGCCGTAGAGCTTGAAGTACCAGTAGGCGTAGGACGCGAACCAGTTGTTGTTGCCGCCGTAGAGGATCACCAGGGTGTCGTTGGCGATGCCCTTCGCCGACAGGAGCTTCTCGAAGCCCTCCTGGTCGACGAAGTCACGGCGGACCGGGTCCTGGAGGTCCTTGGTCCAGTCGATCCGGATCGCGTTCTTGATGTGGTTCTTCTCGTAGGCCGAGGTGTCCTCGTCCACCTCTACGACGGCGATGTTCTCGTCGTCCAGGTGGTCCTGCAGCCAGTCGGCGTCGACCAGGACGTCGCTGCGGCTCATGCTCGTTCTCCTCCGGGGCAGTTGCGGCGGGGGTGGGCGGAAGAAGGGTGCGCGGCCGGGACTCGCCTGCGGCCGGGCGCACGGATGCCCTCGAGATCGAGGGCGCCGGGAGGGCGCGGAAGGCGGGCGGCGCCTTGCGCTCAGAAGGGGCGACAGAGCATGGCGGCGACGCGGCACAGGTCTACTGCCCGCCGCTTCGTGAGATCCGCCTGTCGCTGCATCATGCTGCCGATCGTAGGGACGGAAAGGGCGACATGTCACCAGCATGCCGAATGGTGAGACGCGATCGTCCGCATGTCGGGACGGGTGGAGAAAGAACAACGCGCCCGGGCCGTCGCGGGACGGCTTCCGGGCGCGTGCGGGGGCGCTCATAGCTACGGTATGGACGGCGGCGTCTCGCCTGTCGGACACTCACCGCCCGGGAGGGCTCCCGGGGTGGCAGGGCCTTCCAGGGACCTCGCGGGGAAGCGTCCAGGGACGGCCCTACCCGGCCAGGCGGACGTTCGAACCCTTCACCGAGATCTCCACCCCGTCGGCCGCCGCCTCGACCTTGTCCAGCTTGATGCCGCCGGGCAGGTCGTCGATCTTCTGCTGGAAGTCGGTGATCGAGCGCACCTCGTTCTCCGCGGCCCGCACCCCGCCGAAGCTGGGCAGCGTGTCGGCGTGCACCCGGACCGTGTCGCCCTCGACGGCGACCGAGCTGAGCACGGTGAGGGGCTGCGGCAGCTTGGTGCCGAGGACGGACGCCTCGACCGTCACCTTGATCTTGCCGTTGCCGCCGTCGGAGAGGCCCACCACCTGGGCGGTGACGCCCGGCCCGACCCGGTTGGGCTCGGACTTGGCGGCCTTGAGCAGCTCGGCGTACGAGATCGACGCGCTGCCGGTGGCGGTGGCGGCGGTGGCGGAGCTGAAGTCGCTGGAGAACGCGACGCCCTTCATGTCCGCCTGGAGGTCCTGGATGCGGATCTTCTCGCCGCCCGTGCCCGCCGTCGCCTCGTAGTCCTTGATCCCGACCTCCACGTCGTCCAGCTCGCCGCCGGCGACCTGGGTGAGGAAGGGGAAGCCCTTGATGGACACGTCCGGTGTGGTGGACAGGCCCTCGTTGGCCTTCAGCTTGTTCGCGGTCTCGTCCTCGGCGAAGTTCACGGCCAGACGGTCGGCGATGACGAAGAGACCGCCGAGTATCACCACGACGACCAGCAGTATTCGAAGCGCGCGCATTGCGGTTGGTCCCCCACCCGGGTGTGTCCGACGGACAGTTCAGTGCCCACACACGGTAACCCCCTGGTGAGGAGTGACCGGGAACTGTCGCCCACCTGTGACGGTGGGCGACCCCGCCGGGACGCGGCCCGGCGGCTCAGGCCAGGGCCCGGCCCAGGATGTACACCGCCGGGGCGGCGGCAGCCAGCGGCAGGGCCACGCCCGCCGTGAAGTGGACGAACCGGGACGGGTAGTCGTAGCTCGCCACGCGGTGGCCGATCAGCGCGCAGACCGCCGCGCCGGCGCCGAGCAGCGCGCCCTTGGCGCCGAGGCCGGTCATCCCGCCGACCGCGATGCCGGCACCCGCCGCAGCGAGCAGGGCGACCACCACCGACACCGGCGTCGGCAGCGGCAGGGCCCTGGCCAGGGCGGCCACGGCGACGGCCGCCGCGCCGACGGACACCGCGTCGGGGTCGGCCCCCAGGTGGCCGGTGGCGACGATCGCGAGGGCCGCGGAGGCGACCGTCGCCATCAGTCCGTACATCCGCTCGTCGGGGTCGGCGTGCGAGCGCAGCTGGAGGACCAGGCAGAGCAGGACCCAGACGCCGAGCGTGCCGAGGATGGCCGCCGGGGCGTTCTCCCGGCCGGCGACGAGCAGCGCCGCGTCCGCGGCCAGCGCGCCCAGGAAGGCCAGCGCGATGCCCTGCCGGGCCGGCCACATGCCGTTCAGCCGGAACCAGCCCGCCGCGGTGACCGCCTGGAGGACGACGACCGGCACGAGCAGCGCGTACGTGCCGACGGCCGCCGTCGTGGACAGGAGCAGTCCGAGCAGCGCGGTGAGCGCCGCGGGCTGCATCCCCGGCTCGATGATCGGCGACCGCCCTTCCAGCCGGGCCCGCTGGGCGTCGGTGACCCGGGCGTTGCCGGCGAGGGTGGCGGGACCGTAACCGCGGCTGTCGCCCTCGAGGGCGGGCGCGGCGGGGGCCGGCTCGGGCGGGCCGGCGGGCGCGGCGATGGATGCGCCGACGGGGGGCTGCCCGGGGGTGGGGCCGTGGGCCGGCCCGGCCGTGGAGCCGTAGGCGGGCGGCCCGTAGCCCGCGCCGTGGGCGTGCTCGTGCCCCGCGCCGGACTCGGGTGCGTAGGGGTTGTCCCGCACGGGGGTGTGGGGCGGCTGCTGAGTGCCGTGGGGCGACTGCTGCTGCCAGACCGTCGGCACGCCGGTCTCCGGGGGGAGCCCGCCCGGCTGCGGGGCGGCGCCGTACGCGGGCGCCTCGCCCGTCTGGGGCGGCAGGTACGCCGTCTGCGCCGCGTCCGTCGCGTCGAACTGCGGCTGCACGCCGGTCTCCCAGGTCTGGCCTTGCCACTCCTGCGTGTACTGGAGGTGGGCCTGCTGGTCGTCGTACCCGTACTGCTGGCCGGGCCACGCCTGCTGCGGCTGCTGTTGCTGCTGTTGCTGCTGTTGCTCTTGCTGCTGGGCGTACGGGCTCTCCCCGTCGTAGCCCTGCCCCTGTCGATACGGCTGGTCGCTCATCCTCACCCTCCTGCGAACGGCGGGAGCACCTCGACCGTGCCGCCGTCGGCCAGCCGTACCGTCTCATGTGCGCGGGTGCCCACCGGGTCGCCGTCGACGAGGAACGAGCACCGCTGCAGGACGCGCACGAGTTCACCGGGGTGTCGCTCGCGCGCGGCACGGAGCGCCTCGGCGAGGTCGGCCGCTTCGTACGGCTCCTCGGCGACCCCGGCCGCGGCCTTGGCGGCCGCCCAGTAGCGCACCGTGACCTTTGCCATGCCGTTCCTCTGGTTCCTGACTCGATGCTCGATCTGTCGACGGTCGACGAAGCTCAGGCTAGCCCGCCCGGGAGACGGCCCAGTCCCCGATCCGGGCGAGCAGCGCGTCGGCGGCGGCGTTCTCGGCGTGGCCCATGCCGTGCTCCAGCCAGAGTTCACCGTGCTCGCCTGCGGCCTCGGCCAGCATCAGGGGGTGGTCGAGGGGGAAGTAGCCGTCGCTGTCGCCGTGGACCAGGAGCAGCGGCGTCGGCGCGATCCGCGGGACCGCCTCGGTCGGGGAGAGCGGCACCGGGTCCCACTCCCGGCGATGGATCCGCGTGCGGAAGCCGTAGCGGCCGACCAGGCGGCCCGCGGGGCGGGTGACCAGCCAGTGCAGCCTGCGCATGGGGGCGGTGCCCCGGTAGTACCAGCGGGCGGGCGCGCTCACCGAGACCACCGCGTCCACCGCCCCGGGGTGCAGCGCGGCGTGCCGCAGCACCACCGATCCCCCCATGGAGAAACCGACGGTGATCACGCGCGCGTGGCCGAGCCCGCGGGCCCACTCGACGGCCGCCGCCAGGTCGAGCACCTCGCGGTCGCCGACGGTGGAGTGCCCGCCGGAGCGGCCGTGGCCGCGGAAGGAGAAGGTGACGGCCGCCCCGTACGCGGAGAACGCCGCCGCCACCCGCCGAACATGCGGCCGATCCACATCCCCGGTGAATCCGTGCGCGATCACGAACACCGGGTGACGGGAAAGCGTGCGGCCGGCGCCGGAAAGTGGACGTGAGGCGTGGTGCGCGACCTTTCCGGGGTCGTACACGGCGTCGATGGAAACGCCGTCGGCCGTGCGCAGAAACGTCCGGGAAGGCGCGCCCGCGTCCGTCTCGGAGTGCGGACGCCCGGCCCGATGACCTGCCCGGCTGCTGCTCATGTGGGCTATTCTGCTGGACAGAGGACTCGGGCAGCGTTGCCCCCGGGTCCTTTTGTGCTTTCGGAAGCGTTGTATACGAAGCGGGAAACTCCAGGTGACCGCCGGTGTACGGGCCCCGGGAACGCAAAGCGGAAGTGACGCAGTACCCACGTACCGCAGTACCGAAGCAGCGCGGTGCCGAAGTGCCGCAGTACCCGAAGCGTCCTCGCAGGGACCGAGGAGGAACCAGACGTATGAGTTCTCTGCTGCTCCTGACCAACGCCCTCCAGCCGTCGACGGAGGTGCTCCCCGCTCTCGGACTGCTGCTGCACAACGTGCGCGTGGCTCCGGCGGAGGGCCCCGCCCTCGTCGACACCCCCGGCGCCGACGTCATCCTGATCGACGGGCGCCGTGATCTGCCGCAGGTCCGCAGCCTCTGCCAGCTGCTGCGCTCCACCGGCCCCGGCTGTCCGCTCGTCCTCGTGGTGACCGAGGGCGGCCTCGCCGCCGTCACCGCCGACTGGGGCATCGACGACGTGCTCCTCGACACCGCCGGTCCCGCCGAGGTGGAGGCCCGCCTGCGGCTGGCCATGGGCCGCCAGCAGATCGTCAACGACGACTCCCCCATGGAGATCCGCAACGGCGACCTGTCGGTCGACGAGGCGACGTACTCCGCGAAGCTCAAGGGCCGCGTCCTCGACCTCACCTTCAAGGAGTTCGAGCTGCTGAAGTACCTGGCCCAGCACCCGGGCCGGGTCTTCACCCGCGCGCAGCTGCTCCAGGAGGTCTGGGGCTACGACTACTTCGGCGGCACCCGGACCGTCGACGTCCACGTACGGCGGCTGCGCGCCAAGCTCGGACCCGAGCACGAGTCGCTGATCGGGACCGTCCGGAACGTCGGTTACCGATTCGTTACGCCCGAGAAGGTCGACCGCGCCGCGGACGAGAGCAAGGGCGAGGCGGGCCGCTCAAAGGCGGAGGATGCGGACAACATGCCTTCGGTGGACGCCGAAGAGGTCTCGGCGGAGGCCTAGTACTCGCCGGTACTCGCGACGGCCGCCCGGGGAGCGCGCGGCGGCCGCGCGGGAAGGCGCTTTCACGCCCTGCCCGCAGCGGGTCCATCCGCGTAGACTCCGCGCGTGGCCAAGGTGACTAGGGACGATGTAGCGCGGCTGGCAGGGACGTCCACTGCCGTGGTCAGCTATGTCATCAACAACGGACCCCGGCCGGTCGCCCCGGCCACGCGCGAGCGCGTACTCGCCGCGATCAAGGAACTGGGGTACCGGCCCGACCGCGTCGCTCAGGCCATGGCGTCCCGGCGCACGGACCTCATAGGCCTGATCGTGCCGGACGCGCGCCAGCCCTTCTTCGGCGAGATGGCGCACGCGGTCGAACAGGCCGCCTCCGAGCGCGGCAAGATGGTGCTCGTCGGCAACTCCGACTACATCGGCGAGCGCGAGGTCCACTACCTGCGCGCCTTCCTGGGGATGCGGGTCTCCGGTCTGATCCTCGTCAGCCACGCGCTCAACGACAACGCGGCCGCCGAGATCGACGCCTGGGACGCCCGGGTGGTCCTGCTGCACGAGCGGCCCGAGGCCATCGACGACGTCGCCGTCGTCACCGACGACCTGGGCGGCGCGCAGCTCGCCGTACGCCACCTGCTGGAGCACGGCCACGAGTACGTCGCCTGTGTCGGCGGCACCGCGGAGACCCCCGCCGTCGGCGACCCCGTCTCCGACCACGTCGAGGGCTGGCGGCGCGCCATGGCCGAGGCCGGGGTCAGCACGGAGGGGCGGCTCTTCGAGGCCCCCTACAACCGGTACGACGCCTATCAGGTGGGCCTCGAGCTGCTGTCGGGCCCGAACCGTCCGCCCGCCGTCTTCTGCTCCACCGACGACCAGGCGATCGGCCTGCTGCGGGCGGCGCGCGAACTGCGCATCGACGTCCCCGGCGAGCTGGCCGTCGCCGGCTTCGACGACATCAAGGAGGCCGCGCTCGCCGACCCGCCCCTGACCACGGTCGCCTCCGACCGTCCGGCGATGGCCCGCGCGGCGGTGGACCTGGTCCTGGACGACGGTCTGCGGGTCGCGGGCTCACGCCGCGAACGGCTGAAGGTGTTCCCCTCGCGGCTGGTCGTCCGCGGCTCCTGCGGCTGCTCTTAGGGCGGCTGCTCGTAGGCCGATGCCGGGCTTCATGAGGGTTCCCTGAGAGGGCTCTCAGGGTGCCGAGAGGCGGCTTTATACCGGGCAGACGAGGTTCTGCCGTGGTTCTCAGGGAGCACTCAGGGACCTCTCATGGTCGGGCGCGAAGCTCTGTTCCATGACCGAGAGCATCCGCCGCAGCGGCGAACACGACGCGTACGAGAACCACGCGAACCCTCACCAGGGCGCCCCGCAGCACGCCTCCACCCCCGTGAACCCGGAGTGGCCGCCTCCGCCGGCGTACCGGCCGGCCGAGCCCGCGGGCATGTGGCAGCCGCAGCCACAGCCACAGGCATCGACCGGAGCAGGCGGGGGCTTCGGCACCGGCGGGGGCTTCGGTGAAGGCGGCGGCTTCGCAGGCTCCGGGGCGGGCGGAGGCTTCGGCGAAGGCGGAGGGACCGCTCTCCTCAGCCCGGTACCGGCCGGCCCCGCCGCGCCGAAGAAGAAGCGCACCCGCGGCCCGCTCGCGCTGCTCGCCGCCGTGGCGATCGTCGCGGCCGCGATCGGCGGCGGCACGGCCTTCGGTATCCAGGAGCTGACCGGCAAGGACCAGGTCGTCTCCTCCTCGACCACCACCAGCGTCGTCCCCTCCAGCAAGACGGGCAACGTCGCCGCCATCGCCGCCGCGGTCAGCCCGAGCGTCGTGGAGATCAACGCCACCCTCGCCGGGGGCTCGTCCACCGGCTCCGGTGTGATCATCACCGGCGACGGCGAGATCCTCACCAACAACCACGTGATCTCCGGCGCCTCCTCGATCAAGGTGCGGACGAGCGACGGCAAGCAGTACACCGCGCAGGTCGTCGGCACCGACAGCGCCAAGGACCTCGCGCTGATCAAGCTGCGGAACGCCTCCGGTCTCAGGGCCGCCACCCTCGGCGACTCCGCCGGCGTCCAGGTCGGTGACACCGTCGTGGCGATCGGCTCCCCCGAGGGCCTCACCGGCACCGTCACCAGCGGCATCGTCTCCGCCCTGAACCGCGACGTGACCGTCTCGACGGACGAGAACCAGGGTCAGCAGCAGCAACAGCAGGGCGGCGGTTGGCCGTTCGAGTTCGGCGGCCGGGAGTTCAACGGCGACACCGGCTCGTCCACGACGACGTACAAGGCGATCCAGACGGACGCCTCGCTCAACCCCGGCAACTCCGGTGGCGCGCTGATCGACGCCGGCGGCGACATCATCGGCATCAACTCCGCGATGTACTCCGCGGCCAACGCGTCCTCCTCCTCCGACGCCGGCAGCGTCGGCCTGGGCTTCGCCATCCCGATCAACACGGTCAAGGCCGACCTGGCCTCGCTGCGCTCCGGCGGCTCGGACAACTGACCTCTTTCGACCGGCAGGGAGCCCGCCATGATCAAGCAGACAACGCACCCGGCGTCGGGGGCCGGCGCGGCCGACCTCGGGCTGGCGCTCGCGGTGGCCGCCGGACTGCACACCTCGACGGCGACGGCACGGGCCACGACGGCGCTGACGCGGGCCCCGGAGGTGGCGACCGCCGGGGCGACCGCCGACGGGACGACCACCGCGCGCCGACGCCGCCGGACCGTGCGGGTCCGCTGAGTCCGGACACGAGCCCCGCACCCGCCGGGAAGCATGCGACGCTGAAACCGTTCACTCCGTCCGGCCTCCCGTCCTCCCACCGCACCCGAGGAATCCACGCCCATGAGCCCCGCCGAAGGCGACCGTGACCCGCAGCGCATCCTGATCGTCGACGACGAGCCGGCGGTGCGCGAAGCACTCCAGCGCAGCCTCGCCTTCGAGGGCTACGCCACGGAGGTCGCCGTCGACGGCGCCGACGCCCTGGAGAAGGCGACGGCCTACCGGCCCGACCTGGTCGTCCTCGACATCCAGATGCCCCGCATGGACGGCCTCACCGCCGCCCGCCGCATCCGCGGGGCCGGCGACACCACGCCCATCCTCATGCTGACCGCCCGCGACACGGTCGGTGACCGGGTCACCGGCCTCGACGCGGGCGCCGACGACTACCTGGTCAAGCCGTTCGAACTCGACGAGCTGTTCGCCCGCGTCCGCGCGCTGCTGCGCCGCAGCTCCTACGCGGCGGCCGTCACAGAGCACGTCCAGGAGGACGACGCCCTCACCTTCGCCGACCTGCGCATGAACCTGGCCACGCGGGAGGTGACGCGGGCCGGGCGGCCGGTGGAGCTGACCCGGACCGAGTTCACGCTGCTGGAGATGTTCATGGCGCACCCGCGCCAAGTCCTCACGCGCGAGCAGATCCTCAAGGCCGTCTGGGGCTTCGACTTCGAGCCGTCGTCGAACTCGCTCGACGTGTACGTGATGTACCTGCGCCGCAAGACGGAGGCGGGCGGCGAGCCCCGGCTCGTACACACCGTGCGGGGCGTGGGGTACGTGTTGCGGCAGGGCGGCGCGGAGTGAACAAGCTCGTACGGCGGCTGCGGACCCTCCCCATCCGGGCCCGTCTGTCGATGCTGGTCGCCGCGGCGGTGGCGTTCGCGGTGGCGGCGGTGTCGGTGACGTGCTGGTTCATCGTGCAGGGGAAGCTGTACGACCAGGTCAACGACGACCTGGAGCAGGCGGCGCGGGGGAAGCCCGGCAGCTGGGTGCAGTTGCAGAACGCCTCCTTCAACTGCACCAGGACCCCGCAGAATCCGAGGCCCTTCCGCAACCTGTACACCCAGGTGGTCATGGCCGACGGCACCCCGTGTGTCACGGACGACTCCCTCGGCGCGATCAAGGTCACCCAGTCCGACAAGGACGTGATCGAGAACGGGGCCTCCGGCCAGGGCGTCATCCGCGACGGCACGGCCGACGACGGCACGCCGGTCCGTGTGATGACCGTGCCGCAGCCCGCCCAGGACGCCAGCGGGCAGCCGTCCTATGTCGCCATCAGCGTCGGAGTGTCGCTGAAGAGCACCCACTCCACCCTCAACGAACTCGCCCTCATCCTCCTCCTCGTCTCCGGCGTCGGAGTGGTCGGCGCGGGCGCCGCCGGTCTCGCCGTCGCCCGGGCCGGGCTGCGCCCCGTGGACAAGCTGACCGAGGCCGTCGAGCACGTGGCCCGGACGGAGGACCTCGGCATCCGCATCCCGGTGGAGGACGAGAGCGACGACGAGGTCGCCCGGCTCTCCCGTTCCTTCAACTCGATGACCGCCTCCCTCGCCGACTCCCGTGAGCTGCAACAGCAGTTGATCGCCGACGCCGGCCACGAACTGCGCACGCCCCTGACGTCGTTGCGTACCAACATCGAGCTGCTCACCCGCAGCGAGGAGACGGGCCGCCCCCTCCCCGCCGCCGACCGCAAGGCGCTCCTCGCCTCGGTCAAGGCGCAGATGAGCGAACTGGCGGCGCTCATCGGCGACTTGCAGGTCCTGTCCCGCTCGGAGGGGCAGCGGGGCGAGCGCGTCCAGGTGGTGTCCCTGGAGGACACCGTGGAGGCGGCTCTGCGCCGGGCCCGGCTGCGCGGCCCGGAGTTGACCATCACGGCGGCCCTGGAACCCTGGTTCACCCGGGCGGAGCCGGCGGCTCTGGAACGGGCGGTGGTCAACATCCTCGACAACGCGGTGAAGTTCAGCCCCGAGGGCGGCGCGATCGACGTGCGGCTGGCCGACGGCGTGCTGACCGTCCGGGACCACGGCCCCGGCATCCCCGAGGACGAACTCCCGTACGTCTTCGACCGGTTCTGGCGCTCCCCGGGCGCCCGCGCCCTCCCCGGTTCGGGCCTCGGCCTGTCGATCGTCGTCCGGACGGTGCAGGAGGCGGGCGGACAGGTCACGCTGGCCCGCGCGGAGGGCGGCGGCACGGTGGCGACCGTCCGTCTGCCGGGCGCGCCCGTGCCGCCGCCGGAGGTTCCCGAAGCTCCGTAGGGCGGCAACCTTTCCGCAGCGAGCGGCGACCCCCGCATGACCCGCACGTCGTCAGGGTGGTCCCTCCGCCCTCGCACGGAACGGAAACCCACACATGAGCGACTTCCGCCGCCCGACCACTCACCGCCGGCGCGGCGCCGCCGCGGTGAGCCTTCCGCTCGCGCTGACCACGGCCGGCGCCCTCACCCTCGGCCTCGGCACCGATCTCGGACTGTTCGGCGCGGACACGCAGCGCACGGCGTCCGCGGCCGCCGTCACGACCCTCACGGTCGCGCAGGACGGCTCCGGCCAGTACCGGACCGTACAGGCCGCGGTGAACGCCGTACCGGCGAACAACCCCTCCCGCGTCGTCATCTCGGTCAAGCCGGGGACGTACCGGGAACTCGTCAAGGTCCCCTCCAACAAGCCGCACGTCACCATCCAGGGCGCGGGCGGCAGCCGCAAGGACACGGTGATCGTCTACAACAACGCGTCGGGGACGCCGAAGCCCGACGGCTCGGGCACCTACGGCACGGGCGGCAGCGCCACCGTGGCCGTCGAGGCGGACGACTTCCAGGCCCGCAACCTGACCTTCTCCAACGACTTCGACGAGGCCGCCCACCAGAACATCGCCCAGCAGGCCGTCGCCCTGCGCACCGCCGCGGACAAGGTGGTCCTGGACGGCGTCATCGTCAGCGGCGACCAGGACACCCTGCTCCTGGACACCGCGTCCAAGGACCGGCTGGGCCGCGTCTACATGGCGAACTCCACCGTCATCGGCAACGTCGACTTCATCTTCGGCCGGGCCACCGCGGTGATCGACCGGTCCGTCATCACCCTGAAGAAGCGCTGGAACGGCACCTCGGCCGGCTATGTCACCGCCCCCAGCACGGCCGCGAACCGCAAGGGCATGCTGATCGCCAACTCCACGGTGAACGGCGACGTCTCCAACCGGAGCTTCTACCTCGGCCGCCCCTGGCACGCCGGCGGCGACGCCACCCTCGACCCGCAGGCCACGGTCCGCAACACCACCCTCAGCGCCGCGATCAGGACCGCCCCGTGGACGGACATGAGCGGCTTCTCCTGGAAGGACGACCGCTTCGCGGAGTACCGCAACACCGGTGCCGGCGCGGGCGCGGCGAGCGGCGACCGCCCCCAGCTGACCGACGCCCAGGCAGCGAACCAGGAGATCGCGGACTGGCTGGCGGGCTGGACCCCGTCGGCGTCGTAACGGCACCCCCGCCCCGCCCCGAGCCGGCGTCAGGCGTCCAGCAGGACCCAAGGCAACGGAAACTCCCGCGTCCGCCCCACCGCCGGCTCCACCCGGGTGACCGTGTCCTCCGTGTAGACCAGCCAGCCCGCCGGGCTCCAGGTCAGCGCGGGGACGCGGTCATGCCCGCGATCCGCACCCGGTGCCGCTCCTCGCCGCCGGCGGCGTCGATCTCGATCACCTGGGTGCTGTCACCGTCCGCCACAGCGAGCACGATGGCCGAGCCGTGGGCCGCCACGCCGTCGACCCGGCCGCCGGCCACGGTCACCGTGGTCGCGTCCTCGGTCCGCGCGAGGGTGGTCCGTACGCCGCCGGGCGAGCGGCCGACGGCACGATCACAGGACGACCGACCGGGCAGGCGAGCCCCACCGTTCAGGTAGCTGGTCGGGGCAGGGCCGCGAGGTGAGTGAATGCACTGGTCAGCTCGTGTCGCCATGGGCCAGGTCGCGGCGATCCGCAGTTGGAGGCGGCGGCCTCCTGGGGGATGCACGCCGCCCAGCAGCCCGTCAGCGCCACCTACAGGGACAGCAGCTCAGCCAGCAGCCAGAGGGACCGGCCGCCATATCAGCAGGGCCGGTCCCTCCCGCCAGCCTTTCAGCCGACGGTCACAACACTGGGCGCAGGTTCGTCCTTCCGGATGGGGTTCATGCAGTCGAACAGGACCTGTGCCGACTTCTCGTCTATATAGAAGGTCCCGCTGTAGAGGTCACCGGTGATGAGCTTGTCGAACTGCTCGCTCGCCATCCACTGTGCCCCTTCGGGCAGCGCCTTTTCGATCTCGGACGGCACATCCTGTGGGGCGAGAGGCTTGAACGACAGGGCCGGATCCTCGACATGCTTCCGCACGGCCGCGTCATCCACGGAGTTGAGGACTCCAACGAGACGCACGTCCGTCGGTCCTGGCACCCTGGACTCGCTCTTGGGTGTGATTCCGCACCACGACGTGGACTCGAGCTCCTTGAATGCGGGAAACCGTGCGGTGACCTGATCGATCTCCTGCCGCACCGTGCACTCACCGACAAGGCGGCGGGGCGGACTATCCGTAGCCTGCGTTTCGGATCCGCAGGATGTGAGCGTCAGGGCGGTCACCAAGGAGACTGGCAACGTACGGGTCAGGTGACGGTGCAACCTCATCGCCCTCCGCCTCCGGAAATCGAGGTGTTGCCAAGGGTATCGCTCCTCGTCCACGTGACAGTCCTCGTCGCGGTCCCGGAAGTGAGGAACGGCTGCCCAGCCGAGTTCGGCGAAACGTCCATTCACACTGTCGGGCGTGCCGGTGGCGACGTCGGTCATGCCCTCGTTGAAGTCCCAGCGGTCCATGGCGTGGATGACGACACGCATCGTGAACTGGTCACCGCTCGCGCCGGGTTCCGCGCCTCGGTCGATCTCGCCGCTGCCGATGACGGCCGCCCCCTCGGGCCCGGCGAGTGGGAAGTCTCCCTGCGGTGCGCCGCCGAGGGGCTGACCGCCCATGGCGGCCTGGGCGTGGCACTCGGGACCGACGTCCCGGGGCAGGCCGAACAGCGGGTCGTCGTCCTGCCGCGGGCCGACGGCGACGACCGCCCGCACACGGTGAGCGTCGGCCCGAAAGGCGGGCGGTTCGTCGTGGAGATCAGGCCCGTTCCCGAGCCGCCGTCGATGCCGGTCCGGATCAGGCGCAGGCTCGGACGTGTTGTTCGGAGGGTTCGTGGAGGAACCCGGGGAGGCTGATCTGTCGTCATCTCTCTTGGGGGCCCTCATCTCTGACGGTCCTGAGGGCACCGAGGTTCGCCGGTGCCCGGCTTTTCACGTTCGCGGCGGCTGATGTCCCCTGCCCGGCCGCTCACCATGGAGACACAGTTGAAGACATCCCCGTCCGTGGAGACGGCCGTGCCGTCCCAGGTCGATGAGGCGCCCGAGGCCGACCGGGAGGCGATACCGCCGGCCGGTCGCCGTGCGGTCGAGGAGCGTTCGCGGGTGCTCGCCCGTCGCTGGTGGCCGGCCGCCGCCGAGTGCGTGGTCGCCGTGGCGACGGCGCTGGGGTTCACCGCCTGGGGAGTGACGGTCGCCAACAGCCCCGTCACGCGGGTGGGTCAGGTCAGCGGGCTGTCGAACCTTCAGTTCCGGCTGGCGCTGCTCGTGCTGGTCGTGCTCGCCGTGGTGGGCTGGGCGACCGTGCGCGGGAGCGAGCGGGTGCGGGCGGTGACGGTCCGGCTGGCCGCCGCGGCCGTCGCCGGGCTGAGCACCGGGTTCATCGGCGCGGGCCAGGTCTTCGCCCTGCGCGGCACCCCCTGGCCCCTCAACGGACCCTACGGCGACAACAACCGCATCCTCGGCTGGGCGGAGGAGATTCTGCACACCGGCTCGATGGACGCGTTCTATCCGCCGGGCGTGCCGTACATCCTGGGATACGCGGCCAAGGCCGGCCTCTTCGGCGGGCAGCCGGCCTTCGGGCTGAAGTGGCTGTTCATCGCGTTCGTCGCGCTGACCGGACCGGTCGCCTACCTGGCCTGGCGGTCGTGCCTGCGGCCGCTGCCGGCGCTCGCCGTCGGTCTGCTGCCCGCGCTCCAGCAGACGCTGCCGCACAAGCCCTACAGCCCCTTCGTCCTCGTCGCCCTCGTGCCGCTCATCGCGAAGCTGCTGCTGTGGCTGCGCGCCTCGCCCCGCTTCACCGCCCGCGGGACGGCGGGGCGGGGAGCGTTCCTGGGCGTCGTCTTCGGACTGCTCTTCCTCGTGTACTCCGGCTGGCACGTGTGGTCCCTGCCGGGCGTGCTCGTCGCCGTCCTCTTCTTCTACCCCTGGCAGACCGGACGGCTGCGCGGACTGCTGTTCCTCGGCGGTTCGCTGGCCGGGTTCCTCGTGGTGGCGGGCCCGTATCTGCGGGTGCTGCTCGGCGCGACCGGCACCCGCGACCAATGGTGCTCCGGCTACACCCTCACCGAGCCCGCCTACATCGGCACCACGCCGCTCAGCAGCCGGGCCTGGGACGAGCCCGGGGAGTACCCCGGCTTCGGCGAGTTCGCCGGACTGCACACCTACGCCGTGATCGTCCTGATCGGGCTCGGCGTCGCCGTCGCGCTCGGGCTGCGCAAGGCCGTCGTGGTCGCCCCGCTCGCCTGCTTCGCGAGCGCCTGGTTCATCCGGTTCTGGCTGGCCGGGCACATGGAAGCGGACCAGCAGGTCCAGCTGTTCCCCCGCACCATGATCGTCATCCAGGTGACGCTCACCGCGCTGACGGTGCTGGCCTGCGTTTTCGCGGTGCGAAAGCTCACGCCGCTCCTCCGTGCCCTGCCGGGTGGGACGACGCGCGGGTCGCGGCAGCAGTTCACGGCGGTGGGGGCGCTGCTCGCGCTGGCGCTCGCCGGCGGCATGATCGGCTCGTTCTTCAGCAACCAGTACCTGCCGACCGCGCCGGGCGAGAAGCTCGCGGGCACCCTCGCCTGGCAGGCCCACCAGTTCCGCAAGCCCGACGGCGCCTGCCCCAAGTACGCCGACCGGCACAAGTGCCAGGCCTACCCCGAGCGCACGTACGTCGAGGCGCCCGTGCCGGTCGAGAAGATGGTCTGCGAGTACCCCTGGCGCAAGGAGAACGCCGACGGCTCGATCCGCCTGCTGCTGACCCAGGGCTGAGCGGGGGCCGCAGAAGACGAACGGGGCCTGTCCCGTGCGGTGCGGACCGCACGGAACAGGCCCCGTGTGCATGCCGGTCGACCGGCCCTTCGGGCTACTTCACGACGGTGATCCGGGTCGCGGTCGGGGGCGCGATCGGGTTCGTGGCCGAGGAGTTGGCGGTCAGGTACTGCTCGAGCGCCGTCAGGTCGTCGGCGCCGACGACGTCACCGGTGCCGAGGCCCAGCGTGGGGAAGCCGTCGCCGCCGCCCGCGAGGAAGCTGTTGGTGGCGACGCGGTAGCCGGCGGCCGGGTCGATGGGCGCGCCGTTCAGCCTGATGGAGTCCGTGACGACCCGGTCGGCGCCGGTCTTCGTCAGGTCCAGGGTGTACGTCAGGTTGGCGGACGGCTGGAGGATCTTCGGCGCGCTCGTGTTCGAGCCGCTCACCTGCTCCTTGAGCACCTGGATCAGCTGGGCGCCGGTGAAGCTCTGCAGGTTCACGGTGTTGGAGAACGGCTGCACGGTGAAGCCCTCGGCGTACGTCACCACGCCGTCGCCCTCTGCGCCCTTGGCCGCGTAGGTGATGCCGGCCCGGACGCCGCCCGGGTTCATCAGCGCCAGGTCGGTGTCGGTGTCGAGCTTCCTGCCGTACCAGAGCTGCGCGTCCGCGATCAGGTCACCCATCGGGGACTCGGTGCCCGTGTTGGGGACGTCACCGGAGACATAGCCGATCGGGCGGTTGCCGATGGGGGCCGCCAGGGTGTTCCACTTGGCGATCAGCTCGGTCATGTCAGGGGCCTTGGGGACCGTCCGGGTGACCACGTGGTTCGCGGACTTGACCGCCGTGCGGGCGATGTCACCCGTGACGCGGTCGTAGGTCAGCGTGGTGTCCGTGTAGAGACGGCCGAAGGACGCGGCCGAGGTGACGGTCCGCGGCCGGCCCGCCGGGTCGTTGATCGTGCACGCGTACGCGGCGTGGGTGTGCCCCGTCACCAGCGCGTCCACCTCGGGCGTGACGTTCTTGGCGATGTCGACGATGGGGCCGGAGATCCCGTCGCCCGCGCCCGGCGAGTCGCAGTTGTAGTTGTACGAGGTGGAGGCCGGCAGGCCGCCCTCGTGGATCAGCGCCACGATCGACTTCACGCCCTGGCTCTGCAGCTCCTTGGCGTACTTGTTGATCGTCTCGACCTCGTCCTTGAACTTCAGGCCCTTGACGCCCTCGGCGGAGACCACGCCCGGTGTGTCCTCCAGGGTCACACCGATGAAGCCGATCTTGACGCCGTGCTCCTTCCACACCCAGTACGGCTTCAGGATCGGGTTGCCGGTCTTCTCGTCCTGCACGTTCGCCGCGAGGTACGGGAAGTCGGCGCCCTGGAACCGCTCGTCCGTGTAGCAGCCGTCGGTCGGGTGACAGCCGCCCTTCTGCAGCCGGCGGAGTTCCTTCGCGCCCTCGTCGAACTCGTGGTTGCCGACGGAGGTGACGTCCAGCTGGAGCTTGTTCAGCGCCTCGATGGTGGGCTCGTCGTGGAACAGACCCGAGATCAGCGGGGAGGCGCCGACCATGTCGCCGCCGGCCGCGGTGATGGAGTAGCGGTCGCCCTTGCGCGCCTCGCGCAGGTGCGTGGCGAGGTACTCGACGCCGCCCGCGTCGATCGTCTTCGTGGTGCCGTCCGCCTGGACCTCCGTGACCCGGCCGGAGGAGCCGGACGGCGGTTCGAGGTTGCCGTGCAGGTCGTTGAAGGACAGCAGCTGGACGTCCTGGTAGCGGTCGTCCTGCTTGCCGGAGTCCTTGGCGTCGTGGGCGTCGGCCGGCATCGCCGCGGCCAGGGCGCCGGCGGTGGCGAGAGCGGCGGCCGCCGCGACCAGACGGTACGTACGGCGTCTGCGGCTCGGATACGACTGGGAAGTGGCTGGCATGCGCCCCCCTGTGTGTCGGCGATGGTGTCGGGGTCCTCCGGGCCGGGCGGCCCTGAGAGGCGTATGAGGGGTCCTCGGACCCCGGAGACAAGCGGCCCCGTCGGGCCGCAGCCTAAGGTCAACGCGCGTAGCGCGACAGGGGGTTCAGGTCACATCCTGATTTCCCTTTGCCCGCGGCCCTGGCCCTGCCCTTGTCTTCGGCCGGCTCTCGCCCTGTCCTTCGCATGGCTGGTTCCCGTCCTCGGTCCGCCGTCCGCAGCGCGTTCGCCCACGCTCTCCCTGTCGCCGTCGCTTTGCCCGGCCCGCCGTTTACCCTCGTACGCATGACCAGCGACGACGCCGCACGGACCTACGGCTCCCGATCCATCGAGACCCACTCCGCGCTCTCCCCCGAGCAGACCGAGGCCGTCCTCGACCTGCTCGCGGAGGCCGCCCGGAACGACGGCCAGCAGGCTGTGTCCGAGCAGGGCCGGCTGCAGTTGCGCGGCGGCCCCCGGGACGGCGTCGCCCATCTGCTGCTCACCCTCGGCGACGAACTCGTCGGCTACGCCCAGTTGGAGGACACCGACCCCGTCGAGGCGCCGGCCGCCGAACTCGTCGTCCACCCCTCCCACCGCGGCCACGGACACGGCCGCGCGCTCGGCTCCGCCCTCCTCGCCGCCTCCGGCAAGCGGCTGCGCGTCTGGGCCCACGGCGGCCACCCCGCCGCCCGGCACCTCGCCCAGGTCCTCGGGCTGACCCTGTTCCGCGAACTGCGGCAGATGCGGCGGCCGTTGACCGGCCTCGACCTGCCCGACCCGGTGCTGCCCGAGGGCGTGCACGTCCGGCCCTTCGTCCCTGGTCAGGACGACGGCGACTGGCTCGCCGTCAACTCCGCCGCCTTCGCCCACCATCCCGAGCAGGGCTCCCTCACCCAGCGCGACCTCGACGACCGCGAGTCCGAGCCGTGGTTCGACCCGGCGGGCTTCTTCCTCGCCTTCCACGGCGAGCGGCTCGTCGGCTTCCACTGGACGAAGGTCCACGCCGAGGAGCAGCTCGGCGAGGTGTACGTCCTCGGTGTGGCGCCCGGCGCGCAGGGCGGGGGGCTCGGCAAGTCCCTCACCACGATCGGCCTGCGGCATCTCGCCGGGCAGGGCCTGCCCACGGCGATGCTGTACGTCGACGCCGACAACAAGGCGGCGGTCTCGGTCTACGAGCGGCTGGGATTCGTCACCCATGAGACGGACCTCATGTACCGGACGGAGACGTGAGAGTCAGTCAGGTCTCCTGGAGCGCCGGACGCCTGAACGCGTCCTGGACGGTGGCCCGCTCCCGAGCCGCTCACCGGCGTCTCAACGGCTCCGGCGTGCACAGGGCCGTCGCCGCCAGCGTCACTGCCAGCACCGCCGCCCACCGCAGCTGCGTCTCCTCCCACCACGGCTGACCGGGCAGCGTCAACAGGCCCCAGCGCGCCGGGACGAGCCCCGTGAGCACGGCGGCCCCGCCGAGCCACAACGCCGTGCCCTTGCCCACTTCGGCCCGGTCGGAGAAGCGGATCGCGGCAGAGGCGAGGGCGACGGCGGCGACGGCCGTGGCCGCTGCCTCCAGGGTGACCTGACCGAGCGGCGGGCGGGCGGACGCGGGGACGACGAGCAGGACCGCCGCCCACCACAGCGCCGCGAGCGGCACGGCCATGGCCAGCCGCAGGCCGGCTCTCAGGGGGCGGCCCAGGGGGGTCGTCGCGGTGGTGTGACGGGCGGGGTCGTCCAGGAGGAACGCCAGGCCCACCGCGCCGGTCAGGGCGATGAGCCGCAGCAGCATCAGCCCGCCGTCCTCGCCCGGTGCCTCGGCCGGCCAGCGGGTGCTCGCCGCCAGCAGCAGTCCCGTGCCGCCCGCCGCTGCCGGCGCCCGCCGGGGGAGGGACCGCCAGACGGGTGGCACGAGAGCCTGGAGCTGGGCCCGGATGACGTTCGTGCGCCGCTCGGGCCGGCCCGTCCTCTCCGACGGACCGGACACACCGGCCGCCTCTCCCTTCGCTCCTCTTGCTCCTCTTACTCCTCGCACTGCTCGGCTCCCTTCGGGGCGGCGACGCCCAGCAGCTCCGCAGCTTCGGCCGTGGTGGTCCGAGCCGACGTCAGCCGTCGCCAGTTCGCCTTCACCCGGGGCGAGATCTCCGCTCGGGGGCGGGACAGGAGTTCCTGAACGACTGTCGTCTGCTGCGCCGTCAGGGAGAGACCGTCGGTGGGGGCCAGCACCCGTGCCGGGCCGCTGTCGCTGTCGTCCAGGCGCACGTTCCTGAAGGTCGCCCGGGGAGTGGGGTCGGTGGCCAGGACCAGCCACATGACGGCGACCCCTCGCGCGCCGCACAGACCGTGAGTCGACGCGTCCTCCGTGCCCGCGACGAGCACCGTGGCGACTCCCACCGCGAACTCGGGGACGCGGTTGCCGCCCCAGCGGGTGCCGACCGTCACCTCGCCCGGTGTGCTGGAGGGGGTCAGCGCGGCGTCCGCCTCGATGTCCCCGGTGGCGTCGATGCGCTGACGCACGGTCAGCGAGGTGTTCACGGCTGCCCCGCCGGCGGAGGACCGGACCCGGTCGACGACCGCCGCCCAGTCGTCGCGCACGTTCTCCCACTCGGTGAAGGAGCAGTACGCCGAGCCTCCGATCGTCGTGCACGTCTGGACCTTCTGCGGTGAGGTGGACGCCGTCCGCCGGGCTGCCTCCAGCGCCGCCGGGTCGCCCAGGGCCTGGCCGAGCGCTCCGGCCACCGTGGCCCCCAGAGCCAGAACGGTGACCGCCTTGAGGGCGCCGGTGCGACCGCCGGACCGCAGCAGCACCGCGCAGGCCAGCACAGCGCACAGGCCGAGGACGTAGAGGGCGTGCCAGTCGGCGGACCGGCCCAGCAGGTCGGCGGGGACCGGGTCGCCGCCGGCGTTGCCGGAGAACAGGACCGGCGACAGCCGGCCCAGCCCCTCGCCGTCGGCACCGGCCGCGGCGGAGGCGATGACGACGAGCAGGTACACGGCGACCACGAACAGTATGGGCGCGAACGGCGTGGGCACGACCCTGGCCAGCACGACGCCGACGACACCCGCCAGCAGGACGGTCAGGGGGCCCACGGCCAGTTCACCGAGCGAGCCGTGACCGATCGCTCCGGGCTTCAGGGCCTCCCGGGCGAACCGGACGCCGACGGCGACGGCAGTGAGCGCCGCGAACGGAAGCACCGACAGCAGATGGGCGAGGTCACGCCGCCAGGGCTCCATCGCCAGCGCGTCGAACTGCTGGACCGTGCCGTGCTTGCGCGAGCGCAGGGCGGCCGCGTTGGTGCACACGAGCAGCGCGAGGGCGAGCAGCAACGGCGCCGGCTGCGTGTCGCGGTCGACGGTGTGGAGGACGGGAAAGTCGTCCATGCCGTCGTAGCTCATCAGCTGCACGGCGACGACGCCGGCGTAGAGCGCGAGGAAGACCAGCACCGGAATCTGCAGCAGCAGCTCGCGGGTCTCGAAGCGGGCCAGGGCGAGAACCGCGCCGGCCCGGCGGCGGCCAAGGTACGGCGGCCCGGGGTGCGTGGCAGTGCCTTCCCCGGCACGGTTGACCGTGACGCTCATGCCCGCACCTCCCGGTCCCTGCCGTCGAGGGCGAGCAGATAGCCGTCCTCCAGGGTGGGTTCGAGGAGGTCGGCGTCCTCGGGCGGATCGCCGACGTTGCGGAAGGAGCCGGCACCGGTGCGCCAGCCGGCCAGGGCGCCCGGGTCGCGCTCGGGGCTGCTCCAGACCCGGCCCGCCGCACGGGCGGTGAGCTCGGCCGGGGTGCCCTCGAAACGGATCCGGCCGTGGGCGAGGACCAGGACCCGGTGGCACAGCATCGCCACGTCCTCCGTCTGGTGTGTGGACAGCAGCACGGTGCGCCCCTCGCCGGCCGCGGCGATCAGTTCCCGGAATCTCATGCGCTGTTCCGGGTCCAGTCCGACGGTCGGCTCGTCCAGGACGAGAAAGCCGGGGTCGCCCACGAGTGCGGCGGCCAGCGCCACACGCTGCCGCATGCCGCCGGACAGCCGCTTGATGCGCTTGCTGCGCACATGGGAGAGGTCGACGGCCTCCAGGACGCGCCGCACCTCGCGATGCCGGGCGGCACGGTCGGTCAGCTCCTTGAGGATCGCCACGTAGTCGACGAAGTCGAAGGCCGTGAAGTCCGGGTGGAAGCCAGGATTCTGCGGCAGATAGCCGAGCACGCGGCGCAGGTCCACGCGGCCGGCCGTGGTGCGGGGATCGTGGCCCAGGGCCGTGAACTCGCCTCGGTCGGCCGGCAGCGCCGTCGCCAGCACCCGCAGCAGGGTGGTCTTGCCCGCGCCGTTGGGGCCGAGCAGCCCGGTGACGCCCCGGGTGAGCCGCAGGGAGACGCCGTCGAGGGCGTGCGTGCCGCCGTAGCGCAGGGAGAGACCGGTGGCCGTCACGGTGGCGGAGGGCACGGAGGGCGTGGTGGCCGGCGTGGCCGGGACGGCGGTCATTCGGAGCTCCTGGAAGTCCGGTCGCGGAAGGGGGAGGGATGCGGGAGTGGGGGCGGAGGTGGGGCTGAGGGGACGTGGCCCGGGGCCTGCGGTCGGGACAGCGCTCGGACGTGGTCCTGCACGGGCGCGTGGGCGTCGGCCGGGCGCGGTGTCATTCGGCGCCTCCGCCGGGGAAGCCGCCGAGGGGACGGGCGTCGAAGCGGTCACGGCTCCGGTGGAGCAGCAGACCGGCGAGGACGGCGACCGCTGCCGCGGCCGACTGCCCGTACACCGTGAAGGGCGCGAGCGTCCCCTGGCTGTACTGCTCCGCCACCACCAGCAGAGTCACCCAGGAGCCGGCGACCAGGGCGGGTGCCACGACCGGCCCCAGTCTCGAGATCAGCGCCAGCCCCGTGGCAGTGAGCGCGAGCGCCGGCAGCAGCCAGGTCAGGGCCAGCAGGCCGTACCCCGGCAGGGCGAGCGTGGCCAGACCGTTGAAGGCCAGGCCGGTGGTCAGCACCGCGACCGTCCGGATCATCAGCAGCCGGAAGCCGTGCATCGGGGCGACGACGGCCATCTCGAACGTCGGGTCCAGCCCCGGCCCGTAGGACAGGGCGACCCCGGCGAGCGGGAGCAGCGGCGCGAGCGCGAGGAACAGGGCGGGACGGTCCACCGTGTGCACCGCGAGGACCGTTATGACCAGCAGGGACACCACGGCCAGCAGCCAGGAGCGGCGCAGCACCGGGGTCGCGGTGAGCAGCCGGGCGGTGTGGTCGGCCACCCCGAGCCGCACCAGCAGCTGCTCGAACAGCCCCGGCCGCGGCGCGTCCAGCTCGGCGTCCAGCCGCTCCCAGCCCGCGTCCAGCGCTACCGGGTCGACGGCCGCCCTGAGCCGGGTCCGGCACTCCCCGCACCCGGCGAGATGCGTGTCGGCGGACCAGAGCAGGGGCGGCGCCAGCTCGCCCGTCGCGTACGCGCGCATATCGTCTTCCGCCACATGCCATGTCATGCCAGCGCCTCCCGCAGTTGCTTGCGGGCCCGCTGGGCCCGCGTCTTGACCGTGCCTGCGGGGATGCCGAGCAGCACGGCCGCCTCCCGCGTGGTGAGCCCGTCGATGACGGTGGCCTGGAGGACCGCCCGCAGCTCCGGGGAGAGGCGGGTGAGGGCCCCGGCGAGATCCCCGTGCTCCACCCCCGCGAGCACGCGCTCCTCCGCCGACGCCTCGTCGCGGTGGCGCAGCTTGGCCAGCGCCTGCCGCAGCCGCCCGCGCGCGCCGTCGCCCCGCATGGCGTCGACCAGTCGGCGGGCGCCGATGCGCCACAGCCAGCCGGCCGCGTCCCCGGAAGGGCCCTCCTCCCTGTAGCGGGCGGCGCCCCGCCACACCGCGAGGAACGTCTCCTGGACGACGTCGTCGACTATCCCGGCGTCGGCGCAGCGGCTGCGCATACGCGCGGTCAGCCATGGCGCGTACCGCCGGTACAGCTCCTCGAAGGCGTGACGGTCCCCGTCTGCCGCGATGGCCCGCAGCAGCTCCCCGTCGCTTCTCGTTTGACTCACACCCCCTCATCGGTCGAGCCCCGCCGATCGGTTCACGCCCCGGCCCACGAATTTTTTCCGCCACCGGCCCGCGCCGACCGGCGTCCGGGACCGCACCGGCCCGACGGGGCCGACGGGACCGACGGGACCGCACCGGCCCGACGGGGCCGACGGGACCGACGGGACCGCACCGGCCCGACGGGGCCGACGGTGCCGACAGGGCCGACAGGGCCGACAGGGCCGACAGGGCCGACAGGGCCGACAGGGCCGACAGGGCCGACAGCCAGACGGACACACCCCCGAAACGCGGCCACCGCCCCCCCCATCCCGCAAGACACACCCGCCCACCCCCGCGGGCCGCCCCCAGATATCCCGTACGCCATGTCTCCGTAACCGCCGGTTCAGACAGGCTTGCGAGGCTCGGGCAATGGAACCCGTCGTGCCCGCGCCGACGCCGCGCTCCGAGTCGTCGCGGCCCCCTGAGGTGATCCGCCTCCACGGAAGTCTCCGCGGAAGCCCCGACGGAAGTGACGTCGAGCCCCCCGCCTTCCGTTCCGACGCGCCTGTCCCGGCTCTGACGCGGAACAATGGATTCATGAGCCAGAACACCCAGGCACAGCACGCGCAGCCCTCCGTCGGATCCATAGCCGCGCACCGCCCGCACACCGTGGCCGCCGCGGTCTCCGACCTGGAACCCGACATCGACGCCGATCTCGACGCCTACGAAGAGGCACAGGCCGACGGGACCCTGTTGCCGCAGGGACGCTTCCTCGACCGGGAGCGCAGCTGGCTCGCGTTCAACGAGCGCGTTCTGGAACTCGCCGAGGACCCGAACACGCCCCTGCTGGAGCGGGCGAACTTCCTCGCCATCTTCGCGAGCAACCTCGACGAGTTCTTCATGGTCCGGGTGGCCGGTCTCAAGCGCCGTATCGCCACCGGCGTGGCCACCCGCTCCGCCTCCGGCCTCCAGCCGCGCGAGGTGCTGGAGATGATCTGGGCCCGCTCGCGCGAGCTGATGGCCCGGCACGCCGCGACCTACCACGAGGACATCGCGCCCGCCCTCGCGGAGGAGGGCATCCACCTGGTCCGCTGGAGCGAGCTGACGGAGAAGGAGGGCGCCCGCCTCTTCACGCTGTTCCGGCACCAGATCTTCCCGGTCCTGACCCCCCTCGCGGTCGACCCGGCGCACCCCTTCCCGTACATCTCGGGTCTCTCGCTCAACCTCGCGGTCGTCGTCCGCAACCCCGTCAGCGGCCACAAGCACTTCGCGCGCGTCAAGGTGCCGCCGCTGCTGTCCCGCTTCCTGGAGAGCTCCCCCGGCCGCTACGTCCCCATCGAGGACGTCATCGGCGCGCACCTGGAGGAGCTGTTCCCGGGCATGGAGGTGCTGGAGCACCACGCCTTCCGCCTCACCCGCAACGAGGACCTGGAGGTCGAGGAGGACGACGCCGAGAACCTGCTCCAGGCGCTGGAGAAGGAGCTCATGCGGCGCCGTTTCGGGCCGCCGGTGCGCCTGGAGGTGGAGGAGTCCATCGACCGCGAGGTCCTCGACCTCCTCGTCCGCGAGCTGAAGATCAGCGAGGCGGAGGTCTACCCGCTGCCCGGCCCGCTGGACCTCACCGGCCTCTTCCGCATCCACGGCCTTGACCGGCCCGAACTGAAGTACAAGAAGTTCATCGCCGGCACCCACCGCGACCTCGCCGAGGTGGAGTCCGCGAGCCCGCCGGACATCTTCGGCGCGCTGCGCAACCGGGACGTGCTCCTGCACCACCCCTACGACAGCTTCTCCACCTCCGTCCAGGCCTTCCTGGAGCAGGCCGCCGCCGACCCGGACGTCCTCGCGATCAAGCAGACCCTGTACCGGACCTCCGGCGACTCCCCGATAGTCGACGCGCTCATCGACGCCGCCGAGTCCGGCAAGCAGGTCCTCGTCCTGGTCGAGATCAAGGCCCGCTTCGACGAGCACGCCAACATCAAGTGGGCGCGCAAACTGGAGGAGGCCGGCTGTCATGTCGTCTACGGCCTCGTCGGCCTGAAGACGCACTGCAAGCTGTCCCTGGTGGTCCGCCAGGAGGGCGAGACGCTGCGGCGCTACAGCCACGTCGGCACCGGCAACTACCACCCGAAGACGGCCCGGCTCTACGAGGACCTCGGCCTGCTCACCGCCGACCAGCAGGTCGGCGCGGACCTCTCCGACCTCTTCAACCGGCTCTCCGGCTACTCCCGCCGCGAGACCTACCGCCGGCTGCTCGTCGCCCCCAAGTCGCTGCGCGACGGGCTGGTCTCCCGGATCACCAAGGAGATCCAGCACCACCGCGCCGGACGGCCCGCGTACGTCCGCATCAAGGTCAACTCCATGGTGGACGAGGCGATCGTCGACGCCCTGTACCGGGCGTCCCAGGCGGGCGTGCCGGTCGACGTCTGGGTGCGCGGCATCTGCGCGGTACGGCCCGGGGTGCCCGGCCTGTCGGAGAACATCCGCGTCCGCTCGATCCTCGGCCGCTTCCTCGAGCACTCCCGGGTGTTCGCCTTCGGCAACGGCGGCGAGCCCGAGGTGTGGTTCGGCAGCGCCGACATGATGCACCGCAACCTCGACCGCCGTATCGAGGCGCTGGTCAGGGTCACCGACCCGGCTCACCGGGCCGCGCTCAACCGCATGCTGGAGACCGGCATGTCGGACGGGACCGCGTCCTGGCACCTGGGACCGGACGGCGAGTGGACCCGGCACTCGACCGACGCGGACGGCCAGCCCCTGCGCAACGTCCAGGAGATGCTCATAGACGCCCGGAGGCGCCGGCGTGGCACAGCGACACCATGAACTGACGGACTCCACGGCCGCGCCCGTCGCGCAGGACGCCCTCACGGGCTACCTCAGGGCGCAGGCCGTGGAGTTCCTCCGCGCCCTGCGCCTGCACCAGGAGAGCGGCGGCGCACCGTACGGCGGCGGGGGCGCCGCCGGCCGGGCGCAGCCACGCGCGGTCGGGGCCGGGCACTCGCCCGACGCGGCGCGCGCCCTGCGCCGCGCGGCCCGCCGCATCAGCGGCACCCTGCACACCTTCCGTCCGCTGCTGGATCCCGGCTGGTCGGAGGAGATCCGCCCGGAGCTCTCCTGGCTCTCGGGCACGCTGGCGCAGGAACACGCCTGCGAAGCCCGTCTGGACCGCCTGCTCCTGGCCCTCCACCGCCTCTCGGGCACGCCCCCGACGGCCCCGGCGCCTCCTGTGCCGTCGTCGGCCCCGGCGCGGCAGCCCGCAGGGCCGAGCGAGGCGGCGCCCGCCGGCACCCCCACCGCTTCGGGCCCGGCCGGCCGAACGGCCACGGTCACCACCGCTCCGGCCACCTCCGGCACGACAGCCGCCACCCTCACCTCCCCCCACCCCCCGCTTCCCGACCGCGCCCATCTCACCGTCGGGGCGGTGAAGGCCGGCGCCCTGCTCGACCGGCAGCTGAACCTCGCCCGCACCCGCGCGCACTCCGCCGCCCTCCAGGCCCTGGGCAGCTCCCGTTTCCACGCCGTCGCCGACCAGGTGGCCGTGCTCGCCAGCGAGGTCCCGCTCGCCCCCGCCGCCCTGGACGCCGACCTGCGGTCCTTCGCGGCCGCCGCCGAGGAGCGCCTCACGGACGCCGTCGCCGCGCTGCCCCTCGTCACCGCGGGGCATCCCTACAACGCGGAAGCCCTGGTCCACGGCCTCTCCCCGGACCCCGCCCCGCATCCGCAGGACACCCCCTGGCACCAGGTCCGGCTGCTGCTGCGCCTGCACCGGTACGCCCTCGAGGTCCTGCACACCGGCGACCGCGTCCCCGTCGACGGACGGCTGCTCGCCGCCGGCGAGGCCCTCGACCGGCACCGCGACGCCGCGGAGGCCGCTGCCGCCGCCGCTCAGGCGGCCCGCACACCGAGGATCGCCCCGGCGACCGCCTACGCGCTCGGCGTGCTCCACGCCGACCAGCGGCACGAGGTGGAGGCGGCCCGGTATGCCTTCCAGCACGCGTGGCAGAAGCAGTCCGTCGGCACCGGCGCCTGAGGGCTGTCCCGTAATCCCTGGTGGATCGGCGTGCGGCGTCAGATGCGGTGCATCGCAAGGCGGAGGGACGTCCGCATACTGGATGTATGCGGACGTTCCCACAACGCGGCGAGGTGCCGTAGCCGTCGTCGCACGCCCGCCAGGGATTACGGGACAGCCCTTGGCCGGCCGAGCGCCTCGGAGAGGAGCCCCCCACCGTGCGGAAGACCCCGCCCCACGCCCTCCCACCGCGCGGACCGCACGACCGCCCGGCCCACGCCCTCCCACCCCCTCAGGAGGCGGAGACCGTGCCCCTTCCCCGACCCCCCGTCCAAGCCGCGGGCTGTGTCCTGTGGCGCCGTTCGCCGTTCGGCGGTGAGCTGGAGATATGTCTGGTTCACCGGCCGAAGTACGACGACTGGTCGCACCCGAAGGGCAAGCTGAAACGGGACGAGGGCCCCCTGTCGGGCGCTGTGCGCGAAGTGGGTGAGGAGACCGGTTACACGGCACTGCCGGGAGCCCGGCTGCCCACCGTGCGCTACCTCGCGCAGGGTCGCCCCAAGGAGGTCCACTACTGGGCGGCCGAGGCGACGGGCGGCCGTTTCACCAGCAACGACGAGGTCGACCGGATTCTGTGGCTGCCTCCGGCGGCGGCCCGCCTCCGCCTCACCCAGCCGAGGGACCGCACCCTCGTGGACGCCCTGCTGACCGCCCTGCGCCTCGCCTAGCGGGGGCCCGGAGATCGCGCCCCGCCCGGGACGCCCCCGTGCCCGGCCCGTGTCCTGGACGTGAGCGTTCCGTCACCTCGGCCGCGCCTAACCAGGCCGACCACAGGGGTTCACCTCGCGTTCATTCACGCCCGTAGGCGGCTTCACCTGTTCTGCCTAGCTTCGGCCTTACCCGGTGCGGCGCGCGCCCTCATGGACGCCGACGGACCACCGCACTTTCGCACGCCGCCGAATTCAGGACGGCGGCTCCTGGAAGGATCTCCCTCAAGTGAAGCTTCAGCGCATGAACCGGCGGGCCCTCTCCCTCGGTGCTCTCGCCGTCTCCGGCGCCCTGGCCCTCACGGCGTGCGGCTCCGACGCGACCAGCTCCGGCACCAACGGGGGCACCTCCCCCGCGGCGGCGGCGAGCGACGTCAAGTGCGACGACGCCAAGGGCCAGCTTCTCGCCGACGGCTCGTCCGCGCAGAAGAACGCGATCGACGCCTGGGTCAAGAACTTCACGCAGGCCTGCAAGGGAGTTCAGGTCAACTACAAGGGCTCCGGCTCCGGCGCCGGCGTCACCGCGTTCACGCAGGGCCAGGTCGCCTTCGCCGGCTCCGACTCCGCGCTGAAGCCCGACGACGTCACCGCCTCCAAGCAGGTCTGCTCGGGCGGCCAGGGCATCGACCTGCCGATGGTCGGCGGCCCGATCGCCGTCGCGTACAACCTCTCCGGCGTCGACAACCTCGTCCTGGACGCCCCGACGATCGCCAAGATCTTCAACGGCAAGATCACCAACTGGAACGACGCGGCGATCAAGAAGCTCAACCCCGACGCCAACCTGCCCGACCTGAAGATCCAGCCGTACCACCGCTCGGACGAGTCCGGCACCACGGACAACTTCACCAAGTACCTGATCGCCACCGCCAAGAGCGACTGGCCGTACGAGGGCGGCAAGGCCTGGCAGGCCAAGGGCGGCCAGTCCGCGTCCGGCTCCTCCGGCGTCGCCCAGGGCGTGAAGCAGACCAACGGCGCGATCGGCTACATGGAGCTGTCGTACGCCAAGGACGGTCTGGGCACGGTCGCCATCAACACCGGCGCCGCGGCCCCGGTCAAGGCCTCCTCCGACGGCGCCACCAAGGCCATCGCCGACGCCAAGGTCGTCGGCACCGGCAGCGACCTCGCGCTGAAGATCAACTACGCGACCAAGTCCGAGGGCGCCTACCCGATCACGCTGGTCACGTACGAGATCGTCTGCGACAAGGGCAACAAGGCCGCCACTCTGCCCGCCACCAAGGCGTTCCTGCGCTACATCGCCAGCGAGCAGGGTCAGGGCATCCTCTCGGGCATCGACTACGCGCCCATCCCCGACGCCATCATCACCAAGGTCCGCTCCACGGTCGAGGGCCTGAGCTGATCCGTGGTGCGGTCCGGCGCCGGGGCGACCCGGTCCGGACCGCACCGTCCGGTGCACCGCCGCCAGGGGCCGTCCGCACTCCCGGCCCCGCCCGAGCCGCCCACCCCGTGCGGCTCCGCAGACCGGAGAACCCCATGGACATATCGACGAAGAAGTCACAGAACCCAGCCGAGCCGCCTCCCCCGCCGTCCTCTCGGGGCGGACCGGGCGGCCCGATCGCGCCGCACACGCCGGGCGCCCCCGGCACGGCGGAGCTGAAGCGCGCCGCCCGCGGCGCCACCCGGCCCGGCGACCGGATCTTCCTCGCGCTCACCCGCGGGTCGGGCATCCTGCTGCTGGCGATCATGGCGGCGATCGCGGTCTTCCTGACCTACCGCGCCTCCCTCGCCATCAGCAAGGACGAGGCGAACTTCCTCACCGCGTTCGAGTGGAACACCAACCTGATCCCGCCGAAGTTCGGCATCGCGGTCCTCGCCTTCGGCACCGTGGTCTCGTCGATCATCGCGATGGTCCTCGCGGTGCCCGTCGCGGTCGCCATCGCGCTGTTCATCACCCACTACGCCCCGCGCCGGCTGAGCGGCCCGATCGCCTACGTGGTGGACCTGCTCGCCGCCGTGCCGTCCATCGTCTACGGCCTGTGGGGCGCCCTGATCCTCGTACCGCACCTGGACGGCCTGTTCGGCTGGCTGAACGACTATCTGGGCTGGACCGGGATCTTCTCCTGGGACAAGGGCGCCCCGCGCTCGATGCTCACCGTCGCCGTCCTCCTCGCCATCATGATCCTGCCGATCATCACCAACGTCAGCCGCGAGGTCTTCCGTCAGGTGCCGCAGATGCACCAGGAGGCCGCCCTGGCCCTCGGCGCCACCCGCTGGGAGGTGGTCCGCATGGCGGTACTGCCCTTCGGCCGCTCCGGAGTGATCTCCGCCTCCATGCTCGGCCTCGGCCGGGCCCTCGGCGAGACGATGGCCGTCGCCACCGTGCTCTCCCCCGACTTCGACATCCACGCCAGCCTGCTCAACCCCGGCGGCGGCACCTTCGCCCAGAACATCGCCAGCAAGTTCAACGAGGCGACCGAGTTCGGCCGTGACGCGCTCATCGCGTCGGGCCTGGTCCTGTTCGTCATCACCCTGCTGGTCAACGGCGCGGCCCGCGCGATCATCGCCCGCCGCAAGGAGTACTCGGGGGCCAACGCATGAGCAACGCCGTTCTCGACAAGCGTCCCGGCAGCCTGCGCGGCGCCGCCCTGCCCAAGTGGACCTCGCCGGCCGTCGCCGCCGGTTCCGCCGCCCTGGCGGTGGGCATCGGCCTCGCCGCCGGACTGCAGAGCCGCATCCAGTGGGGCCTGATCGCCGGTCTGCTCTTCCTGCTCGGCACCTACGGCGTCACCGCGCGCGTGGAGGGCCGCCGCCAGGCCAAGGACCGCATCGCGACCGCGCTCGTCTGGGTCGCCTTCCTCCTCGCCGTGGTCCCGCTCGCGTCCCTGATCTGGGCGACCGTGCAGCGCGGCGTGAAGGTCCTGGACGTCTACTTCCTGACCCACTCCATGGGCGTCGTCGCCGACTCCGAGCCGGGCGGCGGCATCTACCACGCCATCCTCGGCAGCCTGGAGCAGGTCGGCCTCGCCACCCTGATCGGCGCCCCGATCGGCGTCCTCACCGCGATCTACCTGGTGGAGTACGGCCGCGGCGGCCTCGCCAAGTCCGTCACCTTCTTCGTGGACGTCATGACGGGCATCCCGTCGATCGTCGCCGGCCTGTTCATCCTCAGCCTGATGCTGATGTTCGACATGCAGCCCTTCGGCTTCGCCGGCTCGCTCGCCCTGGCCATCCTGATGATGCCGGTGGTGGTCCGCTCCACCGAGGAGATGCTCAAGCTCGTCCCGAACGAGCTGCGCGAGGCCTCCCTCGCCCTCGGCGTCCCGAAGTGGCGCACCATCCTGAAGGTGGTCGTCCCGACCTCCATCGGCGGCATCATCACCGGCGTCATGCTGTCGGTGGCCCGTATCGCGGGCGAGACGGCGCCCGTGCTGCTCCTGGTCTTCGGCAACCCGTTCATCAACGCCAACCCCTTCGAGGGCGCGCAGGCGTCACTGCCGCTGTACATCTACCAGCAGTACGCGCAGAGCGCCGGCTCCCAGGCGGCGTACGACCGCGCCTGGGCGGCGTCGCTCACGCTGATCGCCTTCGTGATGATCCTGAACCTGGTGGCCCGCGGCGTCGCCCGTTGGAAGGCCCCCCGATGACCCTGTGCGGCATCAGCCGAGTAACCGGTCGCCGACGCGGCCGCAGCGACCGAGACTGGAAGTGAAGCAGTAGCCATGGCCAAGCGAATCGACGTCAGCGGACTGACCGCGTACTACGGCTCCCACAAGGCGATCGAGGACATCTCGATGACGGTCGAGCCGCGCTCGGTGACGGCCTTCATCGGCCCCTCGGGCTGCGGCAAGTCGACGTTCCTGCGCACGCTCAACCGCATGCACGAGGTGACGTCCGGCGGACGTGTCGAGGGCAAGGTCCTCCTGGACGACGAGGACCTGTACGGCGCGGGCGTGGACCCGGTGTCCGTGCGCCGGGAGGTCGGCATGGTCTTCCAGCGCCCGAACCCCTTCCCCACCATGTCGATCTTCGACAACGTGGCGGCGGGCCTGCGCCTGAACGGCGAGCACAAGAAGTCCGAGCTGCCGGACATCGTGGAGAAGTCCCTCAAGGGCGCGAACCTGTGGAACGAGGTGAAGGACCGCCTGAACAAGCCCGGCTCGGGCCTGTCCGGCGGTCAGCAGCAGCGGCTGTGCATCGCCCGCGCGATCGCGGTCGAGCCGAACGTCCTGCTGATGGACGAGCCCTGCTCGGCCCTGGACCCCATCTCGACGCTCGCCATCGAGGACCTGATCAGCGAGCTGAAGGAGCGGTTCACGATCGTCATCGTGACGCACAACATGCAGCAGGCGGCCCGCGTCTCCGACCGCACGGCCTTCTTCAACCTGGCCGCTGTCGGCCAGCCCGGCCGGCTGATCGAGCTCGACGAGACGGAGCGCATCTTCTCCAACCCGTCGGTCCAGGCCACCGAGGACTACATCTCCGGCCGCTTCGGCTGAGGGGTGCCGATCCCCTCGCGGTGCTGCATGGCGGTGCCACCGTGAGGCCGAAGGCCCGCCCCCCTGGCTTCCGGGGGGCGGGCCTTGTCCGTGTCCGCGTGTCTGCCTCGGGGTTCTAGAGGAACGCCAGGTTCACGAGCCAGAACGCCATCGCTGCCACGGCCGCCGCCGCGGGCATCGTGATGAACCAGCCCAGGACGATGTTCTTGGCGACGCCCCAGCGCACGGCGTTGATCCGCTTGGTCGCGCCCACGCCCATGATCGCCGAGGTGATGACGTGGGTCGTCGAGATCGGCGCCTTGAAGAGGAACGCCGTGGTGAACATGATCGACGCGCCGGTGGTCTCGGCGGCGAAGCCCTGCGGCGGGTCCAGCTCGATGATCTTCCGGCCGAGCGTGCGCATGATGCGCCAGCCGCCCGCGTAGGTGCCCAGCGACAGCATCACCGCGCACACGATCTTGACCCAGACCGGGATCGGATCGCCGTAGCTCTCCACATCGGCGATGACCAGCGCCATCACCACGATGCCCATCGTCTTCTGGGCGTCCTGGAGACCATGTCCGAGCGCCATGCCGGCCGCGGACACGGTCTGCGCTATGCGGAAGCCCCGCTTGGCCTTGTGGGGGTTGGCCTTGCGGAAGATCCACAGGATCGCCGTCATCACCAGGTAGCCGACGACCAGCCCCACGACCGGCGACAGGAACATGGGGATGACGATCTTCTGCAGCACCCCGTTCCAGTACACCGTCGTCCCGCCCGCGAGCGCCGCGCCAACCATGCCGCCGAACAGCGCGTGGGAGGACGACGACGGCAGCCCGAAGTACCAGGTGACCAGGTTCCACGTGATCGCGCCGACCAGCGCCGCGAAGAGGATGCCCATCCCCTTCGAGCCGTGAGGCGTCTCGATGAGCCCCTCACTGACGGTCTTGGCGACCCCGGAGCCCAGGAAGGCGCCTGCGAGGTTCATCACAGCGGCCATGGCGAGCGCCGCACGCGGAGTCAGCGCCCGGGTGGAGACCGACGTGGCGATGGCGTTCGCCGAGTCGTGGAAGCCGTTGGTGTACGTGAAGAAGAGCGCGACGCCGATGGTCGCGACCAGCGCGAAGGTGTCCATGAAGAGTTCAGGACTCCTTGACGGCGATGGTCTCCACCGTGTTCGCCACGTGCTCGAACGCGTCCGCCGCCTCTTCCAGCACGTCCACGATCTGCTTGAGCTTCAGCACCTCGATGGCGTCGTACTTGCCGTTGAAGAGGTGGGCGAGCAGCTTGCGGTGGATCTGGTCGGCCTGGTTCTCCAGCCGGTTGACCTCGATCCAGTACTCGGTGAGGTTCGCCATGGTCCGCAGGTTCGGCATGGCCTCGGCGGTCAGCTCCGCCGCCCGCGCCAGCACCTCGATCTGCTGCTCGACGCCCTTGGGCAGTTCCTCGACGTTGTAGAGGACGACCAGGTCGACGGCCTCCTCCATGAAGTCCATGATGTCGTCGAGCGACGAGGCGAGGGAGTAGATGTCCTCGCGGTCGAACGGCGTGATGAACGAGGAGTTGAGCTGGTGGAAGATCGCGTGGGTGGCGTCGTCACCGGCGTGCTCCGCGGCCCGCATCCGCTCTGCGATCTCGGCCCGGCCGGCGGTGTCCGCCCCGAGCAGTTCCATCAGGAGCTTCGAGCCCGTGACGATGTTGTCCGCGGAAGCGGCGAACATGTCGTAGAAGCTCGTCTCCCTGGGGGTCAGACGAAAGCGCACGTGGGGTCCTCAGGATGCATCGGTTTCGGTCAGGCTGATGCTAGGCGCATCATCCGGCCACGGCTAATGGGCCGTCCCCCAGTGTCACCCATGATGCAGGGCGACCGGCAGCGGGGCTGCCGAGTGGTCCAGTCCACCGGCCGTCCGGTGCGACGGCCACAAGCGCTCCTACCCGCCGAAGTTCGGTACCATATACCCAGGAGGGGTATCTGTATGGAGGATGCGATGGACGCCACGCACGCGACGGGCACGACGGACGCGACGACCGCCGCCGGGGCGGGCGCCGGGGCGCCGACCGCCGCGCCCGGGGCGGCCACGGCCGTGCACGGGTACCACAAGCAGAAGGACGAGCACCTCAAGCGCCTGCGCCGCATCGAGGGCCAGATCAGGGGCCTGCAGCGGATGGTCGACGAGGACACCTACTGCATCGACATACTCACTCAGGTCTCCGCCTCCACCAAGGCCCTGCAGTCCTTCGCCCTGCAACTCCTGGAGGAGCACCTGAGGCACTGCGTCGCGGACGCTGCCCTCAGGGGCGGCGACGAGATCGACGCGAAGGTCGAGGAGGCCACCAAGGCCATCGCCCGCCTGCTGCGGACCTGAGCTGTGGTCAACGCCTCCCCGTGAGAGGGGTCACTGCTCACCTCGCGGAGTTCCGCTCCTCGCCGACGCGCAGCACCTCGTCGATGCTCTCCATGCTGAGCCGCTCCCCGGCCTCCGAGGCCGCGATGATCAGCTCGCCGCACAGTTCGATCTCGGCGAGGGCCTCGTGGTCCTGAACCGCCGTACCGCCGACCGGAGCCACGCGCATCACCTCGTCTCTGCCGTCACCGGCTTCCTAGGGTGCGTCACGAAAGCGACGCCGTCCGCCCGGAGCGCGGGCAGGCGAGCATTTCGCGACACGCCCTAGCGTAAGGAGGGGCGCACGCCCCGCGCATGGCACGGACGGGCTAGTTCTTGTGCCTCACTCCTCCGCGATCCGCCCCGCGTAGATGTCCCCGGCCGCCGGGAGCCGCACGTCGACGGGGATCCCGAAGTCGTACAGCCACGTCGTGGAGGCGACCGCGACGACCGCGCCGGAGGCCCCCCGCGCCCCTGCCTCACGGCCGTTGACGAACCCGAACCTGTGTCTGACCTTGCGGATCCGCCCCTGTTCGTCGAGGTAGACGTCGAACGGCACCCGGGCCGTCGCGAACCCCTTCGCCGCCGCGCCCAGCGCGTTCCGCCCCCCCTCGGAGGCGACCGCGGCCGCCGCGGCGAGGTCGGCGGTCCCCCGGTAGTGCCGCACCTCGACCCCCGCGAGCCTGGTCCTGCCGACGTACGTCGCGTCGCGCGCCCCCCGCAGCACCTCGGCGGCGGCGTACGGGTCGGTGGCGCCGCCGGTCACCAGGTTCCCGTCCGACAGCGTGGCCGTGTCCACCCGCACCCACTTGTCGGCGGGCACGCCCGCACCCCGGTTCTTCATGAACAGCGCGCCCGGCGTGAGGAGTTCGGTGATGGGCCGGCGTCCGCTGGAGCCGGCGGGGTCCTGCGGCAGCACGACCTCCAACTGCCCGAGCCGCCGGCGGTAGTCGTAGACGCCCTCGCTCCGGATGGTCACCCGGGTGCCGCCGGTGGCCATCTCCATCGACGTGCGGGCCTTCGAACTGCCCGCCGCCACCAGTGCGTCGGCGGCCCGCCGCAGCGCACGCAGCGGATCGGCGCTCACCCGGGCCGCACGGTCCGCCGCGCGGTCGTCCTCGCCGTCGCCCCCGTCGGCGGAGCACCCGGCTGCGCCGGCGCACAGGCCCGCCGCGCAGACCCCGGCCATGAGCCCCGCGACGACCGCTGATCCCCACCGCCGCTGCTGCCGCTCCGCCATCGCCTGTTACCCCCAGCCGGTACGTCCGTCACGGGCCCACGTCGTCCGGTTCAACGACCGAAGGTGGGTAGCGTTCCTTTCGTGACCCAGCAGAACGGCTCGACCCCGGTACCCGGCCCAGAAGAAGCGCCCGGCGGGGAACACCGCACCACCACCGTCGAGGAAGGCCGCTTCTGTCTGGCCCGCTGCACCTGCGGCTGGCGCGGCCCGGCCCGCAGAGCCCGAAGCCTGGCCCGCTCGGACGCGGACCACCACGCCCACGGCTGATCTCCTCGAGCGTCCGAAAGCTCCCCCGGTGCAACCCCCGGTTCCGCACCGCCGTCTCGCTTCTTGAAGGCGCGCACCGCGCGCCGAGGGCAGTGGGACGCGCGCGTGGGCGCGCAGGGGGGACGACGACATGCAGCGACGTATGTTCATCGCGGCGGGCACGACCGCGTTCGCGGCGGCCGCGGCGGACGCCCGCCTGGCGGGCGGCGGCACCGGCATCGCGGGGAGCCAGGCCGCCGGCAGCCGGCCCGCCGGCGCCTCGATGCGGACGACGAGCGCGGCGGTCGCCGCGAACTGGGCGGCCCTCGCCCGCGACCTCGACGGAACCCTGATCCGCCCCGGCGACGCCTCCTGGACCGCCGCCCGCCAGCTGTACAACACGCGCTTCGACACGCTCAAGCCGGCCGCGGTCGCCTATGTCGCCCACACCGACGACATCCGGACCGCCCTCGGCTACGCACGCGCGCACGGCGTCAGGATCGCCATCCGCAACGGCGGCCACTCCTACGGCGGTTGGTCCTCCGGCGACGGCCGGCTGATCCTCGACGTCTCCCGGCTGAACCGGGTACGGGCGAGCGGCGGCTCGGCCGTCGTCGGCGCCGGCGCGAAGCTGATCGACGTCTACCGGGCGCTGGCCGCCAAGGGCGTGACGATCCCGGCGGGCTCCTGCCCCACGGTCGGCGTCTCCGGCCTGGTCCTCGGCGGCGGCCACGGCGTGGTCTCCCGCGCGTACGGCCTGACCTGCGACAGCCTCACCCGGGCGACACTGGTCACCGCGGACGGCAAGGAGCTGACCGCCGACGCCACGACCAACAAGGACCTGTTCTGGGCCCTGCGCGGCGCGGGCAACAGCAACTTCGGCGTGGTCACCGAACTGCACTTCAGGACCCACCCCGCGCCACAGGCCGTCACCTGCCACCTCACCTGGCCCTGGTCGAAGGCGGCGGCGGTGCTCAAGGCCTGGCAGGAATGGGGCCCGTCCCAGCCCGACGAGATCTGGTCCTCCCTCCACCTCGCCAACACCCCCGGCGGCAGCCCGAGGATCTCCGTCTCCGCCTTCTCCATCGGCACCTACGGCGAGCTCAAGAACGCGGTGGACCGCCTGGCCGGGCGCGTGGGCGCCCCCGCCACCGGCGTGTCCCTGCGCCGCCGCGGCTACGAACAGGCCATGGAGATCTACGCCGGCTGCTCCTCGTTCACCGCCGACGCCCAGTGCCACCTGCCCGGCGCGACCCCCGGCCGCTCCCCGCAGGGCAAGCTGGCCCGGGAGACGTACGCGGCCCGCTCGGCCTTCTTCGACCGCTCGCTGTCGGCGGCGGGCATCCAGACGCTGCTCAGGCAGCTGACCGCCGTCCGCGGCGGCTCCGGCAGCATCGCGCTGACCGCTCTGGGCGGCGCGGTCAACCGCGTCTCCCCCACGGCCACCGCCTTCGTCCACCGCCGCTCCCGCATGCTGGCCCAGTACCTCGCGTCCTGGGGGGCCGGCGGCGCCGCGGCCCAGGCCTGGCTGACCTCCGCGCACCGCGCGATGACCCCGTACGCGTCGGGCGCCGCCTACCAGAACTACGCCGACCCCGCGCTCGCCGACTGGCGCAAGGCGTACTACGGCGCCGCGCTGCCCAAACTGACGCAGCTGAAGAAGCAGTACGACCCCAAGGGCGTCTTCACCTACCCCCAAGGCCTGTGACCGCGGACATGTGAAAGGGGCGGGGGGGGGGGGGGGGGCCGGGCCCCCCCCCCCCCCCCCCCCCCCCGCCCCCCCCCCCCCCCCCCCCCCCCCCCCCCCCCCCCCCCCGGGGGCCCCCCCCCCCCCCCCCCCCCCCCCCCCCCCCCCCCCCCCCCCCCCCCCCCCC
>NZ_JBIWPF010000018.1:0-136895 GCF_044768125.1 Streptomyces sp. NPDC101166
TGGCTCGCGACGCCTGGCACGCGCGCTCGCCGCGTTGTCGGGATCGCCCTCGTACGCCCAGTACGAGGGCGACCCTCCGCCTTGCGATCGCACGCACCAGCCGCCGCGAGCCCCGCCCTCCGGGCGGACGACGCTACTTTCGAAACACGCCCTAGAGCTCCGAACAGAAGTGGAGCCCGGCTTAGGGTGGTGGGGTGACCGACAGCAGTGACCGGCCGCTCGCCGTGTTCGATCTGGACAACACCCTCGCCGACACCTCCCACCGGCAGCGGTTCCTGGAGCGCCGGCCGCGTGACTGGAACGCCTTCTTCGCGGCCGCGCCGCAGGACCCGCCGATCCCTCAGGGGGTCGCGCTGGCGGTGGAGAGCGCGCGGGAGTGCGAGGTCGTCTATCTCACCGGCCGGCCCGAGCGCTGCCGGCGGGACACGCTGGAGTGGCTGGCCCGGGAGGGGCTGCCGGACGGACGCCTGTTCATGCGGCGCAACGACGACCGCCGGCCCGCCCGCCGTACCAAGCTGGACGTTCTGCGCAGGCTGGGCCGCGACCGCGAGGTGCGGTTCCTGGTGGACGACGACGAGCTGGTGTGCGACGACGCCGAACGGGCCGGCTTCGCCGTCGTCCGGGCCCGCTGGACGCTCCCCTCGGTGACGCTGCGTGTGGCGCAGGAGCGGGAGGGGCGCACCTGAGCCGCCCCGCCCCGGGCGTCAGTCCGAGCCCTCCAGGCGGAAGCCGAGCTTCAGTCCCACCTGCCAGTGGGCGATGTCGCCGTCCTCGATCTGCCCCCGCACCTGGGTCACCTCGAACCAGTCCAGGTTGCGCAGGGTCTGCGAGGCCCGGGTGACCCCGTTGCGGATCGCCTGGTCCACGCCGTCCGGCGATGTGCCGACGATCTCCGTGACCCGGTAGGTGTGGTTCGACATCGGGTGCTCCTCTCGACGACTGCGAGTGCGACTGCGGCTGTCACCACCGTGCCCCAAGTCGCCCGGGAGCGCGAGACGTCGGCCCTTCGCGTCAGCCACGCAGAGTGAGGTCCTTAAAGCCCGATATTCCTATGTATCGGATGATATAAGGATCACGATGTCAGGGTGCGACTGCGCGCGTCGACGGTCCGCGCGCTCCCACCCGCTCTCCGTGACTGGGGGTTTGAAGGAGACCATGCGGCGATTCAGAATCGCGATGTCCCGGCAGGCGCCGGTACCTGTGGCGCCCCGCCCCGTCCACCGGGAGGAGACACGGGCGCGCTGGTACGTCCCCCTCTCGGTCTGCGTGGACTTCCTCGGCGCGGCGCTGCCGGTCGCCGCGACGATCGTGGAGGTCCAGGAGCCCCACCCGCTGCGCCTCGCGGCCGCCGCGGCCCTGCTGTGGCCGTTCATCGGGGTGGTGAGCAAGCGGTACACCCCTGCGGCCTGGGGCGACGGAGGCGGCCTCAGGGCGGTGATACGGGACTGGCTCGTCCTGGTCGGCGCCCTGGCGACACTCCGTGTGGTCTGCGGACTGGGCAGCGTGCCCGCCGAGGCGTTCACGGCGCTGATCCCCGCGCTCGTCCTCACCGGCGTCTGTCAGAAGGTGATCCACCGTCATCTGCTCGCCGCCCGCCGGGACGCCCGCGCCCTGCGCCATGTGGTCGTCGTCGGCGAGGCCCCGACGATCGACGCCGTGGTCGAGCAGCTCGCCCAGCGCACCGACCACGAGTACGTGATCGTCGGGGCCTGCCCGGTCGGCGACGGCGAGGTCCGCTCCGGCGTGCCGGTGTGCGTACGGCTGCCCTGCGAGGCCCCCGAGACGCCCGACGCGGACGCCGCGGTCGTCCTCGCGGCGGCCGACGAGCTGGCGGCCGACCTGGTCTTCGTGGCGCCGGGCCGGCACATGTCCGGCGAGCGCGTACGCCGGCTGTCCTGGATGCTGCACGACCAGGGGCGCTCCCTGATGGTCCTCCCCGGCATCGTCGAGGTCGCCCGCCGGCGCGTGCGGCTCACCTCGGCCGCGGGACTCACTTTGCTGCACATCGCCCCGCCCCCGCGCGGCGGCGTGCACACCGTGATGAAGTCGGCCGTCGACCGGCTGGGCGCACTCGCGCTGATCGCCCTGCTCTCGCCGCTGCTCGTCGTGCTGGCGCTCGCCGTCCGGCTCGGCTCGCCCGGCCCGGTCCTCTACCGGCAGACCCGCGTCGGCCGGAACACCGAGCCGTTCCCCATGTGGAAGTTCCGCACGATGGTCGTCGACGCGGACCGCCTCAAGATCGGTCTGGAGGCGGAGAACGAGAACGACGGGCACATGTTCAAGATGCGCCGCGACCCCCGCGTCACCCCCGTCGGGCGGGTGCTGCGCCGCTACTCGCTGGACGAGCTGCCCCAGCTGTTCAACATCCTCTTCGGCCACATGTCCCTGGTCGGCCCCCGCCCGCCGTTGCCCGAGGAGGTCGTCAAGTACAACAACGTCGAGATGCGCCGGCTGAGCATCAAGCCGGGGCTCACCGGTCTGTGGCAGGTGAGCGGACGCTCGGACCTCTCCTGGCGCGAGACGGTCGCCCTCGACCTGCGCTACGTCGACAACTGGTCGCTGTCCGGGGACATGAACGTCATGGCCCGCACCCTGCGCGCCGTGCTGGACGGCCAGGGCGCCTACTGAAAGCCGGATGTGGCCCCGCCGGGGCCACATCCGCCATCCGGGCAAGTCTGCCGCCAACACGCGGCCATCGCGGGTGATCCCTCCCGGGGGGCGTGAAGGATCGCGGACGTGGACGTCTTGGGCCCCCGGAAAGGGACACCGTCATGGCACACACCGAGCCACCCGCGCCGCGCTCACTGCGCGGCTTCACCGGCGCCGGATACGACAAGGGGCGCCCGACGGCGTACCAGGCCGCCTGGTACGCCGCCTCCCATCTGCTCTTCACCAAGTGGTGGTTCCCGGCCCGCTGGCGGCCGCGCCTGCTGCGCGCCTTCGGCGCCCGGGTCGGGGAGCGGGTGCTGATCCGCCGGGGGGTGCGGATCCACTGGCCGTGGAAACTGAACGTCGGCGACGACGTGTGGATCGGCGAGGACGCCTGGATCCTCAACCTCGAACCGGTCACCATCGGCAGCGACTGCTGCGTCTCGCAGGGCGCGCTGCTGTGCACCGGAAGCCATCTGCGCCGCTCGGCCACCTTCGAGTTCGACAACCGGCCCGTGCGGCTGGAGCCGGGCAGCTGGGTCGCCGCCCGGGCGGTCGTGCTGCGCGGCGTCACGGTCGGCCGGGGCGCGGTGGTGGGCGCCGGCGCGGTCGCCCACCGTGACCTCGCCCCCGGTTCGGTCCTCGCCGCCGCCTCCTCCGCGACCGCTGCCTCCGCCCCCGTCGAGGGGGTCGCGTCATGAGGCTCGTCCACGTGGTCACCCTGGTCAGCGACGACGGGGCCTTCGGCGGCCCCACGAGCGTGGCCGTCGCACAGCTCCAGGAGTGCGCCGCCCGCGGCCACGACGTCACGCTGGTCTCGCTGTGGCGGGGCCGCGAGCGCGCCGCCTCGCACATCGGCGCCGTCCCCTTCGTCTCCCGCCCGGCCCGCTCCCTCGTACCGAGCCGAGGGCTGCTCGGCATGATGCACCCGCTGCTGGTGCGCGACCTGTGGCGGGCCGTGGGCCGCGCCGACACGGTCCACCTGCACACCGGACGCGACCTCGTCTCCCTCGCCGCGCTCGCCGTGGCCCGGCTGCGGCGCGCCGACTTCGTCGCCCAGACCCACGGCATGGTCGAGCCGCGCGCCGGCCGCGCCGCACGGCTCTTCGACCGCCTCTACGTGCCGTTGCTGCGCCGCGCCCGCTGCTGTCTGGTGCTGACCGACCGTGAACGGCGGGCTCTGGGCGAGGTGTTGGGACCGGACGGGCCTCCGCTGCTGTCCCTGCCCAACGGACTGCGCACCTCGGCCGACGAGGCCGCACGGCGTCCCCGGGAGGGGCACCGGGTGATCTTCCTCGCCCGGCTGCACCCCCGTAAACGCCCCGAGGCGTTCGTCGAGATGGCCGCCCTGGTCCACAAGGAGGTCCCCGAGGCCCGCTTCACGCTCCACGGCGCGGACGAGGGCTCGCTCCCGGTCGTGAACAGGCTCATCGCGGAACGGGGGTTGACCGACGTCGTCACCTACGGCGGCGCGCTCGACCACGCCGCGGCGATCGAGGCCTACCGCGCGGCGGCCGTCTACGTCCTGCCGAGCGTGCACGAGCCGTTTCCCATGACGGTGCTCGAGGCCCTCGCCGAGGGAACTCCCGTCGTATGCACGGACAGCAGCGGGATCGCCGCCGAACTGGAGCGCCGTGAGGCCGCGTTGGTCACCGACGGCAGCCCCGAGTCACTGGCCGACGCGGTGGCCGCGCTGCTCCTCGACGAGGACCTGCGCCGCCGTCTGGCGGACGCCGGCCGCCGCGCGATCGACGAGGTCTTCTCCATCCGTGCCGTGGTGGACCGCCTCGAAGGCGTCTACGGCGACCGGCCGCGACGCCGGTGACACACGCGGGCTGCCGGCCCCTCAGGTCCGTCCCAGGTCCGTGAGGGGCCGGCAGCCCGATCGCGCGCGGCCGGTTCAGCGCGCCGAAGTGAGGTGCACCGAGCGGAGGATGTCCTCGAAGCGGGACGCGCAGTCCTCCAGGGCGAACTCCCGCTCGGCGAGGGCGCGGCTCTCCTTGCCCAGCGCCTCGGCCCGTGCCGGATCGGCCAGGACGTCCCGCACCCAGGCGCAGGCGTCGTCGAGCGAGGACTCCTCCGGCGCGAACACCGCCGAGCCCGCCTGCCGCAGCAGGTGCGCGGCCAGGTTGTCGGCGGGCATCAGACCGAGCACCGGCCGCCCGGCGCACAGGTACGACAGCGTCTTGGACGGCACGGAGAACTCGCCGGCGTCCGCCGCCAGCAGCACGACCAGCACGTCGCCCGAGCCCAGCACCTCGGGCAGCCGCGCGTAGGGCTGGAAGGGCAGCAGGGTCAGCTCCACGCCGCGGGCGGCGGCGGCCTCCCGGAGAACGGGCACCGCCGGGCCGTCGTTGACGACGACCAGCCGCACCGGTGTGCCCTCCTCCCGCAGCCGCTCGGCCAGCCGCACCAGCAGCACCGGGTTGTGCTTGAGACCCAGCGTCCCCGAGTACAGCACCGTGCGCACCCCGTCGAGGCCGTGTTCGGCGGACCAGGCGTTGGCCCGCTCCACCGGGACGATCTCGTCCAGCGGCGCCCAGTTGGGGATGACGGTGACCTTGCCGGCGGTGCCCCACTCCTCGTGGACCCGCACGAACGAATCGGCGATCACCACGATCGCCGCCGCCCGGCGCGCCGCCCACTTCTCGCCCGCCCCGAAGACCCGCGCGGCCACGCCCATCGCCCGTGCGACGTCGGCGGCGGCGAAGTTGCGCAGCGCCACCGCCGTCACGTCCTGGTGCCACAGCACCCACGGGACGCCCATCCGCCGCAGCACCGCCGCCGCCGTCACCAGCACCGGGATGGGCAGGTTGGACAGCATCGCCACATCAGGCTTCTCGCGCCGCACCTGACGCGCCAGTTCGAAACCGAGCAGGGTCTCCTGGCGCAGCCGGCGGAAGTAGGCCTGCTTGCGCAGCGCCGTGCCGTCGCCGATGGTGACGAAGCGCAGGCCCGGGGTGTCCGAGACGAGGTCGCCCTTCCCCGAGACGTACGCCGTGCACGTCGAGTGGACGACGTCGTGACCGCGGCGCGCCAGCTCCCGGCTCAGCTGGGCCTGGAACGGATGGCCGCTGTAGTCGTGGACGAGGATCCTCATCGGCTTTTCTCCGCCGCCTTTCTCGTCGGTGTCGGCGCGCGTCACTGGTGGGAGCGCTTGACCTGGTCGTAGACCCAGGCGTAGGTCTTCTCCAGGCCGTCGGCGAGGGTCACGGACGGTTCCCAGCCGTGGATCTCGCGGATCAGGGTGTTGTCGGAGTTGCGGCCGCGCACGCCCTGCGGGGCGTCGAGCCGGTAGGTGCGCTCGCAGCGGACGCCGGCGATCTCCTCGACGATGTCGACGAGCTGATTGATCGTCACCAGTTCCGACGAGCCGAGGTTGACCGGGACGCCGCTGTCGCCGTTGAGGATCATCTGGCTGCCGTGGACGCAGTCGTCGATGTACATGAAGGAACGGCTCTGCTGTCCGTCGCCCCAGATCTCCAGCCGGTGCTCCCCGGAGACGGCCGCCTCGGCCACCTTGCGGCACACCGCGGCCGGCGCCTTCTCCCGGCCGCCCGTCCAGGTGCCGTGCGGGCCGTAGACGTTGTGGTAGCGGGCCACACGGGTGACGAAGCCGAAGTCCTCCGTGTAGTGGCGGCACATCCGCTCGGAGAACAGCTTCTCCCAGCCGTAGCCGTCCTCCGGCTGCGCCGGGTAGGCGTCCTCCTCGCGCAGCGCGGTGAGGTTCGGGTCGGTCTGCTTGGCGGCGGCGTACACGCAGGCGGAGGAGGAGTAGAAGTAGCGCTCCACACCGGCCTCGTGCGCGGCCTGGAGCATATGGGTGCTGGTGAGCACCGACATCATGCAGGCGGCCTTGTTGTTCTCGATGAAGCCCATGCCGCCCATGTCGGCGGCCAGCATGTACACCGTGCGGGCGCCCTCGACGGCGGCGCGCGCGCTGTCGAGGAGCGACAGGTCGGCGACCGTGTTCTCGGCGCCCTCGTGGGCCTGGTACCACTCGTGGCGGGGCTTGATGTCGACGGAGCGGACGGTCAGCCCCTGGGCGAGGAGATCGCTCACGAGATGACCACCGATGAATCCGCCGCCTCCGGCGACGACGACGTCGACCTGCTTGCTCATGCGCGCAACTCCTTTGAGGACACCGGGATGTGATGGGTGATCAGGCGGTGACACCTGCGCGATAAGTTATGCAGATTTGTCATGATTTTAGACAATTGGCGCGCCGCCGGAGCGCCCGCAATCACCCGATGACTCTGTTCGGGGACAACCGCGCCGAAGTGGATGTCTCGTGCGCGCCTGGGCGGAATAGCGAGGTATGGGCGCTATATATCTTTCAGTGATGTTTCAGCCTGAATACTCGCTCGGCAGAGAGGTCGGGATGCAGGACGCTCGCGTCCGCAGTGTGGCTGCGGTCTCCCTCTGGGCCGTGGTGCTGACCGTGCTGCTGCCGGGGCTGATCCTCCAGGCGCAGCCCGCGCGGATGTCGGTCGCCCTCGCCCTCCAAGCCGTCGTCGTGGTCCACGCCGGCGGCGCGCTCGCCCGGGTGCTCACCGCGCCCACGGTGCGACTCGTCGCCTTCGGCTTCTGGGTCTTCGCCTACATCTGGCTCGGTCTCGCACCGGTGGCGATGCTCGCCGCCGACGTCTACCCCTGGCCCTACCGCAGCGGCGAGCGCACCGCCGTCGCCGCCGTGGCCGTCGTCGAACTCGGTCTCCTCGCCTACAGTGCGGGCACCTCCTTCGCCGCCCGGCGGGAGAAGAACCTGGCCGCCCGCCCGGTCCCCGTCCCGCCGGGACTCCTGGAACGCGTGCTCTCCCGCCGGATCGCCCCCTGGCGGCTGCTGACGCTGTGCGCGCTCGCCCTCGTCGGCGCGGTCCTGCTGATCTCGGCCCAACCCGGCCGGCTGGCCGCCTACTTCACCAGCCGCCAGGCGATCACCGAGGTCGGCGCCGCGAGCGCCGGACAGGACGCCTTCATGCAGTCCCTGATCAGCTGGTCGCTGTCCGTGCCCGCCTTCTGGGCGCTGCTCGGACTGCTGCGCATCCCGCGCGCCCCCGGCGGCGACCGGTGGCTGCGCGGTGTGCGCTGGCTGCTGCTGCCGGCGCTGATCGCGCTCAACGTCGTCGTCAACAACCCCATCAGCAAACCCCGGTTCTGGGCCGGCATGGTCGTGCTCGCCCTGGTGTTCACCGTCCCCGAACTGACGCGGCTGCGCGCCTTCCGCGTCACCGCGGCCGGTCTGCTCGCCGCCCTGCTGTTCGTCTTCCCCTACAGCGACTACTTCCGCTACAGCGACCGCGAGGAGGTCGCCGTCGTCTCCCTCGCCGAGCAGTTCACCGGCAACGGCGACTACGACGCCTTCCAGCAGGTGCAGACCGGCCTCGACTACGCGGGGGAGTACGGCTTCTCCCCCCAGGACGTGCTCGGCCCGCCCCTGTTCATGGTCCCCCGCTCGATGTGGCCCGGGAAGCCGGACGACACCGGCAAGACGCTGGCGGAGTACGCGGGATACGACTTCCTCAACCTCTCCGCCCCCCTGTGGGTCGAGAGCTACCTGTGGGGCGGCCCGCTCGCGGTGGTGATCGTGTTCTGCCTGTTCGGCGCGGCCGGACGCCGGGTGGACGACATCCGTCACCGGCTGCGCGAGCGGCGGGGCACCGTCGCCGCGCTGCTGATCCCGGCCTTCGCCTTCTACCAGATGGTCTTCCTGCGCGGCAGCCTGCTCGGCATCGCGGGCCCGCTGACGCTGCTGGTGGTCATCCCGCTGCTCATCAGCACCCCCACCGCCCGGGCATCCCGGCTTCCCTCATCGGCGGTGCCGAGCGCACCCATCCGTCAAGCATCGATCCCCGGAACAGGAGGGCACCCGTGACCGGCCCCATCCATCTCGACGACCGGTACGACGAGCCGGACCAGCTACGCGACCAACTGCGCCGGCTCCTGCGCCACCGAGGCCTGATCTCGCTGGGCGTCCTCCTGGGACTGGCCGGCGGCGCGGCCCTGTCCATGGAACGCGCCCACACCTACTCCTCCACCAGCGAGGTCCTCGTACGCTCGACCGCCGACCCCTTCGGCTCGGTCGGCGTCTCCGCGGACAACCAGGTCAGCATGAGCACCGAGCAGCGGATCGCGTCCAGCGCGGCCGTCGCCCAGCGTGCCGCCCGCGTCCTGGGCCGGTCCGCGAGCGACGCCGGCACGCTCGGCGCCCGGCTGCGGGTCACCAACCCGCAGAAGTCCCAGGTGCTGCGCTTCGAGTTCACCGCCCGCGCCCCCGAGCGCGCGGCACGCGGAGCCAACGCGTTCGCCGAGGCCTACCTCGCCGACCGCAAGTCGCGCAACGAGGCCACCGTGCAACGCGCCACCGAGGCCCTGGACCAGCAGATCGCCGTGCTGAACCAGCGGCTGGCGAAGGAGCAGCTGGACAAGGCGACGGCCAAGCCCGCCGCCCAGAACCAGCTCTACAACCTGCAAAAGCGCGTCCTGGACATCCGCTCCCGCGACACCGACGGCGGCGACGTCGTCCGCCGGGCCGCCGTCCCGGTCATGCCCGCCGGGCCCGGTCTGCGGACCCTGCTCGGACTCGGGCTGGCCTGCGGTCTCCTTCTCGGCATCGTGCTCGCCTGGGTGCGCTCCGCACTGGACACCCGCGTCCGGTCGGTGGGCGAGGTGCAGGCCGCCCTGCGCGCCCCGGTCCTCGGCATCCTGCCCTCCGGCGACGCGGGCAACGACGCGCTGCTGACCGTCGGCCGCTCCGGCGGCGCCCGCACCGAGGCCTACCGGGCCCTGGCCTTCCGGCTGCGGCAGCAAGGCGGCCACTCCGGCCCCGGCCAGGTCCTCGTCGTGTCGCCCCGGCGCGGCGGCGCCGTCGAGGAGGTGGGCGCCAACCTGGCCGCCGCCCTCGCCGAGAACGGCGACGACGTGCTGCTGCTGGACGCCGCCCCCGACACCTCCGGCCTCGCCGGCCACCTGCCGCTGATGCCCTACGAGGCGCCCACCCTGGAGGAGGCGTTCCTGCCCGCCGGGAGCGTCCTCGTCGACACCGACGTCGCCGGCCGGCTCGCCTTCTCCTCCAGCGGCGTCACCTCGCCGCGCACCCGGCGGATCACCACGGCCGAGTCCGGCCGCCTCACCGAGCCCGACTCCTCGACCGTCGTCGTCGCCGGTCCCTTCCTCGCCCAGGCCGACGCACTCGCCATCGCCCAGCGCGTCGACGGCGTCATCGTCGTCGTCAACCTCGACCGCACCCGCCGCGACGAGCTCAAGCAGGTGCAGGAACTGGTCGAGTGCTCCGGCGGACGGCTCCTCGGCGCCGTCCTCGACGCCGGTCGCACGCACCGGCGGCTGCGCGTCCTGCGCCGCCGCCCGAAGTACGCCCCCGCGTCGCCCGTCGACGCCTCCTCCATGGAACTCCCCGCACAGGACGGCGCGCTCACGGCCTCCCGCCGATGACCGCCCCCGAAGCGACCGCGACCGCCCGCTCCGGGGCCACGGCCCCGAGCGGGGTGGCCGCGGCCGCCCGGGGCGGATGGTGGGGGATGGCCGGCTCCCTCGGCAACGCCGTCTTCTCCTTCCTCCTCGTCGGCCTGATCACCCGGGCCGTCGGGGCGAGCGGGGCGGGAGCCGTCTTCGCCGGCGTCGCCCTGTTCACCATCCTCAGCAACACCTGCAAGCTCGGCGCCGACACCGGGCTCGTCCGCTTCATCCCCCGTGACCTGGCCGTCGACGACGGCCGCTCGGTGGGCGCGCTGCTGCGCACGGCCGTCCTGCCGGCGGCCGTGGCCTCCACCGCGGCCGCCGTCCCGCTGGTGCTCTCGCCCACGGTCGCCACCACGCTGCTGCCCGACCTCTCCCCGGCGGACGCCGTGGCCCTGATGCGCCTGTTCGGCCTCTTCCTGCCGGCCGCCACCGTCGGCATGATCCTGCTCGGCGCCACCCGCGGCTACGGCACCGTGGTGCCCTTCGTCGGCGTGGAGCAGATCGGCAAACCGGTGCTGCGCATGCTGCTCGCCGTCCCCGTGGCCTTCCTCGCGCCCGGGCTGCTCTCCCTGGCCGCCGCCTGGCTGCTGCCCACCCTGGCGGGCTTCGCGGCCGCCTGGGTCACCCTGCGCCGCTGCCGCGCCGCCCACCCCGCCCCGCCGCCCCGCACCGGCCCCCGGGCCACGGTGTCCTGGCGGGCCTTCTGGGGTTTCGCCGCGCCCCGCGCGGTCTCCTCCGTCTTCGACATCAGCGCCGTCTGGGTCGGCGTGCTGCTGCTGTCGGCCATGACCACCGCCGACGAGGCCGGGGTGTACACCGCCATCGGACGCGTCGTCACCGCCTGCACCCTCGTCCAGCTCGCCGTCCGGCTCGCCGTCGCCCCCGAGATCAGCCGGTTGCTCGCCGTCGACGACGTGGCCGAGGCGCAGCATCTGCACCGCGTCTCCACCGGCTGGATCGTCCTCTTCTCCTGGCCCCTGTTCCTGCTCGTGGCCGGCTTCCCCCGCACCGTACTGTCCGTCTTCGGGCCGGAGTTCGCCGTCGGCGCGCCCGCCCTGGCGGTGCTGTGCGCCGCCTCCATGGTCAACGTGGCGGTCGGCAACGCCCAGACCGTGCTGCTGATGGCGGGCCGCAGCACCTGGCATCTGGCCGTCACCGCCGCGGCGTTCGGCGTGCAGCTCGCCGTCGGCCTGCTCGCCGTGCCGGCCTGGGGCGTGCTCGGCGCCGCCGTGTCCTGGGGCGCGGCCATCGTCGTGGAGAACGTGACGGCCGCCGTGCTCGTCCGCCGCAGGCTGGGCTTCACCACCGTGGACGGCGGCTACACCAACGCCGTCGTCATCGGAATGGTCGTCTCCGTGGCCGCGGGCACCGGACGGATGGCGGCAGGTGACACCCCGTCAGGACTCGCCGTGGGGATGGTCTTGGGAATGTGTGTATTTGCTACTACTTTGTGGCGTTATCGGACGTCGCTGAGGGTGAGCGAACTGGTCGGAGTGCTGCGCCGCCGCGCCGCATGAGACCGGACACGGTCGCACCGTCCGGACGGACCCAGCGGCGCCGTTCCCCTCGTACCACTCACACCACTGCCATCCGGGGTTCCCCTTGCACCTGAGAAAGCTCCGTACGAAACCGGTCAACCGGGCCGCCGCCGTCACGGTCCTCGCCTGCACCACCGCGCTGCTGGACGTCTCCCTCGCCGTGGCCGCCGACATCACGCCCCCGGTCTCCGCCGACCTGCTGGACACCTGGCAGACCGACGGCATCGTCTGGTCGATGGCCGCCGCGAACGGTGTCGTCTACGTCGGCGGAACCTTCGACTCGGTGCGCCCGCCGGGATCCGCGCCCGGCCAGGGCGAGGTGCCCCGCCACAACTTCGCCGCGTTCGACTCCAGGACCGGCCGACTCCTGCCCTGCGCCCCCCAGTTCACCGGCCTCGGCCGCACCGTGCGGGCCATGAAGGTCTCCCCCGACAGCAAGGTGCTGTATGTCGGCGGCTCCTTCAACAAGGTCGGCTCCACGGAGGCGAACAGCGCCGTGGCCTTCAACACGGCGGGCTGCGGCCTGCGCAAGGACTTCCGGCCGGCGGTGTCGGCCACGGTGCGCGCCATCGACGCCACCGACCGCACGGTCTACCTCGGCGGCGACTTCGGACGCGTCAACAACGAGGTCAGGAACCGGATCGCGGCCGTCACCACCAAGGGCGCGCTGCTGCCCTTCAAGGCCCAGATCGACCAGCCGGTGCGCGCGCTGTCGGCCGCGACCTCGCACGGCCGGATCTTCGTCGGCGGCGACTTCGAGTCCGTCAACGGCCGGCCCGCCCGCTCGCTGGTCGCCCTGGACGCCGCCACCGGCAAGACGCTGCTCGCCTACCCGGGCTGGTTCCCCTACCAGTCGTCGGTGAAGGCGATCGCCCGCGACAAGACCCGCTTCTACGTGGGCGCCGAGGGCCACGGACCGGGCATCTTCGACGGCCGGATCGCGGGACTCCTCGCCAACGGCACCATGGTGTGGAAGGACACCTGCCGCGGCGCGACCCAGGCTCTGATGCCCTGGAAGGGCATCCTCTTCAGTGCCTCCCACGCGCACGACTGCAACGCGACGCCGGGCGGCTTCCCCGAGCGCGGCGACCGTCAGCACCTGCTCGCCCAGTCGCTGAACGACCGGCGCATCCTGCACTGGTTCCCCGACACCAACGACGGCCTCGGCGAGCAGGTCGGCCCGCGCGCCCTGGCGGTGTCGAAGGGCCACCTGTGGGTCGGCGGCGAGTTCACCCGGGTCAACGACAAGCCGCAGCAGGGCATCGCCCGCTTCGGCTCCCGTGACACCGGCGCGCCGGCGGTCCCCAACCTCGCCGTGTCCGACATCGACCCCGGCCGGATCACCCTCACCTGGCTCACCGCGTGGGACCGGGACGACGCCTCGCTGACGTACCGCGTCTACCGGGACGGCAAGCTCGTCGGCCGCAAGACGCAGGCCTCCACCTACTGGGACCGGCCGCGGCTGACCTACACCGACACGGTCGGCGACGGCGCCGCCCACAAGTACACGATCGAGGTGACGGACGGCACGAACACCTCGGCCAAGTCCCGCACGGTGTCCGCGACCGCGCCCAAGCCCGCGCAGCGGGCGGCGGCAGGCCCGTCGCAGAACGCCCCGGACGAGACCGCCACGCAGGACGAGGCGTCCGCACCGGGTGAGCCGGCCGTCGCGGACGAGGCCGGTGAGACCCGATGACACGCATCGGATTCGCGCCCGGCGTCTACGACCTCTTCCACATCGGGCACCTCAACATCCTGCGGGAGGCCCGCCGGCACTGCGACCGCCTGGTCGCGGGGGTCACCTCCGACGACCTGACCGTGCGGCTCAAGGGCAAGGTCCCGGTCGTCCCGCTCGCCGAGCGCGTCGACATCGTCCGCAGCGTGCGCTACGTCGACGAGGTCGTCGTGGAGTCCGAGGTCGACAAGCTGAAGACGTGGAAGCGGCTCGGCTTCCACGTCATCTTCAAGGGCGACGACTGGCAGGGGACGCCCAAGTGGGAGGAGTACGAGCGCCGTTTCGCGCAGGTCGGAGTGGAGGTCGTCTACTTCCCGTACACCGCGCACACCTCCAGCACCCTGCTGCGCGGAGCGCTGAAACTGCTCTCCGCGCACGAGCCGCCGGCCCTTCCCTCAGTGCAGTTCCCGGAACCACTTCACGAGAAAGGCGGCCATGAACACCACATGGGCGAGCAGCAGAGCGCAGTACACCGCAAGGAAGACGTCCTGACGACCCAGGAATAGGAACGCCAGGCACGTCAGTCCGTAGTCGACCGGCAGCAGCAGCACGGAGCGCAGCGCCCGGGGCGAAGGCGCCGGTCCCGGCCCGGGGCTCCGCTTCTTGAGCTTCTCCGTCAGGATCCCGCCGAAGAAGATCACCACCGCCGCGAGCTCGAAGAGCATCGGCGCCAGCAGGAAGACGGGGTCGGGCAGCGCGAAGAAGCGGTAGAACGACACCAGCACCACCAGGTGCAGGGCGACGATCTTGATGCAGTCCAGGACATGGTCGAGCCACTCGCCCGCCGGGCTTCCCGAGCGTTGTCCGCGAGCGAGCTGACCGTCCGCCGAGTCCAGGAAGAACCCCACGACCAGGGCCGCACAGACGCAGACCGCCATCGTCGGCCCGGGCGGCACGAGGGCCACCGCGGCCAGGGCCGGGAAGGTGAACAGGGCGCTGAGAACGGTCAGTTGATTGGGCGTGGCCCCCGCCCGGTAGGCCAGTGCGGCCAGCACCCGGCCGGCCGGACGGTTGACGAACCGGGTGTAGAGCGAGACCCCCTTCGCGGGCTTCTGCGCCGCCGACAGATGTCTGAGCACCTCAGCAAACTCGGTCATTTCCCACCTTTGTCACCAAACCGCTGGAAAGAAGGCAATTATGGCAGAACGGGGAGACGGGATGTTCCCTGTCAGCCGTCGGCAACTTCTGCGTGGCGGGGCGTCGGTCGTGGCCGCGACGGCCCTCACCGCCACCAGCGCCTCGGCCGCAGCCGGACCGGGCCACCGCCCCGGGGCGCCGCCCGACCTCGTCGGCATCGGGCGGGAAGTCCCCGCCGCCGTCCGGGCCGCCCGCGTGATCAGCGTGACCGACCTCGGAGCGGTCGGCGACGGACGCACCGACGACAGCGCGGCGTTCATGACCGCCTACGCCGTCGCGGCCGCCCGGATCACCCGCGGGGTGGGGCGTGTCGTGATCGAGATCCCGGCGGGCGAGTACCTCATCACCCGCCCGCACGCCCTGATGGACGGCGCGCCCCCGCTCGGCCCTGCCAGCGGCCTGCGCTTCTCGGGGGCGGGCAAACGCATGACCACGCTCGTCTTCCGTCCCGTCCAGGGGCCCGGCTCCTATCTGTGCCGCAACGACGACATCTGGTCGAACGTCTCCTTCGAACGCATGCAGTTCCGCTCGGCGACGCCGGGCGCGTCCTTCTTCAACTCCCACTCCACCGGGCAGGCGCAGGACTACCGGTTCACCGAGTGCGAGTGGATGGGGGAGTGGGAGTACGGCATCGCCCTGGACGGCACCAACACCAACTCCGAGATGCGGTGGGAGGCGTGCCGTGTCGGCGGCGCCTACCGCAAGGCGTTCCTCTACTCCGGGGTCACCGGGCGCGGCCAGACGGACCCCAACGTCCAGGACCAGTTCCTCAACTACTGGTTCACCGACATGAAGGTGGAGTACGAGTGGGGCAACTTCCTGGAGTTCCCCTACGGCGGGTCCATCACGTGCCGGGGCGGCTCGTACATCATCACCGGCACCCGCCCGCGCCCCACCGCGGAGTACGGCACCGCCAGCACGTTCTTCCGCTTCCCCGTCGCCGGGCACCATGACTCGGTGCAGCGGTTCCACGCCCAGGACATCCGCTTCGAGGTGCGCAACCCGGACGTGCGGATCATCGACAGCGCGTGGCGCGGCGGCACCGTCCACTTCAGTGACTGCGACGACACCGGCCTCGCCTTCAAGGCCTTCTCCCCCGAAGTCCGCGCCCACCGCTACACGGTGGGACCGCGGGGCCCGCTGGTGCGCTACGAGTCCTGCCAGTTGGTCGGCCGTCACGAGTACCGGTCGACCGGGGAGCAGGGCACCGTCCCGACGGTCGCCCGCTACGACATGTGTGTGCTGCGCAGCCACCCGGAGAACGAGTTCGTGATCGCCGAAGGGGCCATGGAGCGGTCCGACTTCGTCGACTTCGTCGACTGCCTGGACGGGGCGGGCGACGACGGCCGGCTCGCCCCGGCCGCACCGCAGGAGCCGGGGCCCGGGGCCGGGCCCCAGACCCCGGACAACCCCCAGGCGCCGGCCGCTCCGCAGGCCGCGAACGGCTCGACGGCGGCCGCCGCCGAACCGCCCGCGGCACCGCGCTGACCGCCGCCGGCTGCCCTCGCCGGCCGCTCGCCGTGCTGTCGCTCAGCGCACCACGCTGAGCGACAGCGCGAAGCGTGCCTCGCGGTCGGTCCACCAGTGGGTCAACTCCATTCCGGCGGAGCGCAGTTCGGACCGCACTCCGTCCTCCCGGAACTTCGCCGACACCTCCGTGCGCAGTTCCTCGCCGGCCGCGAAGTCCACGGCCAGGTCCAGCGCGTGGATCTTCACGGTCTGCTCGGCGAGCGAGCGCAGACGCATCTCGATCCACTCGTTCTCCGCGTCCCATAGGGCCACATGCGCGAAGGCGTCCGGGTCGAAGTCGGCGCCCAGTTCGCGGTTGACGACGCTCAGGACGTTCTTGTCGAAGGCGGCCGTCACCCCGGCCGCGTCGTCGTACGCCCGGACCAGCACCTCCTCGTCCTTGACGAGGTCGGTGCCGAGCAGCAGCGCGTCCCCCGGCGCCAGCAGCGCGCGCACCGAGTCCAGGAACGCGGCCCGCTCGCCGGGAAGGAGGTTGCCGATGGTGCCGCCGAGGAACGCCAGCAGACGCGGGCCGGGGGTGTCCGGCAGCGTCAGCGGTGCGGTGAAGTCGGCGATGAGGGCGTGGACTTGAAGGTCCGGCCGCTCGGCGACCAGCGCCTCGCCCGCCCCGGTGAGGGCGCTCTCGCTGACGTCGACGGGCACGTAGGCGCGCAGGCCCGTCAGCGCGTCGATCACATGGCGGGTCTTCTCCGAGGAACCCGAGCCCAGTTCGACCAGCGTGCGGGCCCCGGACGCGGCGGCGATCTCACCCGCGCGGTCGAGAAGGATCTCCCGCTCGGCGCGGGTGGGGTAGTACTCGGGCAACTCGGTGATCTTCTCGAAGAGTTCGCTGCCGTGCGCGTCGTAGAACCACTTCGGAGGCAGGGTCTTGGGGGTGGCGGTCAGGCCGCTCAGTACGTCGGCGCGCAGGGCCGCGCCGGTGGCGTCCTTCGGCAGGGTGCGGGTGATCTGGAACGGGCTCACGTGCCGGCCTCCTCGGATGGTGCGGTCGCCGCGTCCGCGCCAGGGTCCTTCAGCGGGGTGAGCAGGACCTCGGTGCGGGTCGCCGCGAGCAGGGTCCGGTCAGGGACCTCCTGCCAGTGCGGATCGTCGTCGTGGGGCTCGGAGGCGACGACCGTGCGGCCGGGCGCCTTCAGGTACCAGAGGGTGTCGCCCCAGGCCGTCGCGGTGATCGTGCGGCCGTCGGTGAGCAGCAGGTTGAGGCGGGAGCCGGGCGCCGCCGCGGCGACCTCCTGCACGGTGTCGCCGAGCGCCTGGGCCCCGGTGTCCCCGGCGCGCAGCCGGGCGAGGACCAGCGCCCACACGAACGCCGAGTCGTTGCGGGCCTCCATCGACAGCACGTCCGCCGCCGGCAGGGTCCGCACCAGCGGGGCCAGGGACCCCGGCCAGCCGGCGACCGCCCCGTTGTGGCTGAACAGCCAGGGCCCGGCGGCGAACGGGGCCGCGGCGGCCTCAGCGTCGGCGCCGGACAACGTCGCGTCGCGCACGGCGGCCAGCAGCGCCCGGCTGCGCACGACGCGCGCCAGGTCGGCGAAGGACAGGTCCGCCCAGATCGGTCCGGCCCGGCGGTAGCGGGCGGGCGCCGGATCGCCCTCCGCGTACCAGCCCACGCCGAAACCGTCGGCGTTGACCGTGCCGTGCCGCTGCCGCCGGGGTGCCCAGGACTGCCGGTAGAGAGCGTGCGGAGGGTCCACGAGGAGTGCGCCGAGCGGTGACTCCTCACCCACGCAGGCCATGTGACGGCACATCAGAGATCCCCCGAGCGGGCCGTGCGGAAGCCGGCGAAGATCTGCCGCCGGATCGGATGGTCCCAGTTGCGGAACGTGCCCCGGCAGGCCACCGGGTCCACGGCGAAGGAACCGCCGCGCAGCACCTTGTGGTCGGGGCCGAAGAACACCTCCGAGTACTCCTTGTACGGGAACGCCCGGAAACCCGGGTACGGCTGGAAGTCGCTCGCCGTCCACTCCCACACGTCCCCGATCAACTGCCGTACGCCGAGCGGGGACTCGCCCTCCGGGTAACTGCCGGCGGGAGCCGGGCGCAGGTGCCGCTGGCCCAGGTTGGCGTGCTCGGGCCCCGGGTCGGCGTCCCCCCACGGGTAGCGCATGGAGCCGCCCGTCGCGGGGTCGTGGCGGGCCGCCTTCTCCCACTCGGCCTCGGTGGGCAGCCGGCGCCCGGCCCAGCGGGCGTAGGCGTCGGCCTCGTACCAGCACACGTGCAGCACCGGCTCGTCGGGCGGGACGACCTCGGTGACGCCGAAGCGGCGGCGCAGCCACTGCTTCCCGTCACGGCGCCAGAACAGCGGGGCCCGCAGGGAGTGGGCGCGCACATGGGCCCAGCCACGCGGCGCCCACCAGCGCTCGTCGTCGTAGCCGCCGTCCTCGATGAACGCCTGGTAGGCGGCGTTCGTCACCGGGGTGGTGTCGATGTGGAACGACGCCACCTCCCTTTCGTGTGCGGGCAGTTCGTTGTCCAGCGCCCAGGGCTCGGCGGCTGCGCCCATGGTGAACGGGCCGCCGGGGACGAGGACCTCGGCAGGCCCGGTGAACAGTGGGGCCGGGTCCGGGTCGGGGGCGGTCAGGGCCGTCGGGCCGGTGCGCAGCTGATGGGTGATCAGCATCGTCTCGTCGTGCTGCTGTTCGTGCTGGGCGATCATGCCGAAGGCGAAGCCCGCCTCGGTCAGCCGGGTGCCGTGGAAGTCGGCCGACTCCAGCACGTCCAGGGCCCGGCCGCGGACCTCGGCCGCGTACGCGCGGGCCTCGGCGGGCGGCAGCAGGGGCAGCGAGGGCCGTTCGGAGCGCGGGTGCTCGAAGGCGTCGTACAGGCCGTCGATCTCCGGGCGCATGGCGTCGCGGCCGGCCACCGCGCGCAGCAGCCACAGCTCCTCCTGGTTGCCGATGTGGGCGAGGTCCCACACCAGCGGGGACATCAGCGGGGAGTGCTGGGCGGTGAGGTCGGGGTCCTCCACGCAGGTGGTCAGGAGCGTGGTGCGCTCGCGGGCCGCGACGAGGGTGGTCAGCGCCCGCTCGCGCAGCGCCTCGCCGTCAAAGGCCCGGGGTGCGGGGGACTGGGGCGCGGGGGGCTGGGAGGCCGGGGCGGTCATGCGAGGGTGTCCTTCCCGTGGGCGCGAGCCGTGCCGCGCAGTAGGTCGAGCTGGTCGTCGGCGGGGCAGCGGCCGCGCAGGACGTGGCGGTCCAGGTGCGCGGCGACGGCGTCCAGGACGGCGTCCGCCGCGCCGAGCCGGGGCAGCGCCTCCAGGGCCGCCGTGAAGCAGGCGACCGCGGCCTCCCGCAGCTCCGGGTCGGCCAGCCCGTCGCGGGCCGCGTCGGTCCACAGCGGGTTGTGCGGGGCGCGCATCGACATCCCCCGCTCCGCCAGCGGCTTCACCGCGCGGTAGGCGCTCTCGGCGGCCTCCGGGTCGTCGAAGAGGGCCGCCGTCACCGCCACCGGCACGATCCAGCCGTCGTCGCCGGGCTGTGCGTCGATCATGCGCAGCTCCAGGTGACCGCGCGGGCGGACCGGCGGGAACAGCGTGGACAGGTGGTAGTCGAGGTCCGCCCGGGTGGGCGACCCCGTCCGGATCCACTCCCGGAACGTCAGCCCGTCGGGCACCTCCCAGGGGCCGTCCTCGCGCCGTACGCACATCACCGGGGCGTCCAGCACATGCCGGGCCCAGGCCGCGCGCGGCTCGGCGTCCAGGTCGGGGGCGCCCGCCCGGCCGGGGCCGATCCGCGTCCACAGCAGCTGCCGGGTGGAGCGCCAGCCGGTGGGGACGCCGTCGAGGAGCGGGGAGTTGGCGAACGCGGCGACCAGGACCGCGCCCAGGGTGTGGGCCAGCAGCCAGCGCCGTCCGTGTCCCAGCGGGCCGGGCTCCTCGTGGCCGGCGTCCAGACAGACCTGGACGGAGGCGGAGGAGCACATCATGGCCCGGCCGGCCGGGCCGGTGCGGTCCAGGCAGGTCTCCAGCGCGTCGTAGCGGGGTTCGTGCAGGAATCTGCGGGGCGGGTGCCAGGGGTCGGTGCCGAGCCCGGCGAGGGCCAGACCCTCCCGGCGCAGGACCGCGCGGACGGCGTCCAGGTCGGCGCGGAGGCCGGTCACGCACTCGGTCAGGGAGGCGGCGGGCTGCGAGCTGAGCTCCAGCTGGCCGCCGGGCTCGACGGTGAGCGCCGAGCGGAGGGGCAGGGGGCGCAGTGCGGCGTAGGCCGCTTCGAGTCGTTCGGGGGTGACGGGGAGCCGAGGCTCACGCGCGTCGTGGACGAGCCATTCGAGTTCCACCCCGAGCGTGCGGGGCGGTCCGGTCTTGAAGCAGATGCCCCTCACCAGGGCCTCGACCTCCGCTTCGGTGAGCGGCGTACGGGGCCCGAGGGGCTGCGTACAGTCGCCCACGGAAGCGGCGCTTGATATGTCGGACATGTAGGGATCCTCCTGAGATTCCACCATGCCACCGGTCGGGCGTCGGTGTAGGTCCGACCGGCATCACTCGTCCCACCCAAAACCCTCAGGCTCATTCGCACAAGGGTGCACATCGGTGCATCGGGGACTGGGAACCTCTGCTTCCATGTTGTTTCCGGGGCGTTCGCGCCTTTGTCGTCGAGGTGTTCTCCTGCCCGGAAAACCCGGTTGCACCGCCCGTCAAGCATCGCTGACGATGCGTGCATGAGCACGACGGGGGAGAGGGGCGGGGCGCGGGCGGCCGCGCGGCCCGCGGCTGTGGCGTCCACGGGGGTGGCGCCATGAGCGCGCGGCTGCGCGGCATCGCGCGTGAGACGGAGGAGATCGTCGCGGCGGGCTCCTACCGCGCGTCCGACGGACGCGAGGTGACGCTCGCGGCGGCTGTCGAGGCCGCGCGGGCCGGGACCCGGATGACGGGCCCTGGCCCGGTCCCGCTCCCCGCCTCCGCCCTGACGGCCGCGGGAGCCCCGCGGCCGCTCGTCGAGGTCACCGGCGAGAGCAGTCTGCAGGCCGCTTGCCGTCTGGCGGACGGGGCGGACGGGGCGGACAAGGCGGACGGCACGGGCGCGTCCGTCGCCGTGCTCGACTTCGCCTCGGCCCGCAATCCCGGCGGCGGCTACCTCAACGGCGCCCAGGCGCAGGAGGAAGCCCTGTGCCGGGCCTCCGCACTCCACACGTGTCTGCTCCAGGCCCGCGGGTTCTACGACCACCACCGGGCGCACCGGGACCCGTTCTACTCCGACCGGGTGATTCACGCGCCGGCGGTGCCCGTCTTCCGGGACGACCGGGGCCGGCTCCTGGACGCGCCCCGCGCCGTGGGCTTCCTCGCCGCCGCCGCGCCGAACGCCGGGGTGGTGCAGCGGACGGAGCCGGAGCGGGCCGGGGAACTGCCGGGGGCGCTGGCCGTGCGGGCCGAGCGGGTGCTGGAGACGGCCGCGGCGTACGGCTACGACCGGCTCGTCCTCGGCGCCTGGGGCTGCGGGGTGTTCCGCAACGACCCCGCGCGGGTGGCCGCCGCCTTTCGGACACTGCTGGGCCCCGGCGGCCGGTTCGAGCGGGCCTTCGGCCACGTCGTGTTCGCCGTGCTGGACCGCACGCCCGGTCAGCGCGTGCTGGGCGCCTTCGACCGGGCGTTTCAGGTCCAGCCGTAGCGTTCGTGGAGGCGGTGGCGGACCAGGCCGAACCGCATGCGGTCCAGGGCGCACGCCTCGCGGCGCATGCCGTCCTCGTGCAGGCGCAGCACCCGATCGACGTCCACCCACGACTCGCGTCCGGACCGGTCCCACGGCCCGCTCCCGATCGGCACCCACTCCCGGTCCCCGTCATGACGCCTGCTCGACAACTGCACGGCGAGGAACGTCCCGGCCGCCTCGCGGGCGACGACGAGCACCGGACGGTCCTTGCCCCGCCCGTCGTTCTCCTCGTAGGGCACCCACGTCCAGACGATCTCGCCGGGATCGGGGTCGCCGTCGTGCGCGGGGGAGTACTCGGTGCGCACCCGGCCGACCTCACGGGGGTCGGCCTCGACGGTCGCGGAGGGCCCGAAGCGGCCGGGGACGTTCTCATCGGTGAAGGCGGTCACGGGGGCACCCTAAGGGCTGCGGGCGGCCCCCGTGGCGCGAGGCGTCACACCCCGTCCACCGGCACCTTCTGCCCGGCCGGCGGGGCCGGCGGCGTGGGAACGCCGTTGAGGGAGGCCGTCTGCGCGGCCGTCCCGGGCTGGTTCATGGAGGCCAGCAGCTGACGCGCCAGCCCCAGCCCGGTCCCGCCCATCGTGAGCGCCTTGGCGAACAACTCGGCCATGCCGTCGGCCCCGTTGAGCAGCACCATGTTGTCCACGCTGCCGAAGGCGGACGCGCCCGCGCGCACGATCTCCGGCCAGTTCTCGGCGAGTTGCTGCGCGACGACGGCCTCCTGGTTCTCCGCGAGTGCGGCGGCGCGCGCCTTGATCGCCTCCGCCTCCGCGAGGCCCTTCGCCCGGGCCGCCTCCGCCTGCGCGAGCCCCTTGGCCTGAGCGGCGGCGGCCTCGGCCTCACCGGTGGCCCGGGTCGCCGCCGCCGTCGCCGCGCCCCGCGACTTCGTCGCCTCGGCCTCCGCGCCCGCGGCCGCCTTGACCCGCGTCGCCTCCGCCGCGGCCGCCAGCTCCGTCTCCCTCGCCTTGGCCTGCGCCGCCGAGATCCGGGCGTCGCGCTCGGCCTCGGCCAGCGTCCGCTTCTCGTACGCCTGCGCGTCCGCGGGCTTGCGGACGTCCGCCTGGAGCTGCTGCTCGCGCCGGTGCGCCTCCAGCTCGGCGACCCGGGTCTCCTGGACGACGACCTCCTGGCGGGCGCCCGCCTCGGCGAGCGGCCCCGCCTGCCGGGCCGCCGCGGCAGCCTTGTCCCGCTGGGCCTGGTAGCCGGCCTGGAGGATCTCACTGTCCCGGGTGGCCTCCGCCATCCGCGCGGACGCCTGCTGCTCCGCCTCCGTGGCCAGCCGGTTGGCCTCCGCCTGCGCGATGCGCGCGTCCCGCTGCACGGCCGCCGCGTGCGGCATCGCCAGGTTCTGGATGTACCCGGTCGGGTCCTCGATCTCGTGGATCTGCAGCGAGTCCACGATCAGACCCAGCTTCTCCATCTCGGTGCCGCACGCGGCCCGCGTCTGCCCGGTGAGCTTCTCCCGGTCGCGGATCATGTCCTCGACCGTCAACCCGCCGACGATGGACCGCAGATGACCGGCGAACACGTTGTGCACCCGCTCCGACATCAGCTTCTGCTGGTCCAAAAACCGCCGCGCCGCGTTGGCGATCGACACGAAGTCGTCGCCCACCTTGAAGATGACCACGCCGCGCACCTTGAGCGGGATGCCCTGGTGTGTCACGCAGTCCACGTGCAGTTCCGTCTCGTTGAGGTCCAGCGAGAGCTTGCGCACCACCTGCACGCCGGGCACCACCAGCGTGCCCCGGCCGGTGACGATCCGGAATCCCATGCCCGCCTCCAGCCCCTCCGTACGGTGGGTGGAGCCGGAGATGACGAGTGCCTCGTTGGGTTCCGCGACCCGCCACATCATCTTGAACAGACCGATCAGCACGAGGACGGCGACGACCGCCGCCCCTGCCACGACGCCGATGAACATCGGCATTCGCCCCCTTCGGATGGCGCCCTGTCAGCGCCGAACGAAGGGAGTGTGCGCCTGCGCGAGCCCGTTATGAAGCCGCTGACGGATCCTTGTCGCAGTCTTGACGACCGCCTTGCCCGAACGCGCGGCGGACGGCTCAGCCTTCGTACGCCTGCGTGACGTAGACGGTCCTCGGCGGCAGATACTCCACGACCATCACCACCGTGCCCGGCGCGATGCGGCCGGTGCCGTTCGCCGGATGGGCGAGGAAGTGCTCGGCGCCGCCGCGCACACGGACGATCACCTCGCCCACCAGGCCCGGTCCGACCGTCCCGGTGACCCGCCCCATCAGCCCGACCATCGACGCGTCGTCCATACGGCCAGCGTACGGGCGGAACGTGGTCATCCGGCCGTGACGTTCACGGCCGGTTCCGGCTCCGGATGTGGCGGCCACAGCTCGTGCCAGCGCAGCTGCGCCTCCAACTGCGCGGCGAGCGACAGCAGCAGAGGTTCGCTGTTCGCCGGGCCGAGGAGCTGCGCCCCGACCGGCAGCCCGCCCGGCGTGAAGCCCGCCGGCACGTTCACGCCGGGCCAGCCCAGCACGTTCCACGGCCAGGCGTACGGGCACGCGGCGATCATCGCGCGGTCGGTGGCGAAGCCGCTCAGCCGCGCCATGGCCCCGATCCGCAGGGGCGGCGCGGCGGTGGTCGGCGCGAGGACGACGTCGTACCGGTCGAAGAAGCCGCCGATACGGCGGTGCAGGACCGCCTCCGCGCGCCGCGCCGCCCGCAGAGGCGCGCCGCCGAGGAGCCGGCCCAGCCGGGCGGCTCCGTGGGTGCGCCGGTCGAGCAGGGCGGGGAAGGGCGACTCGGTGACGAACTCGGCGATCCCCGCGGTCGCCCGTGGCACGAAGGCCAGCCCGATCTGCCCGTACGGCGGGTCGGCCTCCTCGACGGTGTGCCCCGACTCCGCCAGTTTCTCGGCGAGTTCGACGACGCGGGCGCGGACCTCGGGACGCAGCCGGGCCGGCACCGCGGTGAACGGCGGCTTCAGCGCCAGCGCGACGCGCAGCCGGCCGGGATCGCGGCCCACCGCGGCGTAGGCGTCGACGGCGGGCGGCCGGTGCGGGTCGTGCTCGTGGTTGCCGCTCGCCGCGTCCAGGAGGAGGGCCGCGTCGGCCACGGTCCGGGCCAGGGTGCCGTTGACGGTGATGCCCTGGAAGGGCTCGCCGCGCGGCCAGGTGGAGATGCGCCCGCGCTGCGGTTTGACGCCGACGAGATGGGTCCAGGAGGCCGGGATGCGGACCGAGCCGGCCCCGTCCGAGCCGAGCGCGGCCGGCACCAGCCCCGCCGCCACGGCCGCCGCCGAACCGCCGGAGGAGCCGCCCGGGGTGTGTCCGGTGCTCCACGGGTTGCGGGTCGCGCCGAAGGCCGGGCCCTCGGTGAACGGCCACTGCCCCAGCTCGCACGTGTTGGTCTTGCCGACGATGATCGCGCCGGCCGCGCGCAGCCGCCGTACCGCCTCTCCGTCCTCGGCGACCGCCGGGTGCTCGCCTCCGCAGCCGAAGGCGGTCGGCTCGCCCGCCACGTCCATGTCGTCCTTCACCGCGACCGGCACCCCGAGCAGTGGTTTGCGGACTCCGTCGGCCAACTCCCGGTCGGCCGCCTCGGCTTCGGCGAGCGCGGCCTTGGTGCGGACGATCCGGAACGCGTTCAGGGTGTCCTGGGTGGACTCGATCCGCGCCAGCGTCCGCTCGACCAGCGTGCGGGACGTCACCTCGCCGGCGGCCAGCGCGCGTGCGGTCTCCACCAGGCCTGCGGAACGGTCGAGCGTCATAGCGGGACACCTCCGGGAGCGCGTTGTCTACCGAACGGTAACGTCTGGCGGGGGGAGGCGGAACGCCCCACGCGGCACACGAAGGCTTGACCGTCTGTTCACCTCGGCGCGGTGGAACCGGCGTCGGTGCTCGACCACGATGTGCAGCCTCGCACCGGCCCCCAGGAGTACCGCCCCGTGAACGTTTCCCTCAACGTCTGGCTGCTGACCGTGGTCGCCCTGTGCGCGCTCGTCGCCGTCGACTTCCTCATCGGCAGGAAACCCCACGACGTGTCGGTCAAGGAGGCCGGGACCTGGACGGTCGTCTGGATCGTGCTGGCCGGTCTGTTCGGCGTCGGCCTGTTCGTCTTCGGCGGCGGACGGCCCACCGGGGAGTTCTTCGCCGGGTATGTCACGGAGAAGTCGCTGAGCGTGGACAACCTCTTCGTCTTCGTCCTCATCATGGGCAAGTTCGCGGTGCCCTCGCAGTACCAGCAGCGGGTGCTCATGGTGGGCGTGGTGATGGCGCTGGTGCTGCGCGCCGTCTTCATCGCGGCCGGCGCGGCGATCATCTCCGCCTTCTCCTGGGTGTTCTACCTCTTCGGCGCCTTCCTGATCTGGACGGCCTGGAAACTCGTCGAGGACGCCCGCAAGGGGGGTCACGAGGAGGAGTACGAGGAGAACAAGCTGCTGAAAGCCGTCGAGCGGCGCTTCGGCGTGGCAGACCGGTACCACGGCACCAAGCTGTGGATCGAGCAGAACGGCAAGCGGGTCATGACCCCGATGCTGGTCGTGATGCTGGCGATCGGTTCCACGGACGTCCTGTTCGCGCTGGACTCCATCCCCGCGATCTACGGTCTCACCGAGGACCCGTACATCGTGTTCACGGCCAACGCGTTCGCGCTGATGGGTCTGCGCCAGCTGTACTTCCTCATCGGCGGCCTGCTGAAGAAGCTGGTCCACCTCAGCTACGGCCTGTCGATCATCCTGGGCTTCATCGGTGTGAAGCTGGTGCTGCACGCGCTGCACGAGTCCGGGGTGCACGTTCCCGAGATCGGCATCCCCTTCTCGCTCGGTTTCATCGTGCTGGTCCTCGCCGTCACGACCGTCACCAGCCTGAGGGCCGCGAAGCGGCAGGAGGCGGCTGCGGGCGCGGGCGGGACGCGGGAAGCCGCGGGTGAGGCAGGGAACCCGGTCGCCTAAGGGCTGTCCCGTAATCCCTGGCGGGCGTGCGACGACAGCTACGGCACCTCGCCGCGTTGTCGGAACGTCCGCATCCATCCAGTATGCGGACGTCCCTCCGCCTTGCGATGCACCGCATCTGACGCCGCACGCCGATCCACCAGGGATTACGGGACAGCCCTTAGCCGCGTCGACGGGGGAGGCGGCCGGCGGCGCGGCAGCCCTTAGGCATCGGTCGCCGCATCGGAAAGGGGCCCGGAGACGTTCCCGGGCCCCTTCCGCGGCGACGAGGCGCCGTCACGCCGTTCAGGCGGCCGCGACCTCGCCCGCGTGGCCGTGCAGACGGGCGACGACCTCGGTCAGCTGCGCGGCGACCTCGGCGTCGTCCGCCGGGTGGGTCTCCGCGAAGCGGGTCAGCGAGCCGGGGATGGAGAGCTTGAGGTCCTCGATGACCCGGGCGCCGGCGATGCCCACGGACTTGCGGGCCTCGTCCTGTGCCCAGACGCCGCCGAACTGGCCGAAGGCGGTGCCGACCACGGCGGCGGGCTTGCCGCCGAAGGCGCCGGCGCCGTAGGGGCGGGACAGCCAGTCGATCGCGTTCTTCAGGACGGCCGGGATGGTGCCGTTGTACTCCGGCGAGAAGAGCAGGAAGGCGTCGGCGGCCTGGGCGGCCTCGCGCAGCCTGGCGGCCGCGGCGGGGACGCTGCCCTCGACGTCGATGTCCTCGTTGTAGAAGGGGATCTCGGCCAGGCCCTCGTAGAGGTCGACCTCGGCTCCCTCGGGAGCGAGCTTGGCGGCCGCCTCGGCGAGCTGGCGGTTGGTCGAACCGGCACGGAGGCTGCCGACGAGCGCGAGGATGCGAACAGACATGACTGACTCTCCCAGAGGCTGAAACATTGCCGTAACGATCCGGACCGGGGTCCGTTTATCGTTGTACCACCTTAACCGGACCGCGGTCCAGTTTCATTCCCGGTGCTTTACGCTGAATTCATGTCCGCCGCTCTGCCCCCCTTCCCCAGTCCCGAGGAGATCGCCGGCGAGCCCGAGTTGCTGCAGCTCGGACCGGCCGAGGACGAGCCCTGTCTGCGCGCCGACGCGGCCCGCAACCGGGCCCGGCTGCTGGACGCGGCCGCCCGGCTCATCGCCGAGCACGGCGCCGCCGCGGTGACCATGGAGGCCGTGGCCGCCGCGGCGAACGTCGGCAAGGGGACCGTCTTCCGGCGTTTCGGCGACCGGACCGGACTGCTGACGGCTCTCCTGGACCACTCCGAGCGGAAGTTCCAGGCCGCCTTCCTCGCCGGCCCCCCGCCGCTGGGCCCCGGCGCGCCGCCGGTGGAGCGGCTGCGCGCGTTCGGCGTGGCCATGCTGCGGCGCGCGGCCGACGAGCTGGACCTCCAGCTGGCCGCCGAGCCCGGCGCGGAGCGCAGGTACTCGGTGGGAGTGCGCCGGCTGCACCACGGTCATGTGGTGCTGCTGCTCAGGCAGGCCGTCCCGGGCGCCGACGCCGAACTCCTCGCCCACACGCTGCTGGGCTACCTCAACCCGGTCCTGATCCACCACCTGACCCGCCAGTGCGCGATGTCGCAGGAGCGGCTGGAGGCCGGCTGGAGCGACCTGGTCGATCGGGTCGCCAAGAGCTGACCGTACGTCAGACTCCGTCCCCGCACGGGGAGTCCGGCGGGCGCCCGATACGGACCCGCCGGGTCGCGGAGTGACCGCTTCTGTCAAAATGCGCTACGTCATGGTGCAATTACCGAACACGCCCGTGCCGGGATCGCCGGCGCCGGGCTCCGTACCCACGAGCGCCGACGTGGCCCGCCTGGCCGGCGTCTCCCGCGCGACCGTCTCCTACGTGCTGAACAACACCAGCGCCGTACGGATCAGCGAACCCACCCGCCGCCGCGTCCACCAGGCCGCCAAGGATCTCGGGTACGTGCCGCACGCGGCCGCCCGCAGTCTGCGCGCCGGGCACAGCCGCATGGTCCTCATGCCCGCCCCGCCCGTCCCGGCGGGCCCCCTCTACAGCCAGTTCGTGCACGACTTCCAGGGCGCGCTCAGCAGGCTGGACTACATCGTCGTCCAGTACGGCGCCGGCGGGCTGCGCGGTGACGACGCCGCCCGCGCCTGGGCCGAGCTGCGGCCGGTCGCCGTGCTGGTTCCGGGCCCCGGGCTCGGCCCCGAGGGCGTGGCCGTGCTCAAGCGCTCCGGCGCCCGGGCCGTCGTCACCGTCGGCTCCGAGGCCGTCGCCGGCGCCCACGCGCTGCTGCTGGACCACGCGGGCGTCGGCCGCAGCGCCGCCCGGCACCTCCATGCCCGCGGCCGACGCCGCATCGGCGTGGTCGTCCCCAGGGAACGCGGCCTGGAGATGTTCTCCCAGCCACGGCTCCGCGGCGCCCGGGAGGCGCTCGAGGGCACCGACGCCACCGTGATCGAGCTGCCCCTCGCGCACACCGAGGAGTCGGCGGCGGCGCTCGCCGCCCGCTGGTCCTCCCTCGGCCTCGACGGGGTCTACGCCTACAACGACGAGTACGCCATGCTGCTGATGCGCGCACTTCAGGACGAGGGCGTTCGCGTTCCTGAGGACACCGCGCTCATCGGCGCCGACGACCTGATGCTCGGCCGGCTGCTGCGTCCCCGGCTCAGCACCGTCCGGATCGCGCTGCCCTCCGGACGGGACCTCGCCCATCTGGTCGACCGGGCCGTCCGCAACCCCGGCGCGGCGCCCGAGTCGCACGAACTGCTTGAAGCCACGGTGGTGCACCGCGACTCCACCTGACCCACGGACGCCGCGCGTGTACGCCGACGACGCCCGCGGTGCGGACCCGGTCGCGGCTCGGCCGTCGACGCGACCGCGCCCGTGTCCGGAACGCGTACGGCAGGCAACGCACTTGTCCCGCCCATGACTAGGATGTTGCACGCTCAACCAGATTGGGATGCGTTCGACCACCGGATGCAGCTCGCACGGCTGCGCCGGATCACCTCATCCCGCCACGCGGCCGCCGAACAGGCGGCGAACTACACGGGACTTCCGCTCCCCGAGTGAGTCCCGCGGGTCACTGATCGGAGAGCCCTCATGCCGTTGCTCGACCCCACGTCCTGGCAGCCCCACGCGCTGTCCGGCCCCCGGCACACCGTCACCGAGCCCGCCACCGGCGACGCCCTCGGCACGGTCTCCCTGGCCGACGCCGCGGACGTCGCCCCGGCCACCGAGGCCGCGCGCGCCGCCCAGGCCGAGTGGGCCCGTCTGCCGCACTTCGTCCGCGCCGGCGTGCTGCGCAAGGCGGGCGACCTGTTCACCGCGCACGCCGGGGAACTGCGCGAGTGGATCGTGCGCGAGTCCGGATCAGTCCCCGGCAAGGCCGACTTCGAACTCCACGTCGCCGCCCAGGAGTGCTACGAGGCCGCCGCCCTCGCCTCCCGCCCGGCCGGCCAGGTGCTGCCCAGCGAGGCGCCCCGGCTGTCGTACACCCGGCGGGTCCCGGTCGGCGTCGTCGGTGTGATCTCCCCGTTCAACGCGCCGCTGATCCTGTCCATCCGCTCCGTCGCGCCCGCCCTCGCGCTCGGCAACGCCGTCGTGCTGAAGCCCGACCCGCGCACCGCCGTCTGCGGCGGCCTCTCCCTGGCCGCCGTCTTCGCCGAGGCCGGACTGCCCGAAGGACTGCTGCACGTCCTGCCCGGCGGCGCGGAGACAGGGGCGGCCCTGGTCGCCGACCCGCTCGTCCCCGTGATCTCCTTCACCGGCTCCACCGCGGCCGGCCGCGCGGTCGGCGAGGCCGCCGGCCGCCACCTCAAGCGCGCCCACCTCGAACTCGGCGGCAACTCCGCCCTGGTCGTGCTGGAGGACGCCGACCTCGACGCGGTGATCTCCACCGCCGCCTGGGGCTCCTTCTTCCACCAGGGCCAGATCTGCATGACCACCGGCCGTCACCTCGTGCACGCCTCGCTCTACGAGGAGTACGTCGAACGGCTCGCCGCGAAGGCGGAGTCGCTCGCCGTCGGCGACCCGCACCGCGCGCACGTCCACCTCGGTCCGCTCATCGACGACGGCCAACTCGCCAAGGTCCACGGCCTGGTGGAGGCCAGCACCGCCGCCGGAGCCAAGCTCGCCGCGGGCGGCACGCACGAGGACCGCTTCTACCGCCCGACCGTCCTCGCCGGCGTCGACGACCACACCCCCGCCTACGCGGAGGAGGTCTTCGGCCCCGTCGCCCCGGTGCGCGCCTTCAGCACCCCCGACGAGGCCGCCGCCCTGGCCGCGGCCAGTTCCTACGGACTCTCCCTGGGCATAGTCACCAGGGACGCCGCCCGCGGACTCGACCTCGCCGAGCGCATCCCGACCGGCATCGTGCACATCAACGACCAGACCGTGAACGACGAGGCCGTCGCGCCCTTCGGCGGGATCGCCGCCTCCGGCACCGGCGCCCGCTTCGGCGGCGAGGCCAACCTGGAGGCCTTCACCGACGTGCGCTGGACGACGGTACGCGGCGACGTGGCGCCGTACCCCTTCTAGACGGGGCGTTCCGGTAGACGGCGCGGGCCCGAGGGCGGCACGGGGCGGCCGCCGCACCCCTTGCGAGGGGCGGCCGTCCCGAGGTCACTGGCCGTCGGGCGCGGCCTGCTGCTCCTCGATCGACTTGCGGACCTCGTCCATGTCCAGCTCACGGGCCTGCCCGATGACGTCCGTGAGGGCGGACTCGGGCAGCGCGCCCGGCTGCGCGAACACCGCGACCCGATCCCGGACGATCATCAGCGTCGGGATCGACTGGATGCCGAACGCCGCCGCCAGCTCCGGCTGCGCCTCGGTGTCCACCTTGCCGAACACCAGGTCCGGGTTCTCCTCGGCGGCCTGCTCGTAGACCGGAGCGAACTGACGGCACGGCCCGCACCAGGTCGCCCAGAAGTCGATCAGGACGAAGTCGTTGTCCAGGACCGTCTGGTCGAAGTTCTCCTTGGTGAGCTCCACGGTGCTGCTCATGCGTGTTACCTCTTCCCGGTGTCTTCTGCCAGGGTGCGTCCTGACATGGGGTGAAGCCGCCCGCACAACGCGGCCGGCCGGTCGGATATTCCGCGCCCCTACCCGTGTGGCCACCTCGCACACCACCCACCAGACTGACCCCATGACGGAAACGGAAACCAACCTGTACGACGTGGTTGTGCTCGGGGCCGGACCCGTGGGGGAGAACGTCGCCGACCGCACGCGCGCGGCCGGCCTCACCACCGCGGTCGTCGAGAGCGAACTCGTCGGCGGCGAGTGCTCGTACTGGGCCTGCATGCCCAGCAAGGCCCTGCTGCGGCCGGTCATCGCCCGCGCCGACGCCCGACGCGTGCCCGGCCTCGCACACCTGGTGCACGGCCCCCTCGACACCGCGGCGGTCCTCGCCCACCGTGACCAGGAGACCTCCGGCTGGAAGGACGACGGCCAGGTCGCCTGGCTGGACGGCATCGGCGCCGACCTGTACCGCGGCCACGGCCGCCTCTCCGGAGAACGCACGGTCACGGTCACCTCGCCCGACGGCGGCGAGCGGACCCTGACCGCCCGGCACGCCGTCGCGGTGTGCACCGGCACACGCGCCCTGCTGCCCCGGCTGCCCGGCCTCGCGGACGTCCGGCCCTGGACCAGCAGGGAGGCCACCAGCGCGAAGACCGCGCCCGCCCGCCTGATCGTCGTCGGCGGCGGAGTCGTCGCCGTCGAGATGGCCACCGCCTGGCGCGCCCTCGGCTCCGAGGTCACCGTCCTGGTCCGCGGCAAGGGCCTGCTGCCCCGCATGGAGCCCTTCGCGGGCGAGCTCGTCGCCGAGGCGCTCACCGAAGCCGGCGTCGACCTGCGCACGGGCGCCTCGGTGGAGCAGGTCACCCGACAGGACGGCGTCGTCGTCGCCGTCACCGACCGGGGCGACCGCTTCGAGGCCGACGAGATCCTCTTCGCGACCGGCCGCGCGCCGCGCACCGACGACCTCGGCCTCGACACGGTCGGCCTGGAACCCGGCTCATGGCTGTCCGTCGACGACAGTCTGCGCGTCACCGGCACCGACTGGCTCTACGCCGTCGGCGACGTCAACCACCGTGCCCTCCTGACCCACCAGGGCAAGTACCAGGCCCGGATCGCCGGCGCCGCCATCGCGGCCCGCGCCGGGGGAGCGCCCGGCGCGGGCTCCGGCCAGGACGGCGAACCGTGGGGACCGCACACCGCCACCGCCGACCACCACGCCGTACCGCAGGTCGTCTTCACCGACCCCGAGGCCGCCGCGGTGGGCCTCTCGCTCGCGGAGGCGGAACAGGCCGGCCACCGCGTGCGCGCCGTCGACGTCGAGTTCTCCTCCGTGGCCGGGGCGGGCCTGTACGCCGACGGCTACAAGGGCCGCGCCCGCATGGTCGTCGACCTGGAACGCGAGATCCTGCGCGGGGTGACCTTCGTCGGACCCGGCGTCGGCGAGCTGATCCACTCGGCCACGATCGCGGTCGCCGGACAGGTCCCCCTCTCCCGGCTGTGGCACGCCGTACCGTCCTATCCGACGATCAGCGAGGTGTGGCTGCGCCTGCTGGAGGCCTTCCGGGACGCCTGAGCTCCCCTGACGGGTCCTCAGGGCAGGTCGAAGCCCAGCTCCCGTGCCGCCTTCTCCGGCGTGGGCTGCGCCCAGCGCTCCAGCACCGTCTCGTTGGCGGCGAGCGAGCGCGTCTCTGCCCGGTCGAGGTAGAGCACGCCGTCGAGGTGGTCCGTCTCGTGCTGGACGATACGGGCGGGCCACCCACCGAACACCTCGTCCAGCGGCCGGCCGTTCCCGTCCGCGCCCGTCAGCCGCACCTCGGCGGGCCGGGCCACCACGGCCTGCCAGCCCGGCACGCTGAGACAGCCCTCGTAGAACGCGGCGCGGACGCTCCCGACCGGCTCGTACGACGGATTGACCAGCACCCGGAACGGCTGCGGCACCCGGCCCCGGGCCACCCGCACCTCCTCGGGCACCGGCGCCGGATCCTCGATCACCGCGATCCGCAGCCCCACCCCCACCTGCGGCGCGGCCAGGCCCACCCCGGGCGCCGCGTGCATGGTGACCCGCAGGGCCTCCACGAAGCGGGCCAGCAGCGCGGGGCCGAGCTGACCGTCGTAGCGCTCGGCGCCGGCGCGCAGGACCGGGTCGCCGGCCGCGACGATGGGCAACGGGCCGCCCGGGGCGAGGAGTTCCTCGACCCGCTCGGCAAGGGGAGCGCGGGCGCTGGGAGATGACATCGAACCAGCATGCCACGGCCCGACTCCCTTGTGACGCAGGTCACTTCGATGTGCGGGAACTTCACGCGGCCCCGGTCCGACCACTGGTGCGTCACGGCCGACGGCGTACCTGCCGACCGCCTCGCCGACCGTTCCCCGCGAACCCGCCCTCGACCCCGGAGAAGCCCGCCGATGTCCACCGCACCCCCGAAAACCACGGACGAGGCCCCCAAGCCGTCGGTGCCCACGCCCAAGTCGCCCGGCCCGTGGGCTCCGTTGCGCCCCCTGGTGCTCCGACTGCACTTCTACGCCGGTGTGTTCGTCGCCCCCTTCCTGCTCGTCGCTGCCGTCACCGGCTTTCTGTACGCGGGCGCGTTCCAGGCCGAGAAGCTCGTCTACGCCCACGAGCTGACCGTGCCGGCCGGTGAGGCCGAGCGGCCGATCTCCGAGCAGGTGGCCGCCGCCCGCACGGCGTACCCCGAGGGCACGGTCACGGCGGTGCGGCCCTCCCCGGAGGACGACGCCACCACCCGCGTCATGCTCTCCGGCGTCGAGGGCGTCGCCGCCACCCACACCTTCGCCGTGTTCGTCGACCCCTACACCGCCGAGGTGCGCGGCGGCCTCGAACAGTACGGCTCGACCGGCGCGTTGCCGCTGCGCACCTGGATCGACGAGTTCCACCGCGACCTGCACCTCGGTGAGAACGGCCGCCTCTACAGCGAGTTCGCCGCCAGCTGGCTGTGGGTGATCGCGGGCGGCGGCCTGGTGCTGTGGTTCTCCCGCCGCCGTGCCCTGCGCAAGGTCCGCGGCACGAGCGGCCGTCGCCGCACCCTGGGGCTGCACGGCACGGTCGGCGCGTGGACCGCGGCCGGCTTCCTCTTCCTGTCCGCGACCGGTCTGACCTGGTCGCAGTACGCGGGCGCGAGCATCGACGACCTGCGCTCCTCGCTCGGCGGCGCCACCCCGTCCATCTCGGCGGCGGCGAGCGGCGGCGACCACGCCGGCCATGACGCCGCCGGCGGCGACGGCGGGAACGGCGAACACGGGATCGGCCTCGACAAGGTCCTGGCCGCAGCCCGCGCCGAGGGCCTGGGCGACCCTGTGGAGATCGTGCCGCCCGCGGACGCCGGCTCGGCGTACGTCGTCAGGCAGGTGCAGCGCAGCTGGCCCACGAAGCAGGACGCCGTCGCGGTCGACCCGGCGAGCGGCGAGGTCACCGACGTGCTGAGGTTCGAGGACCACCCCGTCCTCGCCAAGCTGACGCGCTGGGGCATCGACCTGCACACCGGGGTGCTGTTCGGCCTGGTCAACCAGATCGCCCTGATGCTGCTCGCGCTGGCGCTGATCCTCCTCATCGTCTGGGGATACCGCATGTGGTGGCAGCGCGGCCGGGGCAACTCCTTCGGCCGGCCGATCCCGCGCGGCGCGTGGGCGCAGGTCCCGCCGTACGTCCTCGTCCCGCTGATGGCGGTGATCGCCGCGCTCGGCTACTTCGTGCCGCTGCTCGGGATACCGCTGGCCGCGTTCCTCGTCGTGGACGTGGCCCTCGGCGAGATCGCACACCGGCGGGGGCGGCGGACGGCGGTCTGAGGCGCCCGCGAACGCCCGGCGGCCCGGCGGTGGAGGTCACCGCCGGGCCGCCCTCACGTATGTCAGACCTCCGGGAAGTCGCCCGCCAGCGCCGAGGCGAGACGCAGATGCGGTCGCGCCTCAGCGTGCCGCCCCTGCCGCTCCAGGGTGCGGCCCAGCATCAGCCGGGCGTACCCCTCCACCGGGTCACGCTCGACGATGGCGCGCAACTCGGTCTCGGCGCGGCGCAGTTGGGCCGAGTGGTAGTAGGCGCGGGCCAGCAGCAGCCGAGGCCCGGTCTGCTCCGGGGCCTCCTCCACCAGCCCCGCAAGGACGCGTGCGGCGGCGGTGTACTCCTTCGCCGCGAAGAACAACTGCGCCCGCTCCCACCGCTCGGCCTGCGTCCCGTGGGCGTAGTACCCGGACTCGTACGCCGCCTCGTATGTCGTGTCCACGCTTGACCTCCTTCGCGCCCGACAACCAGCACCGGCGGTGCGGTATTCCGCGGTCTCCGCTCGGTGCGCGGGGGGCCGCCGCGGCCGTCAGCCGCCCGCCACGGCGACCGTCGGCGGCCGGACCTCCAGAACGACGGCGGTGGCGGCCACCGCTCGGTCTTCGTGCATGGCGATCTCCTGGCCGATGCGGACGTCCGTCCACTGCGAGGGCGTCAGGGGGACGATGCGGACCGCGGCTCGTTCACCGAGCTCCAGGGAGGGCGTGTACTCCACCCAGAGGCCGCCGATGTGCAGCGACGCCTCCCCGGTGGGCAGTCGGCGCCCGATGTCCCACATGGGCCGCAGCACGCCGGGGCCGGGAACGGGCCTCTTGCGAAACGTCGAGCCGGCCGGCCGGAGCGTCAACTCCGCTCGTACCACGCCGTGATGTGTCTCGGAGCAGCGCCAACGGCACCAGGCCGCGCTCCGCTCCAGCCGGAGCCGCTCGGCCGCGTCGGCGAGCGACTGCCAGAAGGCCGCAGGCAGCGGACGGTCGTCCCCGAGTTCCTCCAGCAGACCGAGAGCGACCTCCCACTCGTCGTGAGCCAGGTACTCCCAGACGTCGTTCACAGTGATCGAGTTCTCGGTGGCGGCTCCCTCCGGGACCAGAAGTCCGGCCGCTTCGAGCAGTCCAGGTACGTCCATGCCGCCATGGTGACCGATCGCACCGGCCGGTTCGGCGTACGAGCCCCGGCTTCCGAGGCATGTCCATGTCGATCCGGCTCTTCCTCGGTCTCGCCGACCGCATGGCCAGTACGGCGACCTGGACCGCGTGACGTACGGGTCGCCTGACCCGGGTCGGCGGGCTCGCGGCCGACGCCGGCTTCCGGCGCGTCCCACCTGCATGGGACGTCACGAGCGCTGACCGGGCGACCTCCGCGACCGTGGCCGACGAGCCGTTTCCCGTCGGCGGCGGCTTCGCCTGGCCCGCTCGCTCCTCGGGGAGCACCGATGCGATCGCGACATACCGAATATGACCGTACTAGCCTATTTGCGTTCATAGCGTGGTCAGGTCGCGTGATGCCTGCACAGCTGCCGCAGGTCGGCAGGGCAGCCGGGAGCCGCGATCGGCAGGAGGCGAGATGCCCGCCAACGAGGAGCTGTCCAGGTCGCAGACGCTGAGGCTGGCCCTGCGGCAGGCGACGGCGTGCGTGGACGGGCTGGGAGCGCTGGCGCACTGGCGCAGTGCCGACCGGCTGCGGCTGGTGGCCGTCAGCGGACTCGAGGCTTCCAGCGTCGAGGCGTGGGCGGAGCTGCGGCTGGACGCGCAGACCCCGCCCGCGCGTGCGGTGCGCGGCGACGCGTACGTCTGGGCGGCCGGGGACAGCGCGGTCACCGGGGCTCACGGCACGGCCGCGGTGCCGCTGCCCGGCCCCGACGGGCCGGTCGGGGCGCTGTCCGTCCTCACGGCGGGCCCCGGGGGACCGGACCCGACGCAGCGCTCCCTCCTGCGGACCCTCGCGGCATGGGTCGCCGCGCGCCTGGAGACCTCCTCCGACCTCAGCACGCCCGACGGCACGCCGGAGGCCCTGCTGACGGTCGGCGACGACTGGCGGATCGTCTTCGCCGACGCAGAAGCCGAACGACTGCTCGGCGACGGATGCGCGCCGCTGGTGGGCAGCGTCCTGTGGAAGGGGCCGGCCGGCCGCCTGCCCGGACTGGAAGGACCGTGCCGACGGGCGGTCGCCGAGGGGCAGCCGGTCAGTTTCCTCGCCCACTCGCCGGCCGATCAGCGTCTCCACCACGTGCGGCTGGTCCCCGCGTCCCGGGGCGGCGGCCTGGCGATCCACCTGTCCGAGGTCACGGATCCCATGGTGGACGCGTTCGAGGCCACGGCCGCCGAGGCCGCCGGGAGAGGCCCGGCCGAGCGTCCCGTCCGGATGAGCGAGGTCACCGCCGCGCTGGCCAAGGCCGTCACCGCCGCGGACGTGGTGCGGGTCGTCGAGGAGCGGGTCCTGCCCGCCCTGGGCGCCGACGGACTGCTCGTGCAGGCCCTCGACGACGACCGGCTGCGCCTGATCGGCTGCGTCGGCTACCCCCAGAGCTTCATCGACGTGGTCGGCACACGGCTCTCCCCCCTGTCCGCCAGCCCCGCGGTCGCCGCCGTGCTCCGCACCGGCACACCCCGCTTCGTCGAATCCCAGGCCGAGTACCTCAGGCTCTACCCGAAGGCGAAGTTCCTCGCGGACGCGTCGCCGAAGAACGCGTGGGTCTTCGCGCCCCTGATCGCCTCGGGGCGCCCCATCGGATGCTGCGTCATCTCGTTCACCCAACCGCGTTCCTTCGGCGACGAGGAGCGGAACCTGATCCTCGCCCTGAGCGGACTGCTCGCCCAGGCCCTGGAGCGGGCCCGCCTGTACGACGTGGAACACGCACGCGCGCAGGAGCTCCAACGCGACCTGCTGCCCAGGGCGTTGCCGCGTCTGGCCGCCGTCCGCGCCGCGGCCCGGTATCTGCCCGCCGGCAAGGGCGAGAAGGTGGGCGGCGACTGGTACGACGTGATCCCGCTGTCCGCCGAGCGCGTCGCCATGGTGATCGGCGACGTCATGGGACACGGCATCTCCGAGGCCGCCACCATGGGCCGCCTCCGCACCGCCGTACGCACTCTCGCCGACCTGGAGATGGCCCCCGACGAGCTGCTCTACCACCTCAACGAGCTGACGAGCGACCTCGGCGAGGACTGCTACATCACCTGCCTGTACGCCGTCTTCGACCCGGTCACCCGCACCTGCTCCTTCTCCCTGGCCGGCCACCCCCCGCCGGTCGTCGTCGCCCCCGACGGCGCGGTGCGCTGCCCCGAACTCGCGGCCGACCCGCCACTGGGCGCGGCCGTGCCCCCGTTCAAGCTCCACGAGCTGCACCTGCCGGAGGAGAGCCTGCTGGTCTTCTACACCGACGGGCTGGTCGAATCGCCCACGCGTGACATCGACCAGGGCCTGGCGCAACTCCAGCGGACCCTGGCGCACGCGGTGACGCGAACGACGTACTTCCCGGACGAACCCGCTGGGCCGGCCGGGCGCCGCGACGACGACGCGGAACGGCGCCTGGAACGCCTGTGCGACCTCGTCATCTCGGCCCTGCTGCCCGACGCGGAGCAGACCAGCGACGACACGGCGCTGCTCATCGCCCACACACGGTCCACCGCCCCCGAGGACATCGCGTCCTGGAACCTTCCGGAACATCCCTCCGCGGCCGGTCAGGCCCGCGAGTACGCCCGCAAACAGCTCGCCGTCTGGGGACTGGACGACTGTCTGATGACCACCGAACTGATCGTCAGCGAGCTGGTCGGCAACGTCATCAGACACGGCAAGGGGCCCATCCGCCTGCGTCTGCTGCGCAGCAGTTCACTGGTCTGCGAGGTCTACGACGGCAGCCTCACCACGCCCCGCATCCGGCGCGCCACGTTCACCGACGAGGGCGGACGCGGCCTGCAGTTGGTGGCCGCCCTTTCCCAGCGCTGGGGCGCCCGCTACCTCCACGACGGCAAATGCATCTGGACGGAGCAGGAACTGCCCGAACCCGAACCACCCGTCCCGGGCTCGTCGGAACCGGCAGCAGGCGGCATGGCGATCACGGCGGATCGGCAACGCACCGGATGATCGAGAGCTGCCCCCGCCCTGCCGCACTGCCGCCTCGGTCACGATGGCGCCGGTGCGGTCAGCCGGCCGGGGGTTTCTCGGCGCTCCGGAACATCTCGTACGTCAGCGCCCGGAAGGTCTCCTCAGGGTCCCGCCCGTCCAGTGGGCCGTCCAGGTTGCGGGAGAGCAGCAGTGTCGCGAAGCCGTGGGCCATCGACCAGGCGGCCATGAAAGCGATGGCCGGGTCGTCGGCGTAGCCCTCCACCGCCGCACGGAGCCGGCTACGCGTCCGCTCGCGCGCCGCGAGGAGTTCGGGGTCGTCCGGGCGCAGGAGCTCGGGACGGAACATGACCTGGAAGTGCGCCGGGTGGGTGGTGGCGAAGTGCACGTACCGGACGCCCAGGCCGCGCAGGTCCTCCGCCTCGCCGAGCGCGTCGGACAGGAGGCCGTAGCCCTCGGCCGCGATGGCGGTGAGCAGGCCCGCGCGGTCCTTGAAGTGGTGCGCGGGCGCGGCGTGGGACACGCCTGCGCGGCGTGCCAGGTCGCGCAGGGACAGGGCCGCCGGCCCTTCGGCGGAGATGACGTCGAGGGCCGCGGTGAGCACGGCCCGTCGTAGGTCGCCGTGATGGTAGGCGCGTTCAGCGGTCATGCCCAGCAGGTTACGCGCAATCTAGACGTTGACAAGTTCGGCCGCCGAAGGGAATCTAGTCGGTGTCAAGATATATGGGCCACGGGAAGAGGGATCGCCGCATGAGCAACGACAACGGACGCGTACGGCAGATGTGGCACCTGCTGGAGCCTCTGCACGCAGTCCTCTACTACGCCCCCGAGGTCTGCGAAGAGGTGACAGCGCTCGGTTACGACACCACCGAGCGCTGGCCGAGCTACTTCGCCTTGCGGGCGGCGCCGCTCGGGGCGCCCGGATTCCGTCAAGTGGCCTCCGCCTTCTACAGTTTCAGTCCGCGTATGGTCGCCGAGCACATCCCCGCCGCCTGGGACGTCGCCGCACCCGACAAGGTCCTCGCGGCCCGGACGCGCGGCGTCGACCGGGCGTACCGCGCGCTCCTCGGTGAGCGGACGGGCGCTCCCGACCTCGCCGAGGCGGCCGCGCTCGCCCGCCGGGCGGCCGAGGCCGCGCACACCGAAGGCCGCCCGCTCGCCGCCGCCAACGCCGCGCTGCCCTGGCCCCGGGAGCCCCACCTCGTGCTGTGGCAAGCCTCGACGATCCTGCGGGAGCACCGCGGCGACGGTCACCTCGCCGCCCTGCTGACCGCGGGACTCGACTCGGTGGAGGCCCTGGTGTCCTTCGCCGCGATCGGCGCGGCGCCGGCCGAGGTCTTCGGCAGCCGCGGCTGGAGCGAGCCCGAGTGGGCGGCCGCCCGCGAACGGCTCGTCGCACGGGGGCTGTCGGCCGTCGACGGTACCGCGACCGACGCGGGCCACGCCCTGCGCGCAGAGGTCGAGCGCCGCACCGACGAACTGGCCGCCGCCCCCTGGCACGCGCTCGGCATCGAGGACACCGCGCGGCTCGCCGATCTCCTCGGCCCCTTCTGGCTGGAGGTCATCGGCTCGGGAATGCTGCCCCGCGAGACGACGCTCGGCATCGGGAGGGTCAGCTCTAAGGGGCCCGGGAGCCGCTGAGCGCCCTTCGCGCGGCCGGCGCGGTCATGACTTTCTCCACGGCATTGAGCAGCGGTCGGAGGCGGCTCTTCCAGGCGGAGCGATTAAGAAACCTTGAGGAGGTATTCGGCCATCCGACGCTCCCACGGTTGTGTGCGGATCTTACGTATGTGACTCTCTTGATCGAAAGAAGAACGGGCGGGTCACGGCGGAGCGCGATGCCGTGCTGCCCGACGGGGGCAGGACAGAGCTTGTCGGGTGTCGCGCCTTTTCACCATCCCCATTGATGTCGTCAGCTCAATCTGCGTGATTGCACTACCCGTTGGCATGGCATCGCATCGGGTCCGGAAGCGGTGTATCCGAGGCTTCCCACAGCGCCGCTGTGGAATCCGAATGCGACAGGGGCGAAGAAATGCGACCGATCTCCTCATCACGGTGACACTCCGTCGACGGCGACACCTGCCCGGACACCCGAGCACAAGCGGCACGGAAACAACCTCGAACTCCGGGTGCTCCGCGCCCGGCGGCCTCGTACGGGGCCCGTATGGAAGGAGAGAACGATGGAGAACCAGCAGCAGCGCGAGGAGCCGTCGGATTCCCGGAGCTACGAACCGCCCGCGCTGACGGCCGTGGGGGAGTTCTCGGAGGACACGCTCGGCTTCGGCAGTGACCACTCCGACTTCCTCGCCCGTCAGGGCTGGTAGTCGACCGGCCCATTCGGACGAAGTGACATGAGCACCGGGTTCGTCGTTCTGCCCGACGGATGCCCGACAGACCCCACCTGGGTCTACGACTCACCACAGGTCGTCACCCACCCGTCGGGCAGGCCCTGGCTGGTGGGCCAGTGGGGGTCGGACGAAATGGTGCGGGCCGAGGCGGGCTCGGTACGGGTGGTGGTGATCGGACACTGCCCGGTCACCACCGCACGGCTCACTCGGCTGGCCGGACACGTACGTTCGCAGTCCGATGTCGGAGCCCTGGCCGGGCAACTGCCCGGCAGCTGCCACCTGATCGTCGCCTCCCCGGACGGAACGAGTGTCCGCGGCGCCATCACCGGCCTGCGCCAGGTCTTCCACACCCGGGTCGATGGGCATGCCGTGGCGTCCGACCGCCCCGACACCCTGGCACTGCTGACCGGCGCCGGCGTGGACGAGGGGGTGCTGGCGACGCGATTGGCGACCGGCGGCCTGGTGCCTGCTCCGCTGGGCACCGCGAGCGTCTGGTCCGGGATCTCCGCGGTCCCCGATGACCACTGCCTGGTCATGGCGGAAGGCCGCGCCCGGGAAGTCCGCTGGTGGCAGGCCCCGGAGCCCGAACTGGGACTGGAGGAGGGCGCGCCGACGGTACATGCCGCACTGTCGGACGCCGTGCGCGGCCGCACCTCCGGCCGGCACGGACTGAGCGCCGACCTGTCCGGTGGCATGGACTCCACCGCACTGTGCTTCCTCGCCGCCCAAAGCGCTCCCGAGCTGCTCACTTTCCGATGGCGCGAGGCAGACCTGGGCAATGACGACGCGGAGTTCGCAACACATTCGGCGGCTCTGCTCCAGCAGGCTTCCCACATGGTCGTGGACCAGCGGGAACTGCCCGCCTTGTTCGCGCACCCGGCGGACCTCGCGGACACGGAACAGCCGTACCTCTTCACCCGGACGCTGGCGCGCATGAAGCACACAGCCGGCCTTCTCGCCGGTCGAGGCTCGCGGGCGCACTTGGCGGGGCACGGCGCGGACGAACTGTTCGGCAGGCTCCCCGGCTATCTGCATCGGCTGTCACGTCGGCACCCCGCTCTCGCACTGCGTCACCTGCGCGGCTACCAGGCCCTCAACCGCTGGCCGTTGCGCGAAACGCTCGCGGAACTCAGTCGCGCGGATTCGGTACGGGACTGGTGGCGAGACCAGGCCGATTCCCTCACCGACCCGGCCCCGGCCCCCAGACACCCGCCACTGGGCTGGGGTCTGATGCCGTTACGCGCCCCGGCCTGGGTGACGGGAGACTCGGTCGACGTGGCCAGATCGGAGCTGCGGAAGGCCGCTGACGCCGCGCACCCCTTCGCCGCCGATCGTGGCCAGCACCAGTTCCTGGTGGCCCTGCGGGCGACCGCGCCGGCATATCGGCAGTTCGCCCGCCTTTTCGACACAGCGGGGATCCGACTGCATCTGCCCTACCTCGACGACCGCGTCGTGGAAGCGGCTCTGGCTGTCCGTATGCACGACCGTTGCACGCCGTGGGAGTACAAGCCCCTGCTCGCTTCGGCGATGCGGGACATCCTGCCCGAACGCGTTCGCGCGCGGACCACCAAGGGCTCATTCGACGAGGATCTGCGCACCGGGCTCAACCGCAGCCTCGACGGACTCCTGGAACTGTTCGCGGACTCCGAACTCGCCAAGGCCGGCCTGATCTCAGCAGACGTCGTCCGCGCTCAGCTGCTGACTCCGCAAGCCGATCTGACCAGGAAATTCGCAATCGAGCACCTTCTCGGCTGCGAAACCTGGTTCCGTGCCGCACGCCGCCTCGCCCACGAAAGGTGACACCGACGGACGTGAGCATCACATTCTCCCTGAATCCGCAGGTATCCGTGGCCGAAACAGACGACGGAGCCGTACTCCTCCATGAACGGACAGGCCGCTATTGGCAGTTGAACGGAACAGGGCTTTCGGTGCTCCGCAGCCTGATCGGCGGTGAGACCTGCGAGCAGGCGGCTCAGACCCTCGCTTCCGAGCACGCTGTTCCCACGACGCGCGCTCGTGACGACGTCGCGGCTTTGCTGGATTCCCTGCGGTCGGCGGATCTGCTGCGGGAGAACCGATGAGCATCCCCGTGGCGCTGTCCCGCCGTGACCGCCTGCCGCCGCACCGTCGAACGGTTCCCCTCCTGGCCGTGGCCGCCGCCCGGATCCTCAGCAGGCTCTCGCCGGCCACATTGCGCGTGGTGCTGGAGTTCGCCCGCCGCCGCGCCGACCCGGCCACGGCGGCCGAGGCTGCGGCAGCACGCACAGCCGTGGTCGCGGTGAGCCTGCGCTGCGCAGGGCAGGCGTGCCTGCAGCGCTCGGTGGCCACCGCTCTCCTGTGCCGGGCGCGAGGTACCTGGCCCACCTGGTGCACGGGCGTCCGTACGAATCCCTTCTCGGCTCACGCGTGGGTCGAAGCCGAGGGAGTCCCTGTCGGAGAGCCTTACCCCGCCGGTCACTTCCGGCCCCTGTTGACGGTCGGGCCTGTCGAAGGCTCGCCTCCGAGGCGGTCGTCATAGCGCCTGCGGCTCCTCGCCCGAAGGAGACCGATCACTGCGGCCAGCTGCCGGCCCTGATCGGCATCTCCCGCTTAGAGCTCCGGACAAAAGTGGAGCCCGGCTCGCGGCGCCTGGCACGCACGCTCGCCGCGTTGCCGAAAGCCCCTGGTAGCTCCGCTACGAGGAGCTTCCGGCGCCTTGCGATCGCACGCACCAGACACCGCGAGCTGATCGGACTCCACTTTTGTCCGGAGCTCTTAGCCCCGGGCGCGCGGCCTGTCAGGCAACCGTCCCGCCCGCGTTGCGGATCAGCCGCTGGAGCACCTTCACCGTGGTGACGTAGTCCGCGTCGTCGATGCCCTCGTGGAGAACGGCGCGGATGGCGGGGGCGTTGCGCGCCAGGTCGACGCGAGCCTGTTCCCCTTCCGCGGTGAGCCACAGCCGGTCCTCGGCGTCCCGGGTCAGCCAGCCGCGTTCCACAAGCACCTCGGCCTCCGCCGCCAGGTCGTCCTCGGGACGGATGTAGGAGGTCATGGCCTGCCGCAGCTCGGGCAGAGTCATCCCGTCGCCGTCGGGCGAGATGTCGTTCACCGACAGGTTGCGCAGCAGCCAGAACTGGGGCTGGGTGTAGCCCTTTTCGGCCTGCCGGGCCCGGGTGTACGCGATGAGTGCCTCGTGAGCGACACCGGTCCAGTACGCGGCGGGCTGTCCGGCGAGTTCGGCGTCGGAGATCTGCTGGGCCGTCATGGGAGTGTCCCCTCCGAGTGCTTGAGCAGCGTGGAGCCCGCACTCCGTGCAGGTCATGCGAAGACCGTATGACCTCAAGTGCGGTTGAGGGCAAGAGAGTGAATCTTCCGGCGTCCGTCGTGGACGGATCACGGGGTCGCCGGTGGCGGGTGTGCGGCTGTCTTCGGTGGTGATCACGAAGATGCCCGGACGGAAACGGCTGGCACCGGGCGCTCGCCGAAGGGCCGGCCGACGCCGGAACGGCGAAAACCTGGTGTGCGGGGCCTGCGGAACGGGGTAACGTCATGGTCATGTTCTTCCAGACACCGATTTACGAGTGAGAGCGTGATGGGCCCCTGCTGACGTCCTTCGACGTCGCCGCGCCCGTCCCCCACCGATGAATCCGTAGATCACTTCACTTCATTCCGGGAGAACCCGTGAGCAAGAACATCAACAATCCCGTGGGCATGGGCGGCGGCCAGCGCAAGAAGCTGTCCCGCGCCGAACGGCAGAACAACGGTCCGTACCGCAACCTCGACCGCCAGGGCGCCGCCGACCAGAAGGCGGAGCTGGTGCGCAAGATGCGCGAGAAGGCAGGCACAGCCGAGGGCGACGGGCAGACGGGCGACGACACCGCACAGAGCTGACGCACCGCCGCCGCGAGGCCGCACCGCACGGGACAGGGCCCGGACCGCGACTCTCGGTCCGGGCCCTGCTGCCGTACCGGGGGACTGGTGCCACAGCGGGTGCGGTCGGCTCCGCTCAGCTCTCCGGCTCCTGCGCAGCGGGTTCGCCGTTCCCGGGAGCGCCTGTCCGACCAGCCGACCTGCGGCACGAAGGCACTTCCCGGTGCGAAATACTCTCCCGATGAGTTCACGCACTTCCCCGATCAGCCAGGCGATCACGATACGGAGGGCCGCCGCGCGGGATGCCAAACGGCTCACGCGGCTCGTGCGTGGCTCAGGCGCCTACGCGGGTAAGTACGCAGCTGCGGTCGCGGGCTACCGGGTCGGTCCTGATTACATCGAGGCCCACCGCGCCTTTGTGGCCGTCGGCGGCGACGAGCAGGGAGGCCGGGTCCTCGGGTTCTACTCGCTCGTCCTCACGCCACCGGAGCTCGACCTGTTGTTCGTCGCCGACGAAGTGCAAGGACGCGGTATCGGACGGCTGCTCGTCGAGCACATGCAGTCCGAGGCCCGTGCCGCCGGGCTCGACCGTGTCAGGGTCGTGTCGCATGTTCCCGCCGAGGACTTCTACCACCGCGCAGGGGCAGTGCGGATCGGGACCGTGCTCGCGAACCCACCCGCCGTGCCGTGGGACCGTCCCGAATTCGAGTTTCGCGTTTCTTCGGAATAACGTCGCCTCTGCCGTGGCGAGGAACGCCTGCGTCGGCGACAGTAGTTGGGCTGCTCCGGCAGGTACGTGAACAGGTGCCGCAGGTCGGCCCGGGCGCACCGGAGCCAACGGGCCTCGGAAGGGCGACACGCCCTGTGGTTGGCAGCCAGGCGAGGGTGGCCCGCCCAGGAAAAGGGGCGCCGCGCTCATTCCTGCCCCCTGCGCCTCCTCGGGGTCGCGGCTGTGAGCCGTCCCGAGGCGCTTGCGAGCGCCGCGCCGATCCTAGATGCGCAGGAGTGCCGTCACGGCGACGGCGGCCGCCAGGGCCAACGGGAGTGGGGCCCGACGCCAGAGGAGCAGCGGGACGACCGCGAGTCCCGCGATCACTGTGAGGTCCACGGCGCTCCAGCGGGAGCCCAGTACGTCCACGACGATGAAGCCGGCGAGCAGGGCGGGGGCCGTGAGGGCGATCACCGACAGTGCTCGTGGGGGCAGTGCGCGTCCGCCGATGAGGGCGGGGCCGAAGGCCTTGCAGGAGAAGCTCAGGGCGGCGACGGCGCCGATGGTGAGCCAGAGGGTCATGGTGCGGCCTGTTCGTCGGAATGGACGGGGCGCACGGCATCGCCGGCCACTTCAGCCCTGTCTGCCCCTTCGGCCCCTTCGGCCCCTTCGGCCCCTTCGGCCCCTTCGGGCCGGGCGGGTGGCGAGGCGGGTGCCCTGAAGAGGGCGACGAGGGCCGCGAGTGCCGCGCCCACCAGGGCGGGACCGGCCGGCAGGAAGACGATGAGGCCGGCCGCGAGCACGGCGCCGAGCAGGGCCGGCAGCCGGTTGACCCGTTCCCGGCGGACCTCCTCGAAGAGCAGCGCGACGAACAGCGCCGGTGTGAGGACGTCCAGACCCAGCCGGTGCAGGAGTTCGGGGTCGGGAGAGACCACGGACCCCAGCGCGGTGCCGGCGACCCAGGCAGGCCACTGGATGGCGGTGGCGCCGAAGAGCAGGTGCCTGTCGAACCGGCCGGCCCCGAGATGGGCGGCGGCCCATGATCCGTCGACCACCGCCTGGCCTTCGAGCGCACGCCGGAAGCCGCCACCGCGCAGATCACCGGCGACGGCGATGCCCATGGGGATGAATCGGCTGTTGATCAGTGCCGCGGACGTCACGGCGCCGGCGATCCCGCCGCCGGAGCCCAGAGCCGCCAGCAAGGCGAACTGGGCGGACCCGGAGAAGACGACCATCGAGCAGATCACCGGCGCGAGATGTCCCCAGCCCTGCGAGGTGCTGATCGCACCGAAGCTGACGGCGAGAAGAAAGGAAGCGGCCGCCAGTCCGGACCCGGTCTTGAGCCCGGAGAGGAAGCTCGCACGCGGCGAGACGGCGGCTTTCGCTGATCGGAGGCTGCCCATGACGTCGAGTCTAACAAGCAAAAATACTTATGACTGTTAGAAGAATGGATAGACTGAGAACGTGACGAGCAAGCAGGCGGTTCATCGCGCCCCGGCCGCATCGGGAAGCCCTCACGACTCCGGCGTGGCACTCGTGGGCGGCCACCCGGTACTCGACTTCGCCAACACCGTCGCCTGGCGCCTGGACCCCGCCCGCACGGCCGACCGCGTCCAGGGCGCCGAGGCGTGGGTGTGCTGGGCCGTCGCCTGCGGACTGCTCGGCGCCGATCGCGCCGAGGCGCTGCTCCGGGAGGAACCCGCGGACTCTGCGCCCGCGAAAGCCGCGACCGCTGCGCTCATGAGCCTGCGGGCCACCCTCTGGCCGGTCCTTGACGCCCTCGTGGACGACGAGGCTCCCCCTGCCGAGGAGTGGGAGGCGCTGCGCCGGAGCCTGGTACTGGCCCGCGAGGACGCCACGCTGCCCCCCGCCTTCCCTCTGCGGTGGCAGTCCGGCACGGACCGCCTCGGCGACCTCCGTCACGCACTGGCGCTGCTGACCGAGGACCTGCTGGGCGGGGACGGCCTGGGCCGCATCCGGCGCTGCGCGGGCCCTGGCTGCGGCTGGTTCTTCCTCGACCGCTCCCGCAGCGGAACCCGCCGCTGGTGCAGTTCGGATGACTGCGGCAACCGGGACCGCGCAAGGCGCCACTACTCCCGGACCCGGCAGCGCGGGTGACGTCATCACGGACGCCCGCCGCGCCACGCGGCTGCCCGACGTATGGGCGGTGGAGGGCTGCCGAGGGGCTGCTCGCCCGGCTCGGGACAACACCTGCTTGACAGGTGGCCGATCATGACACACCACACCGCCCGCTTCCGGCTCGTGCCCCGACTCGCCAAAGATTTGAACGTGCCGAACCCGTCGTCGTCCGCGAGCACGAACGATTCGCCGCGGCGAACTGAACCGCTCCGGGATCGGTGACGAGCGCGGCAACCATGTCAGGAGACCGAAGAGATGTCCGATGAGTCGGACGGTGGGCCGACGTGTCCCGTGGGCAGCGTCACGGATCGGACGGGATTGCGGGGGACGGAGTGAAAAAAGTAGCTTGACCGCCTGATGCGTGTGAAAGGTGCTCCCGTTGGGACGACGTGAGAAGCCGGTCGATCCTGACGCCGGTCCCGTGCAGCGGCTCGCGCACGAACTGCGGCTTCTCCGTGAGAAGGCGGGGAAGCCGCCGTACCGGGAGATGGCCGCGCGGGCGGGCTACTCCATCACCGCGATGTCCCAGGCCGCAGCCGGTGATCAGCTGCCGTCCCTGGCGGTGGTGCGGGCGTACACCGAAGCGCTGGGCGCGGACCCGGACGAGTGGGAGCGCCGCTGGCGGGAGGCGGACGCCGAGGCCCGGGCGCCCATGCCGGACGAGAAGCCGCCGTACCGGGGGCTGACGCGGTTCGAGCCGGACGACAGCGAGCTGTTCTTCGGCCGGGAGACGCCCCTCGCCGAACTGGTGGAGCTGGTGCGCGAGCACCGGTTCGCCGCGGTGTTCGGGCCGTCCGGCAGCGGCAAGTCGTCACTGCTTCGAGCGGGACTGATTCCGAGCCTGCGGCGGGCGGCGGGGGCGGAGCGGCCTGCGGTGATTCGCGTGCTCACCCCGGGGGAACTGCCCGCGCGCACGCACGCCGAGGCACTGGTGCCGCGCGACGGCGACGGGGAGACCTGGGTGATCGTCGACCAGTTCGAGGAACTGTTCACCCTGTGCCACGACCGTGCTGAACGCGACCGGTTCCTCGACCTGCTGCTCGCGGCCCGGCGGCCGGACAGCGGACTGCGGGTGGTGGTCGCGGTCCGCGGCGACTTCTACGGCCACTGCGCCGAACACCGTGAGCTGGCCACGGCCGTCAGCCGGGCCGGCCTGCTGGTCGGGCCGATGAGCCGGGACGAGCTGCGCGAAGCGATCACCGGCCCGGCCGCCGCCGCCGGACTGAACGTGGAGCGCGCCCTCACCGCCCGGATCATCGACGAGGTCGTCGACCGGCCGGGCGCGCTGCCCATGCTCTCTCATGCCTTGATGGAGACCTGGCACCGTCGGCGTGGCCGCCTGCTGACCCTGGCGGCGTACGAGGAGGCGGGCGGAGTGCGAGGCGCGATCGCCGCCACCGCCGAGGAGGCCTATGGCCGGCTGTCGCTGGAGCAGAGCCGTATAGCCCGGCGCATCCTGTTGAGGCTGATCGCTCCTGGCGACGGCACGGCCGACACACGTCGTCCCGCGTCGCGCGCCGAGCTCGGCAGCGGTGCGCAGGACGTGCTGGAGCGTCTTGTCGCCGCCCGTCTGGTCACCTCGGACGGCGACATGGTGGAGCTGTCCCACGAGGCGCTGATCACCGGCTGGCCGCGTCTGGCCGGTTGGATCGAGGAGAGCCGGGAAAGGCTGCGCGCACAGAGCCGACTCGGTGAGGCGGCTCGTGGCTGGGAGGAATTGGCGCGTGATCCCGGAGCTCTGTACCGGGGCGCGAGGCTGGCCGGGGCCGCGGAACTGTTCGTCCATCAGCCGAACGACGACCTCACCCCTCTGGAACGGGACTTTCTCACGGCCTCCCTCGCCGCTCAGAACGCCGAGCGGGAGGCCAAGACACGCACCGCACGTCGGACGCGTTCGCTGACCATCGCCTTGTCCGTGTTCCTCGTCCTGGCGCTGACCGCCGGCCTGGTCGCCTGGCAGCGCAATGAGGTGAGCCGGGAGGAATCCGCCAAAGCCACGGCTCGCCGCCTGGCCACCATGGCCGGCAGTCTGCGCCCCACCGATCCGCGCACCGCCGCCCTGCTCGGGGTGACGGCATGGAAGCTGGCCCCGCTCACCGAGTCCCGCTCGGCGCTCCTGGGGGCCCTGGCACAGCCGGAACGCGACGCTTTCACCGACCCGCTGGCCGGAAGGGACGTCCGGCGCTTCCTTTCCGACGGCGGCCGGACGCTGCTCAGCGTAGAGGGCACCACGGTCACCGCTCGGAATGTGACCGACCACAAGGTCACCGCCGCCTACCGCCTGCCGAGCGGTACGGAGGTGGCCGATGTCGGGCCCGACTCCCGGTTCCTCGACGTCTTCGGGTCGGACGGGGGAGGCAGCCTGTGGAACCTTCCGGAAGGCAGATCCGAGGCCGAGCTGGGCGATGCGTCACTATGGGACAGCTCGTCGGACGGGAAGACGTACCTCACCGGACCGCTGGACGGCCCGGGCGCAGCCGCCTTGCACCGGACGGACGACGGCCAGGTCACGTTCACCACAGCCCTCGCTCGCACGCTCTCCTCGGCGGCGGTCGGCCCCGGCGGACGTGCGCTCGCCCTCTGTCCCGCCGACGGGCCACCCCAGCTGTGGGACACCGCCGGCCGCAAGCGGCTGCCGGGAGCCTGGGAGAAGGCGGACAGGACCGTCTGCGGAACCGGTACCGGTGCGGACGACGGATCCCGCCTGCTGCGGTTCAGCGCGGACGGCAGGCGACTGGCCGCCGTCTACGGCACGCGGGCCCTTGTCTGGGACGTCCGCAGCGGACGCACGCTCGCCGACTTCGCCAGTGCCGGGAGCAGCGGCTTCACACAGGCAGCGCTCTCCGCCGACGGAGAGTTCCTGGCCACGGCGGACGACCACGAACTCGCCGTCTGGCGACTGGCCAACGGCGGGACCCAGGTCTTCGACCGGCCGATGTCCAAGGACGAGGCCACCGGGCTGACGTGGGACCAGGGAAAGCCCGACCTCCTGCGCTACCTCGACGGCGCCACGGTTCACACCCTTGACCTGACCGCCCGTCTCACCCCGCGGTGGCACAACACACCGACCGACGCGAGCGTGCTCAGCCCGGACGGCACCGCCCTGGCCACCGTCACGCGTTCCGGCGCCGACTACCGCTTCGAACTGCGAGCCACGCGCACGGGCATGGTCCTCGCGCACGCCAAGCTCGGCCCGCTGCCGAGCATCTCCGACGAGGACGTTCCGCTGTCGGCCTTCAGTCCGGACGGCCGCGCTCTGGCCCTCGCCGACACCGTGTCCTCTCACGGCTCATCGCGGCTGCGCTTCACCGTGTGGGACGTACGGACACACCGTATCCGTGCGGTCTTCGACACCTCCGGCGCGGCCGACCGCCCTGCCACGGCCCTCGCCCTGGGACCCGGCGGCCGCACCCTGCTGGCCGTCCGCTCCACCGCCGGCGGCTCCACGACGGAGGTCTGGAACACCCGCGACCACCGGCGATCGAGGACCGTGGGTGGCTTCTCCGGGAAGGCACTGGCCGGGCGACCGGACGGAGGTCTGCTCGTGAGCTCCGACGATCAGTACATCGATCCAGGGGCCGCAAGGGTCAGTGGACGCGCGCTCGCCGACGGCCGCCAGGTCACCTCGCTCGCTTTCAGCTCCGACGGCGCCGAACTCGCCGTCGGCGATTCCACCGGGCACGTCACCCTTTGGGACGGCGCGATCCGAGACCGCACCGGCGCACTGACCGGTACCTCCGACACGGTCACCCAGGGCGAACCGGAGGCAGTGGGGGCGCTCGCCTTCTCCTCCGACGGCGGCACACTCGCGGTGGGCGGCGCGAACGGGACGCTGAGGCTGTGGGACACCGAGGGACATCAGCTTCTCGGGACGGACCTGCCCACGCCCGGCGACGAGATCCACTCCCTTGCCTTCGACGAGGACGGCAGCACGGTCTACGCCAGCAGCCCCCACGTGCCGCTCCTGCGTTTCCCTGTCGCCCCGGACCAGATCGTGAACACCGTCTGCGCGCGAGCCGGCGGCGGACTGACCCCAGCGCAATGGCGGACCTACGTCCCCGACGCGCCGTACGAAAGCGTCTGCCCCACAGGCAGCTGACGCGGCCGGTCACCAGGACCGGATTTTTCACAGTGGCGTCGAGGGTCGCTGAAAAACGCCTCTGACCTGGACGCTCGTGACCAGAACGACCGCGGCGCCGCCGACGGCGTCCGCCCTCCCCTTCCCCCAGGTTCTGGTCACCCATGCGCACTCACACCCTGCTGCCCTCGCTTCTGCTGCTCGGCACACTCTCGATCACAACGGCCTGTTCCCCCGGTTCCCCGGAGCCGGGAGCCGCCGGCCCGCCACGATCCGCTGCCGAATCCCCCTCGCCCGTCCGCGGCGTCGATCCATCGAAGATCAAGGGCCTGCGGATCGTCAGCAACAGCAGCGAGCAGCGCTCCTGCCCCTTCGCCACCAGCTATCCGGACGTGCCCGGTGCGGAGACGATGACGGCCGCGATGAAGAAGGACGTGGAGCAGCGCCTGGCCACATTCCGCGAGGGGGCGTGCCGTGACGGCTCAGTCGGCGAGCTCAACGTCAGCCACAGGTTCCTGGTGGCTTCCGGCGATGTACTCGGCGTCCGGCTCACCACACAGGACGGCAGTGCCGCCGGGTCCGGGCTGTCGACCAAGGCGTACTGGTACGACGGCGACGCGGGCGACTACGGCACCGCTCTCGGACTCATCGCCGACGACTCCCGGGACGCCTTCATCTCGACCTTGAAGGACGAGCTCAAGGGGCGCGAAGGCTTCGACACGACCACCTTCGACGGCACGCTCTCCGACCCGGCCTCGCGCGTCACCGCTCTGGACGACATGGCTTTCACCGCCGACGGTGGGCTGCAGGTGAGCTTCGACCGCGGTGAGGTGGGCGCCCCACCCGCCGGAACCTACATGGTGGCCCTCTCCCAGAAGACGGTCACCCCCTGGCTTTCCGCGTTCGGCAAGCGCGCCCAGCGGCAGACCATGGCCCCCAGCCGTTCGCTCGCCCTGGGCGCTACGAGCACCCCCGGCCCGGCCGCCCCCACCCACACCGCCTCCGGCGACGACGACACCGACTGCAAGAAGGTCACCTGCATCGCGCTGACCTTCGACGACGGACCGTCGGTTCCCGAGACCGCGGCCCTGCTGGACCACCTGGCCCGGTACAAGGCGCGCGCCACCTTCTTCACCGTCGGCCAGAACGTCGCCGCCCACCCCGACCTGGTACGCGCCGAGGCCCGCGCCGGACACGAGGTCGGCAACCACTCCTGGAACCACCCCGACCTCACCAAGCTCACCCCCGAGCAGATCGCCTCCCAACTCAACCGCACCAGCGCCGCCATCAAGGCCGCCACCGGCAGGGAGCCCACCCTCTTCCGCCCGCCCTACGGCGCCGTCGACTCGACGGTCCGGTCGGCCACCAGCCTCTCCCCGGTGCTCTGGGACGTGGACACCGAGGACTGGAGGTACCCCGACGCCGCCAAGGTCGCCCGGATAGTCATCGGCAAGGCGCAGCGCAACAGCGTCGTCCTGATGCATGACATCCACCCCACCTCCGTCGCCGCGGTCCCGCAGATCCTGCGCACCCTCACCGCCCGCGGCTACCACTTCGTCACGGTCAGCCACCTGCGCGCCAGCCTCTGAGCACCCGCCTCGAGCGGCCGAGCGCGGTCCGAGCCTGCTCGTCGCCCACCCAGTTGCTGAACCATCAGCTTCCGGCGTGGAGCCGGACACCGAAGGAGTACGCATTGCTGCCCAAGTCGGTCAGGTGGGGGGTGCTCCCCACCCTCGCAGGTGTGGTGACCCTCGCGGTCGCCGTGCCGGGACCGGTCGCGCAGGCCGTCGCCCCCTAAGCGGCGTCGATGGAGCAGCGCACGGGGACGGCCTTGCGCTGGGCCCGGACGACCGGGATGCCCTGGGTGCCGTCGAGGGGCTGGCAGCGGATGAGGAGCCCGCGGTGCACCGAGGGGATGGCGCTGACACGCAGGCCGGGAGATCGCTGAGCATCAGTCCATCACCACCGAGACCAGGATGCCGATCTACCTCTGCAAGCCTCGGAGCCCGTGGCAGCGCGATACCGACGAGAACATCAACCGGCTGCTTCGGCAGTACCTCGTCACGGGCGCCGACCTCCGCACGTTCAGCCAAGCCGACCTGGACGCCATCGCCCACGAACTCAACCACCGTCCAGGCAAGACCCACGGCTACCGCACTCCGGCAGCGTCGCCGGTGGTATCCCGTAGTCAGAAGGCAGGGGCGGGAAGGCTGAGCACGGCGGTCAGGCGTGCGACGGAGGTGGTGTCGCCTTCGACGCGGACGTCCCCCGCAGCGACCGCGTCGGCCAGATGCCGTCCGCCGTACACGACGCGCGCGAGCGCGGAGGGCCGTGCGGTGATGACGGCTTCCGGCTGCTGTTGGTAGCCACGCTCGGCATGCAAGGTGCCGTCGGCGATGAGGACGCGGAAGACCTCGTCGCCGAGGTGAAGCTCGTACCGTCCGTGCACGCCCTGGCCTCGACCGGGGTCGAAGTTGGTGCGAAGGGAGAGGATGAACGAGGTGGCGCTCAGGTGGGCGGTGCGGTCGTGGGCCGGTGAGCGCACCGCCCAGCGGCCCAGTGCCCGTACGACGGGTTCGAGTTCGAGGCCCCAGTCAGTGAGCTCGTAGGCCTCTGCGGCGGCGGGGGCCGGGAGACGGCGTTTGTGAATGATGCCGGAGGCCTCCAGCTCGGCGAGGCGCTGGGCGAGCACGTTGGTGCTGATGCCGGGCAGGTCTGTGCGCAGTTGGCCGTACCGCTTGGGGCCCAGCAGTAGCTCGCGGACCACCAGGAGTGCCCAGCGCTCGCCGACGAGGTCGAGGGCGTGGCCTGTCCCGCATGCGTCGTTGTAGCTCCGTTTCGTTGTCATGCTGACGAGCCTACCCGGATGGTTTTGACTTACAAGCGACTGGTTGTTTTTTGAAAGTCCAATGGCTACGGTGATCATCGGCGGCAGCAAGCGCGTTGCGGGCCGCAGGCCAGACCGGGCCGGTTCGATGAGAGCCGGACACGAGACACCGAGGGAAACCCCAGATGCGTACTCTGATCAGCTCCGCTTTCATCTCGCTCGACGGTGTCGTGGAGGGCCCCGGCGGTGAGCCCGGCTACCGGAACTCCGGGTGGACCTTCAAGGACATCGCGTTCCTCCCCGAAGCGTTCGACATCAAGGGTCGCGAGCAGCACGAGGCCACCGCCGTACTGCTGGGCCGGACCAGCTACGAAGCGTTCAGCCCGGTGTGGCCGGAGATGGCCGACTTCGCCGACTACAAGGTGATGCCGAAGTACGTCGTCTCCACCACCCTCACCGAGGACAAGCTGGTGTCGAACTGGGGCGAGACGACGATCCTGCGCTCGCTCGACGAGGTCGCCGCGCTGAAGGAGACCGAGGGCGGCCCGATCATCGTCCACGGCAGCGCGTCCTTGAACCAGGCCCTCTCGGACGCCGGCCTGATCGACCGCTACCACCTGCTTGTCTTCCCGCTCCTGCTCGGCGCGGGCAAGCGCCTGTTCAGCGCCACGGACAAGGACACCCAGAAGCTCAAGCTGATCGAGCACGAGGCCTACGCCAACGGCCTGCAGAAGAACGTCTTCGACGTCATTCGCTGACAAGGCCCCTGCACTCGCCTTGCCGTCGCGCCCGGGACGTCGACTCATCGGGGGCCTGCTCGGCGGACGTCGGACATCCGGGCAGGCCGGAGGAGGCCTGCGATGAACACGGCCCATCGGCACAGCAGTACCCGCCCCCGCCCTCGCCGGCATGCGCTGCGCACCCAGGGCCGGCTGATTCGGCCTCGCCGACCGGCCGGTGCGGTCACCTTGATGTTGATCAGCGGTGAGCCCTGGGGTACGGCCGCGTGCGGTGCAGCCCGCCTCCCTCATCCGGCGAGAGCGCGGGTGTGCAGACGGACGGTGCCGAGCATGGCGTAACGGGGGCTGTCGCCCAGTCCCGACCGCCACCCCGCCGGCGGTTCTCTCCCAAGTGCACCGTGTGAGCCGAGTGTGCTCAGGGGTACCGCCACAGCCGGCGCGCATCTCGGCCGAGCGGTGCCACCGCAACGGATTCAACGACCGCCCGCCGCTCCTCTTGCATGTTCTATGCCATACCCCATAAGTTACCGGCGAGTAGATCGCTTGGTGGGCCGTATGGCCATGAGGGAAGGTCGGGAGCGGATGAGCCCGCGCAGGAGTGACAGCCGTGACCGGATGATTCTCAGTGCTGCCGCTCTGCTGCGTGAGCACGGTGCGAGCGCAACCAGCATCGACCAGGTGCTCGCTCACAGCGGAGCTCCTCGGGGCTCGGTGTATCACCACTTCCCTGGCGGCCGGGCGCAGCTCATCGACGAGGCGGTGGCACGGTCGGGGGACTTCATCGCGGGGCTGATCGACGCCGCCATGCAGGCGGACGATCCGGTGGCGGCCGTCGACGCGTTCTTCCTGCTGTGGCGTGACCGGCTGGTGGAGAGCGGCTTTCGGGCCGGCTGTCCGATCGTGGCGGTGGCTGTGGAGACCAATGACGATGCGCCCCAGCTCGCCCGTTCCGCCGCCGCGGTCTTCGCCCGTTGGCAGGAGGCCCTGGCGGCCCTCCTCGTGCGGCACGGTCTGAGCGAGGAACGCAGCCGCAGGCTCGGTGCCTTCATCATCGCCGCGGTCGAAGGCGCGGTGATCATGTGCCGGGCCGAACAGAGCACCGCCCCGATCGAGGCCGCCGCCGCCGAGATCCACGATCTGCTCCTCCACGCCCTGCGCCGCGGTACTGAATCCGGCCCCAGGCCGTAGCCCGCAGCCGCCCAGTCGCTCCACCTGCATACCTCGAAGGAGTCGCCATGCCCTCGCTCGACCGTCAGGACAGCGTCTTCGTCCTCGACCTCGGAGACGGTGAGAACCGCTTCCACCCCGACTGGCTCACCGCCGTCAACGCCGCGCTCGACGAGGTGGAGAAGGCGGAAGGCCCCCGCGCCCTGGTCACCGCCGCCACCGGCAAGTTCTACTCCAATGGGCTCGATCTGAAGTGGCTGTTCGCCCACGCCGACCAGCAGCAGGATTACGTCGTCTCCGTCCATGAGCTGTTCGCTCGGATGCTGTCGCTGCCGGTCGTCACGGTGGCCGCGCTGCAGGGGCACACCTTCGCTGCCGGCGCGATGTTCTCCCTCGCCCACGACTTCCGCGTCATGCGCTCCGACCGCGGCTACTGGTGTCTGCCCGAAGCGGAGATCAGCATCCCCTTCGCGCCCGGCATGGCCGCCCTCATCCAGTCCCGGCTGGCCCCGCAGACTGCGTACGAGGCCATGCTCACCGCCCGCCGCTACGGCGGCGTCGACGCCGCGGCTGTCGGCATCGTCGACCAGGCGGTCGGTGAGGATGCCGTGCGCTCCACCGCGATCGAGATCGCCCAGGCTCAGGTGGACAAGGCCGGCGACACCCTCGGCACCATCAAGGCCCGCATGTACGCGCCGGCCCTGGCCACCCTGCGCGACAACACCAACCCCCTCGGCTGACGGACACCTCACCACCGCACCGAGCCCCGCCCCGGGCGCTTCCACCCCGGGGTGCGGGCTGCCCCAGCTGCCCACCGCATGAGGAGACAGGGCCGATGACGGCCGACACCGCCTGGCACAAGAGCGCGGTGGCGTTCGGGGGGGGAGGGGAACACGAGCAGCAGGCTCAGCAGCCCGCCCTCGAAGACGCGGTAGCGCACCAGGTCGATCCGCTCGCGCCAGGCGATCGACTCGGCGTCCTGCACGCCCAACACCTTTCGGACGAGCGCCTCGAACTCGTGGTGCGTCATGTCCCGCCAGGACAGGTACGAGACCGCCTGCGACAGCACGAGCCGGACAGCTCGACGTCCTCCCCGTCCGCTTCCCGCCGGAACGACATCAGCTCGGCCACGAGCGCCCCCTCCCACGATCGCTGCAACAGATGCGATCGAAAGCAGCTATGTCATGCCTCCTCGCTGGAGGTGTCTCCCAACGTCTCGTGCAGCCAGTCGAGTTCGGATCGGGTGATGGCGCGGGCGATGAGGAGCATGCCGCGCCGGTAGGGGTCGTCGGTCTGCTCGGCGCGGACGGGCTCTTCGTCCTCGTAGAAGAAGCTCGACGGTGCCTCGAGGAACGCCAGACGGCGGCGCAGGACCGCGTGCTGCTCGGCGGTGTCGGGCAGCAGGGAGAGGAACGCAAGGACGGTGAACCAGCGGGCGAGGTCGGTGATCTCGTGGTCGGCGGGTTCGCGCAGGCGTCGCAGCATGTCTGGGACCGCGTCCGCAGGGCGGGCTGCGCAGCGAACTGAGCGCGTTCCGCAGCGGCCAGCTGTGGCTGGCGCTGGCGACGGTGGTCGTCGGCTGCGGCGGCTTCTTCGCCTGCTACTCCTACATCGCGCCGATGCTGACGGACGTCGCCGGGTTCTCGGACTCCGCAGTGCCGCTGATCCTCGCGCTCTTCGGCGTCGGCATGACGCTGGGCAACATCGCCGGCGGGTACGCCGCCGACCGCGCGCTGCGGCCGAGCATCTGCGCGGCGTTCCTGCTGCTCGCGGCGGTGCTGGCGCTGTTCTCCGTGACCGCGCATACGCAGTGGGCGGCGGCGCTGACGGCTCTCGCGGTCGGATTCTTCGGCTTCGCGATGGTGCCGACCGTGCAGACCCTGGTGATGGAGAAGGCCGGAAACGGACCCACCCTCGCCTCCGCGGCCATGCAGGCCGCGTTCAACCTCGCCAACGCCGCCGGCGCCTACCTCGGCGGGGCGGCCATCGCGGCCGGGTTCGGGCTGACCTCCCCGAACCTCGTCGGTGCCGCCCTCGTCGCCGCCGGCTTCGTGGTCGCCGCCGCAGCCTGGGCGGCGGACCACAGCAAGGGGACGGACCGCGCCGCGTCCACGGTGGTCCACACGGCCGGAGCAGCTTCCGACCGGCGGAGCGCGGTTCGCCCGTGACCGCCTGGTGCCCGCTCTTCCCGTCGTCCCGAGCCTGGGTGATGTGGTCCTGGCTGCGCCCGACGACGTTCCACCACATGGCGGACACGTGGTCTGGGTGCGCGGGGCGCAGGGGCGTTCATGGCAGCGCAGACAGCAGGCCGCTGCCGCCCGCTGGGTGGTGTACGCGACGGAGGAACATGCCGGTTACGCTGCATTCATGTTCTCCAGGCATAGTGCGAGGCAGTGATGACGACCTCCGGCCGCGCGACCGCGTCCGGTGTCGAGCTGCGGCACCTGCGGGCGTTCGCCGCCGTGGCCCGGCACCGCTCGTTCACCCGGGCCGCCGAGGAACTGCTGATCACTCAGCCTGCGCTCAGCCGCACCGTCGCCCAGCTGGAGACGGGCCTCGGAGTGCGCCTGCTCGACCGCTCTTCCCGTGGCGTCGCGCTCACCGACACGGGCGCCCAGTTCCTCGTCCACGCCGAGCGGACCCTCGCCGCGTTCGACGCGGCCGTGGCGGCGGCGCGCCGTGAGTCCGTCGTCCGGCTCGGGTTCAGCTGGTTGCTGCCCGACCCCTGGGCCCAGCGCGCCATCGCCGGCTTCGAGCGCGCCACCGACGCGCGGGTGGAACTGGTCCGCTGCGACGACCCGCTCGACGCCCTCGACCGCCAGACAGTCGACGTCGCCCTGGTACGCGGCGGCAAGCCTGTCGCAGCCACCCTACGGATGGCCCGCCTGTACGACGAGCGGCGCGTCGCCGTCCACGCCCGCGAAGAACGCCCGGGCGACGGTCCGGACGCCTCCCGCAACCCTCCCGCAGAGGCTCTGCGCTGGCAGGACGCCCACGAGTGGACGCTGGTCGTCAACACGGTCAGCGGCACGACCGGCCCCTGGTGCTGGCCGGACGGGGGCGGGCCCCGGCGGTATGTGGAGACCGCGAACTTCGACGAGTGGATCGAATCGGTGGCCGCGGGGCGCGGAATCGGCATCGTCCCCGAGGTCGCCGAGCGCCGCATTCAGCATCCCGCGCTGCGTTTCCTGCCGGTGACCGACGCGCCGCCCAGCCCGGTCCGCCTCGCCTATCGCCCCGAGTCCGGCACGGGGTCCGCGCTGCTGCGCCGCTTCCTCGAAGCGGCTCTGGACGCGGCCGCGACCTGCGTCCATGCAAGTGAGGCATAGCTTCGACCAGAGCGGCATTTCCGCTGACCGCCCCCTCTTCCTACGGTCGAGGGCGGAGGGACTCAGAGCGGCCGGCCCCCCGGCACCGCTCCCTCCTCCTGCCCGAACCTAGGAGCCCGGCACCATGGGATCGCGATCCCCCCTTCTTCCCCGTCATGACGGCTCGGCCATGGTGGTCGGCGGCCCCACGACCGTCCTCGACCTCGGCGGGCTGCGGATCGTCTCCGACCCGACCTTCGACACCCCGCAGTCGTACGGCTACCTGACCAAGACCGAGGGCCCCGCCGTCACCGAGGACCGGTTCGCGGACGTCGACCTGGTCCTGGTCAGCCATGACAACCACGCGGACAACTTCGACGACCGCGGCCGCGCCTTCGCCCTGACCGCCCCGCTGCTGCTCACCACGACCGGCGGCGCCAAACGCCTCAACTCCCCGGCGAAAGGCCTGGCCGCCTGGGACACCCACGGCCTCAGACGCCCGGACGGCGGCGAGCTGACCGTCACCGCCGTGCCGGCCGTCCACGGCCCCGAGGACGGCGAGCGCGACCCGGACGGCGAGATCAACTGTCAGGTCACCGGATTCGTTCTCACCGGCGACGGCCTCCCCACCGTCTACATCAGCGGCGACAACGCCTCCATCCGCACCGTCACCGAGATCGCCCGCCGCATCCCCGACATCGACGTGGCCATCCTCCACGCCGGTGCCGCCCGCGTCTCGGGCAAGTTCCGCGAACGCCCTGTCAGTCTCGACAGCGTCCGCGCCGCCGCAGCCGCCGCGATCCTCTCCGCCCCGGTGGTCATCCCCGTCCACTGCGACGGCTGGGCCCACTTCACAGAGGGCCGCGATGCCATCGCGCACGCCTTCGACGACGCGGGCCTCACCTCCGTCCTGGCCATCGCCGACCACGGCACCTGGCTCCCCCTCAAGTCCTGACCCCACATCACGTCCTGACCCCACCTCGAAGGAGCTTCCCCATGCCCCTCGTACGCATCGACCTCATCCGCGGCCGCAGCCCCGAGGCCGTCAAGGCCATCGCCGACGCCGTTCAGAAGTCCCTCATCGACGTCCTGAAGATCCCCGAGCGCGACCGCTTCCAGATCATCACCCAGCACGACCCGGACGAGATGATCGCCGAGGACGCCGGACTCGGTTTCCGACGCACCGGCACCGGCACCGTCATCGTTCACATCTTCACCCAGCGCGGCCGCAGCACCGAGGACAAGCAGCACCTCTACAAGACGCTCGCCGCCCAGCTCGCAGACGCCGGCGTCGACGGCAAGGACCTCTTCATCAGCTACTTCGAAAACGGTCCCGAAGACTGGTCGTTCGCTGACGGACGCGCCCAGTACGTAGAGGGCGACCTCCCCGTACCCGGACGCTGACCGCCCCCAGCTCACAGCGCGAGGCTCCTCTCCCGAAGGGGGAGACCGCACGTGACAGCACCGCCACTCCCATCACGGCCGATCGGCCGCAACCCCTATTCCCACCCCGCAGGAGCATCGTCATGGAACTCGTTCCCCACAACTCTTTGAAGACCGCCACGCCGCAGGAGGGCCGCGAACTCGCCCTCAAGATGGCCCGTCTCGTCATCAAGGCGACTCAGCCCGACGCCGAGGTCCGCACGCGCCTGCGCCCGGTGTACGCGGAGAACCCCGACTCCCTCATCGCCATAGGCCAAGTGGTCGCCACCGAGTTCGCCACCATCGCCGCCGCCAACGACTACTGGCGCTGACCACCCATCGACAGGGCCCCTCTCCAGTGGGGGGTGCAGGACGTCGGCGTCGGAGAACTCCTGGACGCGGTCGCCCAGACCTCTCCGGCCGCCCCCCGTGCCGAACTGAGCGCAGCCGTCCGCGCCTTCGAGCGATGGACAGTTCGCGGTTGACGGTGTCGGCGTCCGTCTCGTCAGCCCGCGCCGCCGCCAGACCTCCCACAGGGCCGGGTCGCCGATCGCTGCGACGGGGAAGACGGGCGGCTTCGCGCCCCGGCGAGCATTCATCCCCACGTTGTGAGGGAGATCCGGTAGATCCACGCGGAGGACTTTGCTATGCCCGCGCCGGTGAGGTACCGCTCGACCGCCGTGCCGTACGACGCGCGCGGGGCAGACAGAGGCACGACCCTGGCGCGCGGCAACCGAAGTGCGCCCCCACTCCCGACTTCGGTCACCGGTTCGATCGTCACGCCGTCCCGCCCTTCCGGCGCTGCCGCAGATTGTCGTACACGCCACCTGGCCGTAGCTGTACGAGAACAGGGCCAGGACCCCCGCGAGTTCGCAAGAACTGAAGGCACTTCGGCTGGAACCCGAAGGTCCGATGCCCTGATGTCAGAGGGCGGGCCCGTGGGGTCGTGGTGAAGTCGCGGGGGTCTCCAGAGGCCGCTCCAGGGTGCGTGAGCGTCCGGGCGATCAGCCGTCTTCCCAGCGTCCGCCTCCTGAGGGTGGCCGGCTTCGGTCAGGTGGTCAGGCCGAGCGTGGTCAGACGGTCAGGATCGCTGAGGATGTCGAGCCCGGTGATGCGGCCGTCCCAGATGGTGAAGGACATGACGGACAGCGGTCGGCCCTCGGCGAACGAGACGACGCCGGGTGTGCCGTTGACCAGGACAAGGCGTGCGTCCGCCGCGAAGCGGGCAAAAGCGATCGCCTGGGATGCCACGTCGGCCGCGCCGCGCCGCAGGATGCTCGGGACGAGCGTGCCGCCGTCGGAGCGCGCGACCACGTCGGGGTCGAGGACGGCCAGGAGCGCCTCGAAGTCGCCGCCGCGGGAAGCGGTCAGGAAGGCGTCCACGACACCGCGCTTGCGGGCGATGTCCGTGTCGGCCGCCGGGGCGGCGCCCTGAACCCGGCGGCGCGCGCGGCTGGCGAGCTGCCGGGTGGAGGCCGTGGTCCGGCCGAGGACGGGGGCGATGTCGTCGAAGGGCACGTCGAACATGTCGTGCAGGACGAAGGCGAGTCGCTCGGCCGGGGAGAGGGTCTCCAGAACAATCATGAGTGCAATGCCCACCGAGTCCGCGATCAGGATCTCCTGCTCGGGGTCGACGCGGGCCAGCGCGGTGACCACCGGGTCCGGCAGCCGGATCGACCCGTCCTGCTCGGGCAGCGGATCCTCGCGTCGAGAGGTACGCGAGCGCAGCATGTCCAGGCATGTCCGGCCGACGACCGTGGTGAGCCAGGCCCCAAGGTTCTTCACGTCGCTCACGTCAGCGCGGCTGAGCTTGAGCCAGGTCTCCTGGACGGCGTCATCCGCCTCGGCGAGCGATCCCAGCATCCGGTAGGCCACCGCCCGCAGCCCGGACCGCTCCGCCTCGAAACGGTCGGCCAGAAAAAAATCTTCGCTCACCTGTCACACCCCCGCGTCCGGATCCGTCGGTCCAGTGACAGACGCTAACGGATCACCAGGAGAGCATCAGATGAATCCCGCGATCACCACCACTGCCCGTATGAAGAACCCCGCTCTCGTCCTGCCGGACGCCATGAAGGGCATCCAGAACATCTACAAGGCCATGTACCAGGGCGGCGCCTCTCCGCAGATCCTGGAGCTGGTCCACCTGCGGGCCAGCCAGATCAACGGCTGCAGCGCCTGCGTGTTCGCCGGTGTGGCGGGCGCGAAGAAGCACGGCGAGACCGATGAACGTCTCCACGCCGTGGCCGCCTGGCGCGAGGTCCCGTTCTTCACCGACGAGGAACGCGCCGCCCTGGCCCTGACCGAGGCCGCCACCCGGATCGCCGACCGCTCCGGGAAGGCCGTCCCCGACGAGTTGTGGAACGAGGCCGCCGACCACTTCGATCAGGAGCAGCTCTCCGCGATCATCCTGATGATCAGCCTCACCAACTTCTTCAACCGCATCAACACCACCATCGAGGAGCCCGCCGGCACTACTTGGTAACCGGCGCTGCTGACATGTCGTCAGGGTCCGAGTGCACGCCTTCCCGAGCGACGGTGCTGATGGTCGCGGACGGCGTCAGCCGGTGCGGCCGGTTTCGAAGTCGATCTGGAGGAGCTGCCGTGCCGAGTCCGCCTAGCGGATCGCGGTCTTCTCATCGATATCACTCTCGCGCTGTTTGCCGGTGACGGCGTCCCGGGCGGTGCTGATGTCCTGTCGGGTGACTTCCCGCAGGTGGTCGTAGAGGCTGGACCACTCCGGCAGCACCGGTTGGATCTCGTTCAGGTAGGCCCATGCCGTGTGCCGCGAGCGGGGCTCGGACCGCGGGCCGCCGTCGGGGTCAGCAGACCGGCGTCGATGACCTCAGCGATGAGGGCGGCGCCGCGGCTGTTCTGGTGGATGTGGTCGGTCGTGAGCACGAGACCTCGCCGCCGCGAGATCGTGTCGAGGCTGCGGCGCAGCACCGCGTGCTGGACGAGGACGCCGACGACCGCTGCGGGCGTCGCCTCCCGGTACGGAATCGGCGGCGGGTCCGCTTGGCGCAGTTCCTCGATCTGGCGTTCGTGCAGCGGAAGGTAGGCCACCTCGTTGGCGGCGGCGACCTCGGCGATCATCCCGCTGTACGCCTGCGATGCCTGTGCCGCTGCTCCGTCGGGTTGTTGGCCGAGTACCGGCAGCGACAGCAGACCGATCGTCGCGTCGGTCTCCGCTCGCAGCCGCGCGACGACGGCTCCCAGGCACTGCTGGAACCAGCCGGCCGACGGGCGACGGGGGAGTAGTTTGCGCTTCATGGCCTGCTCGACGGGGTAGCCGGCAAGGCTCGCTCGGGCGTCGTTGGTCCCGATCAACACGGTGATCACATCGGGTGGGTTCGTGACGACAGCATCGAGGCGCTGCAAGAGGTTGTGGGCGAAGTCGCCGTTGGCGCCGAAACGGGCAAGCCGCACGTCACCGGGAGGGTGGCGTCGTCCGAGAAGATCCAGGTAGTCGACGCTGAACTGCGCGCGGGTGAGGCTGTCGCCGAGGCACGCGATGCGTGTCGTCACGGCGCTTCCTCCGGGCTGGGCGCACCGACGCGTTCGGTCGGGCGGGCGTCGGTCCGAGGACGGTGGTCGGTGCCGAGGGTCGCAGTGACGGCCATGATGGACGTCGGCCCCTCCATGTCGACCACGTGCCATACCCCGGCCGGGTTGATGGTGGCCTCGCCCGGCCCGAGCAGAACGCGGTCGGGCACCCCGTCCACGTCGCGAGTGACCGTCACGGACCCGCTGAGGCAGACGACCAGTTCGTCGCCTGCAGGGTGGCTCTCCCAATGGTCGCCGGGCCCGTCGCCGTCGAAGATCATCACCATCCGGCCCTCGGCGCCGTCCGCCGCGACCGCGGCGCTGTAGGCCTGGAGCACCTCCGGGTCCCAGGTGAAGCCCTCGACGGGCTTCGCTCTCGATCCCAGTCCGAGGTGCACGGGAGTGGTCCGCAGGTCCATGGCATTGCGTTCGTGGTTGACGAGTCTCATGCCGACGATCGTCCACGACAGCGATCGGGCGGTCTTGAAGAAAAGGGAAGAGAAGCCGACGCGAAGGGCAGACGGAAGCCGGCTACCCGGCTCCGAGGAGGACTTCGCCGCGACGCCAGGCCGTCGGCGATCGGCTTGTGAACTCGCGCCAGTCCCGGACGAGATGGGCCTGGTCGGCATAGCCGGAGACGGTTGCCACTTCGCCCCATGGGAGCGGGTACTGCGCCGCCGCCAGTTCGTGCGCGTGCTCGAAGCGCAGGACTCGGGCGAAGGTCTTCGGCGACAGGCCCACCTCACCGCGAAACCGCTCGGTGAGGTACCGGCGGCTCCAGCCGAGTTCCGCGGCGACCGCACCCACCTGGACGCAGCCCCGCGCGGCGACGAGGCGGCGCCATGCCTCGGCTACCTCGGGGCGCACCAAGCGCACATGGTCGCCGCAGGCGCCACGGCCGACAGCTCGGAGGAGCAATTCGTCCAGCGCGGTGAACCGCGCCGCCCATGTTGTCGCCGATCGGAGCCGGTCGACCAGCTCGACGGCAAGGGCTCCGAGAAGCTCGTCAAGTGGGACCAGTCGGTGGGCGAGTTCGGCGGACGGCATGCCGTAGACGGCCCGGGCCCCGAGCGGTGTCAGCGATACTCGAACACCTTGCTGGCGTCCGTCGTGGTGAATCGCGACGGACCGGCACATCAGACCGCCGGCCACGCTGCCGAATCGGGTGACCGGTGACCCGTCGTCGACGCCCGCCGCCACCTCCAGGGGATCTGACAGGCTGATCACCGCATTGAGCGCGCGGCTCGGCGGGCCGCAGTGCACCCCCGTCGGGAGCCCGCGGAGGTCGAAGCCGACATACGAGTCGACGTAGTCCCGTAGGACGGGCGCCGGACGTGCACAGACCCCGGTGGCCGTATGGTCCTCCATTTTCGTCAGTGTACGAGCCGCCCAGCCCATGAAGACCACAGTCCGCGGGACCTGCCGGCGCATCCTCGAGGCCGGCCACCCCGTCCTGACCGACACCGACTGGGCACTGTCGCCGAGCAGCGGGCCAACCTGGACCGGGCCCACGAGCACCGTCGGCTCCAGGCCGGACAGACGCTCAGCCGTGAATCCGCAGGCCTGCTGAAACTGGTGCTGCTGGCCGGCATCCGCTGACGCACTGGGGCCCTTCCAACCCGGCTGATCATGAGGTGAGTTGATGCGGGAGCCTGTCCCCTCTGCGGACTGCCCGGCGTCTGGAGCTCGATACGACATGGCGTCGGCACCAGCACGGTCCACCGGTGTGTGACCGAGGCCGTCGAGGCCCTGGCCGCTCTCGTGCCCGACCTCGCTACGGCCGTCCGGGCTGCGGCGCGCAAGGCGTTCGTGACCTCGACGGGACTCTGGACACCTACCGGATCGACCGTCGAGTCGAGGACATCACCGCCGTACGACGGTCAAAGACCCAGGCTGGGGCTGCTTTTCCGGTGTTCTGCCTGTACCGCCCAGGCGGCGGGGGTGATGCCGGTGTGGTGGCGGAAGAAGCGGCCGAAGTCGGCGGGGTCGGGGAAGTTCAGGTGGGCGGCGACGGCGCGGGCGGTCCAGCCTGCGGGTCCGAGCAGGCGGCGGGCTTCGAGGAGGCGGCGTTCGTCGATCACCTGGCGGGCGCCGGGGCGGCCGGCGTCCTGGGCGGCGCGGGTGAGGGTGCGCACCGAGCAGCCGAGGAGCCGGGCGTAGTCGTCCACGTGGTGCCGTTCGCGGAAGTGGAGTTCCAGGGCGTCGAGGAAACGCTGGTGGAGTGCTGCGCGGCGGGTGGTGGGCGAGAGGGTGGCCGGGGCGCCGGGACTGTGGGCGAGGCGCAGCAGGAGGGCCTGGAGGAGGTTGCGGCGCAGTGCGTGGTGGAGGTCGAGGGGGCGCCGTCCCAGGGCTCGGTGCTCGTCGAGGAGTTGATGGGCGGTGCGTTCGGCCCAGGGGGCGTCGTCCGGGTGCGGGGTGAGGACGGCCGGTGCGTCGTGCGCGGTGGCGGGGGTGAGCAGGCGGGCGGTGCCGGCGTCCAGGACGTCCGGCTCGAAGAGGATGAAGGGGCCGGTCGCGGTGGAGGGCGGGTGCCAGCACTGGGTGTGTCCTGGGCGTACCCAGAGCCATTTGCCGGGGGTGACGGTGTGGGTGATGTGGTCGACGTCGTGCTTCAGGACGCCGGACGTCACGAGGATCAGGTAGTGGAAGGTGGCCCGGCCCGGCCGTGGCGGGTTCCACGGCCAGTCGTCGTGATCGGCGTGGAAGTCCTCGATCGTGGTGACCTCCAGGCTGTACGGGGTTCCGGCCGGCGGCTGGAAGCCGTACAGCGGGGCGGGTGCCGGGCCCTCGGCGGGGCCGGTGGTCTCGTCCGCGGCACTCTGTCCGTCGATGACCATCATGTGTCCGCAGTTTAGCGTCCCAACCGGACAACCCCGGGACAAAGTGGTTCTCAGGCCCGCGACGGCGGGCCTCCGGTGCCGACCGGTACCGGAAGTGCACACGTGCCGACGGACTCGACCGCCGGGCGTCCACGAAGGGACACGTATGAGCTTCGACAAGGCAGCGATCGGCGCCACCGTTCTGGAGCTGGAGAAGGCCTTCAACGAGCGGTGGAGCGCCGGTGACAACCGCGGCTACCTCGACAACTACGCCGAGGAGATCAGCTACTTCGACCCGATCCTGAAGGACGTGATCGTGGGTCGCGACCAGGTGATCGCCCACATCGAGGCGCTCTACTCGAACCCGCAGATCGTGCGCAGCGAGTATCTGCACCCCGTCGTGCACGTCGGCGACGGCGGCGACTTCGCGGTCCTGGCCTACAACCTCAACACCTACGTGCTCGACGACGGCGGCACGGAGCGGCAGCTGCGGGCCTGGAACGCCACGGAGGCGTACCGGCTGATCGACGGCGAGTGGCGGATCGTGCACTCCAACTGGGCGTTCGCCCAGACCGCGACCGAGGCGGTCGCGTCCTGACCACGAGGCAGGGTCCGCAGCGGAGGAGGAAGGAGACACGCGTCATGGACGGCGCAGAAGTACAGCGGCTGGCCGCCGAGTACGCCGAGGGACTGCCCGGCTCCGGGCTGGAGCGTCCTTTCGGCCCCGAGTGGGACGTGCACAAGGTGCGCGGCAAAGTGTTCATGCTGGTCACAGAGGTGACCGGGGAGCCGATGGTGATCCTCAAGTCCGCCCCCGACGAGTCGGCCGTGCTGCGGGAGCAGTACGCGGAAATCACTCCCGGCTACCACATGAACAAGAAGCACTGGATCACCCTGCACGGCGGCGGCGCCCTCGACCGCGGCCTGGTCGAGGAGCTGGTCACCGACTCCTACCGGCTGGTGGTCGAGGGCCTGCCGAAGGCACAGCGGCCGGTGGACCCCGCGACGTACGGCCGGCGTGCCGGAGCCGGGGGGTGACCCTTGGGCTGTGGTCGCTGATCGAGCCGTCGCTGCCCGCGCCGGCACCGAAGCTCGTCGAGGGCAGACCTGCCGGACCGGCAGGCGCTGGGCGGGATCCTGTTCGTCCTGCGCACCGGGATCCAGTGGGAGTACCTGCCCCAGGAGCTGGGCTTCGGTTCGGGCATGACCTGCCGGCGGCGCCTGGCCGCCTGGAACGCAGCCGGCGTCTGGGACCAACTGCATGTGCTGCTGCTGGAGAAGCTGCGGTCGAAGGACAAGCTGGACTGGTCGATGGCGGTGATCGACTCCTCCCAGGTCAGGGCTGCCCGCAGGGGCCCAAAAGCGGGCCCAGCCCGGTCGACCGAGCACGGCCGGGCAGCACGCACCACCTCATCGTCGACGGGTAGAACATCCCGCTCGCGGTGTCGCTGACCGGCGGAAACCGCAACGACGTCACCTAGCCGCTGCCCCTGCTGGACAAGATCCCGGCCGTCGCGGGCCGGGTCGGCAGACCCCGCCGACGACCGGACGCGCTGCCGGCCGACCGCGGCTTCCTCGGACCCGCCGTCTGCCTGATCACCCACCGCCACCTCCGACGCCTTTGTCAGAGCCAGTCGTGGCCGGCACTGCGGAAGTCTGCGGTTCACGGGGCCGACGCCCAGAACGTGGTCCACCCGTGTTCGACGCGCGCCAGATGTCCGGGCGTGACGAAAGGGCCCCTCCCGCCCGGAGGCGAGAAGCGGCTGAATCGCCCGGACTGTGAGCAGGTGTCGGCTTGGATCAGCTCAACTTCCGACGCGGCACATGCAACGCCTTCGGGCATAGTTGAGCCGAAAGACGTGCTCAACCAGCTCATTCGACACCTCGAAGCGTGGAAGGAAACGGAACCGGCAGAGCCCCCGGGGTGTCGACGGTGTCGAGTGGAGTCAACACCGCCTACGACCGGGGGCTCTGTCACATCGCCATCCCCTGACCTGTCCAACTCACCCTCAACACAGGGGAAGGAGACTCAGCCATCACCTGCTGGACGAGTCCTCAGCCCCTCGGGGCGATCGGCCTCGGTTCAGACATTCGACGAGAGGCCGAGATAGGTGCCGTTCAGCGCCCCGAACGAGTTCACCTGGCTGCTCTCTGCGAGGGTTGTTCCGAAGCAGACCGACCAGGAGTTCGCCCCGACCCCCGAGGACGGGCACTTCCAATCGCCCAAGTGCGTGCCCGAGGCGGTATACAGATCCATACCCGCTTCCGCGCCATAGAGGCTGGACTGGTTGTTGCGCACGATCACCGCTGCCTGGACCCCGCTTCCGCTGGACGACCTGATCGCACAGGCCTGCGCGATCACGCCGGTGGCGATCGTCTTACTGCCGGCGCAACGCCACGTGCTGGAGCTGGAAGTGATCGGGTTTGTGTTGCCGTAAGCACGCCAGGCACCCGCTGCGGCCGCAGCGGGAACGGCGACAGTGGAGCCGACCCAGGAGCGCAGGTCGTCCACACGGGTGCTGACCGCGCCGGTCTGGGTCACGGCCGGATCGGCGCCGAAGCAGCCTCCCTGCCAGGATCTGCTGCTGACGGCGACCAGTTCGGCTTTGCCGCCGGCCAGGCGCACGGCCGGGCCGCCGGTGTCGCCCATACAGACGCTCGCGCCGTTCTCGCCGGTGGTGGCGACCGTCTCCGCTGCGACCGAGTCGACGGCGAAGGTGCCGCTGTGCAGGCGCGCCGGAGCCCATTCGGTGGCGGTGCGGCCGTAGCCGGCCACCGTCAGCCTTTCGCCGGGCGTGGCCGCGGCGGCGGCCAGACTCACGGGCGTGATGGTGGTGACGGGGCGGCTGAGCCGCGCCAGGACGGCGTCCCGTGACGGGTGTGCGACGAGTTCCACGACGGTGCGGGTCTCGCCGCCGGAGGTCGTGAGGTCGGTGCGGCCGATGGTCGCGGTGGTCTTGAGCTTGGGCGCGCCGGTGGGTATGGCGAGGCTCGCGTCCGGGTTGTCGGCAAAACAGCTGGTGGCGGTGAGCAGCCAGTACGGGTGTACCAGGGCGGCGGAGCAGGCCTTCTGGCCGTCGCCGATCTCAAGGCGGGTGGTGAACGCGAGCGTGCCGTCGACCGCGGCGGTGCCGGAGAGGGCGTTCGCGGGGGTGGCGCTCAGCGCGAGCAGCGCGGCGACCAGTGGTGCGGCAAGGCGTGTGGTTAATGCTCTGGTGAAGGGGGCGAGGCGATGGTCTCTGAGGTGTCGCATGACCTTGGTTTCCTAGGTGGGAGACGTGTGACTCACGCACTCGACGGGCCCCCGCAGGGACGGAGCCGAGGCGCCGGTGAGGGTGCTGCTTGGCGGATCTGAGCTCGGCGAGCCTGTGCTCGCGTCGCTCCGGGTCCGCGCGCGCCCACCGCTGTCCACTCCGACACGTGGTGTCCACGAGAGGCCATCTGTGTGTCCGGCGGGCGCGCGGGGGTGTCGTACCGCCGGACCTGGCAGCCTGGTGTACGGGGTGCGGGCTTCCAGGTTTCCGGTGTCGTCGGTGGTGATGAGTTCAGTGGAGGCGTGGTCCCGAGCACCCGGTGTGGCGTCCCGTGAGGACTCGCAGTCCGCGCGGGACCACGTCTTCACTGTGCCGGTGCGATATACGCGTGGTCAGGCGACCTTGGTCCGGGCCCAGGTCCAGAACCCGGTGCCGGAGTCCCAGGCCTTGACCGGTGCGTTGATGCCGGTGCCGGTGGAGGTCCACAGGGCCGAGTGACCGCGTCCGGCGGAGGTATTGCCGTAGCTTCATTGCATCCCCAAGTCCGTCTCTGACGCCGGACATTCGTCACTGGTCTCGCTCTTTCGGGTGCACAGGAATGCCTTATCGGCATCGCTCTGCCGGGGTGCGTTCCAACTCCCCCGGGAAGAGGCCTCCCTACGCCCCAAAGCGAGAAGTCCTCGCCCCGGTGATCACCATCCTCTTCATCATGCAAACACGAAGCCATCCTTAGGTCGAGCGCGTAAATCCGTGCACACTGTGGCAATCACCACGCTCCACTCGTGACCTCCGTCACACTCCATAAAGGTTGCACGAAGATTGGTGAAGCTCCTGCAAAGAAGATTCTGATGGTCCATCAGTGTGCTTGCTGGAAGTACGTGTTAAAGAAGGTACCTACTTAATTGATCCACCCCGCTAGGGCAGTTGCCATGGGACGAACTGCAAGTACTCCCGACCGTTGACCACTTCACGTCCGTCGGCACTCCACCTTTCGAGAGCGCCCGGAACCGCCCTGCCGGTGCGATGCGGCATGTCCTGTCACCAGCTCGCACGAGGACAACTCTCCGCTGCGGACAATCTTCGGGAGCCGTCGCCGCATGCTCGGCGCGCTCGCCGCCTCCGCCGCCGTGGCCTCCACGCCCTTGACGCTCCTCCCCACGGCCGCCGCCACTGCAGTAGGCGCGGCACCAGAACCGGTGCCACTGCCGGACACCAGGCGCGCCGAGGTCGTCAGGGCGCGGCTGACCGGTGGCAGGGCATCAAGGCCGCCGCCGAGGTGCTTTGTGGGGGCGGACGCCGACATCCGGACCTTCCTCGCCCGAGACGGCGCCGAGGCAGACCGTGGGGGACAACCGCGTCGCGATCGTCCGTAGCCTGGACCGTGCGGGCAAGGGTCTGCGAAGAGAGGCCGTCGCTGCTCTCGAGAGCGGCGACGCCGCGGTCGCCGCGTTCCTGAAGGACGGCTTCAGATCGGCCGTCCACGGAGATCTCCGGGTCGCCACCCCTGTCGTCTCGACCGCCGGCGACAAGGCGGTGGTGCGCAGCGCCAACGGTGACTTCCTCACCATCGGCATGAAGAAGGCCTCCGGCGAGGAGCTGCGCGTCGCGATCGGCGAGATCCTCAACGATGGCGCGGGCAGGGCTGTCACCAACGCCGCCGGTACGGAATTCCTGAGAATGGCTTGTGACGGCATCCAGGGTATGACGGCCCCTCAAGAAGGTTCTTCGAGGGGCGCGGAGCGATCGCCACTCACCCGCACGTCTGGGTCACACCACCGTGAAGTCGGCCGCCTTGGTGTCCAGCGTCGTGCCGCCGTCCTTTCCGGTGGCCAGGACGGCCACGTGCCACAGACCCTGCGGGGACCCGTCGGCATCGGCGCTGGTGACGGCGACCTTATAGGTGCACCGCTCGGTGTCCCCGCCCGACGGCTTGCAGACGGCCGACTCGGCGGCGGTCATGTCCTTGGCAGTCAGTCCCTTCTTCGCGAAGGACGAGTTCGCCGGCCAGGCCAGCACCTTCACGCTCTTGACGTCGGAGGACGTCGTGACGTCAGTGGTGAAGGTCAACGAGCCGTCGCGGTCGCCGTCGGGAGCGGCGTAGCGGGCCGTGCTGTGCGCCAGCGCCGGAGGCTGGTCCCCGGCGTAGGCGAGGGCGAAGGCACCGGCACCTAGGAGGACGACGACCCCGGCAGCCACGGACAAAACGACGCGACGTGACATGAAAGATTCCCCTGCCAAGCTCAGCTGGATCACACCGGCGCTCTCGACGGCGCCGTGCACCCATACTGGCCGCGCACCGGGCGCGGGGAATGAGTACGCCTACTCAACTCCCCTCTGCGTGAAGGACTTTTCTCTCAGTGCGGATACAGGAGAGAGGTCGGCCTTCGTGCCGCGCCCCATGCGGTGCACCATGCCGAAGTCGATGCCCGCGGGCGCTCGCCGGCTCACGGCAACGCGGGGCACTACGTGGCCGGGACGCCAAGAGAACATCTGATCTCGTGCCGCGACCGAGCCGCTACGCCGCCATCCTTCGCCCAGCCCGCGGGCCGCTTCGTCGACCAGGAGCCCTGGGGTGGTCACCGCCCCTGACACCCGCCACCCTGCGGGCGAATGAAGACCCGCACCTGCACGGCATCGACACGGCGCACCGGTTCCCCGAAGGGCCGGCTCCCCATACACGATTGAATGGACGTCAGAAAATCTGACATTTTTCGCACACGTTGAAGTGCATCTCCGTATGGGTATTTCGCCTGTACGCGTGTACAACTCACCGCCCGGTCCGGCCGGGCGCTGCTCACGGTTGGCCCATCCGGTGGAGCAGACATTTCCGTGCGGGAGGAACTCTCCCGCCTGCCTCAGGGAGTGTCATGGTCACCTCGACGTCGCTACCTTCACAGCCTGCCAAGGCGCGCGGTCTCGTACTCAGTGCTGCCGTGTTCGGGTCAGGAACCACGATTCCGGTCGGGAGCGGGCCCCAGGGCATCGCTCTCACGCCCGACGGGACCCGCGCCTACGTGGCCAACCGGGCCTCGAACACGGTGAGTGTGATCGACACTGCCACCGACACCGTCACCCACACCATCCCCACCGGCGCAGACCCGGTCTTCCTGGCGGCCGGCCCGGACGGCACGCGGGTGTACGTGACCGTCAACACCGACGGTCTGCTCAGCGTGATCGACACCTCCTCGAACACCATCGTCGCGAACATCGCCGTCGGGGCGGGGGCGTCGGTGGTGGGGGTGACCCCGGACGGCGCCCACGCCTATGTGTCCGTGCAGAACGCGAACCTGGTGAGTGTGGTCGACACCGCCACCAACACCGTCACCGGCACCGTCCCGGTCGCAGGCGCGCCGATCGGTCTGGCCGTCACGCCGGACGGGACGCGGGTGTACGTCGCGTCTCTCTTCTCCAACACGGTCAGCGTGATCGACACCGCCACCGACACCGTGACCGGCACTGTCCCCGTCGGCCCCAACCCCATCCTGGTCAACGCCGCGCCCGACGGGGCTCACGTCTACGTCACCAACGTCGGCGACTCCACGGTGAGCGTCATCGACACCGCTACGAACACGGTGACGGCGACCGTCGGCGTCAGCTCCCAGCCGCGCCTGGTGACGGTGAGTCCCGACGGCGCCCACGCCTTCGTGGCGAACTTCGAGCCGGACACGGTGAGCGTGATCGACACCGCCACCCACACGGTCGTGGAGAACATCGACGTGGGCGACGGCCCCACCTGCATCGCGTTCACCCCGAGCGGGACCTACGCCTACGTGACCGACAACGCTTCGGGCAGCGTGGGCGTCATGGCGACGACCGTGATCCCCGACCAGGGATCCACGGCCGGCGGCACCCGGGTGACGATCACCGGCCACCACCTGGCCAACGCGAGCTCCGTCCGCTTCGGCACCGCTCCGGCCACCGTCACCGCCAACACGGACACCTCGCTGACCGTCACCGCCCCCGCAGGAAGCGGCGCCGTCCCCGTGACGGTCACCACCCCGGGCGGCACCGGAACCCTCGGCACCTTCTACTACCGCCCCGTCCCCGCCCTCACCGGCATCAGCCCCGCCGCAGGCCCCGTCGCCGGCAGCGACCAGGAGATCATCATCACCGGCCGCAACCTGGCCGGAGCCATCGACGTGTACTTCGGGCCCCGCCGAGCCGTCATCCAGAAGGTCTCGGACACGGAACTGGACGTCAGGACACCGGCCGGAGTCGGGGCCCCGGTGTCGGGCGGCGTCACCATCACCGTGATCACCCCCGGCGGCCGCGCCGAGGGCCTGCTCTACACCTACCTCGGCACACCCACCGTCACCGGCGTCAGCCCCAGCACGGGACCCACCGCCGGCGGCACCGAAGTCACCATCACCGGCACCGGGCTGGCCGCAGCCGACCAGGTCACCTTCAACGGCGCTCCTGCCGCCTTCACCACCGTCTCCGACACCACGCTCCTCGCCACCTCCCCGCCCAGCGGCCAGGAAGGGACCTTCGACATCACCGTCACCACCCCCGGCGGCACCGCCACCGGATCCTTCACCTACGCCGCCGAACCCACCCTCTGACCCCCGCCCCTTCCTGCTGCGGCCGAGGGGCATGGTCGTGCACCTTCTGCGTGGACCGTCTCGTGGTCGGGTGTACCGGCGCGGGGCGGTACCGCGCCCAGCGACTCGGGCCGGGAGGCGGCACCGCCGGGCACCGGGGAATCAGGCAGCGTCGACGTCGGTCGTGGCGAGCTTGGTGTAGACGTCGGGCCGGGTGCGGCGGATGCGTGCGGCCAGACCCATGCCGGCCAGGAACACCGCCGGGGTGAGCGCGACCAGTGACCAGTTGACGGTCGGGCCGGCACCGGTGAACAGGTCCAGGCGCTTGCAGACCAGCACGGTGACAGCGGTGAGAAGGACGCCGGCCGCGGCGGGCGCGAGGAGGGTGCGCAGGCGTCCCTCACCGTGCTCGGCGCGGTTGCGGCGGAAGAAGGCGACCACCGCGAAGGCTGCCAGCGCCTGCAGGACGAGGACGCCGACCACACCGGGAGTGTTCACCCACAGGAAGAACTTGGTGTAGGGGTCGACGCCGATGACGGCGAAGACGGCGACCACCACGACCGCCAGGACGCTCTGGGCGATGCCGGCCACCCACGGCGAGCCGTGCCGAGAGTGCACCCGGCCCAGCGCCGCGGGGCCGACACTCTCGACGGAAAGAGCGTAGACGTAGCGGGTGATGGCGTTGTGGAAGGCGAGGAGGGCGGCGAGCACGCTGGTGACGATCAGGACGCGCTGGACGTCGGTCGCCCAGCCGCCGACGTACTGGGTCATGGCGGTGAAGAACATCTCCGCCGGGTTCTTCGCGGCGACGGCGACGGCCTGGTCGCTGCCGAACGCCTGCACGATGATCCAGGCGATGAAGGCGTAGAAGAGGCCGAGGAAGCCGATCGCGAGGTAGGTGGCGCGGGGCACGGTGCGGTCGGGTTCGCGGGCCTCCTCGCGGTAGATGGCGGTGGCCTCGAAGCCGATGAACGCGGCGACGGCGAGGCCGAGCGGCCCGCTCATCCCGGAGACGAACACGTTCGAGGGGGCGAAGGAGTCGAAGCTCAGCCCGCTCGCGCCGCCCTTGACCAGGACCGAGCCGGCGAGCAGCACCAGGATGGCGGTCTCCGCGATCAGCAGGGCGGCCAGGACCTTGGCGCCGAGGTTGATGGAGCGAAAGCCCAGGAACCAGACGACCGCGATCCCGGCGAAGGCGTACACCGGCCAGGGCAGGTCGACGCCGAGGAGGTCGTTCGCGGTGGTGGAGGCGAAAAAGCCGAAGGCGCCGAACATGCCGATCTGGAGGGAGTTGTACGAGAAGACAGCGAGCAGCGCCGCCCCCAGTCCTGCCGGACGTCCGAGGCCTCGGGCTATGTACGAGTAGAAGGCGCCGGCGTTGCGGATGTACGGCGTCATCGCGGTGAAGCCGACCGCGAAGAGGACCAGCAGCACGCCGATGGCGAGGTAGGCGACCGGGGCGCCGATGCCGCCGAAGAGGATGGCGAGAGGAGCGACGCCGGCCATCACCGTGAGCGGGGCGGCCGCGGCGACGACGAAGAAGACGACGTCGGCGACGCCGAGTCTGCCGCGCTGAAGGTGGCCCTGATCGGCGTCTGCGGCCGGTGGGAGCTGCTGGGGAGCGATGGGGACGAGGGGCTCGGCCATGGAGGTCTCCGCGTGGTGTGGGTGGTCGGGGAGCGGGTGGAACGTCCGGGAGACGCGGACCGGTCGTGAAACGACGTACGTCTATCGTCTCCCGGCACGCGTGCTGCGGGGGGTGGCGACATCGTGAGTACGCCGGCCGGCGAGCCAGGTACCCAGGACGGGGAGATGCGCGAGGTCACCCGGGGCGGTCCCGGCCGGGTCGGCGGCGAGATGCACCAGGTCAGCGCGCATTCCGGGACGCAGCGCGCCCCATTCCTCCTCCTCGAACGCCTGGTAGGCGCATCCTGCGGAGTAGGCGGCGAGAGCGGTGTCGACGTCGATCCGCTCCTCGGGGAACCAGCCGCCCTCGGGAACACCCCCGGGCGTCTGACGGGTCACGGCGGTGGCGATGCCCCGCAGTGGTTCATGGGCGGTGACCGGCCAGTCGCTGCCGAACGAGAGCCGTGCGCCGGAGGCGAGCAGGGCGGCGATCTGGTACTGCCGCCCGCCGCGTTCCGGGCCGATCCTCGGCAGGGTCAGCTCGGTCATCAGAGGGTCGGGCTGGGCCCACAGCGGCTGGAGGTTGGCGACCACGCCGAGTGCGGCGAACCGGGCCAGGTCGGCGGGGTGGATCAGCTGGGCGTGGGCGATGACCGGACGGCGGTCGCGGGCGCCGTTGGCGCGGGCAGCGGCCTCGATCGCGTCCAGGGCGCCCCGGACTCCGCCGTCGCCGATGGCGTGGAGGTGCGCGCGGAAGCCGAGGGCGTCGACGGCGGTGACGGCCTCGGCCAGCTCCCGGGGGTCCCAGTTGGCGATGCCGTGCGAGTGCGGGCAGTCGGTGTAGGGCTCGAGGAGGGCGGCGGTGCCGGACTCGATGACGCCGTCGGCGAAGAACTTCACGGTCCGCGCGGTCAGCAGCCCGGGTGCGGAGCTCTCCACCTTGTCCCGGTCCGCCGTGAACCGGAGGATGCGCTCGCGCCAGCCGTCGGGTTCCAGGATGAAGGCGAGGTCGGCTCGTAGGGGAAGCCCCGGCTCGGTGGTCGCGGCGGTGACCCAGACGTCGGCCTGGTGCGGTTCGACCCAGGCGTCCTGAACCCAGGTCACGCCGGCTGCGGCGAACCGGGCGGCGGCTTCGCGCAGTGCCGCTACCTGTACCTCGTGGGACGCCGTGGGAATCAGGGCGAGTACCGGGCCGAGGGCCCCGAACTCGCGCAGGGTGCCCAGCGGCTCGGAGGATCCGTCCCTGCGCAGGATCTCCCCGCCCGCCGGATCCGGGGTCGTGGCGGTGTGACCGGCCCGGCGCAGAGCCTCGCTGTTCACCCAGGCGGTGTGGTGGTCCATGGTGCGCAGGACGACGGGACGGTCGGGTACGGCGGCGTCCAGCCACCGGGCGTCGAACCGGCCGTCGAGGGCGAGCCACGGGTCGAAGCCGTCACCGGTGATCCACTCCGTCTCCGGGTGTTCGGCGGCCCAGTCTCGTACGGCCTCGACGATCGCCTCGACGCTCGTCCGGCCCCGGACCGGAACGCCGGCCAGCCCCAGACCTCCCATCACCGGGTGTACATGTCCGTCGCCGAACGACGGCAGCAGGGCTCCGCCGGCCAGGTCGACGACGGCGGTACGCGGTCCCCGGGCGGACAGCGCCTGCGCGCCGAGGGCGGTGATGCGGCCGCCGGTGACGGCAAGGGCCTCGTGGACGGGGTCATCTGCGGCCCCCGTCCGGACGGTCCCTCCGGTGAAGACGATGTCGGCGTGCATGACGTGTGGCGGTGCCCTTCCTTCGGCCGACTGCCTAACTGAAAGGCATTCGGTTTCCGGTAATGTAGGCGCCGCTCAGCCGACTGGGAAGAGTTTTACTGAATGCCATTCGGTAATTTCTGGGTCATGGCGCACGAAGACGAGGAGCCACCGTGGGACGGCCGCGTACACCCCTGCTGGACCGCGGGCGCATCGGTGCCGCGGCACTGCGCCTGGCCGACGAGAAGGGCGCCCTCTCCATCCCGGCCCTGGCCAAAGCCCTGGGAGTCGCCCCCTCCGCGCTCTACCACCACGTCGCCGGCCGCGAAGACATCATCTCGCTGATGCGCGAGGAACTGGCCGTGACCACCGGAGACGACCAGGACTGGTCACAGCCCTGGGACAAGGCCCTGGAGGGATGGGCCCGTTCCTACCTCGCCGCCTTCGCCGCCCACCCAGGGGCGGTCCCCCTGCTCGCCACCGCCCCGCTCGCCGAACCCTTCATGCACGCGATGTACGAGAAGGTCGCTGAGCTGCTGCTGGACGCCGGCTTCGCCGCGAAGGAGGTCATGCCGCTGATCACCGCACTGGAGAGCTTCGTTCTCGGCTCCGCCCTCGATCTGGTGGCGCCGCCCGTGATGGTCTCCGACGTCGCTCGCGACACGGCTCCGCACCTCAGCGCCGTACTCGACCAGGCCCCCGCCGACCGCAGCCGCGCCACGCTGGCCTTCGACCTCGGGCTGCGGGCCCTGATCACCGGATTCCGCGACCTGCTCGACCGCTGACCGCCGGAGCAGAGTCGGACCCGCCGTCCGGCGTGATCGACTCGCAGTCGGTCACATGATCTGTGTGGGCATGCGTGGTCCTCTAGGTCACATGGGTGAGAAGGCCCGGGGCTCCGTTGCAACCGAGGTTGCCTGGGCAGCTGATCGAGTGGTGGGGTCCCCAGTGCACTTTTCGTCTGCTGGTGGTGCACAGCATTCCCCCCTCTGACCTGCGGCGAGCTCGGGGCGGACCGTTGGCACAGCCCCGGGGCGGCCCCAAGGGCCGAGGACGGTGAGGTGTTCCGGCTGAGGATCCGCGTGGCCGTGGACCACGCCCGCGCCCTGCGCGTCTCGCGTCGCCGGGCTCCTGGCCGACGCGCCTGGCGGGCGATCCGGCGGGGCGGTGCCCGTCGCTCCGGCGGACGCGTCCCCGGCGATCCGGTGGACGCCATGTCGGCGATCTAGCGGGTGGACCCGGTGTGCTCCCGCGCGGTCGCCGGCTCGCTCGCCGCCGTCGCGGCCCCCGGCTCGGCGTCCTTCTTCGCGAACCCGCGCCGGCCCGGCAGGACCGCGAGGACGATCAGTGTTCCGGCGGCCATGACGATCCCGCCGATGAGGCTGGTCTGGGCGACGCCGTGGGCGAAGGCCTGGTGGACGGCGTCCACGGCGGCCTGGGCCTGCTGGGGCCCGGCGGAGGGATCCTGCGCGACCCGCTGCGCGACGGCCAGGCCGGCGCCGACCGAGTCCTTGGCGGTCTCCATCGCCTCCGCCGGGAGCCGGTTGCCCACCAGGTCGGTCAGCTCGTCCCGGTAGGCCGTGCCCAGCAGCGAGCCCAGCACCGCGATGCCCAGCGCCCCGCCCAGCTCCAGCGCGGTGTCGTTGACACCGCCGCCGACGCCCAGCTCGGACTCGGGGAAGGAGCCCATGATCGTGTCGGTTGCCGGGGAGATGCTCAGTCCGAGCGCGAGGCCCAGCATCATCAGCGGCGCCAGGAAGTCCCCGTACGTCGACCCCTTGTCGATCTGGGTGAGCAGGAACATGCCCGCCGTGCCGACGGTCATGCCGGTCACGACCATCACCTTCACCCCCAGCTTCGGGGTGAGCATCCCGGTCACCGCGGACCCGAGGAACACCGCACCGCCCAGCGGCAGCAGCCGTACACCCGTGTCCAGGGCGCCGTAGCCGAGGACGAACTGCAGGAACTGCGTCGCGTAGTAGATCACGGCGAACATACCGAAGAAGAAGAACAGCACCGCGAGCATCGAGCCGGTGAAGGGCCGCAGCGCGAACATCCGGACGTTCAGCATCGGGTGCGGGTGCCGCAGCTCCCAGGCGACGAAGGCGACCAGGCCGACACCGGCGACCACGGCGGCGGTGACGGGGCCGACGCCCCAGCCGGAGTGCGGGCCCTCGATGGCGGCGTAGATCAGGGAGCCGACGGAGACGATCGACAGCAGACCACCGACGTAGTCGATCCGGCCCATGCCCTCCGCCTTGGACGGCGGTACCAGGGCGAGCGCGCCGAACACGGCGACGAGCGCGATGGGCACGTTGATCAGGAAGGTCGAGCCCCAGGCGTGGTCCTCGAGCAGCCAGCCGGAGACCAGCGGGCCGACGGCCACCGCCACCCCGGAGGTCGCGGCCCAGGCGGTGATGGCCTTGGCTCGCTCGCTCCGGGGGAAGGTCGCGACCACCAGGGACAGCGTGGCCGGCATCACGACCGCGGCACCGACACCCATGATCGCGCGGGCCGGGATGACCAGCGAGGTCTCGTCGACCATGCTCCCCATCACCGAACCGCCGGCGAAGATCAGCAGACCCAGCACCAGCGCGCCACGTCGGCTGTACTTGTCGCCGATCGCGCCCAGCACCAGCATCAGCGCCGCGTACGGAACGGTGTAGCTGTCGACGACCCACTGCAGATCACTGCTGCTCAGGCCCAGGTCGGTGGTCATGTCGGGGGCGGCGACGATCAGCGACGTGTTCGCCATCACCGTGATCAGCAGGCTCAGACACAGCACGAGCAGCGCCCACCAGCGCCGCGCGTAAGGCCCGGGCATTTTTTCCACGGGGGTGTTCGCAAGGAAGGGCATCAGTAGCTCCTGAGGGGGACGGGGCGGACGAGTGGAATCACTTGATCGCCCGTGAGGCGAGCGGGCGACGGGCTGAGATCTCAGGGCTTCGAGATCATCGTGTGGCCGCATTGGAGCTTGTCTCGGCGATCTCCTGGAGGGCCGCGTCGGTGTCCGCGATGGCCAGCATCTTGTTGATGTCGGCGCCGGCCAGTGCGCCGGCCGCCGCGGAGGCCCCGACCTGAGCGACCGGATCGGTGACGTTGCCGGCCACCCACACGCCCGGCACCTCGGTGGCGCCGGCGATGCCGGAGGCGAAACCGCGGCCCATGTTCGGCAGGTCCTGCACCGGCAGGCCCAGACCTTCCAGGCCCCGGGTTCGGGCCTGCATCCGCGGGCCGACGGCCAGGACGCGGCGGGCCACGACCTGGCCGTCGGCCAGGCGCACTCCGGCGAGGGCACCGTCCTCGTCGTCGACGACCTCGGTGACCGGGGTGTCGATGACGCGGATGCCGCGGGCGGCGAAGCGGGCGCGGCTCTCCTCGTCCAGGTCGGTGCCGTGGGTGAAGTAGGTCAGGTCTCCGGTCAGCTGACGGAACAGATACGCGTGGCCGATGGAGGCCGCGCCGGTGGCGAGGATGCCGACGGGCTCATCGCGCACCTCCCAGCCGTGGCAGTACGGGCAGTGCACCACACTGTGCCCCCAGTGCTCGGCGAGCCCGGGCACCTGCGGCAGCACATCCGTGAGGCCGGTGGCCACCAGGATGCGGCGGGCGGTGATGCGGCGGCCGTCGGCCAGGGTGACGGTGAACCGCAGGTCCCCGTCCGCCGACGGGGCGGCGGGCTCAGCCGAGACCACCTCGCCGAACACGACGCGTCCGCCGTACTGGCGCACCTGCTCCCGGCCCCGTCGAAGGATCTCGGGCGGCGGGGTGCCGTCCAGGGCGATGAGGCCGTGCACGGCCTCCGCGGGCGCGTTGCGCGGGGAGCCGCTGTCGATCACGACGACCGAGCGGCGGGAGCGGGCCAGGATCAGTGCACCGTTCAGCCCCGCGGCGCCCCCGCCGATCACCACCGCGTCGACGGTCCCCTCGGCCAGTGCGTCGCTCGCGTACGGAGGAGTCGTCACAGCCATGGCCTCCTGCCTTTCCTTGTCAGTCATGGTTCGGTCAACCCTTCGAGTTCTGGGTGATGGGAGGGGGCCAGCTGTTCAGGAAGCCCAGGATGTGGTCGGCGACCGTCTTGGGCTGTTCGAGGTGCAGGAAGTGCCCCGCGCCGAGGACAGCCCGACGTGCGTGATGTACAGATCCAGTCCGGCGATGAAGCTCGCCGTCGCCAGGATCGCGAGGATCAGACCGGGCCTTGCCGGGCCTGGAAGGCGTCGCCATGCCGGGCGGCGCGGAGGAGTGCAACGGCATGGGTTGCTCTCCATCGGGCCAGGCGTGCACGCACCCTGTCCGGTGAGCTCAGGACCATTGTGTACTGAACAGTCAGGAACCTAGGCGGTTCTGTACTGAGTTGTCAAGTACGGCAGGTCGGCCCTCGCTCACCACGACGATGCCGGGATTGAAGGGCCTGGGCTTCTTTGGTGATCACGGGCTTGGTGGGCAGCAGCGATGCACCGATCAGGGCGGGGGCCGCGAAGGCGACGGTCACGTACATCACCCACCGCCACGGCGCCCGTTCTGTGAGCATGTCGCCGGGCAACGGCCCGAACCGCTCGATGGTTTCGGGCCCGCAGATGTCAGCGAAGTCCTCGCCGAGGCGAACAGCAGAAGACCGCGTCTCGCCGTGAGGGTCGAGTGATCCCGTACTCGGCCCATGCCGTGATCCGTTCCGCGATCGCCTCGGGGGCCTCGATGTGCAGGAAGTGACCGACGTCGGGGACGACCTCCAGCGCGTGCGGGGCGGCGAACCGATGTCGGTCGTCGACCTGCGGGGACAGGAAGCAGCCGCCGTCGGCACCGTAAAGCTGCAGCAGGGGCACCGCGATCGGCTGAGACAGGCGGCGCATCGCCCTCAGTGCGAGCACGTCGCTGGTGAGGGGTGCGAAGCCGAACGGCCCCGCGGTCGGGGGCGGCGCGCAACCGCGAAGCCAGGGTGCGACGACGTGACGGCCGCGGCGGCCGAGCTCGGCAAGGAAGGCGGTCGGACGAGAGATGCTCATGCTGGCTTCGGTGTCTCTGGTTTTGGACATGTGCGTCTCCTTGGGCGCCGCCCCGTACTGCGAGATCAGCCGGCCAGTCGGTTGAGCTTGCGGATCTGTCTGTCGAAGGCGCGCGAGGGCACGATCCGGCGCAGGACGCTGACGCGTTTGGCCATCGAGCCGGCGGTGTACCGGAGCTTGGGCTTGGATTCGGTGGCGGCCGCGACGATCACCCTCGCGACGACGTCCGGGGCGTCGGCGTTGCGCACGGCCGTGGCCAGCACGTCTCGGGAGACCTCCCGCTGTGCGGCGTAGATCGGCAGGGGCGAGTCGGGTGCCATGCTGCTCGCCTCGAAACTCGTGCTTGTGTAAGCCGGCTCGACCAGCAGCATCCGAACGCCGTGCTCGCGAAGCTCGTGGTCGACGGACTCGGAGTAACCCTCGACCGCATGCTTGGTGGCGGCGTAGACAGTCATGAAGGGGGCCGGGATCAGGCCGAGTACCGAGGAGACGTTGACCACGCGGCCACTGCCTTGGGCGCGCATGTGGGGTATCACTGCGTTCGCCATCCGCATCACGCCGAAGACGTTGACGTCGAAGACCTCCTTGGCCTGGTTGATCGAGCTCTCCTCGCCGGCGCCGACCGCGCCCACGCCTGCGTTGTTGACCAGGACGTCGATCCGGCCGAACCGCTCGATCACCTCCTCGACCAGGGAGCGGACGGACTCGTCGCCGGTCACGTCGAGATCGAGGAACGTCACCCCGGCGAGCGGCTCGGCGTTCGCCGCGTTGCGGCTCGTGCCGACCACCGCGAAGCCGGCGCCCACGAGGGCGAGCGCCGCCGCCCGCCCGATCCCGGAGGAGGCGCCCGTCACGAGGGCCACTGGGGGAGCTGTCTGCATGGTGGTTCCTTCGGTTGTGGTCATGACTTCGCCGGGCGCTGTGCGGGGTCGCCTGTGCGCAGGTCGACACGGTCCGCACCGGTCCTGCAAGCCCGGACCGAGCCTGTCCGGCAAGCCCAGGATTGGTTGTTTACTGAACAGTCCGGAACTTAGGCAGTTCTGTACTGAGTTGTCAAGAAGGGTGGGTCGGCTTTACCTTCTTTGTATGGCCCGACCACGAAGCTTCGACCGCGACCACGTCCTCCATGCCGCCGAGCGGCAGTTCCGCGCCTCGGGCTACAACGGCACGAGCGTCGACGACATCAGCGCCGCCACCGGCCTGGGCCGCGGCAGCCTCTACGGCGCGTTCGACGGCAAGCACGGCGTGCTGCTGCAGGCGATGGCCGGCTACTTCGCCCGACTGGGGCAGGGTCCGCGGCAGGCGCTCGCCGGACCGGACGAGGGCGCCATGGAACGACTGCACGCATACCTGCTCCGCGCCGTCCACGGCGTGCCACTCGCCGCCGACGTACCCCCCGCCTCTGACCGGACGGCGGCGGCCTGCTTCGCCGCCAAGATGGCCCTGGAGATCGGCGCCTCCGACCCCGAGGTGAAACGCCTGGCCAACGACTGCTTCTCCGTGGTCGCGACGGCGGTGGCCGATTGTGTGCGAGCGGCGCAGCGCAACGGCGACATCGACCCCGACGCGGATCCCGACGACCTCGCGTACCTTCTGCTGACCATCATCCGCGGGACCGATGTCGTAGGCGCGTACGGCCACAGTCCCGACCGCCTGACCTCGATCGCGGAGAGCGCGTTCGCCTTGCTGCCTCGCCGCGCGTGACCCACCAGGCCGACAAGGGGCTTTGGCTGCTGCGCGGCAAGTTCTTCAAGAACGCGGTGGACCTTCCACGGCAACGGCATGACCTGTGTCCTCGGCCCTGCCCAGGCCGCATGCCAGCTCCGCGGAACCACCGACGACCCCACGTCGCTACTGCTCGTACTGGTTCACCAACTCCCAGTCGCCCTACCTCGCCGGCTGCTGCGGCGCGCCCGGTGTCATCACCCGCGCGGTCGACGCGAAGAACGCCTTCGCCGACACCCACGACGAATGGCCCCAGATCAGCTGGGAGACCGTCGCCGACCGCGACCCCGACGTCATCGTGATCGGCGACCTGACCCGCAAGCAGCAGACCTACGAAACAGCCCAGGCGAAGATCCGCTTCCCGGAGACCGACCCCGCCACCCGCAACCTGACCGTCGTGAAGAAGAAGCGGTACGTCCTGCTGAGCGGGCAGGCGATGAACCCCTCCATCCGCACGATCGAAGGGATCTCGAGCCGCAACAGATCTTCAACTGCCGCTCTCAGCAAGCGCCTTGATGCCGCGAAGGGTGGCCTCCATTCCGGCGCGCAGTTCCTTCTTCCGGAAGGTGATGATCTCCTCCATCCGGTTCGGCCAGCGCTCGAGTGCGAGCGTGACTCCACTGCGGCCCGGCCCGATGAGAGCCGACTGCCGAAGCTGGGTCCCGCCGCCCTCGGCCTCGAGTTCGTAACACCAGGACGCCATGGATTTCGCCGGATCCAACGTCGGTTCTCCGTATCGGCCGTCCACATCCGTGACGACCCAGGCGAACACCCGCTGTTCGTCCAGCTCGACCACACGGGAGACGGTTCGCCACTCGCCGAGTTGCTGATGATAGTTGTAGCCCTCGAAGCAGGCACCAACCGAAGGCCCTTCCGCGCCATCGAGCCAAGCGACGCGCTGCAGCTCCGGACTGAGCAGAGCAGGCAGCCGAATGTCGGTCACCAGCTCCCAGACCCGCGGCACGTCTGCCTCGACATGAACATCACAGTGCACGCTCGGGCCATCGGTGAATCGCATGTCGCCCCCCAATGTCAGACTCCGGAATCATCCACGGCCTTGATCCGCTTTCGCAACAGGCCCCAGTAGGACTCCGTCAGGTCTGTCTGGATCTTGGCCTTGAGTGTGACCCGCCGGGCAGGAGTTGGTGGCAGGTGTTGCAGACACCGGTCCAGCACCAGACCGGTGCGGGTGCTTTTGGGGCAAGGCGCTGTTCGGTGAGGAAGGCGTGGGCGGCGGTCACGAGGGTGACGTGGTGGTGCCAGCCGGGCCAGGACCGGCCTTCGAAGTGGTCCAGGCCCAGGCCGTGCTTGAGTCCGCGGTAGTAGCCGTTGTGTCCAGGAGACCTCGAAGTCAGCGCCTGCCTGCACGACGTCCACGCCGAAGCGCTCGATCACGCCGCGCGAGCCCAACGTCAGCCCCATCCAACTGCCTGCCGCCGACTGCGCGTTGATCCGGGCCAGCAGCAGTTCCACCGCGTCCTCGGGCAGATGGATCAGCAGTCCTTCGGCGATCCACACGGTCGGCACCGCCGGGTCGTGCCCTGCGGCGACCAGCGCGCTTGGCCAGTCCTCCCGCGGATCCACCGCGACGGTGATCCGCTCGCAGCGTGCGACGGCCCGCTCTTGGCGCAGCACCGAAGCCTTGAAGTCCAGTGGAGCGGCGGTGTCGACCTCGAAGAGCCGGGTGCCCTCGGGCCAGTCCATCCGGAAGGCCCGACTGTCCATGCCGGCACCCAGCAGCACGACCTGCCGGACCCCGGACGCGGAGGCCTGCTGCAACAAGTCGTCGAGGAACGTCGTCCTGACGACGATGGAGAACGACACGGCCAGCCGGCGGCGTCGCGCGGCCTCGTCATCGGGCAGCGGCGGCGAGGAGGGCCACAGGCCGCCGGCGGCGGCGAAGACAGCCGACAGCCGACAGCCGACCGCCGCAACGCCCGAACGTCGGCGTTTCGGCCAACTCTCCCCGAGCCGCGTGCCCTTGCGCTGCAAGGGTCGGTGCACCGTGCACCTTCGGAAACCCGCTGAATCACGGGGTGCACAACCCGTCCGGAAGGAACAGGTGCTCGAAATCGCTCGGCGTCGTTGAACACGGCGACGCCACCACCACGTCCACGAGAGGGAACTCATTGGCGTCGGTCGTACGAGGGTGCGCTGGGGTCGGGTGCCTGCCGAAGGCCGCGCCCAACTCCCGCGGTGCCAAGCGCCCGATCACGAGACGGCGAGCTGACCCAGCCACGCGACCCCGACCTGGCCCCGCAGCACCCGCCCCCTACGTCGAAGGCGAGACGACGCTCATGCCCCCCAGCTCCACCTCGATCCGTAAGACCGTCGAGACGTACCTCGGCCGCCACCCCGGCGAGCGTGACGGCCTGGCCGGACTGCTTGCCGCGCTGGACAGGCCCGACGACGCGACCGCCCGGACGACCCTGCCCGCGCACGTCACGTGCAGCGCGGTCGTCATCGACCGGCAGGGCCGGGTCCTGCACATCCGGCACCGGGCCACCGGTGGCCTCGTGCTCACCCCCGGCGGTCACATCGAGCCTCGCGACCGCACACTGCTCGCCGCGGCGCTGCGCGAGGTGTCGGAGGAAGCCGGGATCGTGCCGGGCTCCCTGTGCCTGACCCGGCAACTGCTCGGGTCTCCGATCGACATCGACGTCCACGACGTCGACGCCAACCCGGCGAAAGGGGAACTGGCCCACCGCCACTACGACTTCCGCTACGTCTTCTACCTCGCCGGCGAGGAGCCGCCCGCGATCGCGCTCAAGGCCGAGGAGGTGTCCGGCGCTCGGTGGCTCCCGCAGACGGAGGTCACCTCGCCGACACTGCGCGCGAAACTCCTCGCGGCACGGCTGGACGGCCGGCCCGAGCCGGTGAACGCTTCCGCGCTCATCCACGACGGGCACGGCCGCTACCTGCTCCATCTGCGCGACCACAAGCCCGGCGTCATTTGGCAGTCGGGGGCGTTCGCCCTCCTCGGAGGCGGCCGCTCGCACGATGACCAGAGCCTGGAGGGCACGCTGCTGCGGGAACTGTCCGAGGAGGTGCCCGATCTCCGCCTCGAGGACCTGAAGCCCTACGCAGTGGAGGCCGCCACCAGCATCGACGGCCTCAGCGTCCCCGTCCGGGTCTTCACCGGCCGCTGGCGCGGGAACCCCGACCGGCTCCGGCTGCACGAGGGTGTGCTGTTGCGGTGGTTCGCCCCCGGTGACCTGGACCGGCTGCGCCTGAGCCCCGCCACGCGGGACCTGATCCGCCGGCACACGGTCGAGAACCCTCCGGACGACAAGCAGGACGTGGTTCCCGCCGTGTGGGACGGGGGCAGCCGGACGGTTCTGAACGGCATCGGAGTCCACCTCCACCTCGAAGACGCCGAAGGCCGGGTGCTTCTCGGGCTGCGTCACCCCGATTCGAAGTACGCGGGCGGCACCTGGCACTACCTCGCCGGTCGGTGTGAGCAGGAGTCCGCCCTCGCCTGCCTGGTCCGCGAGGCGAGGGAGGAGGCCGGTCTCGTCATCGACCCCATGGACGTGGAACTGGCGCACGTCGTCCACGTCGTCGACACCCTCGGCGCGCTTCCGTTGATGCAACTGGTCTTCAAGGCCCGCCGGTGGGAGGGGGAACCGAAGGTCCTTGAGCCCGACAAGTGCCTGGCCTGGAAGTGGTGGCCGCGGCATGATCTGCCGGACCGGATCGTCCCCTACACCCGAACGGCCGTCGCCGCGATCTCTGAAGGTCGCCTCTACTCCCAGTCGGGCTGGTGAGCAGGGTGAGCACACCTGTCGGGAACGGGCGGCGAGCCCCGTCCGTCCGCAGGCCGGCACTGTCGGGGGTGCGGGGATGAGCTGCGAGTCCGACGTCATGGTCGTGGCCGGGATCCTGGCGCTGCTGTACCGGATCACGCCGACTGCGGTCAGCGAGGGTCCGGCGGGAACGGCGACCCGCAACTACGTCGCCGAGGACCGCGGGGGCCGGCGGTGGTTCGTGAAGGCGTACCCCCGTGGGACCGACACGGACGACGAGCGGCAGGCCTTGGCCCTGGGCGAGGCGGCCAGGGCGGGCGGGGTTCCGGTGCCAGCCGTGCGGCGGACGGTGACGGGCGAGGTGATCGCATCGGCCGGCGGGCTGTCGGTGTCCGTGACGGAGTACGTCGCGGGGGCGGAGACGGCCGAGGGCGGGCTGTCCGGCGGCCGGTGGGATGCGGTCGGTGGGGCCGTCGGCCGACTGCACCGGGCCTTGGCCCGCCACCCTGTCGGACCGCCGCGTCCGGTGGCGGCCCGCGAGGTGTGCGATGTCGCGCGGGCCGGGCGGCGGCTGGAGGAACTCCTCGCACGGTGGGCCGCCGTGCCGCCTGCCCCGGAAGGCTTCGCCGCCTGGGCGCACCGCACCGCGGCGCGGCGTCTTGCCGCCCTTCCCGAGGTGGCGGCCCGCCTGGAGAAGCTGCCGGCCACGCTGACGGCGCAGATCGTGCACGGGGACCTCGCGTCCCCCAACCTGTTGCTGCGCGGCGAGGCGGTCGCCGCGGTGATCGACTTCCGGCCCCCGGGGCATCGCAGCGCCGCGTGGGAGCTCGGCCGGATCGTGCTGGACCCGCGCACCGTGCTGGCCCGCCCGGACGAATGGATTCCCGGTCTGGCCCGCGCCGTTGACGCCTACCGTGCGGCGAACCCGGAGCTGGCGGCCGAGGATCTCCTTGCCGTGCCGCGCGTCGCCGCCGGGTACCTGGCCTGCTCGGTCTATCCCCTGTCCGAGCCACTGGACGACCCTGCCTCGGTCACCCCGGCGCTGGAGGCGTACGGGAGCGCCCGGCACGAGGCCGCGGACGTGCTGTGGGAGCGCCTGGACGAAGCCGAGGAGGTGCTCCGTGACGTCCTGCGCTGAGCCCCCCGCCACACCCGCGCCCTCCGGTGACTCGCTGTGGCGGCACCGCGACTTCCGCCGGTACCTGACCGGCCAGACCGCGAGCGTGGCCGGAAGCTCGATCACCCAAATGGCGCTGCCAGTGCTGGCCGTGCTCCACCTGGACGCCACAACCGCCCAGGTCGCGTGGCTGACATTCCTCGGACAGCTCCCTCCCGCGCTGCTCGCCCTGCACGCCGGCGCGCTCGCCGACCGGTACTCCAAGCGCCGGCAGATGATCACCGGTGACCTGGTCAGCGCCGCCGTGCTCACCACGGTGCCGGTGGCGGCCGCGCTGGGCACGCTGACCCTGACGCAACTCATGATCGTCGCCATGGTGCAGGGAGCGGCGAGCGTGCTGCACGACGCGGCGGCCATCAGCCTCCTTCCCAGCCTCGTCGACCGGTCCTTGATCCAGCGGAGCAACAGTCGGGTGGGCGCGCTGTTCGCGATCGCCGCGACCGCCGGAAGCCACCTCGGCGCCGCGCTGACCGCGGTGCTCGGCCCCGCCCGGGCCCTGCTCGGCGACGTCGTCTCCTTCCTGATCAGCGCCGGATGCACCGCCCGCATCCAGGCCCGCGAACCCGCCCCGCATCGCCCGAAGGCCCGCCGGTTGCGAGAGGAGATCGGCGAGGGCCTGCGCTACGTGCACGGCGATGAACGGCTGCGGACCCTGACACTGGTCAACGCCAGCACCTCCCTCGCGCTCGGGCTGCTCAACACCCTGTGGGCCCTGTACCTGCTGCGGACGCTCGCGGTGAGCGCGACCGCCTTCGGTGTGCTTCTTGGCCTGGGCGCCCTGGGCGCGGCCGCCGGGGCACTGACCGCCCCGGCGCTCGCCCACCGGTGGGGGCCGGGGCCGATGATGCTGACCGCGCTCGCGGTCACCCCGCTGACCCAGCTCCCGCTGCTGCTCGCCTCTCCCGGCCTTCGCTGGCAGATCACGATCGGAGCGGCGCTGTTCCTGCAGCTCGCCTGCGCCGGCTCCGCAGGCACTACCCAGCGGTCGATTCGTCAGATCATCACCACGGCCGGGATGCAGGCGCGGATGCAGGCCGTGAGCACGTGGCTGACGGCCGTCGCCCGCCCCGTGGCCGCTCTGTTCGCCGGCGGCCTGGGCACGTGGATCGGGGTGCGGCCCACCCTGACCGCCGGGACCGTCTTGCTGCTCGTCCCCCTCGTGGTCCTCGCCAGCTCTCCGCTGCGCGCGCTGCGGCACATGCCGGACCAGCCGCCCGCCGCGCCCCGGACGAGCGGCGATCCCGTGCCGTCGCCGCCCGTACCGCGGACGGCCCCGCCGGCCGTTGCCGCACCCGCACGTACGGAAGACGACCGTCACCACCGCCCGCCCGGAGGAGACACCACATGAACAAGGTGCCGAACGACACCGCGGTGACGCCTGCCGTGCCCGCCCCCTTCGAGCCCCTGGACTGCACCGGACGCAGCGAACACGCCCAGTCCGCCGCGCCCTTCCTGCCCCCGCAGCACCCGCCCGCCGGCGACACCCCCGGGGCCGCGGACGCCCGGGCGGCGATGGTCGCCCGGCTCGAGGAGAGCGGTGAGCTGCGCCCCGGGCCGGTGCGCGAGGCCCTGCTCGCACTGCCGCGCCAGGTCCTTATGCCCCAGGCGTACGTGCGACGCAGCGCCCCGGACGAGACTCCGCCGCGCTGGGATCTGCTGGACTGGACCCGCCCGGCGGACCGGGACGAGCTGCTGGAGCGGCTGCACAGCGGGGACAGCGTCGCGATCCAGCACGACGGCGAACCGATCCTCGGCCGTACGACCGGGTCGCGGCGCGGCGGCGCCATGACTGCGATGTCGAGCGCGATGGGCATGACCGCGGACCTGCTCCAGCTCCTGGACCTGCGACCCGGGCAGCGCGTGCTGGACGTCGGGACCGGCGCCGGGGTGACCGCGGCGGTGGCGTCCTTCGTGTGCGGCCACGACCGGGTCGTCACCGTCGACATCGACCCGCACGTCACCGCAGCCGCACGGGAGCGCCTGTCTGCACTCGGCTACCAGCCGACCGCGGCGACCGGGGACGGAACCACAGGCCGGCCCGACACCGGCCCGTACGACCGGGTCTTCGTCACCTTCGCCGTCCGCCGCGTCCCGACTGCCCTGGTGGAACAGCTGGCGCCGGGCGGCCGCGCCCTGATGACGCTCGGGACGTCGTCGCCGTCATGGCCGGGCCTGGTCGTGATCGACAAACGACCGGACGGGACCGTGGAGGCGGAGTTGCGCGCGGTCGAGGTCGGACACCGCGCCGCTGCCGGCTTCGACCGGCTGTTCCTGACCGCCTCCTTCCGCGACACGATCACCACGGCCGACGGGCCGACGCAGCGCACCCAGGTCGCGCCGCCGGCGGACACGGCGCGCGGCATGTGGCTGGCCCTCGACGCCCTGCACCCCGGGCTGGTGCGCCACTTCGGGGCCGAGGACCTTGCGATCGGCGCGCCCGAGTGCGGGTCGTGGATGCGCGTGCGGGCCGCCGGCCCCCGCCAGTGGGACGTTGCGACCTGCGGCCCCCGGGACGTCTGGGCGGAGATCCAGGACACCGCCGCCCGTTGGCGGGCGGCCGGTGAACCGGCCGCCTACCGGATCCACCTCGGCACCGACGACGTCCAGCGCGCCGCCAGCCCGAATAGCGCCCTGGCCTGGCAACTCCCACGCACTCCCGGAGATTCACGATGACCCGCCCCCACCAGCCGGCCTCCGCAGCGGTCTCGGACGAGGCCCTGTTCGGGTCCGAGGCCGCCGACTACGGCCGCTACCGTCCCGGCCTGCCCGACGCCGCGATCCACCTCTTGGCCGCCACCCAGCACGCTGTACCCGGCCCCGTCCAGCTCGATCTGGGAACCGGCACCGCCCAGGTGCCCCGCGCGCTGCTGCCCGTCCTGCCCCGACTGGTTCACGTCCACCTGGTCGACGTGAACCGGCACATGCCCGAGAGGGCCCTCACCGCCCTCGAACCGGTCCGCGGACCCTGCTCGGTGAGCGCCTTCACCGGCGAAGCGCACACCTTCACCCCCAGCGCACCTGGCCGAGCACCCACCTTGATCTCCAGTTGCCGGTCCTTCCACTGGATGGCCCGCTCCGAGGTCCTCGACATGGCCGATCGGGTGGCCGCGCCGAACGCCGTCGTGGCGATCATGGGAGACGGCAGCCTGTGGACCCACGCATCACAATGGACCGCCGCGCTTCGGGAGTTGATCCAGACCTACCTCGGACAGGAGCGTCGCGCGGGCACCCGCGGCACGTACGCCGGGCCGGGCCGCTCCTACGAGGACGACCTCGCCGGCTCGGCGTTCAGCGACGTGGCTGGGTACCGCTTCCCCGTCGCCCGCGCCTGGACACCCGAGGACGTCGTCCGCTACCTGCGCACCACGAGCTGTGCCCGCCCCGCCCTGTTCGCCGGCCGGCACCAGGAGTTCGAGGCCGAGGCGCTCGGCCTCCTCCGGGGCCATGCGCACGGCGGCGTCCTGCAGGAGGACGCAGAGTTCACGGTGCTGCTCGCCCGCCGGCCCGGAGGTGCCGTGTGACTGGCAACCAGCGGCACACCGAGCCGCTCGACGTCCACCTGATCGCCCTGCGCGACGGCGCGGCCGGGCACCCCGAGGTGCTGCTGTCCCGCCGAGCCGGCGACGTGTACGCGGCGGGATGCTGGCATCTGGTCAGTGGTCACCTGGACGGCCCGTGGGAGGACATGGTCACGGCACTGGTGCGCGAGACCCGGGAAGAGGCCGGCGTCGTCGTCGATCCTGCCGACGTCCGCGCAGCCGTCACCGTGCATCACCGTTCCCCCGCCGGCGACGCCCGCCTCGGGGTGTTCTTCGAGGTGAAGCGCTGGCAGGGCATCCCGCAGGTCATGGAACCTCGGGTGTGCGACGCCATGGGGTGGTTCGTGTTGGACAACCTGCCGGAGCCTATGGTCGCGTACTGCCGGGCCGGACTGGACGCCTACCGGGCCGGTGCGCGGATGGCCGTGCACTTCCAGGAGCCCGGCGACCCGATCGCCTACGTCCCGGACGCCGACCGAACGGTCCTGGTCCCCGACCCCGGCAGCCCCAGCACCGTCCCCGAGGAGGTGCGCGCCTTCGCCGAGCAGGCGGTAGGGCGGATCACCGCGTGGACGGACGTCTCTTGCGCTCGCGAGGAGAGCCGCGTCTGGCGGGCGCACGGTGCCGAGGGCGGCATCTGGTACATCAAGATCCACCAGAATGACCGTTTCCATCAGCGCGAAGTCGGCGCGCTCCGAGGCTGGGTGCCCTCCCTCGGCGCGGCCGCGCCCCGGCTGGTGGCCGCTGACGAGCGGCTGCGAGCCGTCGTACTCTCCGCGGTGGGAGGCCGGTCCCTGCACGGCGCCGTCCACCCGCCCGAGCACCAGCAGCGCATTTTCCACCGCATCGGGCAGCTCACAGCCGCCATCCACTCCAGCGCCCCACCGCGCCCGGCCGCCGGCTCCCTGCCCCTCGGGAAGCTGGAGCGGCACCTGGACGGCGCCCGCGCCTACCTTGCGCCTGGGGACGAGGACTTCATCCGCGCCACTGCCGAGAAGGCCGCCGGCTTGCCCGCCCTGGAGGCGGTCCCCACACATGGAGATCTTCAGCTGCGCAACCTGCGATGGGACGAAGCCGCCGATGCCCTCTACGTGATCGATTTCGAGCGGTCGGAGGAAGGCCCGGCGATCAGGGACTTCGTGCGGCTGTCCGATGCCTGGCACGGCCGCCCCGACCTTCTGCGGGCCACGATGGACGGCTACGGCCGCCCCTTCACCCCTGAGGAGGAGGCCCGGCTTGCGGCCCTGTCTGTCCTGGATTCCGTCTCCGGCATCTCCTACGGCACAGCCCACGGCGACCCCGAGCTCGTGGAGCACGGCCGGCGCACCCTGGCCCGGCTCCGCGCCGTACAACGCCCCTGACGACCACACACCTACGTACGAGGAGCAGCACGTTGACGTACACCGCCCGTGACCAGTGGGAGAAGCACTACAGCGACGGAAGGGGATTCCGGCAGGTCGGGGAGCGCGAGCGGGCCCTGCTCGCCGAGTACACCCCCGCCCCCGAGGGAGGCGGGCGGGCGCTCGACGTGGGCTGCGGCACCGGGGAGCTGGCCGCCTGCCTCGCATCGCTCGGCTACACCGTGGACGCGTGCGACTTCGCCGACAGTGCGATCGCCCGGGCCCGCGAGGAGCACCCCGACGTCGAGGGCGTGCGCTGGCTGCACCTCGACATCGAGCGCGACGACCCCGCTCCGCTGCACGAAGAGGGGTACGACCTGGTGGTCATGCGCCTGATGTACCCGTTCGTGCAGGACAGGGGGCGCGTCCTTCACGGGCTGGGTGAGCGGCTGCGCGACGGCGGCGCTCTCGTCGTCATCACGCCGGTGGCGGAGACCACGCCCGAGGAGCGGCGCGGCATCGCCTTGGACGAGGACGAGATGGCCGTGCTCGCCGCTGGATGGGAGACGGTGGAGCGGCTGGACGCGGACGGCTTGGCCGTCCTGGTCCTGCGCGGCCTCTGCCACGCCGACACGAGGGCTGTCGAGAAGCGGCCGACCACCGCCCACGCGCTGACCGGCGCCCTCGCGGTCGTCACCGACGACGCCGGCCGGGTCCTGCTCGGCCGCTCCCGACGCGGCGTGCTCGAACTGCCCGGCGGCAAGACCCGCGGCCCGGAGGGCTTCGCCGCCGCGGCCGTCCGCGAACTCGCCGAAGAGACCGGCCTGCTCGCCGAGGAGGCGGACGCGCACGTCGTGACGATGCTGATCGACGACAGCCACGGCATCCCTCGGCTCACCGCCGTCGTCCGCATCACCGCGTGGACGGGCACCGTGGCCGACCCGGAGGAGGACAAGTTCGACCGCTGGGAGTTCTTCGACCCGCACGCTCTCGCCCGTGTCGGCGACATCTTCGTCCCCGCCGCGGCCGCGCTGGATGCCGTATGGCCCGGCGTCATCCGGGACCTGCCGTCTGTGATCTCCTACCCCCTCGCTGCCGAGCGGCCGCCCGTGCCGGGTGAGCCGGCCGAGGCGGTCCGGCTGCGCCGGACGATGGCCCAGGCGGTGATCGACGGCGGCTGGGCCCGGTCCGAGCCGGTCCAGCAGGCGCTGCGGACCGTGCCCCGCCACCGCTTCGCCCCGGAGGCGAACCTCGGGGACGCGTACGACGGCGGCGACCGCGCCGTCATCACCCGCCGCGACGAGACCGGGACGGCGATCAGCTCGGTGTCCGCGGCCTGGCTCCAGGCCGACATGATCGAGCACCTCCACCTCAAGCGGGGCGCGATCGTGTTCGAGGCGGGTTCCGGCGGCTACAACGCGGAGCTGATCGCTCACGTCACCGCCCCCGACGGCGGTGTGGTCACGGTCGACATCGACCCGTGGGTCGTGCGCCGCACCCGCGCCTTCCTCACGGAGGCCGGCAGCGGACGGGTCACCGTGGTCGAAGCCGACGCCGCCCTCGGCGCACCCGCCCATCGCGTGCCCCGCGGCGGCTTCGACGCCGGCGTGATCACCTACAGCTGCTGGGACATCGCCCCGGCCTGGCGCCGGCAGCTGGCCGAAGGCGGACGCCTGGTCCTGCCGCTGGAGATCGGCGGCTACAGCAGGGCAGTCACCTTCGAGCGGCGCGGCCAGGTACTGCACGCTCGTCACTTCACCTACTGCGGATTCGTCCGCGACCAGGGACGGCAGGCCCGCACCATCCCGGTCGCCTCCCTTCTCGACGGCGGGCTGACGCTCCGCTTCGAGCACGGCGCCGCCGCCGACACGACGGGCCTGGAGGAGGCGCTGCGCGGGCCGCGGCACGAGCTCGCCACCGGCGTGACGATGGGGGCGAACTCCTACTTCGGCTCCCTGCAGCTGTACGCGGCCACCACCCTGCCGGCTGCCTTCTGCAGGCTGGCCGCTCACCAGGCCCCGGCCGAAGGGGTGACCGTCATCGGGAAGGACCGTGACGCCCCCGCGATCGTCGGCGACGCCTCGCTCGCCTACCTCATCCCCGTCCAGACCCAGCACGGCGAACGCCCCGAGGACAAGCAGTGGGAGTGGGTTGCCCACGCCTTCGGCGAGCAGGGCCCCGAGCTCGCCGAGCAGCTCGCGGCCACGGTCCGGGCCTGGGACCGCCACGTGCGCGCCGACGACAACGACAAGCACGCCGATCCCGGCCTGACCGTCCACCCGGCCGGGACGCCCGACGATCTGCTGCCCGCCGGGGATGTCCTGGACAAGGAGCACTGCCGTCTGGTGTTCCAGTGGCCTGGGCGTGACGCGCTCCTGCCCCGCCCCGTTGGGCGCCTTGAGGCCGGTGCCGTGACGGAGGGGGTGTGACGGTGGAACCGGCGGTACACGAGGCGGTGTTCACCGCGCCGACGGAGCGCGGTGACCGGGAACGGATGCGGCGCGCGCACGCGGCCGCCGCGCGACGGTTCCAGGTCTCCGGGTCGGGGCCGGAGGTGGGGGGTGGCAGGGCCGCACCCGACGGCGGGCCGAACACTGTTGTCACCGGCCTGGCCAGCTCCTCGGTGTGCACGCAAGGATGTGACAGTGGCGGCGCCTACATCTCGGGCGATCAGGCCCAGGGCATGACTTCCGGAGGCCCCTCGAGCCAGCGCTGCAACGGGAGCGTCAACGCTCCTGGATCTTCCCACTTCCAGCCCCTGGACGACGCCCTGAGGCACTACGGGCTCACCCTCAACACCGCCTGACCTCCAAGAGGTGGGCGTGAACATGGGGGCCGACCGGCATGCGCTGGTCGGCCCACGTGACGCTCACCCGAACGGGCGGGTGGCGGCGCGGCCGTGAGCTCGCCGGCCACACGCCCTTCGGTTTCAGTGGTCGGCCATCCGGCCGAGGAATGCGTGCGGTGAGCCGTTGCAACCGGCCGTTCGGCCGAGGCCGGCTCCCCTTGTGCGGGGCGAGATTGGGTGCCGCAACCGTCTGTCCTCACCAGGAGCACTCCATGGAACACAAACCTTTGATCGTCGCCGGCGTCGCGGTGGCAGCGGTGGCTGTGGGCGGCGGGGCCCTCACCTGTGCCGTGAGCGGTACGGAGTCGACCACTGGGCTCGACACGTCCACCACCGTGACCGTGGACGGCCACAAGGCGCTCAGCGGAGACATCGTCGCAGGCCGTACCTCGTCGAAGTACAGTCCGCTGCCGTGGATCGGCGGTGACACGTCCGTCGTGAAGTGCCCGGATCTCAAGGCGGTGGCCGGCGTCAAGGTGATCTGCACTGCAAGAGAAGGTGACGGCAAGGACCTCTCCATACCGGTCACCGTCCTCAAGGCTGACGCCACCAGCGTCACTTGGAAGTTCGAACGCGTCTAAGGGCTGTCCCGTAATCCCTGGCGGGCGTCGACAGCTACGGCACCTCGCCGCGTTGTCGGAACGTCCGCATACATCCAGTAGGCGGAGGTCCCTCCGCCTTGCGATGCACCGCATCTGACGCCGCACGCTGATCCACCAGGGATTGGGGACAGCCCTTAGCGTCAACCTGCTGCAGCCGATCAGTGGCCTCTCCGATGCGCAGGACGAAGGCGCCTCGTCGCGCTTGTCCACTGCACGAGGCCCGTCGTCTCAAGCAGGTGACGGGTCAGCGAGATCCTTCTTCCAGCGGCCCCGCAGGGCTCGAGGCGTCGCGCAGAGTGCGCAGAGCGCGCTCCAGGTGCTGGCGATCCTCAAGAGAGAGCGGCCCGGAGACGTGCGTGCGCAGCTGGGTCACGTGCTTGTTCATGGCGCGGTCCAGCGCCTCGGCGCCCTTGTCGGTCAGTACGGCGAGTGCGGCCCGTCGATCGACCGGGTCGGGGTCGCGGCGGATCAGCCCCTCCTTCGCCATGCGGTCGGCGAGCCGCGTGAAGCCGCCCGAGCTGAAGGACACGGCCTCAGCCAACTCGGTCATGCGGAGGCGGCGTTCGGGGGTTCGCCCCAGCCGCAGCAACACCTCGAACCAGGTCTCCGGCAAACCCAGATCGCTGTGCACCAGCGGCTTGAGGCGGGTGTAGGCCTCGACGAACAGCCCGTAGAGCGTTACGTCGTCATCGTTCAGCAGTTCCTCGTTCACCTCCCCAGGGTGGCAGATAGTCACGCACAGAAGAAGCTGCCGTTGCAATATATTGTCTGCGCCAGCAGATAAATCTCCCTTGTGTGCAGCCACCTCTGCGGAGCCGATCATGCGCAAGCCCCTCCTCTCCGTCTTCGCTGTCGTCGCCATGGCCGGTGTGTTCGCCGTCGGCCTGGCCCTGGGCCCCGCCGCCGCGGACGCCGCCCCGGCCTCGCACCCGCACCTCGCGGACGCCGCCCCGGCCTCGCACCCGCACCTCGCGCTCACCATCAGGGCCATCGAGAGGGGCACCGCGATCAACATGGTCGACGTCGCCCCCGCCCTCGGCGACCAGCTCATCGGCACCGGCGACCTCACCACCCCCGCAGGCGGCGAACTCGGCACCAGCAGCTTCGTCGGCGTATCCACCGACGCCAAGCCGCGCACCTCCGAACTGCTGACCTTCGTCTACGAGCTGCCCGACGGAAAGATCACCACGTCCCGCACGGTCAGGCTGTCCACCACCGGCCCCGTCTTCGACGAGAGGTTCGCCATCTCGGGAAGCACCGGCGCATACAAGGGCGCCGCCGGGCAGGTGCGCGTGCTGCAGGAGTCGGTGGAGCAGGCGAAGGCCACGTTCTCCGTCCAGCGCTGACCACTCAACGAATACGAAACGCACAAGCATCTACGGAGTCACCTGTGAAGATCCTCCTGATCGGCGCCACCGGCATGATCGGCTCCCGCATCGCTGCGGAGGCGCTCAGCCGCGGCCACGAGGTCACCGCCGCCACCCGCTCGGGCAGCGCGCACGCGCTGCCCGGCCGCCCGGAGCTCGCGGCCCTCGCCCTCGACGCCTCCGTGGCGGACGAGGTGGCCCGGGCCGCCGCCGGACACGACGTCGTCATATCCGCTGTCTCCCCGCCCCGCGACGGCTCCGACCCGGCCACCCCGCTGCTGGCGACATACCGGTCCCTCACCGATGGGCTGCGCACCGCTGCCGTTCGCCGCCTGGTGGTCGTCGGCGGCGCAGGCAGCCTGAAGACGGCCTCAGGCCGGGACCGGGTCGACACCCCGGACTTCCCGGCGATGCACAAGGCCGAGTCGCTGGCCCAACGCGAGGTGCTGCGCCTGCTGCGCGCCGAGGCGACCGATCTCGACTGGACCTACGTGTCCCCGGCCGACGAGATCGCCCCCGGAGAGCGCACCGGCACCTTCCGCCTCGGCGGCGACGACCTGCTGACCGCCGATGACGGCACCAGTTTCATCAGCGCCGAGGACTACGCCGTAGCCCTCGTCGACGAGGCCGAGAAGAGCACCGCCATTCGTCGCCGCATCACTCTCGCGTACTGACCGGCAGAGCACGCGGGCAGCGGGGCAGCCCTGAGCTTCCCTGGTCGCCGCTCGTCTCGTGCTTGCCGATGCAGCCGACTGCCCCCCGTTCGCAGCACCGTCTCAGAAAGGAACATGGCAATGCCGATGGCACGACGTCAGGTACTGGTGGGAGGTTCGGTCGCCTCCGCCGCTCTCGCACTCGGAGGAGCGAGCGGTTTCGCGACGACCCAGCAGACCTCAGGCCGCCGGGCCGGCACGCGTGAGGAGAACAAGAGCCTGGACCAGCTGTACCGCGAGGCGAAGGCGGAGGGCGGCACGCTCACCGTGTACGCCGGCGGGGACACCGCCACCCAGCAGGACGGCAACAAGGCCACCTTCGAGAAGGCGTTCCCCGGCATCACACTCAACATCGTCGTGGACTACAGCAAGTTGCACGACGCCCGCATCGACAACCAGCTCACCACCGGCACCCTCGTACCCGACGTCGTCCAGCTGCAGACCCTTCAGGACTTCCCCCGCTGGAAGCACGATGGTGTCCTGCTGCCCTACAGGCCTGCCGGCTTCTCCCGCGTCCACCCTGCCTTCAAGGACCCCGACGGCGCGTGGACCGGCATCTTCGTCGATGCCTTCTCCACCATCTACAACATCGACAAGGTAGGCGCCAAGCAGGTGCCGACCACTGCTCGCGACCTCCTGGACCGGCGTCTCAAAGGGAAGATCGTCTCCACCTTCCCGAACGACGACGACGCGGTGCTGTACCTCTACAAGCTCATCATCGACAAGTACGGCTGGGACTGGCTGCGCCGGTTCGCCGCCCAGGACGTGGCCTGGGTACGAGGCACGCAGGAACCCGCCGACCGGGTCGAGGCCGGCACCGCCGCCGTCGCACTCGGCACGGACGGCATGCTCACCCCGGCCGACGGTATGAAGACCCGCTTCGTGCTCCCCGAGCGCGACCCGTTCATGGCCTGGGCCCAGCGCGCAGCCATCTTCAAGGACGCCGAGCACCCGGCCGCAGCCAAGCTGTACCTGAACTGGTGGCTGTCGAAGCAGACTCAGTCCGACTTCTATATGTGGTCCGTCCGCACCGACGTGCCCCCACCCACGGGCTACCGGCACATCTGGGACTACCCCAACGCCCACCTCGGCGGCTTCGAGCACTTCATGGCCGACCGTGCCCTCGTCGAGTGCTTCAAGCAGCAACTCACCCTTTACGTGGGAGAGGTGAGCGGTGCGCCGTCGCCGGGCTGGCTCGGCCTGCACCCCGGCCGTTGATGCGGACGCATCCGGCCCTGGAGGTTTCCGGCTGACGAGGTAGTCGATCACTTGTGCACCGATCTCATTCAAGCCGGTTGGCCGCCCGCCGCGTGCATCTTTCCGCAGGCGGGCGGCTTGGCTGTTTACGTATGGCGAGGGCCGCTGGATGGCTCGATCAGCATCAGTGCTGGAAGGGCGTCGTCGAGCAGTTGGACGTGGTCGGTCTGCCCTCCATGCGATCGGTGAGCCAGGAGATCGCGGTCCCTGGCCGGTGATGAGCGGAGCGAGGTGGTCGGTGAGGAGCTTGTCGCCGAGGTTGGGCAGGTTGACGGCTGTGTAGGTGACGCTGCCGCCCTTGCGGCAGCAATCCACGGCCAGTTGGCGGGCCTGGACGTGCGGAAGGACGTCGTCCTGGATGCCGGTGGCCACCCGGGCCGGGCCGGCCGACGTGAGCGTCCCGATGCGCTGCTCGTCGAGGACGGCCTGGGCGGACGGTGCGGCGGCGATGATCTCGGCGACGGACTTCCCGCTGGTCGTCCACGCGCTGTTCGGGCGAAACCGTGGTGGATGAGTGCCTCGCCGACGCACATGGTCGACGTGTCGGCGAGGGCCTTGCGCCCGGCGTCGTTGGGGTTCGCCTGGGCAACGTCCCGCATCCTGAGGTACGCCTGGACGAAGCCGTCGATAGCCCACCCCGGCTACAGCTTGACGAAGGCCATAGAGGCACCTCTTCGGGCCCCGCGGCATGCTGGTGGGCCCGCACAGCCGTGGAGTCGACACACACGACCGTCCAGTCCACGGCGCCCACGGAAGCGCAGTGCTGCTGGACCTGGGGCAAGAGCCGGTCTCAGGTGCCGTCCGACCACCGGCGACGGAAGTGTTCGTAGACCGTCTTCCACGGCCCATAACGCTTGGTCAGGTCCCGCCAGACCGCCCCGGTCGAAAGTTTCCACAGGATGCGGTTGACCACCCGGCGGCGATCCCGCACCGGCCGGCCCATCCGAGGCGGAGCAAGCACTCGATCACCGCCCACGGCTCATCGGTCAGCTCATGACGACGCATCACGAACAGACCAACGACACCGCCACTTTCGGACATGCCTAAGAGCTCCACTTTTGTTCGGAGTTCTTAGGGACGAAGGCGTGCGGAAACCGCGATACGCGGCAAGGGACAGAGACCGACTCGGGACTCACCGACCGGACGAGTCCGGCTCACGTAGTGATTCGGCGCGCAGGGCCAGGATGAGGTCGAGGCGGGTGTCCGGTTCGTCCAGCGCGTCACCGAAGAGCTGCTTGAGCCGGCGCAGGCGGTAGCGGACCGTTTGCGGGTGGAGGTGGAGACGGGCGGCCACGTCAGGCACGTTGCTGCCGCTGAGCAGCCACGCCAGCAGCGTCTCGGCGTGCCGTGAGCGCTGTCCTGCCGAGACTGTGTCCAACGGAGCGAGCACATGCGACCGCAGTTCGCCGAGCAGTGGCTCGTCGCTGTGCAGCAGTAGCGTCGACAGGTGGTCCACACAGCGCACGACTCCCTGCCGGGGCAGAATCCCACGGCCCATCAGCCCGAGCGCGCGCGTGGCCCACAGCAAGGACCGTGCCGCCTGGGTCAGGGACACCGTGGGGCCGATCGCGGCCGGGCGGTCGCGTACGGCCAGTGCGACAGCCCGCCCGGCAAGGTGGCTCTGGTTGTGCGGATCCGGCACCAGCATGCGGCGTGGCCGGGACTCCATGTCCACCAGGATGTCAGAGGCGGTCAGTGGCCACGTCTCCTCCCGTATGTCCGGCGACGACGCGAGTGCGACCACCGCGACCTGCCGGGGGACCGGCCAGCGTGCGGCGTGCGCCACGTCGTGCACGGCTTCCGGTGACACCGGACCGTCGCCCAGCAGCAGGCCGATCAGACGGCGTCGGTTTCGCTCCAACTGGTCGGAGCTGCGCAGTTGTTCCTCGGCATATCCCCGGGCTGCCGCCTCCGCCACTTCGTGCGCTGTGTGCAACGCCAGGTCGCCAAGAGCGGAAACCACCGCCGAGCCCAGCCCCAGCCCCTCCGCCGTGCGGCTCAGTCGGCGCCAGGCCTGCATCCCCCCTACACGCAGCGCGGACTGCAGTGCATCCAGGCTGCGGTCCCCTTCGGCCATGGCCCGTCCCAATGATCGGTACCTCGCGGAGACGGCGTCACCTTGACTCTGGGGGTCGGCGATCAGGTCGACGAAGTGTGTCAGCGCCTCGACGGCGACGGCTCGGAGTTTCCGTGTGGAGGGCCCGGCATACTCGGGAACGTGCTCGAGTATCGCCTGCACCACCTCGTCCGCAACGGCCTCGAGATCGTTCCGTAGCGGCTCGGCCAGCGCGGGCGGTATCGAACTGGCTTCGGGGCTGCTCGGCACACCATGCGGAGCGGGTGCTGCCACGTGACATTCCTTTCGGCCGGAGAAGACCCACCAGCTGACCGGCGCCGGTGGAACTGCCTGGCGACCTGACTGTGGACGCGTGATCGCAATCGGTCAAGAGTCTGTGAACTCCCCTTTCCGGCGTGAGGATCAGCTGCGTCCTCCATCGCTGACGGTGCGTTCTCCACCTGTCCGGGGGGAGGACAGGTGGAGCGTTGTCAACGATCCGGGTGCGTGGACGAGGCCGGTCCGCATCGGACCGGCCCTCACCGCGTCACTCGCCCCGAGCACCCGCCTGCCGGGTAGCCGCCCGCAGCAGGGGGCGGCTCAGCCCGCCGGCCGCCAGGATCCCGCCGACCCCGGCGGCGCAACACACCGCGAGAACGATCGCGCCGTGTGCGTCGAACGACGAGTCGCCGCCGGCCACCATCATCGAACCCCCGCACAGCAGCCCGGCCGCGACGGCCCCGCCGGCCAGCACGGTGACCGGGATGAGCATCTCGCGGTTGCGGGCGGCGTCCAGGACGCGCAGTGGGGTTCCGGCCAGGTGCAGCAGGGCGTAGGTGCGGCGGCGGTCCAGGACTGCGGCGGCTGCGGTGATCCCGGCCGAGGTGATGGCGACCGTGAAGGTCACCACGAGTACCACTTGGGTGATGGTGTCGAAGTCCCGGGTGAACCGGTTCTCGGACCAGTTCACGTCGGTGCTGGTGACGGGGTACTGGTCGGGTAGCAGGCCGGTCAGCGCGGTGCGGGCGCGGTCCAATGCGGTAGGGCCGCCGAAGACGGTGGCGGTGACCTGACGGCTGTCGACGGAGCCCTGGGCCACCGGGTCGTCGTCCACACCCATCACCGCGGTCACCCCGGCGGCGTGCAAGCGCTGTGCGGCCAGGGTCCGCACCTGCGTGACGTGGTGTTCCGGGACGGCGAGGGCGAGCCGGTCGGGTCGTCCGAACGGGAGAGTGCTGTCCATGGTGAGCAGGGCGAAGAATCCGGCGACGAAACCGGCCAGGGTGAGTCCGGAGACGATCCGCCAGGCGGCCTTCGGATCGTCCAGGAGGCGGCGGCCGGCAAGCAGTGTCGCCGGCCGCTTGGCCACAGTGGTGACGATCCTGCCGAGCAGCCGGACAGCCCACGGCCCGATCACGGCCAGCGCGAGGAAGACCGCGGCAAACGCGGACAGCGCGACGACGCCGTTGCTCCCGTGCTTCTTGGTGATCCAGCCGTACACGCCGACGACGGCCACGAAGACGAGAGCCCGCACGGCGCTCGCTCCACGGCTGCGGGAGCGGCGTGCCACGCCCAGCGGGCCGACGACCACCTGACGGAGACCGGCGAGCGCGCTGACCACGACCAGCACGACCACCCCGCCCAACATTGCCAGCAGCAGCGGGCCGCCGATCCAGAGGTCGGCCGGGTACCAGGAGCCGCCCGCGATGGGCAGGCTCGCCGCCGCGAGCAGCAGCACGGCGTATCCCACGGCACCGAACAGCGCCCCGGCCGTTCCGGTGAGCAGGGCCTCGGCAGCCGTCATTCCGGCTGTACGGCCCGGAGTGGCGCCGATCAGGCGCAGCGCGGCGAGGCGTTGGTCACGGCGGGAGACCGACAGCCGCGCGGCGGAAGCCCCCAGTACCAGCAGCGGTACGACCACGAGGATGGTGGCGAGCCGGGCAAGAAGCGTGTACATGCCCCTCATGCCGCCCTTCAGGGGCGCGCCGGTGAAGGATGCGATGCGGGTGGGGGAGGCGACGTCGCCTGTCCGGCGCGGATCGGGCTCGCGAGGGGCGGTGACTTCCGGGTCGGTGGAGCGGTGTCCGATCACGGCGACGAGTTCGTCGGGGTGCGCGAGCGCCGCGCGGCCCAGTGTTCCGGTGGGCGTGCCAGGGACCGGGTGGCGGTCGGCGGGCAGCCGGTCGAGTAGGGCGCCGAGCGCGGGGGAGACCCAGAGCTCGCCGGGAGCGGGGAAGCGGGCGAGGCCGGGCGGAGTGGGGGCGGTGCGTCCGGGCAGCGGCGCGACGTCTACGACAGTCACCGGCTCGCCCCGATGGAAGGTCGTTCCCGTCGCCTGGACAGCTACCGGGCGGGAGGACTTCACCGGGTTGCGCCAGTCGGTACGGTCCTCGCGGTGCTGGAAGCCCAGGTTCATCGCGACGCAGAGCAGCAGCAGGGCGGTGGACACGGCCGCCGCCGCGACCGCGAGCCCCGTCGCGAGCAGGCCGGTGCGGCCACCGGCCCGGGTGAGCCGCCAGGCCAGCGCCCATGTGGTGCGGTCCAGAGCCCTCATCGCCGGAACCCCGCCTTCGCGTCGGTCCCGGCCTGAGCCGCACCTTGATCTCCGGCCAGCCGGCCATCTCGGACCTCCACCGTGCGATCGCACCAGCGGGCCACGTTCGCGTCGTGGGTGACGACCACCAAGGCAGCGCCCTGGCTGCGGCTGACCTCCACCAGCAAGCGGATCACCTCCATGCCGGTGGCCTGGTCCAACGCGCCGGTCGGCTCATCGGCGAAGATCACCTTCGGACGCCCCACCAGGGCCCGTGCGATGGCCACCCGCTGCGCCTGGCCTCCGGACAGCTGCCCGGGGCGCCGGTCCTCCAGGCCCGTGAGGCCCAGAGGACCGAACCACTGCCGGGCTTGCTCGACGGCCGCCCGGCGCGGCGTGCCGCCGAGCATCAGTGGCAGAGCCACGTTCTCGTCGGCGGGCAGTTCCGGCAACAGCTGGCCGGACTGGAAGACGAAGCCGAACGCGGTGCGGCGCAGCTCGCTGCGGGCGGGTTCGCGAAGCTGGTCGATCCGCTTGCTGTCCAGGAGCACCTCCCCGGAGTCGGGCCGCTCGATGCCGGCCAGGCAGTGCAGCAGGGTGGACTTGCCGGAGCCGGACGGCCCCATGACGGCCAGCGACTGGTCGGACGTCACGTCGATGTCGACGCCGGCCAAGGCGCGGGCCATGCCGTAGGACTTGAACAGTCCGGTGCCGGTCAGGACGGCGGAGGTGGTGTTCATCGGGTGGACTCCCCGGAGGCAACGGTGATCATCGGGTGCATGCCGTCCACGATCGGGGCGTACGGCACCGGGTGGGCTCGGCCGGACGGCCGGTTGTGAGGGCCGGAGATCGGCCATTCGGCCGAGAGCGAGGGGAAGCGCCGCTTCCGTATCCTGGCGGCCGTGTACTCCGAGACTCCGCTGTTCCGCCGCGTGCTGATCGCCGCCGGTTGGACCCTTTTCCTCGCGGTGGGACTGCTGGACGTGTTCGCCGGCCGGGCGCCCCATTACCGTTGGACGAGCTGGCTGCCGATCGTGTCCGGTCCGCTTGCCTGCGCGGCGCTGCTGTGGCCCGGCCGTCGGCCGAGCACGCAAGCGCGTGGCGCGCTCGCCGCCGGTGGCTCCCTGGTCCTCACGGTGTGGATCGGCGTGTTCGCGGGGTCGGACGGCGCCGGCACCTGGGGCTTGCTGGAGGGCGTCGTCCTGCTGGTGCTGCTGTCCCGCGCGGTGCGCACGGTACCCCGTCCGGGAACGGCGACGGCCGTCACGGCCGGACTCGCCGTCGCGGTCATCGCGATCCCGCTGCGCTGGGCGACGACGAACAGCCAGGTCGCCATCGGCTGGTCCCTGCTGATGACGCTCGCCGTCGGCCTGGCTCTCGCCTGGGGGCTGCGCGCGCGGCTGTTGGAGGAGCAGCGGGCCCGCGACATCGCCGCTGTGCGCCAGGGCCAGCGTCTGGAACTCGCCCACGACCTGCACGACTTCGTCGCGCACCACGTCACCGGCATCATCGTTCAGGCGAACGCGGCGCTCACCCTCCAGCACACGGCACCGGAACAGGTCGGGCCGCTGCTGGAGAACATCACCCGGTCCGGGTCGGAGGCGCTGGACTCGATGCGCCGTCTGGTGCGGGTCCTGCGCGAGGACGACCGCGACAGCATCCGGCCGGGGCAGGTGTGGAGCGAACTCGCCCGTCTGGTCTCCGCGTTCGGCGCGGACCACGCGGACGTCCAGCTGCACGTGGCCGCGGCGGCCCGCGAGGTGCGGCTCGCCCCCGAGGTGGAGACCTCCGTACACCGGGTCGTGCAGGAGGCCCTGACCAACGTGCGCCGGCACGCGCCCGACGCCGCGGTGGCCGTACGGGTCGACGTCGACGGGTCGCGGCTGCGGGTCGAGGTGCACAACACGGCGTCGGCCGCACGCCATGCCGTCCCGGTCGGCGGACGCGGCGGCTTCGGACTGGTCGGTCTGCGCGAACGCGTCGAAGCGGTGGAAGGCGCGCTGACCGCCGTACCGACCGACGACGGTGGTTGGCGCGTGACCGCCGACTTCCCGGGGCTGGCCGCCGTGGCAGGATCACCGGCGTGAGCGATACGGCGATCCGCGTACTGATCGCGGACGACCAGGAAATGGTCCGCATGGGCTTCCGGCTGATCCTCGACGCCCAGCCCGGTATCGAAGTGGTCGGCGAGGCCGCCGACGGCGCCGCCTGCGTGGAACTCGCCCGCCGGCTGCGGCCGGACGTGTGCCTGGTCGACATCAGGATGCCCAAATTGGACGGCCTGGACGTCACCCGAGTGCTGGCAGGACCCGGGGCCCACACCCCTATGCGGGTGGTCGTGATCACCACTTTCGACCAGGACGACTACGTGCACACCGCGTTGCGCAACGGGGCGTGCGGCTTCCTGCTGAAGGACGCTCCGCCCAGTCTGCTGATCGAGGCGGTGCGGGCCGCCGCCCGGGGGGATGCGCTGGTCTCCCCGGCCGTCACCGTCCGGCTGTTGAGGGAACTGTCCTCCACACGACCCGAGCCGGATGTCGCCTGCCCGCTGACCCAGCGGGAACTGGACGTGGCCCGGTTGGTCGCGGTGGGCCGCACCAACCAGGAGATCTGCGCGCAACTGGTGGTGTCCCTGTCCACCGTGAAGACCCACCTGGCCAGCATCCAGCAGAAGATCGACGCCCGTAACCGGGTCGAGATCGCCGCCTGGGCGTGGGAATCCGGCATGGTCAGGGCGCGGTAGCGACGGCTGCACAGCCGCTGCGCGCTGCTCACGTCGGAAGCGGGCCTCGTACTGCGGGGCAGTGAAGAGCCGTTGCGGCGAAGCGGCGCAGGCCTGCGCATCACGGTGCTCGGCGCGTCCCGCGTCGCCAAGCTCCAGGCACAGGGCTACACCGCCCTCGCCGTGTCGAACCCGCTGCGCGGCCTGGAGTCCGACGCCCGGTACACCGCCACCGCCACCGTCGCGAAGTCCGTGGACGGCCCAGTCGTCCTGGTCGGCCACTCCTACGCCGGCGCGATCATCACCCGCGCCGCCCGCGCCGCCTCCAACGTCGAGGCCCTGGTCTACGTCGTCGCCTTCCAGCCCGACGAGGGCGAGAGCGCTCTGGAGAACGCCTCTTGCTTCCCCGGCGCCAAGATGGGCCCGGACACCACCATCACCACCGAGTACGAGGACGAGCCGGAGCTGCGCATCATGCCCGAGCACTACCAGGACGTCATCGCCGGCGACCTGCCCGCCGAGATGACCGACGTCTTCGCCGTCACCCAGCGCTCGGTGCGTGTTCACAGACCGTCCGCCCCCGCCCCGTCGTCCTGGTCCACGGCGTCCCGGCGGTGGAACCGCGTCACCAGCCGGGCTGTCGTGCGTCGATCAGTGCTCCGACCGATGTGCGGACGCGTGCGTCGACCGCGGCCGGGGGGTCCGTCGGCAACTTGCCCTCCAGATAGAGGAAGGCGAGCCCGTGGAGCAGTGCCCAGCACGCCACGCTCAGGGCGTCGGGGTCGGCGTCGGGGCGGGCGCGTGCGGCGGCCCGGCGGACGAAGGCGTCCACGTCCGCCGCGGCCGTGGTCCGCTCGGTGTCCGCGGGGTCGCAGGAGGTGCTGAACATGATCCGGAACAGTGCGGGGTGTGTGAGCGCGAAACGTACGTAGGCGACGGCCAGGGCGGCGAAGTCGTCCGGGGTCGCGGCGGCGGGGGCGGCCGCGGCGAGACAACCGCGCAGTTCCCGGCAGCCCTGTGCAGCCAGGGCCGACACCAGCGCGTCCTTGTCCGCGTAGTGCCGGTAGGGAGCGGCCGGGGACACGGACGCGCGGCGGGCGACCGCGCGCAGTGACAGTTCGGCTCCCTCCTCCAGCAGTTCGCGGGCCGCCTCGAGGCAGGCGGCCCGGAGGTCGCCGTGGTGGTACTGACCCCGGGGGGAGGTGGTGGGCGTCGCCATGAGATCTCCTTTCCCTTCCATCATCGCAGCAACGGCGAGCCAAGTTGACGCTGCTTACATCGCGGGTTTAAATGTAAGCGTCGTACACATTCTGAGAGTGAAAGGCGCGTGCTGGTCATGCAAGCGATCCTCGCCCGTACGTACGGAGGCCCCGACGTCCTGGAGCTGGCCGAGACCGACACCCCCGAGGTCGGCGCCGGTTCGGTGCTGGTGCGGGTGAAGGCCACCGCGGTCAATCCGGTCGACTGGCACATCGTCGCCGGTCACATGGAGGGCATGCTGAAGGTCGCCCTGCCCGTCGTGCCCGGTTTCGACGTGGCGGGCGTGGTCGAGGCCGTCGCCCCGGACGTCACCGAGTTCGCCGTCGGCGACGAGGTCATCGGCTACGTCCGCACGGAGCAGGTGCAGCACGGCACCTACGCGGAGTTCGTCGCCGCGCCCGTGCACACCCTCGCGCGCAAGCCCACGTCGCTGGACTGGCAGCGGTCGGCCGGCCTTCCGCTGGTCGGGCTCACCGCGCTGCAGGCGCTGGTAGCGGTGGGCGTCGGGGCGGGGGAGACCGTGCTGGTGCACGCCGCGGCCGGCGGCGTCGGCTCACTGGCCGTCCAGATCGCGGTGGCCCGGGGCGCCCGGGTCATCGGCACGGCCAGCGAGCGCAACCACGACTTCCTGCGGTCGCTGGGGGCCGAGCCCGTCACCTACGGCGAGGGCCTGGCCGAGCGGGTGCGGCAGTTGGCCCCCGAGGGGATCGACGCGGCGGTGGACTGCGTGGGCGGTGACGCCGTCGCCGTCTCGCAGGAACTGCTCAAGGACTCCTCGCGGGTCGCCTCGATCGTCGACCAGCAGGTAGCCGCGAAGGGCGGGCACGTGGTGTGGACCCAGCCCGTCAGCGCGGACCTCGAGGAACTCGCCACGCTCGCCGACGCCGGCAAGCTCACCGTTCACGTCGACCGCGTCCTGCCCCTGGCCGAGGCGGCCGAGGCGTTCCGCCTCAGCCAGACCCGGCGCGTCCGGGGCAAGATCGTGCTCGACGTCGGCTGACCCGGCATCGAACCGCCCGGTGCCGCGGGAGCAGGACTCCGCGGCACCGGGCCGTGCGACCGCCGTACCCCTGGCGGTGCCCTGTGCCACGGCTGCGGCACCATCGCCTCACCGACCTTCGGATCCATCCTCGCCGGCCAGAGCGGATGCCGACGCCGCGCCGACCTCCGCATCGGCGCCGCACGACGGGAAGACCCCGAGCGCGCCGCCGCCTCCACGCTCGGGGCCGGCTTCGAACCCCTGGAGCCCAACACCACGACCATGACGCCCGGGCGCTGTCGCTGCACCACCTGCGGCCGCACCTCGACCCCCATCCTGGCCAAGAGCCGCAGCGGCCGCGGGTGCAAGTACTGCGCCCGCTACGGCTTCGACCGCGCCGCGCCCGCCCACGTCCACGTCGTCACCCACGCGGAACACGGCGCCGTCACCTGATGAGCGGCTGCGGTCTGCGGAACGGCGAGGCGTTCGCGGTGAACCTGAACAACATCGTGGCCGATGACATGTATCGAGTCAGTGAGGCGCGGAAGAGTTCGCTTCAGCTGCCCTCACCCTGCTCAGCAGCCGGCCGCAGGCCGAGGTGCCCATCGTGGTCTCGGGGCCGGCAGCCATCGACCTGGCGCGCGCACGACTGATGCAACTTGTCCGGTGCCCAGGCCAGTTGTGCCACACTGCCCGTGGCGAGCACACAGGCCGTGAGCAGGCCGCCCATCGTCTCCCGGCCGACCGGCGCGACGCAGTTGTACGCGCCACCCCGCTCTCCCGCGCCTTGGTCGAGTGCGAAGGTGGCCACATCGCGTACGTCGATCGGCTGGATGGGCTTGTCCGGAGCGCCCTGAGCAAGCATCCGACCGCCGCGGGCCGCTCGGTTCAGCCACCACGGCAGTCGGCCGACGTACTCGCCTGGCCCGAGAATCACACCCGGCCGCAGGATGACCGCTCGCTCCCCGCCGAACGCAGCGGTGACCGCTCGCTCAGCGCCTGCCTTCCGCCGGCCGTAGTACCAATCCGGCCCATTCCAGTCGTCAGGGAATCGGCCGTATTCGGCGTCAGCGTCCGGTGGCCCGTCCAGGACTTCTGAGTTCTCCGTCAGCGGATCGTTCGGCCAACCGCGGTAGGCGTTGACAGTGGAGATGCAGACGTACCGGCGGCGACCGGCTCCAAGAGGCGCGCACCGGCGAGGACGTCAAGCGGCGCCATCTCTGAAACCGACATGTCCACCACGGCGTCCCACGGTCCCTCACCGGCAAGCCGTGCCAGGTCGGCGGTGACGGTGCGGTCACCACGGATCGCCCGGGCTCCTTCCGGAACAGTCCCGGAACGTCCCCGGTTGAAGACCGTCCGCAGTCCTCATCTGCCACCGCCGACTCACCAAGTGAGGCCCCACGAAGGTGATTGCGGCGAGCACCTCGCGATCCCCGTACCGCCGGCGACCTCCACCTTGCGGCCACACCGGAGCAGACGGCAGCACACGTTGAAACAGCTTCCACAAAGACTCCGGCACCGGCCTCTCGACCATGTCCGCTCCCAGGCCCGAAAATTACCTGCTCACGACAACGGCATGCCAACTACTGTCCTGACATGCAATTGACCGTCCTCGGGGGCTGCGGAGCGTGGCCCACCGCAGTCCAGGCATGCAGCGGCTACCTCGTCGAACACGCGGGCTTCCGCCTGCTCATCGACCCCGGCTATGCCACACTGCCCCGCCTGCTCGACCACAGCACCGTCGACGCCGTCGACGCCGTGCTGATCAGCCACGGGCACCCCGACCACTGCGCCGACCTCAATCCTCTTCTGCGTGCCCGGGGCCTGAGTGACACGCCACCGCCGGCCCTGCCCGTCTACGCACCGCACGGTGCCGTCGACGCCGTTCTCGCGCTGGACAAACCGAGCATGCTCGCCGGGGCGTACCGCCTTCACGAGTTCCAGCCGGGCGACCGATTCGACATCGGCCCGTTCAGAACAGACACCTGGCTCCTTCCGCACTTCGTGCCGAACGCCGGCATCCGACTGACCACACCGGAAGCTGTACTCGCCTACACCGGCGACACCGGACCGAGCCCCGACATCCTGCGCCTCGCTCAGAATGCCGACCTGTTGTTGTCAGAAGCCACATACATCCACGAGGTGCCGTCCGCCGACGCGCCGTATCTGCTGACCGCACGCTTGGCCGGGCAGTACGCCAGCCAGGCAGGTGCTGCCAGCCTCATGCTCACCCACCTGTGGCCAGGGACAGACCCTGAAGCCGCACATGAAGCAGCCGCGGGAGCCTTCCGGCACCCCATACATGTCGCAACCCCCGGACTGATGACCGATGTCGCCCGTGCAAGCGGTCGAGCGGCAGCGGAATCCCTTGATGCTGACGCAGGAAAAGCAACCATGCCGAATTACAAACGAGACGACCTCTGAGACCGTGTCCTACGTGGTGAGGCGGATGAGTCGCTTGTAGCTGCACAGGGCGGCGGCGAGGCCGAGGAAGGCCAGGTGGTTGCGGGGGTCGCGCTCGTGGCGAGGGCTGAGTCTGCGGTAGCCGGACAGCCACGACATGGTGCGCTCGATGCCCCAGCGTCGGCGCCCTAATCATTCGCTGGACTCGATGCCCTTGCGGGCGATGCGAACGCCGATGCGCTTGCCGCGGAGCCATCTGCGCAGGTCGGCCCGATCGTAGGCTTTGTCCGCGTGCAGACGCTGGGGCTTGAAGTACTTGCCGTTGTGGGGGTCGTGTCTCGTTTGGTGACCCTCCACCATCGGCTTCAGTCCTTCGCTGTCGTGAGTGTCGCCGGCCGAGACGCCGACAACGAGGGGCAGGCCGTTTGCGTCCGACAGGATGTGCATCTTGGAACCCGTCTTGCCCCGGTCCACGGGGCTCGGACCTGTGTGTTCGCCTCCTTTGTAGCCCGGACGTGGGCGGTGTCGAGCACAACGCGGGTGACGTCGATCAGGCCGGCGTCGTCGAGCCGGTGCAGCACGGCCTCGTGCAGGCGGCCCCAGACACCGGCTCTGGACCAGATCAGGAACCGGCGGTGGCCGGTCGACTTCGATATGCCGAAGCAGGGCGGCAGTTGACGCCAGGCGCAGCCGGACACCAGCACGTAGATGATTGCTGCGAACAGCGTCTCATCAGGCGTGTCCTGCGTTCCGCCACCCTGCGGCCGCACCTTCGACGGCGGGATCAGCGGCTTCGCGATCTCCCACAGCCCGTCCGGAACAATCCAACTCCACGTAGCCCGCCCCATATCGAAGTCAACGACGCCTCACCACGTAGGACACGGTCTTAGAAGAGCCGGTATGAGACCGTGTTATGGGGAAGCCGCGCATCGCATACTTCGGCCGTACTCTCGCCTTACAGCAGAGCATTCTTTCACTCCGGCGGACGCTGGCGTATCACTTCACGGGCACTTTCATTCTGAACAGTTTCTCCGCATTTCGGAATGCGATCTTTTCCTTGTCTTCGCGTGGCAGATCGACTCCGCGGAACCAGTCGGTCTGCTCCTTTATGTCCGCGAACGGGTAGTCGGTTGCGAACATCACTCGATCCACGCTTATGTACTTCAGAAGGAGATCGAGCAGTTCGGTCTGAGGGAATGCGCTGGTTGTGACCCAGAAGTTGTCCTGGAAGTATTGCCCGATGGGCTTCTCGAGCGAGTCTTTGGTCGGCTCGCCCATGTCATTGACGATCCGCTCGTAGTAGAAGGGAAGGCCTTCGCCCATGTGGCCGATGATGATTTTCAGCTTGGGGAATCTGTCGAAAACCCCGTACGTGATCATCCGAATGCATTGGGTCAGCACCTCCTGGTGCCAGCCATATCCAGACCCGCTGAAAATGTAGTCTTGGTGCTCTTCCGTGTATTTAGACCGCGTGGTGCTGTAGTAGATCTTGAAGACCTCGTCAGCTGGATAGCCGGGATGCAGGTAGATCGGCACATCGAGAGCAACGGCACGTGCCAGCACAGGCTCGAAATCGGGGTGATCGAGATACTTCTTCGCGATGTGTCCGTTGGTCAGTGCGCCCAGGAAGCCATCTTCCCGAACCGAGCGTTCCAGTTCGTCCGCCGCCGCCTCCGGGCTCTGCAAGGGCAAGGTGGCGAAAGCCTTGAAGCGGTTCGGATATTTGGCGATCGGCCCGTCTACAAGTTGCCGGTTAAGGCGATAGGCAAGGTCGATGCCCCTCTGTCCAGGGACATTTTGTACGGAGGGTGTATGCGCAGAGAGGATTTGAACGTTGAGTCCCCCCGCATCCATATCGCCGATGCGGCGTTGGCCCAGATCCGAAAGACCAATTTCCTCAAGGAACGCTATGTGATCCTGATTGATGGAGTTCAACTTCAACAACGTGGGAGTCGAAAAGGTCTCCTCCGCGCCGATGAAGGGCAGGTCCTGGTCCCGCCGTAAAATGTCCGAAGTCTTGTCCGAAGTCTCGTTCTCGCTCGTTTCCGAGAGAATGGCGTGCGTGGACAAGCCGGCACCAATGCCAAGTGCCGTGCTGGCGGCGAGAAAGCCGCGGCGTCCCATGGGCTTCATGTCAGTCCCTCTCTTCAGGCGTTTGTGTGGTGAGGTATCCGTACGGCATCCGTCTGCGAGATGCTTCAGGGGGTCTTCGCGTCCTGCTCGCGCACCGCGGCAGCGCTCAGGTCGAGGAACCGCTCGCCGGTGCGCAGCGGCTGTGCTGGAGCTGACGACCGCCCGCGTGCGCGCTGTGCGGGCCGGCCGCGGCGGGCCCGCACTGTTGTCGGCGTGTGACCCCGCATGCGGCGACAGGGAACGCTGTCGCCAGCGCCCTGGTGGCCACCCCGAACCTCCGCAGTGGACTATCAAGTTCCGGCATGGCCCCAACGCTAGGCCCGATTCCGTTCTGTTTCGTCATACTGCGGTCGTCATCCCTCGGGAGACAGGCGGTACGACGTTACTCCGACGGGAGTACTCTCCGGAGCGCCGTTCGACACCCGCACGAGAATCAAGGCCCGTCGAAACTGGGCCCGAAGTACAGAGATGGGCCGGGCCGCGCTTTCCCCGATGGTGCTGCGTCGACTGCCATCACCAGCCTTCTGCATACGGGTTGCATCGCTTATCCGCATGCCTACTTCCGACCGAGCGAACCTGAGGCGAACGTTGAAGAGCTGCTCACGCGCTCTGCTCAATGATCAGTTGTGGGAGCTTCTCGAGCCGTTGCTTCCGCCTTGGCCCGATGAAGGCGCCCGGTCCGCGGCCGGTGCCGGATCGGCAGTGCCTGCAGGGCATCTTGTACGTGCTGCATACCGGGATCGGCTGGGAAGACCTTCCGCAGGAACTCGGCTTCAGGTCAGGCATGACGTGCTGGCGGCGGATCAAACGGTGGATCAACGCCGGGGTGTTCGACGATCTGCATCGGATCCTGCTTGCCCAGCTGAACGCGGCAAACGAGATCGACCGGTCCCGGGCGGTGATCGACGGCAGCCACATCGACACGAAAAAGGGGCGCCCATACCTTGAGTTCGCCCTCATTTCCAGCCCCCACGTGAGCGGAGTCGAGGACCACGCGCGAGACGTCGATGAGGCCGGCGCCATCGAGGCGGTGCAGCAACGCCTCGTGCGGCCGGCCCCACACCCCGGTCCGCGACCAGATCAGGAACCGGCGGTGCGCGGTCGACTTCGATATCCCGAAACACGGCGGCAGACCCCGCCAGGCACAACCGCTGACCAGCACGTAGATGATCGCCACGAACAGCGTCTCATCAGGCGTGTCCTGCGTTCCGCCGCGCTGTGGCCGCACCTTCGACGGTGGGATCAGCGACTCGGCAATCTCCCACAGCCCGTCCGGAACAATTCAACCCACGTTCCCCGCCCCATGAACAACCCAGCGAGCGATCACCACATAGGACACCGTAGCTGGTCGCACCGTTGCTGCCGTCGTTCAACTCCCGTCCGCAGGGCGGTGGGACCGCTCCGTGTGACGAGCGGGCCGTGTTCACGGCGGTCGTGTATGTGCTGACCAGCGGGTGCGCCTGGCGGCATCTGCCGGAGACGTTCGGCGTCTCGCCCGCGACCGCGCATCGCCGGTTCACCGCGTGGACCCGGGCGGAACTGCGGCGTCGGCTCCACCGGGCGTCCTGGACGAACTCGGTGCGCGGGGCGAGGTGGACTGGGCGGCCTCGGCGATCGTCGATGTCGCCTCGGTCCGGGCCAAAGGGGGGCACGCTGACCGGGCCGAACCCGGTCGATCGCGGCAAGAAGGGCAGCAAGCTGCATGTGCTGTCCGAGGCCCAGGGCATCCCGCCGGCCGTCGCGGTGTCCGGTGCGAACACCCACGACAGCCTGGCTCTGAAGCCGCTGATCCGCGGTATACCCGCCGTCCGCTCCCGCCGCGGGCCGCGACGGCGTCGGCCCGTCAAACTCCGCGCGGACAAAGCGTATTTCTCCGCCGAACACCTCACCTGGCTGCGCGAGCGAGGGCTCGTCCCCCGCATCGCGCGTCCCGGGATCGAATCGAGCGAGCGGCTCGGCCGGCACCGCTGGAAGACCGAGCGGTCGATCTGGCTGTTCGGCTTCCGCCGGCTCACCGTCCGGTACGAGCGAAAGGTCCCCGACGTACCGGCCGAGGAGGTCGCCGACGCTGTCGGTGACCTGATCACCGAAGGCAAGGTGCGGTACTTCGGCCTGAGTGACGTCGGCCCGCATTACATCCGCGGCGCCCACGCCGTCACCCCGGTCACAGCCCTTCAGTACGAGTACTCGATCTTCGAACGCGAGGTAGAGGACGAGATCCTGCCGGTCCTGCGGGAGTTGGGGATCGGCCTGGTGCCGTACTCGCCGCTCGGCCGCGGCTTCCTCTCCGGCGTGGTCAAGCCCGCCGACGAGTATCCCGAGGACGACATGCGCCGCTGGGACGATTGCTGGCAGGGCGAGAACTGCGCCTACCACCTGACCGCCGCCGAGCAGCTCCGAAAGCTCGCCGCCACCAAGGGCATCCCCCTGCCCAGCTCGCCCTGGCATGGCTGCTCGCCCAGGACGAGGACGTCGTCCCGATCCCGGGCACCCGCAGCGCCACTCGTCTGGAGGAGAACGTCGGCGCCACCGACGTAGAACTCACCGAGGCCGACCTGGCCCGTATCCGGGAGGTCCTGCCCCAGGGCTCCGCAGGCAGCCGCTACCCGGCCTCGGTGATGGCCGGCTTCCGCACCGACTGACGGGTATTCCGAGTTCAGCGGTCCCGGGCAAGCAAGACCGCCGACAAGATCCTCGACAAAGTAGCCGCCTGCTGCCGACGAGTCTCCGACTCAGGTCACCAGCCCCTCAGTGGTTGTCGAACGGGGAGACGATGATCTCGGAGTTGACCGACAGCAGCGTGTTTCCTGCCCTGTCGAAACTGACCAGGCGGGCATACGCCCTGCCGTTCACGTGCAGCTCGGCGAGATATCGAGCAGTACCAACCGTCCCGTTGGCGCAGGGGACGTTGTTCACGGAATGAACCGCCGTGCCGTCGGGGTCGACGACGTCGACCCGGAGTGTGGCGCAGTTGCCGGGGAATGCCTGGATGTGGCCCAGGCCGAGGAATTCCTGTGGTCCCAGGCCGACCCGGTCCACACAGACGTCGCCCCTGAATCCACTCTGATCGAATGACGTGCATTTCCTGAACGGTGGCTCCCAGGCGGCCTGGGCCGGGCCGCCGACTGCGGTGATCGTGCCAACGGTAGCGGTCGCCATGACGACCGCCGCGGAAATGGCGTTGCGGATTCTCATTGGTGCCCCCTCACACGACAAGTGAACCTTCAAAAGCGCCGTCCACCAGGGGAAACCAGCTCTCCCCGACGGAGCGGCGATTCGCTACGGTAGCCGACCGGCTCCGGGACCTCGGCGTCCGCAGTTGAACAGTTCCTCCGGCAATCAATGCACCAGGGTGAACTCGCGCGGGGGCAAGCGCAGCGCGATACCGTCACGTTCGACCGTCCTCTGGGCAGCCAGGTGATCCGAAGGAAACGCCCCTGATGGGACTCCACTACGTTCTGTCTCTTGGTCAGCGTCGTGCCCGGATGAGGATGGCGGCGAGGTGGGGTGCGGCCTGCGAGGCGATGAAGAGTTCGTCGGTTCGTGTGGCCAGGCCGCGCCGCTGCTCGAGGCGGTTGATGCACCGCCCCTGATTCGCTCAGGCCACGCGAGCGGACTCACTCCCTCCGTTCCGCTTCGCGCTGCTGGCCTTCTTGATGCGGGAGGGGCGGACAGGGGCACCACCCGGGCGCGCGGCAACCTGAGCGCGCCCCGGGCCCCGAGTTCGGTCACCGGTTCGATCGCATACTCGTCCCCGCCCTCCGGCTCCGCCGCAGTAAATCCGGCATCTGCTGCGGCATCACCCCGACGATCCATCAGGCGCCGGAAGTCCGATGAGCAGACCTCGCGGAGATCGGCCAGTCGGATCGAAGGCGACGCGCTGATCGCCCGGTTCTGGGCGCGGCGGGCCGCGTGGCTTGACTCGCCACTGACAGACCGCACGCGTGACCGGGCCGCTTCCTGCGCTGACCCCGATCCAGAGGCTGGTGCTGACGGGTGATCTACTCGGTGTGCAGCACCGAGGCGATGGTCATCCGGGCCGCCGACCGGGCCGGGACCAGGGCACCGAGGACGGCGATCGCCACACCCGCCAGGAGCATCGTGGCCAGCTGCGGCGCGTGCCACACGTCCTTCATATACGCGGGGAAGGCGACCACTCCGACGTTGTCCACGACGAGGCGGTGCGCCACGATCCCGAGCGGGATGCCGAGCAGCCCGCCGACCGCGCCCAGCCCGGCGACCGAGGTCACCGTCATCACCACCACCTGTCGGGGGGTCATCCCGATCGACTTGAGCATGCCCAGGTCCCGGCGCCGCTCGCGAGTGTTCAGCAGGACGGTGTTGAAGACACCGAGCGACGCGACGAGGGTCAGCAGCACCGTGAACACCGTAGAGAAGGTGACGACGGTGGTGGTGCCGACGTTCGCCGAGTCCGCCACCGACGCGCGCAGGCCTGGGTCGAGCGCCTCGACCGCCTCGGCGTAGGCGCGAGCGTCAGCGCCGGGGGCGAGCCGTACCGTGTACTCGGTGGCGTGGACGTCCGGTGCGAGTTGGGCGAAGGTCTGCCAGGTGGCCTCCAAGGCCCGGGCGTTGCCCTCGACGAGCTGACCCACGACGGTCGCGGAGACCTGCTTGCCGTTCAGCTCCAGGGTGACCCGGTCACCTACCTTCAGCCCGCGCTGGGTCAGGAACGACGGCCCGGCCACGATCTCGCCCGCCGCGGCCGGCGCACGGCCCTTGACGATCATGTGGGCGTACGAGGAATCGTCCCCGCGGTAGAAGTCGGCGAAGACGGGCTGGGTCTGCCCGGTCATGTTCGCCTGGGCCAGCGCGCGGGCCCGCACCCCCGCCGCACCCGGGAGGGAGCGCAGCCGTTCCTCGATCTGCGGGTCACTGAGCCGGGGAGGCGTCCGGTCGTTGCCCGGCCCTCCCGTCTCCACCTGGATCCTGGCACCTCCGTCTTCCCGCCCGAGGTTGCCGAACGCCAGCATGGTGCTGGTCAGTCCGGTCGACAGGGTCACCGTGGTGACCCCGAGGACGATGGCCGCCATGGTCAGCAGCGTGCGGGCCGGCCGGGCGAACGGCTGGCCCAGGCCCAGACTGACCGGGCGCGGCAGCCGGGTGGCGCCGAGCACCCGCTGGACGCGCAGCCCGCGCCCGGTCCGCGGCGCGCCGCCCGCGCTGATCGCCTGCGCAGCGGGTAGCCGGTGGGCTCGCAGGGCGGGGACCAGCGCGGCCAGCAGGACGAGGGCGGGAATGCCCACCAGGCAGACAACGGACACCCACGGGCCGATGTCGCCGACCGAGGCCCTGCCCACATCGATGCCGGTGAACGCGACCTTCAGGATCGGCCCGGCCAGCATGTTGCCCAGCAGGGTGCCCAGGACGCAGCCCACGACGGCCGGTACGGAGAGCATCGTCAGGTAGACGGCGACGACCTGATTCGGGGTGAAGCCCAGGGCCTTCAGCACCCCGATATGCCGATACCCGGAGACGACCGCCCCGCTGACCACGTTGCCGACGATCAGGGTGGAAACCAGCAGACCGAGGATGCCGAAGAGCGTCATGAACGGGAGATAGGAGTCGGCGAGGGCAGAGAAGGCCTGTTTGAGGGCGAGGTAGGTCTGCGCGCCGGTCAGCGATTCCTTGGGCAGTCCCGCGGTGGCCTCGGCCAGCCCAGCGCTCAGTTGGGCCTCCGTCGAGGAGTCCGTGAAGCGGTAGAGCATCTGGGCGGAGGACGGGTGCAGTGTGGCCATCTGCTCGGGCGAGACCCAGGCGCTCGCCGACTTGCTCATGCTGGCGGCGAATCCGACGACGGTCAGCGTCGGTCCTCCGGGGTTCTCCAGTTTGGTGCCCAGCAGCTCCGGGCCGGGGGAGCCCTGGACGGACCAGTTGACGACGATCTCGCCGGGCGCGGTGGCCCAGTGGCCTTCCAGCAGCTCGATCCGGTCCACGGGGCCCGCTGGATCGGCCCGGCCGACCACTGTGAGGGTGCCGCCCGCCGTCCAGAGCCAGTCTTGGGGGATGTCGACGACAGCCTGCCCGAAGGGCCCGGCTGCGGCCTCCACCCCAGGCTGCCGGGCGGTCCGCGCCAGCTGCTCCTGCGAGACCTGCGTGGTGTCGAAAGTCGCCACTGTATGGGCCCCGCGCTGTTCGGCGTAGGCCTTGTCGAAGGGTCCCGAGGCGGCGGCCAGCAGCCCCAGCGCGAGCAGGACGGTCGTGGTGGCGCAGAGGACGACGAGCCCGATGACGAAGGTCTGGAGCCGGCGGCGCTTGACGGCCGCGCGTGAGGCTCTCCATACGGCGCTCACGCGGTCGCCTCCAGCGCGCTTTCGCGGGCAACCCGGCCGTCGGCGACTTCGATCAGCCGGCTGGCGCAGCGGGTGGCCAGCTGCGGGTCATGGGTGACGATCAACAGGGTCTGGCCGATCTGGTTGAGGTCGATCAGCAGGTCCATCACCTGTTCCCCGGAGCGGCTGTCGAGGGCGCCCGTCGGTTCGTCGGCCAGCAGCAGCGCGGGACGGTTCATCAGGGCCCGGGCCACGGCGACCCGTTGCCGCTCGCCGCCGCTGAGCGTCGCCGGATAGTTGTTCCGGCGTTCGGCGACACCGAGTTCGTCGAGGAGCTCCAGAGCACGGCGGCGCGCCTGCCGGGCCGGGGTGCCAGTCAGCTGCGCGGCCAGCGCCACATTGTCCAGGGCGGGCAGATCGTCGATGAGGTTGAAGAACTGGAAGATCATGCCGACGTTCCGCCGCCGGAACAGCGCCAAGCCGGTCTCGTTCAGTTTCCCGAGGTCATGACCCTGCACCTCGACCGTGCCCGAGGTCGGCCGGTCCAGGCCGGCCACCATGTTGAGCAAGGTGGACTTGCCGCAGCCGGAAGGGCCCATCACGGCGACCGCGTCCCCCGCCCTGATCTCCAGCGACAGGCCGTCCAACGCCTTCGCGTCGCCGTATTCCTTGTGCACGCCATCCAGCCGCACCACCACTTGCGGGGCACTACCGTGATCAGTTGTCATGGCTCGAAACTTAGGACGGAGCCCGCGGAGGGGGCGTCACCCCCCGGGTGTATCCGTCCGGGCAGGTCATCCCAGGGATGTACGGAGCTGCATCCGGGGGCTGATGTGGGGCGCGTCGTGCAGCTGCGAAGATGATCCGGTGTGGGGATCTGGGACGATCTGGCTGGTCATCGCCCTGGCGGTGGCAGTTGGCGCTGCTGGGTGTTTGTGCGTAGCGGTAGTTCGGGCGCGGCGGCTGCACCAAGCGGCCGTCGAGGAGCGCGGCTGGCTGCTGGAGCGGGAGCGCGAGAGCGCGACGCGGACCGCGGTCGACGCCGAGCGGGCCAGGATCGCGGCCGAGCTCCACGACATCGTCAGCCACAACGTGAGCCTCATGGTGGTCCAGGCCGGGGCCGCCCGCGAGGTGCTGGCCACGATGCCCGAGGAGGCCGCGGCGGCGATGAGCGCCGTCGAGACCGCCGGGCGGAACACGATGACCGAGCTGCGGCACCTGCTCGGCCTGCTCGCACCCGCGCAGAACGGCGACGACGAGCCCTACGGGATGGCCTTGTCACCGCAGCCGAGCTTGAGCCGACTCAGCCCGCTGATCGACCGGATCGCCTTTGCCGGCCTGCCAGTGGAGATGCGCATCTCGGGTGAGCCGCGCCCGCTGCCGACCGGGATCGATGTCACCGCCTACCGGATCATCCAGGAGGCCCTGACCAATGCCCTCAAACACGGGGACGGGGCGAAAGCCGAGGTGACGGTGCGATACGCGGACCACTACCTGCGAGTCGAGGTGCTGAACAGCGGACCGAGCATCCTGTCGGGCAGCCGGCCCGCGCGGAAAGAGCCGGTTCCGGGCCAGGCGGACGGAACGGGACGCGGGCTGCTCGGCCTGCGGGAGCGGGTCACCGTCTACGGCGGCGACCTGGACGCCCGCCGCCGCCTCGGCGGCGGCTACCGCGTCCGCGCCCGGATCCCGCTGGACCGGCCATGACGACGCGCACCGAGCCCGCCCCTCGCGTCGTGATCGCCGACGACCAGGAACTGGTCCGCACCGGCTTCCGCCTGATCCTGACCGCCCGCGGCATCGACGTGGTGGGCGAGGCCGGCGACGGAGCCGAGGCCGTTGCCGCCGTGCGGAGGCTGCGGCCCGACGTCGTACTGATGGACATCCGGATGCCCGCCATGGACGGCCTGGAAGCCGCCCGCCGCATACTCGCGCAGGCTCCGGACTGCCGGGTGATCATGTTGACCACCTTCGACCTCGACCACTACGTCTACGCCGCCCTCGCCGCCGGAGCCAGCGGATTCCTGCTCAAGGACGTCACCCCCGCGCATCTGGCCGCCGCCGTACGCCTGGTCGACACCGGTGACGCCCTACTCGCACCCTCGATCACCCGCCGCCTGGTGGAGCGCTTCGCCCCCAGAACCGGTTCGGGCCTCGCAACCCCGGCCGTCCACCGAGACCTGACTGCGCTGACGCCGCGCGAGCGCGAGGTGTTGACGCTCATGGGCCGGGGTCTTTCCAATACCGAACTGGCGCAGGCACTGACGCTCAGTGAAGCGACAGTGAAGACCCACGTGGCCCGGATCTTCGCCAAACTGACCCTGCGCGACCGAGCCCAGGCCGTCGTCCTCGCCTACGAAACAGGACTCGTCTCACCGGGCGAGTCCGCTGACACCGCCGAGCCGTGGGGGCGAAATTGAGCGTCGCGCGGTGCCCCGAGGGGAAGCGCGCGGTCGGCGGTGGCTACGACGCTGCGGTGGTGGCTTCGGCGGAGCGTGGATGCGGCACGCTGACCGGCAGTCCCAGGTCGAGCCGCTTGTCCATGTCGAGCCGGAAGGTGCCGTACGGGTTGATGTTCGACCAGAACAGCGCGGTCAGTCCGCGCCGGTCCTCATCGTTCAGCTTCTTCGCCCATGCCGGTTCGGCCAGGATCTGCTGCACCAGCAGGGTGTTGACGTGCACGAGCGCGGACTGGAGCAGGTGCAGCGCGAGCATCGACGTTTCGGTGTGCTCCTTGTCCGGCCCGGTCAGAGCGCCGCCCTTGCCGTAGTGGAGCACGGTGTACGCGCTGTTCCAGTTCTCCACGATCTGGAGCCCGCCGTGGATCTCGCGGCGCAGACCGGGGTTGCTGAGGCAGTCGCAGGCGAAGATCGTGCGTACCGCGCGGCCGAGTTCTTCGAGGGCGGCGTAGGTGGGGGTGCTTGGGGCCGCCGCGGGTGAAGCGCCGCATGACCCGCTCGGCCTCGGCGGTGCCCAGACGGAGCGCGGTGGCGTACTTGACCATCTGGTCATACTGCTGCTCGATCAGGTCGCAGCGGATCGGCCTGGTGAGGGAGCTGCCGAGCGCCGGCCAGCCGGGCGGGCTGTCGTAGGGGCGGTACAGGCGGATGCTGCCGATGTTCTTCAGCCTCGGCAGCAGACGGAAGTTCAGCAGCTCGGTGAACGCGAACCCGACAACCGAGGCGCCGTGCGTGTCGGCGTAGCTGGACTCGATCTCGGCATTCGTGCAGTGCCGCAGCAGGCCCTCGATCATCGCCGCAACCTCGGATGACGAACAGTTCTTGAGCTGGGAATAGATGCAGACGTTCTTCCGCTCGACGTGCCAGTAGATCATCACGCCGTTGCCGCCGTAGCGGGCGTGGTACTCGGTCATGAAGTTCGAGGACCAAGACCCGAACTTCTTCGAGTCCGAGGCGCAGGCATTGCCGCGGCCCCACCATTCGGTGTCACGGGCGGCGAAGGTAGCGTTCACCAGCTTCGTCACGGCGGCCCGGAGGTTGTCGACCGTGATGCAGTGCCGGCGGACGTGCCGTAGCGCGGCCTAGCTCTCGCCGTGCTCGCCGGTCGCCCGGATGCCCATGTTCGTGCCCAGCCCGAAGCTGTGGGCCAAGCCACCCAGTCCAACGCCTTCGACAAGCTGCGTGCTGTGCTCTTCGACGCGCACCGGCTCGGGCTCTACAGCGACAACCCGTTGGACGGCGTCAAACCGCCGCAGTACGACCCTGCGCGCGCGGTGATCAGCTAACTCACCCGGAGCCGTTCCACCTCCCCCAACCTCATACCGAGAAGATGCCCACCACCAGCCGAGATCACCAAGGTAACGAAGTTCCCGTCGAAGGCCTCAACGGAACCCGGCCGGCTGGCTGTGGTCAGTGCGCTGATCGTGGTGTTCACCGGCAGCCTGGCACGTCAGGCAGGTACCGCTGCGGGCATCGGGGACACGGCGCTCACGGTGTGGTCGATCGCCAAGTGGCCCGTTCTCGTGGTCCTGGTCACCGTCATGATCGCGATCCTGTATTGGGCGAACCCGACCCCGAACCCGAACGCGAAGGTGAAGGGCTTCAGGCGGATCACTCCGGGCAGCTTCCTCGCCCTGGTCATCTGGATGGTCGCCTCCGCCGCCTTCGCTTTCTACGTCGCGAACTTCGCCTCCTACAACAAGACGTACGGCACGATGGCCGGCGTCATCGTCTTCCTCCTCTGGCTGTGGATCACCAACCTGGCCGTTCTGCTGGGGCTGGAGTTCGACGCCGAGACCGTACGTCAGCGGCCCGTCGCGGGCGGCCACCCGGCCCACTCGGAGCCGTACACCCCGCCCCGCGACACCCGGAAGTGGGACGAGGAGGACCGGCGTCGCCTGGACGGTATGTGACCCGTCACCTGCGATCTTGGGCGTGGATCGGTGGCCTCGGGATACCTGCCTCCTATGAGGCTTCTGGTGAGATTGCGTGACGCTGATCGGTCGCTGACCAAAGACGTGGCCTCCCGCATCCCGCCCGGCGTCGGCACGGTGCTCTCAGCGGTGGAGGAGACCGCCGAGAGCACGAAACTGTGGTGTGGCGCCGCTGCCGCCATGGCGTGGCTGGGCGGGTGGCGCGGCCGTAAGGCAGCGGGGACCGGACTGGGCGCCCTGGTGATGGCGCAGCTGATCTCGAACGGCCTGTGCAAGCAGCTGGCCGACCGGCCCCGGCCACCGAAGGAGTGGTTCCCCCACCACGAGGTCGAGGACCGCCCCGACTCCTCCTCCTTCCCCTCCGGACACACCGCCGCCGCAGTGGCATTCACCGCCGCTGTCGCGCCCACATGGCCGGCCGCCGGAGCAGCGTGCGCCGTACCCGCCGCCATGCTGGCACTCGAGCGCGTGCAAAGTGGCGCCCACTACCCAAGTGACGTAGCTGCCGGCGCCGCCATCGGCCTGGCCAGCGCCTGGCTCACCCGGCACGCCCCACGCTTGATCCGGCAGCACTGGCTCCTGGGCTGAGGGGAGCGGCCGCAGCTCCACGATCAAGGTCCGAAAACCTCGACCCGACACGGAGCGTGCGGGTCCTGCCGGGTCCGGACCGGCATTCCCTGGCGGGCCGTCCTCGAGGAGTCTGGGCCGTGGGGCCGGGTGTACGACCTGTACCGCCGTTGGCAGCGAAACAGCACCTGGCAGCGGATCGTCACCCAACTGCAGGGCCGGGCTGACACGAAGGACCTGATCACCTGGGATGTCACCCGACCACCAAGCTGCACCTGGCCGTCGAGCAGGGCCAGAAGCCCAAGTCGATCGTGGTCACGGCCGGACAGCGCTGCGACTTCCCGCAGTTCGAGGTCGTCCTGAGCCGCATCCGGGTCCCCCGGCTGGGGCCGGGCAGGTCGCGTGTTCGCCCCGACCGGGTCCGCGCCGACAAAGCGTACGCCTCCCGCAAGAACCGAGCCTGCCTACGCCGATGCGGTATCCGCTGCACCACCCCCGACAAGGCCGGCGAGGCCTGTAACCGCAAGAAACGCGACTCCCGCGACGGCCGGCCGCCGAAGTTCGACCCGGCGGACTACAAGGCGCGGCATGCAGTGGAGCGGCTCAACGCCTCAAAACACCGCGCCGTGGCGACGCGCTATGACAAGCGCGCGGTCCGCTACGAGGTGACCGTCCTCGTAGCGGCCATCAGTGAATGGCGGGGACCACTCACACGGCTCGTTCCATACAGACCAGCTGCTCCCGCTCGTCCCACGACTCGGTGACGGCGAATCCGAGCCGCTCGTACAGGGCGATCGCGCCAGCCCGCCACTTCCACACCGACAGTCGCACCGCGCTGACGCCGCTTTCCGCAGCATGTGCGAGCGCGGCGCCGACCAGGCTGGACGCGATGCCCCGCCCCCGGAACGCCGGGTCCGTCCAGAGTCTTTTGAACTCGGACCGTCCGTCGACAGAGGCGGTCACCACCAGGCAGCCCACCGCGGTGTCCCCGCTCAACGCCAGCAGTACGACATCGTCAACGAAAACGGCCTGTGGATCCGCGATCTCTATCCGGTAGCGGTCCGGCAACCCGTCCACACCGGCGACGGCCTCACCCTTCTCGGCCTGCGTCTGCAGATGGTAGGCCGCCAGCAGATCTGCCAGCCCATCCTGGACGAAAGGGGCCTGCCCTGGCCAGCGGACGATGGCAACCTCGCGTTGATCAGTCATGACGCGAGCATCGCATGACACATGCCAAGGCCAGAACGAGCATCTTGATCCACTTTCGGTACACGCCCTAGAGGTGCTGTCCCGGGGCGTTGGTGACACGCGGGCTGGGTGCTTGAACAGGTGAGGGCCTTCTGAGTTCGGTGTGGATTGCGACTTCGACAACCGGTACTCAGGATGCTCTCGTGTCTCACCGTGATGCCCCGCTGACTCGGGCCAGCAGGCTGCGTCTGGCCCGCGGTCTCTCGTGGACGACGCTGGCCGTTGCGGCGGGCCGCGGAACGCTTTCGGGACCAGATACGCCTACGACTTCTGGAACTTCGCAGCCAGGACAGCCTCGATCCCCTCCGGTTCCGCATACCAGAACAACTAGGGTCCGTCTTCAAAGATCGCCGGGTGGTGGATCATGGTGGGGTGATACGTCGCCATGAACTCACCGACCAGGAGTGGGAGTTACTCGCTCCTCTCATACCACGGGCCGCGACAGGCCGTCCGCGCGTGGAGGATCGGCAGGTCGTCAACGGGATGGTCTACAAGATCCGCACCGGGATCTCCTGGCGCGACCTGCCGGAACGCTACGGGCCGTGGCAGACGGTCTACACCCGCTTCCGCCGCTACGCCCTGGACGGCGTGTTCACCCGAGCTCTCCAGCAGATCCAGGCCCGCGCGGACGCGGCCGGCGACATCGACTGGCTCGTCCAGATCGACTCCACCATCGTCCGCGCCCACCAGCACGCCGCCGCGACGGGGCCAAAAGGGGGATCCACCGGCCCGACGAACCGGACGATCACGCCCTCGGCCGATCCAGAGGAGGCCTGACCACCAAAATCCACCTCGCCTGCGACGGCCGCGGCCGACCCCTCGCCATCCTGCTGACACCCGGCCAACGCCACGACAGCATCTGCGCCCGCCCCCTCCTGGAACGGATCCGGGTCCCGCGGGCCGGCCTTGGACGTCCCCGGTGCAGGCCCGACCGGGTCATCGCGGACAGGGCCTACAGCTCACGCGGCTTCCGCGCCTACCTGCGCAAACGCGGCATCGCACAAACCATTCCCGAGAAGACCGACCAGCAGCGACACCGCCACAACCGCGGCCATCGCGGAGGCCGGCCACCGGCATTCGACCGGCAGATCTATCGCCGCCGCAACGTAGTTGAGCGCTGCTTCAACCGCCTCAAGGGCTTCCGAGGCATCGCCACCAGATACGACAAGACCGCCACCTCCTACGAAGCAGCGGTCAGTCTCGCGTCATTCCTACTCTGGGCAAGATCCGTTTGAAGACGGACCCTAGTAGGGACATTGGCGGCTGACGGTGTCGTGATGTCGCCGAAGGCGTCCCGTGCCGCGTGGCAGAGCCATCCGGGGGCTGCCACGGTCGACGACGAGGAGGCCGCCCGCGTCGGACGACTCACCGAGCGTGGGCGTGCGGTGCTCGTGCTGATCGCGGAGGGGTTGTCCAACGCCGACATCGGCGGCCGCCTCCACCTCAGCGCGGGCACCGTCAGGGACCACGTCAGTGCAATCCTCACCGAACTGCGCGTCACCAGCCGGGTGCAGGCCGCCCTGCTCGCCCAGCGGGCCGGCTGCTCGACGAAGTCCGCCAGAGGCGGACGGAGCCAGGGCGGTGACCGCGCCGCGAGCGTGGTGGGCGCGCATCTCGGATCCGGTCGTCGACGCCGTGGTCGTCGCGATCGCGGCCGCGGACGTCTGGCTCAACCTCTGGGACGACTCCCCCCTTCGCTGTGGCCGTGGCCGCGGTGGCCTGTACCGCGCTGGCGCTTCCCGCTCGCCGTGTTCGTCTGCACCTCCCGGCGACCCTGATGCAGGACATGGTGTTCGCTCTGTTCGCGGCCCTGTTCACGCTGGCTGAACGCTCCTGCGACCGCCGGCTGCTCACCATGGGCGCGCTGTTGTTCGCCCCCGGCCTGGACCGCAATCAGGCTGACCTGGTGGGAGACGACATCATGCATCTCGCGGGCGAGCTGGGCGCGATCGCGGGCCAGGACGGCCTGGGAGTCCAGCAGCCGTTCGTGCTCGCGTGCCTCCTCGATCTCCACGAGACGACGACCCAGGTCCCGGCGGGCCTGCAGGAGTTGGCCCCTGGGCAGTGATTTCGACGCCGGCCCTGACGAGTTCGGCGATGATGGCCGCGTGGTACCGGCGCCGCGCCCGGCAGCACACCGAGCCCAGCCGTCGCTCCCGTGGCCCAGGACAAGGTGACCTCCTGACGAGTCCAGGCGCACAGGCTCATCAAGAGGCAATCCATATCGTTGGAAGTCAGAGTCAGACTTTGAGTCTATGGAAAAGGTCTGGTGGACTCGATGTCATGGCAGTGATGAAGGAGCGCCTCGGTCTGCGGGTCGACGGTGTGAAACTGAGTGTCGCCGCGAGTCGCCGGGGCGGAACCGGCACCCCTGTCGTCTTCCTGCACGGTTTCGGCTCCACCAAGGAGGACTACGCAGACGTCGCGATCCACCCCGCGTTCGCCGGGCGGCCCTTCCTCGCCTACGACGCTCCGGGCTGCGGGGAGACGGCTTGCGAGGACCTGTCGCGGCTCTCGATCCCGTTCCTGGTACGGACCGCCCAGTTGGTACTCGAACAGGCTGGGATCCCGCGGTTCCACCTGGTCGGGCACTCCATGGGCGGCCTGACCGGACTGATGCTGGCCCACCAGGAGCCCGACCGCGTCCTCAGCTTCGTCGACATCGAGGGCAACGTGGCCCCGGAGGACTGCTTCCTGAGCCGGCAGATCCTCACCCACCCCTCGGACGATGCCGAACACTTCCTGTCCGACTTCACCGAACGGGCCCGCCGCGCACCGCAGTTCGCCAGCGCCCTGTACGCGGCGAGCGTGCGCCACAAGGTCCGGGCCGGTGCGGTGCGCGGGATCTTCGAGTCGATGGTCGACCTGTCCGACCACGGCGACCTGATGACGATGTTCCTGTCGCTGCCCTTTCCCCGCATGTTCCTGTACGGCGAGCAGAACTCCTCCCTGTCGTACCTGACGAAACTGGCCGCGAACGGCGTCGAGTTGGCCGAGATCCCGCGCAGTGGCCACTGGCCGATGTACTCCAACCCCGTCGCGATGTGGGACCGGATCGCCGATTTCCACGCCCGCGCGCAGCGCTGACGAACCCCGAAGGCAGCCGATGATTCCCTTCCGGCCGTCCCAGGCCATCTCCCGCGTTCAGTAGTCCTCCCTCCGGCCGGCCCTCGCACCGCCGCCCGGGACCGTGTCCCTGGCCATGGGAGAACCCGACTTCGCCACCCCGGAACCCATCGCCGATGCCCTGCGTCAGGCGATCCGGGACGGCCACACCCACTACGGCGACCTCAACGGCGATCCCGAACTGCGCGCACTCATCGCCGCCCAGGCGAGCCGCCTCTCGCCAGAGCCGTACTCCGAACGCGACGTCCTGATCGGCCACGGCGGCTCGGCGGCCATCACGGCGATGATGCTGGCCGTCGTGGACCCGGGGGACCGCGTGGTCATCCCCGAGCCCACCTATTCGCTCTACCCCGACGCCGTACGCCTGGCCGGCGGCGAACCGGTGCACGTCCCCATGACCGCGAGCCACCACCTGGACTTCGGCGCGCTGCCCGGCGCGCGCATGGTCGTCCTGTCCAACCCGTCCAACCCGACCCCGCGGTGCTGCCGTCCGAGGACCTGGCACGGCTCGGTGAACTCCTCGACGGCACCGACACGCTCGTCCTCGTCGACGAGGCGTACGCCGACCTCGTCTAAGACGGCATGCACTCGGCATCGCCTCCCTGCGCGACCGTCTCATCCACTGCAACACCCTCTCCAAGACCTACGCCCATGACTGGCTGGCGCATCGGCTACGCGATCGCACCCGCCGACGTCACCGCCGCGATCCGCCACGTCCACCGCACCTCAAAGGCTCGGTCAACGCGGCCGTGCAGCGCGCCGCTCTCACGGCCCTGACGCTGGGATCCGAACTCGCCTCGCCCATGCTCAGGGCGTACCAGGAGCGCCGCGACTTCGTGGCGAAGCGACTGGCCGCCACCGACCTGCTCCGCGGCAACGAGCCCGAGGGCGCCTTCTACGCGTTCGCCCGCTACGACACCGACCTTCCGTCGACGGCCATGGCGCGTTACCTGCTCCGGGAGGCGTCGCCGTACGCGCCGGCGGAGAGTTCGGCCCCAGCGGGCACCGGCACATCCGGCTATCCTTCGCCGCCGGCCTCGACACCCTCGACGAGGGCATCACCTGCATCGCCACGGCACTCGAACGACTCCGGGCCGAGGGAGTCCCCTCGGCCCACGCATAGCCGCTGTCGACTCCGCCCGGTTCATACGCGCCGTTGCCTGGGCGGGAACAGCCCCGGCCGCCCCACCCCTTCGCGGCTGGGGCCTTACGCATGCCTGCCAGAAGCAAGAAGAGGGCGCGGTGCGCTGCCGCCGGAGCCTGGTCGGTTCCAGCAGCAGCACACCGCGCCCGGTCGCGGCTGATCTCCGTCAGCTCATCCGGTCGGCAAGCTGTAGTACTCCAGGGTCGTCATGCCCGTACAGATGGCTTCGAGGGCCCGCTGCTCGGCCGCCACACGGGCGTCGGCCCCTTCGAGGGTCTCCTCCACGGCCTCGGCGGGGACGACCACCACGCCGTCCGCGTCGCCGACCACGAGGTCATCGGGCTGTACGACGACATCCGCCACGCGGACAGGAACGGTGAACCGGCCGAGGTGGACCTTGCCGGTGCCGATGACGGTGACGTGCCGGGCGAAGACGGGAAAGTCCAGCTCCGCCTGTTCGGCCGTGTCCCGTACCCCGCCGTCCACGACCAGGCCGAGAATGCCTCGCTGCTGGGCGGCGACCGCGAGGATCTCGCCCCAGTGGCCGTGCCGGGCGCCCTGAAGGTCGACGACGAGGATGCTGCCGGCTGGAGCCTCGGCCACCGCCCGGTGCAAGGCGAGGTTGTCGCCGCCCACACCCTGAACGGTGAACGCCGGACCGGCCACGCGGGCTCCCGGCCAGGCGGCGCGCAGGGCGGGATCACAGGCCTGGGCCGCCCCGGAGGACGCCTCGTAGAGGGTGGCGGTGCTGTGTCCGCGGGCCGCATCCGTCATGCCCGGCTCCTAGTCTGAAGAGTGTGGTAGCCGAACTCCGCGCGGGCCTCGCGCAGGGTGCTGCCGGCGCGTGCAGCGGCGACGATGTCCGTCTCGACGCGTTCGATGACTTCAGCGCTCTCGGCGATGCGCTCGGCCCGGGTGGCGGGGACGGCGACCACGCCGTCGGCGTCGGCGCACACCACCGCACCGGGACGGATCTCGATTCCACTCACGTTCACCGGCTCGCCGACGGCCACGAGCCGCACGCGGTCCTTTCCGGTGCGCATGAACCGGCCGCGACTGAAGAGCGGGTAGTTCTGTGCGAGGGACGCCGACACGTCGCGGCAGACACCGTTGATCACGGTGCCGGCGATGCCGCGATGGGCTGCGATCTCGGTCATGATGCCGCCCCAGACGGTGACATCGGTACGGCCGTCGTTGTCGACGACGATGACAGCGCCCGGCGGTACGTCGTCGAGGAAGTCACCGACCGTGCCTTTGCCCGCCTCGTCAACGGGTGTGTAGCGGACGGTGAAAGCCGGGCCGACCGCGCGGAATTCGTTGGACAGAGGGGACAGGCCGTGCAGGGCACCCTTGATCCCGACCCGGTCGAGGGCATCGGAGATCGCGGCAGTCGGCAGCGCGCGGAGCCGCGCGACGCAGTCGCTCATCACTGTGCCTCCGTTCCGGCCAGACGGGCGTCCCGCATCGCTTGCGGCAGCGGGACTCCGGCCCTTACCTCGGCCTCGATGGAGGCTTCCTGGTCCGCGAGCCGTTGGGCCTCCCGGAGCACTTCGGCTGCGCGCTCGCGCGGGACGACCACGACACCGCCCCTGTCCGCCAGCACCACATCGCCGGGGTGGACGGTCACCTCACCCAGCGAGACCGGCACGCCGGACGACTTCTGCCGCAGCCGACCGCGCGCGGTCACCGGCACCTGGGCGCGGGCGAACACAGGGAATCCGAGCTCGCATGCTTGTTCGACGTCCCGGCAGGCGCCGTCCGTGACCACACCGCGGACGCCGCGCACCGAGGCGCCAACGCTGACGATCCCGCCCCACGAGGACACGTCTGTACGGCCGCCGTTCGCGACCACGACGACGTCATCAGGACCGGCCTCCGCGACCGCACTCGTGAGGATGTGCGCCCCTCCGTGCTCACCGGCCATGGGCTCGAGTTCGATGGTCCGCGCGAACCCGGTCATCTTGGGCGTGCCCCACATCGGAGGCAGACCGCCCTGTCCGGGAGGGAGCCCGCAGGCGTCGAGAGCGTCGGACACCGTGGCGCTGTCCAGTACCGCGAACCGGGCCAACAGGGAAGTTTCAACTGTCATGCCGTTCAGTCAAACAACCCAGACCCATACACTGAAGGTCTGATTTCCTCTCCCTTTGATATGCGGAGCATTCGATGATCGAGGTCCGCCAGGCCCGCTACTTCCTCGCCGTCGCGGAGACGCTCCACTTCGGCCGGGCGGCGGAACAGCTGCGCATGTCGCAGCCGCCGTTGAGTCAGGCGATCCTCCAGCTGGAGCGCCAGCTGGATGTGCGGCTGTTCGACCGCAGTGAACGAAGGGTGCGGTTGACGGAGACCGGCCGGGCGTTCGCCGAGGAGTGCCGCAAGCTGGTGGCGGCCGCCCGGCACGCTCACGAAGTGGCGGCCCAGGCCGAGGCCGGGCTGGTGGGTACGTTGAGAATCGGCGTGGTGACCTCGGCGCTGAGCGAGCCGCTGCTGGGTACGCTGTCCGCCTTCCGCAAGGCCCGGCCCCGTGTCGACCTGCACCTCACGGAGGTCGACACGGGAGAGGGGCAGGAGGCGGTCGCCCGGCACGAGATCGACATCGCCGTGATCCGGCCGAGCGCACCGGTGCGCGGTCTGCGGGTGCGGCCCTGGCGGCACGACCAGTTCGTGATCGCGCTGCCGGAAGGTCATCCGCTGGCCGGGGACGCCGCGGATCCGGTAGACCTCGCACGGTTCGCGGACGAGCCCTGGGTGTGGTTGCGCCGCGAGGCTTCCCCCGACTACCACGACCAACTCATGGCGACCTGCCGCAGAGCCGGGTTTATTCCCGACGCGCGCCACGTCGCCAACTCCATCCTGACCCAACTGGCGATGGTGGCCTGCGGCCTCGGCGTCACCCTGGTGCCCAACGTGGCGGTCCGGTCGATCCCGGGCCCCCTCGCCTACCGGCCCCTCACCGATTCCGCCGACATCGTGAAACTGTCCCTCGTCTCCCGGGACGGCACACACGAGCCACTGGTGGAGGAGTTCCTGCGCCACGCGGCGGCAGACCGGCAGGAGACGGACCAGGCCTAGGAGTTGTCTTCAAAAGTCACGCCCACATCAGGAGCGAGGCGAGGGTGACAGCTGCCTGGTAGGACTCGGCGGTCTTGTCGTAGCGGGTCG
>NZ_JBIWPF010000019.1:0-136876 GCF_044768125.1 Streptomyces sp. NPDC101166
GCCCTCGTACTGGGCGTACGAGGGCGATCCCGACAACGCGGCGAGCGCGCGTGCCAGGCGTCGCGAGCCAGACGGGACTTTCGAAACACGCCCTAAGGGGCCGCCTCCGCAGCCCACTGCTCAGGGAATCACAGCGGTCGTCCCGCGTTGAACAAAGGGTGAGCTCTGTGATCGAAGGCGCCCGATTCTCCGTGCTGGACCGCTCCCGCATCCGGGAGGGGCATTCCGCGGGCGCGGCCCTGCGGGACACCGTGGCCCTGGCCCGGGAGGCGGAAGCGCTCGGCTTCCACCGGTTCTGGGTGTCCGAGCACCACGGCGTGCCCGGCGTCGCCGGTTCCGCGCCGACCGTCCTCGCCTCAGCCGTGGCCGCCGCGACGACCACGATCCGCGTCGGCACCGGCGGGGTGATGCTGCCCAACCACCGGCCGCTGGTGGTGGCCGAGCAGTTCGGCGTGCTGGAGTCCCTGTTCCCCGGCCGGATCGACATGGGACTCGGCCGCTCCGTCGGCTTCACCGACGGCGTGCGCAGGGCATTGGGGCACGGCAAGGAGGACGCCGACGACTTCGCGGCCCAACTGCGGGAGCTGCTCGGCTGGTTCAGGGGAACGTCCCCGACGGGTGTGCACGCGCGGCCGTCCGAGGGGCTGTCCGTGCCGCCGTTCGTGCTGGCGATGGGCGAGGGCGCGCGGATCGCGGCGGAGGCGGGGTTGCCGATGGTCGTCGGCGACCTGCGCGACCGCGACCGGATGCGGCGCGCCACGGACCTGTACCGCGCCCGCTTTCGCCCCTCCCCATGGGCGACGCAGCCCTACGTCGTCGTCTCGGGCACGGTCGCCGTCGCCGGCACGCCCGAGGAGGCCCGGCGGCTGCTGGTGCCCGAGGCCTGGTCCATGGCGCACTCCCGCACCCACGGCGCCTTCCCGCCGCTGCCGCCGGCCGAGCGAGTGGAGGCGCTGACGATGACCGCCAAGGAGCGCGGTCTGTACGAGGCCGGCCTCACCGGACACATCGCGGGCACCGAGGAGCAGGTCGCCGAGGAGCTGGAGACGGTGCTGAAGGAAACGCAGGCGCAGGAGGTCCTCGTCACCACCAGCACGTACGACCGGCCCGCGCTGCTCGACTCCTACCGTCGGCTGGCCCGCGTCGTGCGCCCCTGAGGGGGAGGATTCACCCGTCCGAGTCGTCGCCCGCATCGCCGCGGGAGCTCCGGCGGCCGCCCCCGGCCATGCTCACCAGCTGTCCCAGGCCCACGGTGACGGCGGCCACCCCACGCACCCAGCGCGGCCCGCCCCGTGCCGCCCACACCACGCAGACGCACCCTCCGACGACGAGCACGAGCACACACGACAAGACGAACACGGCCACGCCGTTCCCCCCGGTTCTCTCACGATCCGCGTCATCCTCTCAGACGCCCCGCCCGGGTCTGCGTCCGGCTCCGCCGCTGCTCGCGCCACGCCCGGTGATGGTCGAGCAGCGTCTCCTCGAAGGGCCGGTACACCACGCCCAGTTCCTCGACGCTGCGCCGGTTGTCGACGCGGAAGCGGATGCCGAGGTGGGTGCGGATGTAGTCCTGGCTGAGGCCGAACGCGGGGCCCAGCACACGGACCGGCCAGTGCGGCAGGGCCGTACGGGGAAGGCGGAGGTCGCCCGGGTGGTGTGCGCGCAGGATCGACGCCATCCGGTGGAACGAGGTCATCTCCTCGGCCGCGAGGAGGTACCGGCCGTGCGCCTCGGGCCGTTCCGCCGCCGCGATGTGGGCCGCCGCCACGTCCCGCACGTCGACCGTGGTGAAGCTGAAGTCGGGGGCGCCATAGAAGAAGTAGCCCTTGAACAGCTCGTCCAGGAGGAACAGGCTGCCGGAGTCGGAGGCGGGGGTGAGGGAGGGGCCGAGGATCAGGCCGGGATTGACCGAGACCATGTCCCAGCGGTCCTGGGCCTCCGCCGCGTCCCAGGCCGCGCGCTCGGCCACCGTCTTGGCGTAGTGGTACGGGTTCCTGGTCACCGTGCTCGTGGTGTTGACGTACTTCTCCGACAGGATCCGACCGTCCATCGTCAGCACGTCGGCGTAGTCGCCGAAGACCGCGCCCACCGTGGAGGTGAACACCAGCCGCCGGACCGACTCGGTGCGCTCGACGCCCGCCAGCACGTTGCGGGTGCCGGTGAGGGCCGGTTCCACCACGTCCCGCCGGCCGTCCTTGATCTTCTCCGGCATCAGGAAGGGCGAGGCCACGTGGAAGACCACGGCGCAGCCCCGCATCGCCTCGTCGAAGGAGCCCTTCACGAGCAGGTCGGCCTCGAAGAGGTCGAGCCGGCCCGGATGGGCCTCGCCCAGCGCGCGCAGGGGGCGCGTCTTCGCCGCGTTCGCCGTGGAGCGGACGGTGGCCCGCACCCGGTACCCGCGCTCCAGCAACTGCCGTACCAGATGGGCGGCGACGAAGCCGCTGCCGCCGGTCACGAGAACGGTCTCGCCCTCGGGTGTTCCGCTCACGCGCTCTCCTCGGGAGATGGGATCGACGACCGTCATGATCCCACCGGGGAGGGTCAACTCACCTGCGGACAGCGCGATTTCCTCGGCGAGGCGATCAGGCTCGGGGTCGGGGGCGGGCTCGGGGTCGGGAGCGGGGTCGGGGTCGCCCCGTCGTGGGCGCCCGGCGTCCGTGCGTGGGCCTCGCCGTGCTCTCCGCCCGCACCGCGCACCCGCGCCGCCGCCTCGGCGGCCAGTCGCCTGCGGTCGGGGCGGGCGCCCGGCTCGACCGCCGCCAGCACGTCCACCTCGGCCACCAGCCCGCGGGCCGTCGCCACCCGCCACAGCGAGGCGAGCAGCGGGTCGTCGCCGACGAAGGCGGGCGTCGTGCTGGCCGCGCCGCCGCCTGCCCGGTAGCGGATGCGCACCGGCTGGACCGGCGCCCCGGCGTCCAGCGCGGCCTGGAAGACGGCCCGTCTGAAGCGCCCGTGGTCCCGGCCGCACCAGGTGCTGCCCTCGGGGAACACCGCGACGGCCCGACCGGCGCGCAGCTCCCCGGCGATCCGGCCGACCGTGCCGGGCAGGGCGCGCAGCCGGTCGCGGTCGATGAACAGGACGCCGCCGCGCGCGGCGATCGCCCCCGCGACCGGCCATCGCCGGATCTCGGCCTTGGCCAGCATGCGGGCCGGGCGGACGGCGGCCAGCAGCGGGACGTCCAGCCAGGAGATGTGGTTGGCGACCAGGAGCAGCCCGCCGGCGGGCGCGGCGGCGCCGCGGGTACGGACGCGGACGCCGGCCGCTCGTACGATCGCCCGGCTCCACGCCCGTACCGCGCCGGCCGGGAGCCGGGGCCCGAGCGGAGACAGCAGGACCCCGGCGAGCACGAGCAGCGCCACCCCCGTGAGCCGCACCGCCGCCCGCGGCACGGCGGCGAGCAGCGCCACGTCGTGGGCGGCCTCGACGCACGCCCCCGGGGTGCAGGGCGCGCTCGGCAGCCAGACGCTCATCAGGCCGGTACGAGGGAGAGGAAGTGCCGCAAGTAGCGCGGGTCGACCCGGCGCATCGACAGCAGCACGTAGAGGTCGGCGACGCCGAAGTCGGGGTCGTGGGCGGGCTCGCCGCACACCCGGGCGCCCAGGCGCAGATAGCCGCGCAGCAGGGCGGGCAGTTCGGTGCGGGCGGGTGGCGTGACGCCGACCGGCGGCGTCCACGGCAGCAGCGGCCGGACCCGGAACTCGCTCGGCGCGAGGTGCCTTTCCCGCACCCGGTCCCAGACGCCCGCGGCGAGGGCGCCGCCGTCGGCGAGCGGGACGGAGCAGCAGCCGGCGAGCCATTCGTGGCCGCGGTCCACCATGTACCGGGCTATCCCGGCCCAGATGAGCCCGATGACGGCGCCGTCGCGGTGGTCGGGGTGCACACAGGAGCGGCCGACCTCGACGAGGGCTGGGCGGATGCCGTCCAGGCGGGTCAGGTCGAACTCGCCCTCGGAGTAGAGCCGTCCGGCGACCGCGGCGCGCTCCGGCGGCAGCAGCCGGTAGGTGCCGACGACCTGGCCGGTGTCCGTGTCGCGCACCAGCAGGTGGTCGCAGACGGCGTCGAACGGGTCGACGTCCAGGCCGGGGCGGGGAGAGGAGAGCAGGGCGCCCATCTCCCCGGCGAACACCTCGTGCCGCAGTCGCTGCGCGGCCCGCACGTCGGCCTCGTCACGGGCGAGGGCGACGGTGTAGCGGGCGGGGGCCTCGGGTCGAGGGGGACGGGGGAGGGTGGTAACGCCGGTCATGGCACGCTCCTGGACACGGGCCACCGCGGGGGCGGTGGCGCTCCCCTCGTTTCTCCCGACCCTGGTTGGCGTGTACGTGACCGGCGCCGGGAGAACGGATGTGGGAATGCTGAATGCCAGGCGGCTCGGGAAGAGCCGGCCGGCCGCCGTGCACCCGCGCCTGCCGGCGCCTCGCGCCTCCTCGCCGCGCTACCGCCTGGTCTTCCGCACGGCCCGCAGCCACTCCCTGTTCATCCCGGTGATCGACGTCAACGGAATCCCCTTGGGGCAAGCCACCGCGCACTCACCGGCGAGAGTGCAGCCGCCGAACCCCTCCTCGTCCATCTGCGCCACCATGTCCAGCACCCGCGTCTCGCGTTCGGGAGCCCCCTGCGGCAGCACGTTGAGGTGGTTGACCTTGGCGGAGGTGAACAGCATGGCCGCACCGTTGGGGCAGGCCGCGACGCACGCCCCGCATCCGATGCACTCCGCGTGCTCGAAGGCGAAGTCGGCGTCCGGCTTGGGCACCGGTGTGGCGTGGGCCTCCGGCGCGGAGCCGGTCGGCGCGGTGACGTACCCGCCCGCCTGGACGATCCGGTCGAGGGCGGACCGGTCGACGACCAGGTCCTTGACGACGGGGAAGGCCGACGCCCGCCAGGGCTCGACGTCGATGGTGTCGCCGTCGGCGAAGGAGCGCAGGTGCAGCTGGCAGGTGGTGGTCCGCTCCGGGCCGTGTGCTTCGCCGTCGATGACGAGCGAGCAGGCCCCGCAGATGCCCTCGCGGCAGTCGTGGTCGAAGGCGACCGGGTCCTCGCCGCGCAGGATGAGGTCCTCGTTGAGCATGTCGAGCAGTTCGAGGAAGGACATGTCGGGCGAGACGCCGTCCACCTCGTACGTGGACATCGCGCCGTCGGCGTCGGCGTTCTTCTGCCGCCAGACGCGCAGGGTGAGCTTCATGCGTAGCTCCGCTGGGTGGGGTGGACGTACTCGAACACCAGGTCTTCCTTGTGCAGGACGGGGGCCTCGCCCGGGCCGGTGAACTCCCAGGCGGCCGCGTAGGCGAACTCGTCGTCCCTGCGGGCGGCTTCGCCGTCCGAGGTCTGGGACTCCTCGCGGAAGTGGCCGCCGCAGGACTCGGCGCGGTGCAGCGCGTCGAGGCACATCAGCTCGGCGAGTTCGAAGTAGTCGACGAGGCGGTTGGCCTTCTCCAGCGACTGGTTGAACTCCTCACCGGTACCGGGAATCTTGACGCGCCGCCAGAACTCGTCGCGGATCCGGGGAATGCGTTCGAGGGCCTTGCGCAGCCCGGGTGCGGAGCGGGCCATACCGCAGAACTCCCACATGAGTTCTCCGAGTTCACGGTGGAAGGAGTCGGGGGTGCGGTCGCCGTCGACGGCGAGCAGCAGGTTCAGCCGGTCCTGTGTGTCGGCCAAGGCCTCCTGTACGGCCGGGTGTTCGTCGGTCACCTCGTCCTGGGAGGGGACGCGGGCAAGGTAGTCGTTGAGGGTCGCCGGCAGCACGAAGTAACCGTCGGCCAGGCCCTGCATGAGGGCGGAGGCGCCGAGACGGTTGGCGCCGTGGTCGGAGAAGTTGGCCTCGCCGATCGCGAACAGGCCGGGGACGGTGGTCTGGAGGTCGTAGTCGACCCACAGGCCGCCCATCGTGTAGTGCACGGCGGGGTAGATCCGCATCGGCACCTCGTACGGATCCTCGTCGGTGATCCGCTGGTACATGTCGAACAGGTTGCCGTACCTGGCCTCGACCGCCGCGCGGCCCATGCGCTCGACGGCGTCGGCGAAGTCGAGGTAGACGCCCTGCCCGCCGGGGCCCACTCCCCTGCCCTCGTCGCAGACGTTCTTCGCGGCGCGGGAGGCGATGTCGCGCGGGACCAGGTTGCCGAAGGAGGGGTAGACGCGCTCCAGGTAGTAGTCGCGCTCGTCCTCGGGGATCTGCTGCGGCGGACGCGTGTCGCCCTTCGCCTTCGGCACCCAGATCCGGCCGTCGTTGCGCAGCGACTCGCTCATCAGGGTCAGCTTCGACTGGTGGTCGCCGGTGCGCGGGATGCAGGTGGGGTGGATCTGGGTGAAACAGGGGTTGGCGAAGTACGCGCCGCGCCGGTGCGCCCGCCAGATCGCGGTGGCGTTGGAGTTCATGGCGTTGGTCGACAGATGGAAGACGTTGCCGTAACCGCCGCTGGCGAGGACGACGGCGTCCGCGAAGTAGGTGTCGATCCTCCCCGTGACCAGGTCCCGGGCCACGATCCCGCGGGCGCGCCCGTCGACGACGATCAGGTCGAGCATCTCGGTGCGGGGGTGCAACTGCACGTTCCCCGCGGCGATCTGACGGGACAGCGCCTGGTACGCGCCGAGCAGCAGTTGCTGTCCCGTCTGGCCGCGGGCGTAGAAGGTCCGCGAGACCTGGACGCCGCCGAAGGAGCGGGTGTCGAGCAGACCGCCGTACTCGCGGGCGAAGGGCACGCCCTGCGCCACGCACTGGTCGATGATCTCGACCGAGATCTGCGCCAGCCGGTGCACGTTGGACTCGCGCGCCCTGAAGTCGCCGCCCTTGACGGTGTCGTAGAACAGCCGGTGCACGGAGTCGCCGTCGTTGCGGTAGTTCTTCGCCGCGTTGATGCCGCCCTGCGCGGCGATGGAGTGGGCGCGGCGCGGGGAGTCCTGGTAGCAGAACTGGACGACGTGGTAGCCCTGTTCGGCGAGGGTCGCGCCGGCGGATCCGCCGGCGAGGCCGGTGCCGACGACGATCACGGTGTGCTTGCGGCGGTTGGCGGGGTTGACCAGCCTGGCCTCGAACCGGCGCTTGTCCCAGCGTTCGGCGACGGGGCCGGAGGGGGCCTTGGCATCGACGAGGGGCTCGCCGGTGCGGTAGTCGGCGTAGTCGGTCATGTTCAGCTCACCACTTCGGTCATGACGGCCACGGGTACGGCGATGAAGCCGGCCGTGAGCAGCAGCGCGAGGACGTTCGCGGCGGTCTTCAGCGCGCGGTCTCGGCGGCGGCTGCCGACGCCGAGGGTCTGGGCCGCGCTCCAGAAGCCGTGCCGGACGTGCAGGCCGAGCGCGAGCATCGCCGTGATGTAGACGGCGTTGCCGTACCAGGTGGAGAAGGTGTCCACCACGTTCTGGTAGGGGCGGCCCTCCTGGAAGCCGCCCGAGTGCACGGTCCCGGTGGTCAGGTCCAGGATGTGCCAGACGATGAACAGGGCGAGGATGACGCCGCCCCAGCGCATGGTGCGGGTGGCGTAGCTCGTGCGCGCCTTGCGGTGCGCGTAACCGGTGGGGCGCGCCTTGATATCGCGGCGGCTGAGCTGGTACGCCGCCAGGGCGTGCGCGACGACCGCGAGCACCAGGACGATCCGGACCAGCCAGAGCGTCCACTCGTAGTGCATGAACGGTTCGCCGACCGTGCGCAGCCAGTGTGCGTAGTGGTTGAACTCGGCCGCGCCGAAGAAGATCTTCAGGTTGCCGATCATATGGACGACCAGGTACAGCAGCATGATCACGCCGCTGACGGCCATCACCGCCTTCTTGCCGACGGAGGAGTCCCACACGGTGCGTGCCATGGACGGCCGTCGGTCCGAGCGCGTTGCCAGAGCCATGGGTCAAGACGCTAGAGCGCGCTCTCCCGATCGGTCCAAGACATGGTCCGGCTCGTTTCGATAGGGCGTGCCTATCATGGCGGGGTGCAGTTCCAGCAGCTCCAGTACTTCGTGGCGGTCGCCGAGACCCGGCACTTCACCCGGGCCGCCGCGCTCGTCCATGTCGCGCAGCCGTCGCTCTCCCAGCAGATCCGGGCGCTGGAAAGGGAGTTGGGGGCTGATCTGTTCCTGCGGGCGCGTGGCGCCATCACGCTCACCGACGCCGGCGAGGCGCTGCTGCCGCTGGCCCGCCGCATCCTCGCGGACGCGGAGACGGCACGCCACGAGGTGCGGGAACTGGTGGAGCTGCGCGGCGGCCGGGTGCGCCTGGGCGCCACGCCCAGTCTGTGCACGGGTCTGCTGCCGGACGTGCTGCGCGCCTTCCACGACCGCTATCCCGGCGTCCGGCTGCTGATCGAGGAGGGCGGCTCCCACGACCTGGTGCGCCTGCTGGCCCGCGGGGCGCTCGATCTCGCGCTGGTGGTGCTGCCGCTGCCGTCGCCGTCCCCGGCGCTGACGACGGTGGAGCTGCTGCGGGAGGACCTCGTCGTGGTGTCCTCCCCCGACGCCCCCAAGCCGGGGGACGGCGGCCGGCGCCCGGTGCGCATCGCCGACCTGGAGGGGGAACGCCTGGTGATGTTCCGGCACGGCTACGACCTGCGGGAGCTCACCGTCGCCGCGTGTCGCTCCGCTGGGTTCGAGCCGGATTTCGCCGTGGAGGGCGGGGAGATGGACGCGGTGCTGGGTTTCGTGCGGGCGGGGCTGGGGGTGGCCGTCGTGCCGCGGATGGTCGCCGCGCGGTCGGGGCGGGGCCTGCGGGTCACTCCGTTGGCTCGGCCGGGGCTTCACCGCACCATCGCGCTGGCGCACCGGAGCGATGTGGCTCCGCCTCGGGCTGCTCGGGAGTTGCAGCGGATGCTGTTCGAGCGGTGAGGGCGTGCGGGGGCGCGGTGCGCCGTGCGCGGTGCGCCGCGCGCCGTCGTGGTGCTCGCGGTTCGCCGGGTGCGGGTCGTTCGTGGCTGGTCGCGCAGTTCCCCGCGCCCCTGAGGGGGTTGCCGTCCCGTCGGTCGAGTCCGGCCGCGCCCCGGGGTTGCAGTCCCGCCGGTCGGGTCCGGTCGGGTCTGCTGTTGCTCAGGGGGTGTCCGGCGGGACCGGGGTGCCCTGGTGGTAGTACATGCGCCAGCCTGATTCCTCGTCGCGTTTGCGCCAGATGGAGCTCCGGCGGGAGCGGCGGCCCTCGAAGTTCGTCTCGAACGTGAGGTGTACCAGGCCGGGGGCCAGGACGACGCCCGTGATGGCCGACGGTTCGTAGGTCGGGCCGTCCGTCGAACTCCCCGCGTGGTCGGGCAGCCAGGCCACCATCTCGTCGTAGGTGTAGCGCCGGCCGGAGGAGCCGACCTCGACGAACTCCGGGTCGAACAGCCGCTGGTAGTGGTCCCTGGAGGAGCGCACGGCCGGGTCCAACAGGCTGAGTTCGCCCCGGATCGCCTCGTTCACGTCATCGGATTCCTGGGTCATCCACACATGATCGCCTGCGACCGGGGCGCCCCTCAACCGAGTTGTGCGCTCACCCCGTCGCGTCCACCAGGGTCAGTTCGTGCAGGCGGTCCGGCGGGCCGGGGCGGGCGTAGTACCAGCCCTGCGCCGTGTCGCAGCCCAGTATGCGGAGCTGGTCGGCCTGAGCGCCGGTCTCCACGCCCTCCACCGTGACCGTGAGGTCCAGACTGTGGGCGAGGGAGACGATCCCGTCGACGATCTTCAGGTCGACGGGATCGGCCGGGAACCGCTGCATGCTCTGGGTGAAGGACCGGTCCAGCTTGAGGACGCTGACCGGCAGCCGGCGCAGGTTGGCCAGGTTGGAGTAGCCGGTGCCGAAGTCGTCCAGCGCGATGTCGACGCCCATCTCGGCGAGCCGGCGCAGCGGTTTGAGCAGGTCGTCGTCGGCGCCGATCAGGGCGGACTCGGTGACCTCCAGGCACAGCGCCTGCGGTTCGACGCCCGCGCGTTCCAGGATGTCGACGGTGTCCTGCACCAGCCCCGGATGGGTGAGCTGACAGGGCGAGAGGTTGACGTTGACGCGGAGCGGGCCCGTCCTGCCGTCGCGCTCCCGCCAGTCACGGGCCTGGCGCACCGACTGCTCCAGCACCCAGCGGCCCAGCGGGACGATCAGACCCGTGTGCTCGGCGAGCGGGATGAAACGGTCGGGGCCGAGGACGCCGTGCTGCGGGTGCAGCCAGCGCACCAGGGCCTCGGCCCCGCGTACGCTGCCGTCGCCGAGGTGGACCAGCGGCTGGTACTCGATGAAGAACTCGCCCCGCTCCAGCGCGGCCGGCAGGGCGGTGGTCAGTCCGTGCCGGGTGATGGCGCGGGCGTCGGCCTCGGGGTCGGCCAGCTCGAAGCGGTTGCCGCCCGCCGACTTGGCCCGGTACATCGTGATGTCGGCGCTGCGCAGCACCTCCGCCGGGCTGCGCTCCCCCGCGCAGCCCTCGACGATGCCGATGCTGCCGCGCACGGTCAGCTCCCGGCCCTCGATGCGCACGGGCGCGACCAGGGCGTTCTGGATGCGCGCGGCGAGGTCGTCGACCTCGCGGTGGGTCTCGGGGCCGGTGGTGAGCGCCACGAACTCGTCGCCGCCGAGCCGGGCCACCATCTCGCCCGGCGCGGTCGCGCAGCCCTGGAGACGGTCGGCGACCTCGACGAGCAGCCGGTCGCCGGCCGCGTGGCCGAGGCTGTCGTTGATGGTCTTGAAACCGTCCAGGTCCAGGTAGCACAGGCCGAAGCGCTGCTCCTCGCCGGCGGCCAGCACCTTCTCCAGGCGCTCGAAGAACAGGGTGCGGTTGGGCAGCCCGGTGAGGGCGTCGTGGGTGGCCTCGTAGCGCAGCCGCAGGTTGAGCAGGCGGCGCTCGGTGGTGTCCTCCATCAGCGCCAGCTGGTACTGCGGCTCTCCGTCCGCGTCCCGCAGCAGGGAGACCGTCAGATTGGTCCACAGCGCGGTTCCGTCGGGGCGGTAGAACGCCTTCTCCACGTGGTAGTGCTCGCGTTCGCCGCGCACCAGCTCCTCGTAGAGCCGCCACACCTGCGGGGCGTCCTCCGGGTGGGTCCATTCCCGCACGTTGCGTCCGCGCATCGACTGCTCGCCGCCGCCGAACATCCGCAGCATCGCCCCGTTGACCTGGAGGACGTTGCCTTCGAGGTCGGCGATGCCGATCCCTATCGCCGCGCCCTCGAACACGGCGCGGAAGCGGGCCTCGCTGGTGTGCAGGGCCTGCGCCACCACGCCCTGCGCCCGCAGCGCGGCCTGGGCGATGGCCTCCTGCTCGGCGAGCGTCCGCTCGCGCAGCGCCTGGGCGAAGCCCGCCGCCATGGCGTGCTGGAGCCGGGAGCAACGGCTGCGCAGGTCCTCCGGCGGGCCGTCCTCGCCGCAGTACAGCACCAGGTAGGCGTCGACGCAGTCCAGGCTGTGACTGAGGGCGTCGGGGTCGGTGCAGTGCGCGTCGACCAGCGCGGCGCCGACCGCCCGGCCGGTCCCCGCGTCGAAGGTCCTGGCGTGCAGCGCCCCGCTCAGCCGCCGGGCCAGCGGCAGGAGCCGCTCCTCGAACTCCGCCCTGGTCAGCGACGTCGAGGTCACCGGGTACACCGCCCGGCTCCAGATCGTCGCGAACCGCCTCAGTCTGTCCTCCGGCCCGTCCGGCTCGGCCGTCACGAGGCGCGCCCCACGCCGGCGAACCCGGAGTAGGCGTAGGGGTCCTCGTCCTCCGGTGCTGTCTCCGGCCGCCAGAGCGGCGGCGGCACCAGTCCCGGTTCCACCATGTCGTACCCCTCGAAGAACCGCGCGATCTCATCGCGCGAGCGCATGATCAGCGGGTTGCGGATGTCCTTGTACACGTCCACCGCACCCTCGGCCCGCTGCTGCGGCAGCGGGATCCCCTCGTAGGAGGCGTGGGTGAGGACGAGCAGGCTGCCCGGCGCGAGCGCGCCGGCCAGCTCGGCCACCGCCGTGTACGGGTCGTCCTCGTCCTGGACGAAGTGCAGTACGGCGACGAGCAGCAGCGCTACCGGCCGTTCCAGGTCGAGGAGGTGGCCCACCTGCGGGTCGGCCAGGATCTCCCGCGGCTTGCGCAGGTCGGCGGCGACGACGCCGGTGTTCTCGTCCCCGTCCAGGACCGCCTGGCTGTGCGCGACGGCGACCGGATCGTGGTCGACGTAGACGACTCGGGCGCCGGGGTCGGCGGCCCGGGCCACCTCGTGGACGTTGCCGTGGGTCGGTATGCCCGAACCGACGTCCAGGAACTGGGTGACGCCCTCGCCTATCGCGTGGCGCACCGCGCGGCGCAGGAACGCCCGGTTCGCCTGCATGATCTTCGGCAGTCCCGGCATGAACTCCATGGCCCTGCGGGCCGCTTCCCGGTCGACCTCGAAGTTGTGCGAACCGCCCAGGTAGTAGTCGTAGATCCGCGAGACACTGGGCACGGAGACGTCGATGCTCCGGGGGGCCCAGGCGGGACGGTCCATCTATCTCTCCAAGGCGTAGGCGATCCGGTGTTCGAGCAGAGGCTACTGATCGCCTGCCAAACGGGCGAGTGGAAACGGAAATTGACCGTCCGTTCCCGGTCACTGCCTGCGGCACGTGCCGGAACGACACGTGCTGCCGGAGCCCCGCGCACGCCCGTCGCAAAGTACCCCAAGCGCGGCGGGCCGGACAGCACAAGGGTCCGCCCCCTCCGTGCGGCGCGGAGGGGGCGGACCGGGGGCCGGACGTGCCGGGCGCAGTATGCGGGGATCAGCCCTGGGGAGGCGATCCCTACTGCTGGGGCGCGCCGACCAGCTTTCCGTCGGGGGCCACGGCGTACCACGTGCCGCCCACGCCCTGACCGTTGATGTCGCCGGGGGCCTTGTCACCGGAGAAGGTGTAGATCGGCGAGCAGTTGACCGTCATCTGCCGGGTGCCGTCGCCCCGGGTGAAGTTCATCAGGCCCTTCTTCTGCACGCCCTGGGTGTCGTTGGCGTCGACCGGGGCGACGACCGGCCACTTCTCCAGGCAAGCGCCGTTGCAGTTGGAGACCGGCTTGGGCCACGCCTTGTCCTTGAGGAAGCGGTAGACCGTCATGCCGTTCTTGTCGACGACGATCTCGCCGAGGTTGGGGTCCTTGCGGACGGACAGGCCCGGCAGTGCGGAGTCGGCCTTGGCCTTCTTGCCGTCGGGGGCCAGCGCGAACCACTTGCCGCCCACGCCCTGGCCGTTGGTGTCACCGGCGTTGGCGTCCTTGGCGTAGCGGTAGACCGGCCAGCCGTCGACGGTGAGCTGCTTGCTGCCGTCGGAGCGGGTGACCTCGCCGAGGAGCGACTTGTCGATGCCGTCGCCGGCGCTCGCGTCGTCGGCGGAGACGGGCGGCCACTTCTTCGCGCAGTCGCCGTCGCAGTTCGACTTCGGCGGCTCGGCGAGGTCGGCGTCGAAGCGGTAGAGCGTCATGCCGTTGCCGTCGATCAGCACCTTGCCGAGCTCGGCGTTGGCGGAGACGGCCAGCTCACCGGCCGAACCCTGCGCGTTCGCGCCGCTCCCGGCGCCGGCACCCGTTCCGGTGCCCACGCCTCCGGCGACGGCCGGGGCGCTGGCGCTCGGGTTGACGCCCGTGCCCACTCCGCCGATACCGGCGCCCACACCCGCGATACCGCCCGCCGGTGCCGTGACGCCCACGTTCTGACTCGACGCAGACGTGCCGCTTTCCTGACCGCACGCCGTCGTCAGCGCCAGGACGGTCACGGCGCTCGCCACGAGTGAGGCGCTCCGCCAGGAGGTCTTCATCGTCAACAACTCCCCGATCATCACAAGGGTGTTGCAGCGCCCTGCTGCGCCGCCGCACGGCCATGGGTACGCACGGGGGTGGTCGTTGTGTTCAAAGGCAGCGCAAATTTCTTTTCGCCGCCTGTGGCGGGCCCCCTTCAGGCCGGTGTCCGGAGCGCCGGCACGACCGCGGCTTCGTACGCGCGTGCGGTGATCCAAACGGGCGAGCGCCCCGGACGAATGCGCAGGAAGCGGAACTTCCCTCGTTCGGGGCAATCACCGTCGCACGCGCGCGTGCGCCTGTGCGGAAGGCCTCATGATCTCCGTCGTGCATGGACCCCAAACGCCCCGCTCCGCGCTCGCCGCCCGGATTCTCGCCCTGGTGACCTCGGTGTGGATCCTCGTGGGCGTGCCGGCCGGGGTCGCCGCGGCCGACGCGTGCGCGTACGCCTCGACCGGACCGGACGGCGCCGTGGCGGTGGCGGTCGCGGGAAGCCACTCGTGGCCCGCTCCGCCGGGGTGCCCGGCACCGCCCCCGCCGGAGCCCGCGCCCCCGCCGCCGGAGCCGGAACCGGAGCCGTCCTGCTCGCCGACGCCGCCTCCCGAACCGGCGCCGGAGCCCACCGCCGCGCCCGAGCCGGTCCCGCTCCCGAAGCCGCCCCCTCCCCCGAGGGCCCGTCCGGCGCCCCCGCCCGCGCCGCCGGCGCCGAGACGCCCGGCGCCACCGCCTCCCGCCCCCGCACCGCCCGCACCACGGCCCGCGCCGACTCCGCCGCCGCCGAAGCCGGCGCCCCGACCCCCCGCTCCCCCGGTGACCCCGGTGCACTACCCCGCGTACCACGCCCCGTCACACCGGCGGGCCGCCCGCGGCGGCCGGTCACCGGTCACCTATCTCCTGCTCGTCGCCCTGCCCGCGGTGATCGCCGTCGCCGCGCTGCGGCCCCGCTGACGCCCGCCCTGGAGGCTTCCCTTGCCGGAATGGCTTGTTCTCACCCTCGCGATGCTCGCCGCCTGCGCGGTGGTGGTCGTCATCACCCTCGTCCGGCACCGCAGGGCGGCCGAGGACGAGGACCCCTCGGAGACCCCGGACGTCATCGAGTACATGACGATGTGGATCGGCGTCGTCTACGCCATCGTCCTGGGTCTGGCCATCGCGGGCGTGTGGGAGGCCCGCAGCGCCGCCCAGGACCATGTCCAGGCGGAGGCGCAGGCGCTGCACGAGATCTCGGAGCGGGTACGGGTGTACCCGGCGGACGTCCGTGACCGGATTCGAGCGGATGTCAACGCCTATGTCGGACACGTCGTCACCACCGAGTGGCGGAGCATGGCCGACGAGGGCCAGGTGACCGCGCGCGGTGACGCGCTCCTGCGGCAGGTCCGCGTGGACGTCACCGACTACCGGCCCGCGTCCGACTTCGAGGCGCAGGCCTACCAGCCGCTGCTGGACCAGATGGCCGCGGCGGACCAGGCGCGCAACTCCCGCGCCGACTCCACCGGGCCGACCATGCCGGGCGTGGTGTGGTTCGGGCTGATCGCCGGCGCTGTGATCACCATCGGGATGATCTTCGCCCTCCAGATTCGGCGCACCGCCCGGGAACTGGTCCTGGCGGGGCTGTTCTCCGCCCTGATCGCCTTTCTGCTCTTCCTGATCTGGGACTTCGACGCCCCTTACAGCCGGGGCGTCACCGCCTCGGCCGAGCCCTTCCTGTACCTCTTCCCGGGCGTAGGGAACTGATCTGACGTCCGGCCGGGGCGGCGGCGGACTCCGCGCCGCCGCCCCGGCCGGCCGCGGGACGGCGCGCGGACCTCAGGCCCGGCGCTCGGCGCGACGGCGCATCCAGAACAGTCCGCCGCCCACGACGGCCGCGGTGACGAGTCCGCCACCGATGGCCACGTCGGTCGGGGTGGCGCCGTCGGAGGTGCTGCCGCCGAGGCCGCCGCGGACGCCGCCGATGACGGAGAACGCGGCCGGGTTGCTCAGGGTGCGTCCGTTGCAGTTGATGGTGATGCCGTGCGTTCCCGGGCTCGCGTTGATGTCGACGGCCACCACGCCCTTGGAGGACCCCCTGACGCCGGGGAACGGCGTCAGGTTGGCGATCCGGAACGCGCTGGAGCTCATGGTGCCGCCGGTGGGGCAGCCGTCCACCGTGATGGTCAGCTGACCGCCCCGGGCGATGACGCTGGGCAGGGCGAGGATGTTGCTGGGACTGATGGACATGCCGTCCCGCGCGACGGCCGCCGGGGCGGCCGTCGAGAGAGCGGCGGCCACGGCGGCCGAGACCGCCGAGGCCCGCAGAAGACGAGTCGTACGCATGTGCTCCTCCGCGGAAGGCGCCCCGGGACCCGTCCCCGGTCTGTCGGCGAGTGAACGCCTCCCGAATAGACCCTCAGATGCCGTGCGGGCAGCCGCATTTCGGCGATGGTCCGTCCCGGTGAGAGGACACGCCGGGCGAAAAGCACACAATCGGATATCGCCGCAGGTCACGGACCGTCAGAAATTTCCTCCCGGTCGGCCCCCGGATGGCGCACGCGAAATCCGCCCGCCACCCGTTCGCTCCCCGCCCCGTCGCCGGTTTGCCGGGGGGCGCTTAGCGTTGCCGTACACGCGCTGTCGTGTGCGCGAAGGGACGTGGCGACGGCCGCGCCGGAAGGGGATGGCGAATGTACGGGTACGGGCTGTCCACGGAGGAAGAGGAGGAGCGGCCCAGGAAGCGCGCGCCCTGGGGGGTGATAGCGCTGGTGCTGCTGACCGGCCTCGCGCTCATCCGCAACGGTTCGGGCGAGTTCGACATGGGCCCGCCGCAGCCCGCTTCGGCGGCCGCCGCCGACACCAGCGCCCAGAGCTCCCTCGGCGGCGCTCCCCGGGCGCTGCCGTACGCCGAGCCCGACCGGGTGCGGATCCCCGCCATCAGCGTCGACGCCCCCCTCATGGCGGTCGGCCTGGACCCGGACGGCTGGGTGGGCGCGCCGCCGCCCGAGGACGCGAACCTGGCCGGCTGGTTCACCGGCGCCGTCTCGCCGGGCGAGAAGGGGACCGCCGTCGTCGTCGGCCATGTCGACAACCAGCAGGGGCCGGCCGTGTTCTACGGGCTGGGCGCCCTGAAGCAGGGCAACCGGGTGGAGATCCCGCGCCGGGACGGGAAGACCGCGGTGTTCGAGATCTACGGCGTGGAGGTGTTCGCGAAGAACGACTTCCCCGGCGACCGGGTCTACGCCTCCAAGGGCGCGCCCGAACTGCGGGTGATCACCTGCGGCGGCGGTTTCTCCAAGGCGAACGGGTACGACGGCAACGTGGTCGCCTTCGCCCGCCTGGCCGAGGTCCGCTGAGCGGGTCCCCGGCCGGGCGGGCGCGCCCTGAGGGGTCCTCGCGCTACGCCCAGGTGCGGCGGGGCACGGTGAGGTGGTAACCGGAGTCGAGGAGTCGCGGGAGGTAGTCGCGCAGGGCATGGACGCTCGCGGTGCGGTCGCCCCCGGCGTCGTGCGAGAGCACCACGACGCCGGGGGCGGCGCCGTCCTCGACGCGGTCCACGATGGTGTGGGCGCCGGGACCGGCCCAGTCGAGGGTGTCGAGCGTCCAGGCGAGGGGCTCCATGCCGAGTTCGGAGCCGAGTTGGAAGGCGGCGCGGTTCCAGGCGCCGTAGGGGGCGCGGAACCAGCGGGGGCGCGCGCCGTAGGCGTCCTCGATGACGTCGCAGGTACGGGACATCTCGGAGCGGATGCGGCGGCGGCTGAGCCGGGTGAGGAGGGGGTGGGACCAGGTGTGGTTGCCGACGACGTGGCCCTCGTCGGCCATCCGGGCCAGCAGGCCCGGGTTGGCGGCGGCCATCTCCCCGCACACGAAGAACGTCGCCGGGACGCCGTACTCGGCGAGGGTGTCCAGAATGCCGGGGGTGTAGCGCGGGTCGGGGCCGTCGTCGAAGGTCAGCACCATGGTCCGGCCGCGGGCGGGGACGCTCAGCAGCGGGGCGTGCCGCACGGGCGGGCGGCGGGGCGCGACGGGCGGCGGGCCGTCTCCGGTGAGCGGCTGGAGGCGGTGGACGGAGGGCTTCGCCGGCGGTCGGCGGGCGGGGGCGCCGGCGGCGGGAGGGGCGGGGCGGCGCGGTGCGTCGCCGGAGTCCCCCGGGAACAGGCCGGCCGCGCCGGCCGCGCCGACGGCGGCGACCCCGGCGAACAGCAGCCGGCGCCGTGTGAACAACTGATCCTTCTGCATGCCCCATCAGTCGCCCGTCCGGCCCCCGACGCTCTCCAACGACACCGCGCCGCCCGCCGATTCCACCCGCCCGGCCCAGCACGGGGCGGGGTCGTGGGCGCGGGCCGCCGCCGCGGTGGGCGGCCCCGGCGGGTCCGGCGCGGGCACGGCTTGGATAGCCTCGGGGTGTGACGGAGCAGCGGGAACAGGGATTCGAACGGGGCACGGACGGGCCGAAGGTGATCGTGGCCGGCGTGGACGGCTCCGACTCCTCCCTGCGGGCCGCCGCCTACGCGGGGGTCTGGCCCGGCGTCAGCACGCGCTGCTCGCCGTGGTGTACGTGCAGCCGGTGACGGCGGCGGGCGCGGTGCTCGGGGCGCCGGTCGCGGAGGTCTCCGAGGAGATCGCCGAGGACATCGTGGCGCAGATCAGGGAGGCCGCCGAGCGGCACCGGGGGCTGTTCGAGGTGCGCTGGGAGTTCCACACGTTCCGCGGCGACCCCTACTCGGGCCTGGTGCGGGCCGCGGACGAACTGAAGGCCGACGCGGTGGTGGTGGGAGCCTCGGAGCAGGCGGGCCACCGGTTGGTGGGCTCGGTGGCGGTACGCCTGGTGAGGGCGGGGCGCTGGCCGGTGACGGTGGTGCCGTAGAGACGCTTCGTGGCGGCCGCCCCTGCGCGGCGGCCGCTCACCACGCGCTGGACAGCCCTCAGCCGGCTGTCAGGCCCTGCCCGGCCGCTCCCCGGCTGAGGACGACGGTGCGGATGTGGTCGCGGACGCTCTGGACGTCGGCGCCCCGGGCGAGGGCCTCGTCGAGGTCGACGGTGCGGCCGGCGTCGAGGTCGTAGGCGTACGGGACGAACGCGGCCTTCGTCACCTCCCAGCGGCCGCCGGGCCGGGCGGGCCGGGTGAAGGTGAAGCGGGCCACGCTGGACTGGCCGGCACGCGGGTCGGGCACGCCGTTGCGGACCGTCTGGCCGGCGATCTGGTCCCCCATGCCGTACACGACCCAGGTGCCGTTGACCTTCTCGTAGGGCTGCGGGACATGGGCGTGGGTGCCGAGGATGAGGTCGATGTCGGGGCGGCCGCCCGTGCGGGAGGCGGTGAGCGCCTTGGCGAGGGCGATCTGCTGCCGGTCCGGCGTCTCCTGCCATTCGGTGCCCCAGTGCAGGGAGACCACGACCACGTCGGCGCCCGCCCGGCGGGCGGCTCTGGCGTCGGCGACGATCCGGTTCTGGTCGACGCGGCTGACGGTCCAGGGGCGGTCCGGCGGCACGGGGTTGCCGCCGGTGTCGTGGGTGTAGGCGAGGTGGGCGACCCGCGCGGGCCCGGCGGGCAGGAGCGTGACGCCGTTCGCCTCCGCCTCGGTGCGGGCGGTCCCCGCGTGCCGTACGCCGACGCCGTCGAGGGCGTCCAGGGTGCGGCGGACGCCGTCGGGGCCGTCGTCGAGGCTGTGTTCGGAGGCGGTGGAGCAGCCGTCGTAGCCCGTGGCCGCGAGGGCTTCGGCGATCTCGGGCGGGGACCGGAAGACGGGCTGGCCGCTGTAGGCGCCGTTCGCGCCGTACACGGTCTCCATGTGGCACAGGGCCAGGTCGGCGCCGGAGACGAGGGTGCGCACGCCTTCGAACATGGGGCGGAAGTCGTGGCCGGTCCCGCCGGCGTCGGCGTGGGCCCGTTCGATGACCGAGGTGTGCGGGACGACCTCCCCGGACGCGACGAGGGTGAAGGTGCGGGCGGTGGCGGCGGGGGCGGGCCGGCCGGCGCGCGCGGCGGGCCGGCGGGCGTCTGCCTGGCAGGCGGCCGCCGCGGTGAGGACCCCGGTCAGGACCAGGGCCACCAGATGTCTGCGGCCGATCACCGGATCACCCCGTTTCCCATGAATTGTCATATGTGAGCACGTATTACTAGTAATTCATGTACGGGATGCGTAGGGCCCGGCACTCCCGGGCGTCCGGCGCGATGCGCGCGATCGGCGTAGCCCGGACCGTTCGTCGAACCGTTCGTCGACGCGATCGACCGTCCGTCGCAGACCCGTGTGCGTGGCCTGTTCCTTCCGGCCGCCCTGCGGTGCCATACGGCCATGACGGCACCGGCCACCCTCCCCGCCCGGACGACGACCGCCGAGCACGAGCTCGCCGCGCTCCAGCGCGAGCACGGCAGGCCGCTGTTCGCGCTGCTGCTGAGGCTGTGCGACGGCGACCGCCAGCGCGCCGAGGACCTCGTGCAGGAGACCCTGGTGCGCGCCTGGCAGCACCCCGAGGCACTGCGCGCCGACGCGTTCGACTCCGTCCGGCCCTGGCTCCTCACCGTGGGGCGGCGGCTCGCGATCGACGCGCGGCGGGCCCGGCAGGCCCGGCCGGCGGAGGTCGGGGACGCGGTGCTGGAGAACGCGCCGGTGTGCGCCGACCACGCCGAGCGGGCCGTCGCGACCCTCGATGTACGCGAGGCTGTGAAGACACTCACTCCGGAGCACCGTGAAGTCCTGGTGCTGGTGTATTTCCAGGGGGCCAGTGTGGCGGAGGCCGCCGAAGCCCTCGGCATTCCGCCGGGTACCGTGAAGTCCCGCGCGTACTACGCGCTGCGCGCCCTGCGCCGGGTGCTACCGGGATACGCGGCCGACCTGCGCTGAAACCCACGGACGGGTCAAGCCTCCGTAAAGCGCCTTGCCGAGGACCCCTGTTGAGTAATCGGGTGTCCTTATCCGTGTTCCCGAGGGGGCCCGTCGCCCCGGGCCCCGGCATCGGGTGACGCGCTCGCACCGGAGGAAGGCAGGAAGGGATGCAGCACAGAGGTCATCAGAGCACGGACGGCGCCGACGGCGAACTGACCGTCCCCATGGCCTGGTTGTACGCCGAGTACATCGCCGACGAACTGCTGCGGACCGGCGATCTCATGCCGCCGACGTCCTTCGAGTTCCGCGCCGGGCGCGACGCTCTGGCGCTCACCATCTTCCTGTCCGACACAGACGGCGAACTCTCCGGCATCCGGGTCGTCACCCAGCTGGAGACCTGGCTCTCACTGACCGCCTACGACCAGCCGTGGCAGGACTGGGTGGCCGAACGGATGGATCAACTCACCCTGCTGGCAGCCGAGTCGGACGCTCCCGCACCCGATCTGGAACTGGCGGCGGCTGCCTGGCGCTGGCTGGAGGAGACCGAGCTGCTCGCTCCCGACCTGAACGCCGTGCCGGGCGGCTCGCCGGGGGGCGGCGAGGACGAGGGACCCAAGGTGTGGACCCCGGCCTGGCAGCTCGGGCTGCCCCTCGGTCATCTCGCCATCCATCTTTTTTAGATTCCGACCAATCCGCGGGCCCGGCCGCTCCGAACGCCTGGGTCACGATTTGGTACGGGCCTTGAGTGATTCGGCTGCCGGGTGCGTACCGGTGGGAGCAAGGAGTAACCCCACTGGCACCCAACGGCACGAGGTTTCGGCATGAGGTCCCTGGAGAGGCATCGCGACGTCGCCGCGTACGCGCTCGGCGTGCTGGACGAGGCGGAGGCCTTCCGTTTCGAGGACCACCTCATGGAGTGTCCTCAATGCGCGGCACAGGTCACTGAGTTCGGTCCCACCACCCGGCAGATGATGCTGTACCGGCGGGCGACGCCCCGCACGGTGCACCCCTTCGCCGGGCCCGGCCCCCGGATGCTCGACAAGCTCCTGGCCGAGGTGGCCACCCGGCACCGGGCCGTCCGCCGCCGGCTGCTGTACGCCGTCGCCGCCTCGGTGGTGATCGCGCTCGCCGCACCCACGCTGGCCATGACGGCGGGCGACGGCGGGGACGACGCGGTCCGGGTCACCGCGACCGACGAGAAGACCGGCGTGTGGGCCGAGGTCACCATCGAGGACGAGGTCTACGGCAGCCACGTCGAGCTGAAGGTCAAGGACGCGGCCGGCCCGCGCGCCTGCCATCTGGTCGCCATCGGCCACGACGGCACCGAGGAGACCATCACCAGCTGGACCGTCCCCCGGCAGGACGCCCGCCCCAACACGATGCAGGGCGGCGGCGCCCGCCACCCCGACGAGGTCGCCTGGTACGAGGTCCGCACCATGTCCGGCGAGCCCCTGGTCCGCCTGAACGCCAAGTAGCCCCCGAACAGGGCGAGTCAAAGCCCCGGACGCAATTTGCGACCGTCCGGGTGACGGCGGAGACTGGTGTGAGGGGCGCGGAGCCGTCGTCACGCCGCACCGCCACCGATCCGGCCCTGCGCCGCCGCCCGCGAGCACCTCGTCGAGAAGGGGCTGTCCGGTGGAGAACACCCTGCGGATCCTCCTGACCGAGGAAGGCGCCGAGGCCGAGGACGTCGACTACCTGACCGGCTGTCTGCGCGAGGAACTCCTGCGGCTCGACGTGGACGACGTGCGAGCCGTCCCCGGCGGCGAGCCCCCGCCCGGCACACGCGCCATGGGCATCGAGACCATCGGGGCGCTCCTGGTGAGCCTGGGCAGCAGCGCCGGCGCGCTGACGCAGGTGCTGAGCGCCGTCCGCGCATGGCGCGCCCGCTGCGGCGAGTCCCGCCCCTCCCTGAGGCTGACCATGGACGACGACGTCCTGGAGATCTCCGAGGCGACGGCGGACCAGGTGACGGAGGCCTTCGACCTGTTCGTCCGCCGCCATTCCACCGTCGGGACGTGAACACCCCATGGACCGGCCCCGGCATGCGCTGATCATCGCCAACGACCGCTACGAGGACGGGGGGCTGCGACAGCTGAAGGCGCCGGCGCAGGACGCCGTCGCGCTCGCGGAGGTCCTCGGCGATCCCCAGATCGGCGACTTCGACGTGGACGTGCTGAGGAACGAGCCCGCGCACGCCATCCGGCGGACGGTCGAACGCTTCTTCTCCGACGGCCGGCGCGACGACACGCTGATGCTGCACTTCTCCTGCCACGGCCTGAAGAGCGAGTCCGGCCACCTGTACTTCGCCGCCCGCGACACCGAACCGCGGCTGCTGGAGGCCACGGCGGTCTCGGCCACGTTCGTCCGCCACTGCATGACCCGAACGAGGGCCCGCCGCACCGTGCTCTTCCTGGACTGCTGCTACGGCGGCGCGTTCTCGCGGGGCTCCTCCGGCGTGCGGGCCGGGGGCGACCTGAACGTCCTGGACTCCTTCGCCGGCGAGAAGCTGGGCGGCGGCCGGGGCTGGGCGGTGATCACCGCCTCGGACGCCATGGAGTACGCCTTCGAGGGCTCCGAACTGGCCGAGGGCGCCGCGCCGCGCCCCTCGCTGTTCACCCACGCGGTCGTCGAGGGCCTCACCAGCGGTGAGGCCGACCTCGACGCGGACGGCGAGATCTCCCTCGACGAGCTGTACGAGTACGTCTTCGACCACGTGCGACAGCGCAACCCCCACCAGACCCCGGGCCGCACCGTCGACATGCAGGGCGACATGTACCTGGCGCACAGCCGGCGGCGGCGCGTCGTGCCCCGCAAGATCCCGCCGGCCCTGCGCGCCGCGATGGAGGACCAGAACTTCTACGCCCGTCTGGGGGCCGTCGCCGAGCTGCACACATGCGTGGAGAGCCCCGACCTCTCCCTGGCGCTGGGGGCGCGCCTGGCCCTGGAGGAGATCGAGCACAACGACATCCGGGTGGTCGCGGACGAGGCGCGGCGGGCCCTGGCCAGGACCGAGCTGCGGCCCGATCCGGTACGGCTGGACTTCGGCCGGTTGCGGCAGGGCTCGGCGGCGCCGCACCGCGGCGTCCGTCTGCTCGGCCCACCGCTGGCCCGCAGCTGCACCGCGCATCCCGCGGGTGACTGGATGCGGACCGAAGAGACCCGCGAGGGGCTGGACGTGAGCATCGACACGTCCACGCCGGGTCGTCTCGTCGGCGACCTCTTGCTGAAGGGGGCCGCCGGCGAGGCGGTACTGCGCGTCGAGGCGGAGGTCCAGCCGACGCAGGCGCCGCCGCCCGCACCTCCCCCGCCTCCCCCGCCTCCGCGGTGGCCGCCGTCGTCGTCATCACCGCCGGAGCAGACTTCGCCGGCGACGCCCCACTCGTCGCCGCCGACCGTGTCGATCTCACCGGCCTCGACGGCGTCACCGGCCTCGGCCGCGACGCCCGGACGGCCGCCCCCGCCCGCGACGCCCACCCCGTCGGCGCCGCGCCCCTCCGCGCGCGCCCCGCTGCTCGCGGGCGCGGCGCTGGCGCTGGCCCTGGTCTGCGTGGGCGCGGTGGTGCGGGCCGGAGTGAAGGCCAAGGCCGCCGCCGATCTCAGACGCCACAGCGGCGACCTCGGAGAGCACCTCGGCGCGTTCGGCGTCGCGACGACGCTCGCCGTCGCCCTGGCCACGGCGACGGGCGCCCTGATCCTCGGCGCGCTCGCCCGGCACGACCTGACCGCGCGCCCCACCCGGCGCCGGCCGTCGGCGCCGGGCACGACGAGGTCGCTGGCGTGGGCAGCCAGACTGCTGGCGATCCCGGCGCTGGTCCTGGCGCTGCTGGCGGCGATCGCGTATCCCATCGCGAACAAATGGGTGTGAGCCGGGCGGCTACTTGAGCAGACGGGACATCCTGCGGTCCGCCAGGGGCTTTCCGCCTGTCTGGCAGGTGGGGCAGTACTGCAGCGAGGAGTCGCTGAAAGAGACCTCGCGGATCGTGTCGCCGCAGACCGGGCACGGCTCGCCGGTGCGGCCGTGGACGCGCAGACCGCTCTTCTTCTCCGACTTGAGCCGCCCGGCCGCCACGCCCCGTGAGCGTTCGACCGCCTCGGTGAGCGTGGTGCGCAGCGCCTCGTAGAGGACGTGGACCTCCTGCGGGGTGAGGGAGGCGGCCAGTTTGAAGGGGGACATCCGCGCGGCGTGCAGGATCTCGTCGCTGTAGGCGTTGCCGACGCCGGCGATCAGGCTCTGGTCGCGCAGGGCGCCCTTGAGCTGCCGGCGTTCGCCCGCGAGGAGGGCGGCGAAGCGCTGTTCGTCGAAGCCGGCGGCGAGCGGGTCGGGGCCCAGGCGGGCCACGCCGGGCACCTCGCGCGGGTCCCGGACGAGGTGGACGGCGAGGCGCTTCTGAGTTCCGGCCTCGGTGAGGTCGAAGCCCTCGCCGGTCTCCAGGGCGACCCTGAGGGCGAGCGGGCCCTTGCCCGGCCGGGGCGGGCCGTCGGGGAGGCGGTCCCTCCAGTGCAGCCAGCCGGCGCGGGCCAGGTGGGTGACGAGGTGCAGGCCGTCGTCGGTCTGGAGGTCGAGGAACTTGCCGTGCCGGCGCACAGCGGTGACCCGGTGGCCCTCGACGGCCGTCAGCGGCGGGTCGTAGGTCTTCAGGACGCTGATCGCGACGGGCAGGACGCGTACGATCTCGTGGCCGACCAGGTGCTCGGTGAGGAAGTCCCTGAGCGCCTCGACCTCGGGCAGTTCCGGCATAGGTCCAGAGTGCCACCGGAAAGCCGGGTCCTCAGGTCCGCTCCGGGCCCGGCAGGACCTCGAACTCGCACCACACGCACTTGCCGCCGCCGCGCGCCTCCACGCCCCAGGCGTCCGCGAGCAGGTCGACCAGGAGCAGGCCGCGCCCGGAGACGCCCGACACGCCCGCCTCGCGGCGGCGCGGCAGGGCGCTGGAGGAGTCCTCGACCTCGACCCGCAGCCGGCGGCCCTCGCCGACGAGGACCCGCAGGGTGACGATCGCGGCGCCCTCGGTGTGCATGAGGGCGTTGGTGACGAGTTCATCGGCGACCAGCTCGATCTCGTCGGAGCGCTCGCGGCCGCCCCAGGCGCGCACGGCGGCGCGGATCATGTGCCGGGCCCCGGCGAGGGCCTCGGGATCGCCGGGCGCGACGTGCTGCTGGAGCCGGCCGCCGCCGGGCGGGGTGTCCGCGCCCCGCCTGCGCAGCAGCAGGAGGGCCACGTCGTCGTCCCCGCCGCGCTCCTCGGCGACCTCGATGAGCCGGTCGGCGAGTCCGCGTACGTCGTCGGGGCCCTCGACGATCAGCTCGATGAGCGCCCGCATGCCGTCGTCGAGGTCGGCGCCGGGCTGTTCGATCAGCCCGTCGGTGCACAGCAGCAGGGTGTGCCCGGGGTCGAGTTCGAGGGTGGCGACCGGGTACTCCAGGCTGCGGAACTCGGCGGACAGGCCGAGCGGCATCCCGCCGGGCACGGAGATCCGCCGGCAGACGCCGTCGGCGCCGCGGACCAGCGGGTCGATGTGGCCGGCCCGCACCACCTGGACCACGCCGGTGGACAGGTCGGCCTCGGCGTAGAGGCAGGTGGCGAAGCGGTCGGTGTCGAGTTCGTGCAGGAAGACGGAGGCGCGGGCCATCACGGTGGCCGGGGTGTGGCCCTCGGCGGCGTAGGCGCGCAGCACGATGCGCAGCTGGCCCATGACGGCGGCGGCGTGGGTGTCGTGGCCCTGGACGTCACCGATGACGGCGCCGACCCGGCCGCCCCGGGAGGAGTCGCCCCCGGGCAGCGGGATCAGGTCGTACCAGTCGCCGCCGATGTCGCGGCCGAGGGAGCCGCCGATGGTGGCGGCGCGGTAGCGAACGGCGACGTCCGCGCCGGGCACGCTCGGGATGGTGCGCGGCAGCATGGCCTGCTGGAGGCCCTGGGCGATGTCCTTCTCCTGCTCGTAGAACATGGCCCGTTGCAGGGACTGGGCGATGCTGCTGCCGAGGGCGACGAGGATGTTGCGTTCCTCGGGGGTGAAGCCCTCTCTGTCGTTGTAGAGGAGGCCCACCGCGCCGATCGGCCGGGCCTGGACGATGAGCGGCAGATAGGCGGCCGAGGTGATCTCCAGGTCGGCGAGATGCGGCCACAGCATGGGGTAGCCGAGGGCGAACTCGTCCGGCGACTCGATGAAGCGGGGGGTGAGGGTGCGCACGACCTCGCTCATCGGGTACGGCTCGTCGATGCCGGTGACGAGGGTGCCGGGCACGAAGCTGCCCTCGGGGCCCTCGGCGATCAGCCGGATGCGGCCGGCCTCGACCAGGCCCATGACCAGGCTGGTCGCGCCCAGGTGGGTGAGGCCGTGGGTGTCCTTGAGGACGTCGATGACGTCCTGCACGGTCCGGGCGTGCGCCAGGGCGGCCGTGGTGAGCTGGACGACGTTGGTCTGCTCGCGCCGCGCGTCGTCCAGGGCGGCCTCGTCGCGGCGGGCGGCGAGGTCGCGCAGTTCGTCGGTGGCGTCGCGGACGATGCCGATGATGCGGCGCGGGCGTCCGGTGTCGTCGCGCCGGATGTAGCCCTGGGTGTGGGTCCAGCGCAGCCGGCCGTCGCGCAGCCGCATCCGGAAGTAGACGCCGTAGTTCTCGCTGCCGTCCTTGATGGCCTGGGCGACCAGGGCGTCCAGGCGGATGGCCTCGGCCGCCGGGATGCGCGGGGCCAGGCTCTCCGGGCGGCCGTCGTATTCGTCGGGGCGTACGTCGAAGATGGCGTGGGCGCGGGCGTCCATGTGGAACAGCCCGGCGTCCAGGTCCCAGTCGAAGCCGCCCATGCGGTTGAGGGCCAGGATCGGATCCGGGTGGGTGGGCCAGTCGTCCGGGAGGGACAGCTCGCTCGCTCCCCGATCAACCATGGGCCCACCTTGCCAGGATTTGTCCGAATCTTCGAGTGGGGCCGGGCCGGCGTCCCGGCTTGCGCGGGCCCGGGCCCCGGGTTACCCAGGCCCTGGCGAGGAACACGCGCCGTGAGCGGGGCGGGCGGGGAGAAGGGAGCCTTACGGCCGTGGACTGGTTCACCTCACCCGAGTACTGGACGAGCCGGCTGGTCTTCCAGCGGGCCCTGGCCGGTGTGTACCTCGTCGCGTTCCTGACGGCGGCCCGGCAGTTCAGGGCGCTGATGGGCGAGCGGGGGATGCTGCCGGTGCCGAGCTTCACCGCGCGGGTTCCGTTCCGGCGGGCGCCGAGCCTGTTCCACCGGCACTACTCCGACCGGTTCTTCGCGGTGTGCGCCTGGACGGGCTGCGCGCTGTCGGCGGCGCTGCTCGCGGGGCTGGACGGCTTGCTGCCGTTGTGGGGCGCGATGCTGCTGTGGCTGGCTCCGTGGGCGCTGTACCTGTCGATCGTCAACGTCGGCCAGACCTGGTACGGCTTCGGCTGGGAGTCGCTGCTGCTGGAGACCGGGTTCCTCGCGGTGTTCCTCGGCAACGACGAGGTGGCGCCGCCGGTGGTGGTGCTGTTCGGGCTGCGCTGGATCCTGTTCCGGGTGGAGTTCGGCGCCGGCCTGATCAAGATGCGGGGCGATCCCTGCTGGCGGAAGCTGACCTGTCTGGACCACCACCACGAGACGCAGCCCATGCCCGGCCCGCTGAGCTGGTTCTTCCACCATCTGCCCAAGCCGCTGCACCGGGTGGAGGTCGCCGCCAACCACGTCACGCAACTGTTCGTGCCCTTCCTGCTGTTCACGCCCCAGCCGGTGGCGACGGCGGCCGCCGCGCTGATGATCCTCACCCAGCTGTGGCTGGTGCTGTCGGGCAACTTCTCCTGGCTGAACTGGATCACCGTGGTGCTGGCCGTGCCCGCGCTCGCCCTGCCCGCCGATCCGCCGCCCGTTCCCGCCGCCCCGCTGTGGTACGTCGTGGTGGTGCTGGCCGTCGCCGCGTTCCTGCTGTTCCTCAGCCACCGCCCGGTGCTCAACATGCTCTCCCGCGGGCAGGTCATGAACCGTTCGTTCGACCCTCTGCACCTGGTCAACACCTACGGCGCGTTCGGCAGCGTCAGCCGGGTCCGCTACGAGGTGATCGTCGAAGGCACGCTCGACGAGACGCCCCGGGAGGACTCCGACTGGCGGGAGTACGAGTTCCGGGGCAAGCCGGGCGATCCCCGGCGCTGGCCGCGCCAGTTCGCCCCCTACCATCTGCGGCTGGACTGGATGATGTGGTTCGCCGCGCTCTCCCCCGCCTACGCCGGCGCCTGGTTCGGCGCGCTGGTGGAACGGCTCCTGGAGGACGACCGCGACACCCTCGCGCTGCTGCGCCGCTCCCCCTTCCCGCCCGGCACGCCTCCGCGTCACGTCCGCGCCCGTCTCTTCCGCTACCGGTACACGACCTGGCGCGAGCTGCGGGAGAGCGGGGCCTGCTGGGAGCGCACGTTCGTGCGCGAGTACCTGCCCCCGACCCGGCTGTCGACGACGGCTCACCGGCCGTAGACGCCGCCGTCCGGCAGCAGTCCCGTCTCCCGCAGTTCCCGCCACAGCGCGCCGGGCACCGGGGTGGCGAACTGGTCGGCGCAGTCGTGGACCTCGGCCGACGAGCGGGCGCCCACGAGGACGCTCGCGACGGCGGGGTGCGCCGCGCAGTAGGCGAGGGCGGCGGCGCGCAGCGTGACGCCGTGCCGCTCGGCCGCCTCCTTCATGGCCAGCGCCCGCGCGAGCGTCCCGGCGTCCGCACGGGCGTAGTCGTACGTCGCTCCCGGCCTCGGGTCGGCCAGCAGGCCGGAGTTGAAGGCGCCGCCGACGACGACCGACACGCCCCGTTCGACGGCGGCCGGCAGCAGTTCGGCCGAGGCGCGCTGGTCGAGGAGGGTGTGCCGGCCGGCGCACAGGACCACGTCGACGTCCGTCTCGCGGACGAACCGGGTGAGCATCCCGGCCTGGTTCATGCCGGCGCCGATCGCGCCGATCACGCCTTCGCCGCGCAGCCGCTCCAGCGCCGGATATCCCTCGCGGAAGGCCTGTTCGGCATGGTCGTCGGGGTCGTGGAGGTACACGACGTCGACGCGGTCGAGGCCGAGGCGTTCGAGGCTGGACTCCAGGGTGCGGCGGACGCCGTCGGCGCTGAAGTCCCAGACGCGGCGGTGGTCGGCGGGGACCGCGAAGCCGTCGGCGAGGTCGTCGCCGTGCTCGTGGGCGGGCCCCGCCGGTTCCAGTCGGCGGCCCACCTTCGTCGAGACGGTGTACTCCTCCCGCGGGAACTGCCGCAGGGCTTCGCCGAGCCGGCGTTCCGACAGGCCGAGACCGTAGTGCGGCGCGGTGTCGAAGTAGCGGATGCCGCGCAGCCAGGCGGCTGAGACGGTGTCGTACGCCTGCCGATCGCTCATCGCCGTGTACAGGTTGCCGATTCCGGCGGCGCCGAGACCCAGCGGGCCGACCTGGACGGTGCTTCGGCCGAGGGCGGTCACCGGTCGGCCGGCGGGCGCAGCCGCAGGCCCTGTACGCCGCCGTCGACGGCGAGGGCGGTACCGGTGGTGGCGCCGGACAGGGGGCTGGCCAGGTAGGCGATGGCGCCGGCCACCTCGGCGGCGCTGACCAGGCGGCCGAGGGGCTGGCGGGCCTCCAGTGCGGCGCGTTCGGCGACGGGGTCGTCGGCGGCGTCGAGCAGCCGGGTGACCCAGAGGGTGTCGGCGGTGCCCGGGGTGACGCAGTTGACGCGGACGCCCTCGCGGACGTGGTCGGCGGCCATGGCGAGGGTGAGGGAGTACACGGCGCCCTTCGCGGCGCTGTAGAGCGCCCGTTGGGGCAGTCCGGCGGTGGCGGCGATGGAGCAGGTGTTGACGATCGCCGCGTGGGCGGAGCGGCGCAGGTGCGGGAGGGCCGCCCGGGTCACCCGCACCATGCCGACGACGTTGACGTCCAGGACGCGGTGCCACTCGGCGTCGTCGTTGTCCTCGACGGTGCCCAGGGCGCCGACGCCCGCGTTGTTGACCAGCACGTCGAGCCCGCCCAGCTCTGCGACGGCGGCCGTGACGGCCGCGCGCACGGCGGCGTCGTCGGCGAGGTCGGCACGGTGGCCGGACAGCGGCGGCTCCACGCCCGTCGGATCGAGGTCGAGGACGGCGACCCGGGCGCCGCGCTCGGCCAGCAGTTCGGCGGTGGCCCGGCCGATACCGGAGGCGCCGCCGGTCACCAGGGCGGCGATCCCCTCGAAGTCGCTCATGCGTGCCATGCCGCATGGATACCAGACCGGCGGCAGGTCGCGACACCCCGCGCGCCACGACGCGTCGCCGCGTCGGCGCAGGTGGCGGAGGCGGAGGAACGGCCCGTGCCGGGCGGCCCCTCGACGGGAGGGAGGACAGCGGGCACAGTTCTCCCACACGTACTCGCCAGTAGTACCGGATGCCGCGCGAGGGCACCGCACAGCACCGCACATCGAGGGAGCGCCTGTGACCGAGTGGGCCGGACGGACCGCCGTGGAGATCGCCGCCGCCGTACGGGAGAAGCGGGTCACGCCGCGTGAGGCGGTGGCGGCGCATCTCGCCCGGATCGAGCGGCTGGACGGCCGGATCGGGGCGTTCCGCGTGGTGCGGTCGAAAGCCGCGCTCGCCGAGGCCGACGAGGTGGCCGCCCGCACCGACCTCGCCGAACTGCCCCTGGCCGGGGTGCCGGTGGCGGTCAAGGACAACCTCGCCGTACGCGGTGAGTCCACCCGGGTCGGCTCCGCCGCGACACCGGACGCGCCCGCCGGGGAGGACCATGTCACGGTGGCCCGGCTGCGCGCGGCCGGCGCGGTGGTCGTGGGGCTGACGAACGTGCCGGAGCTGTGCGTCTTCGGCACCACCGAGGGCGTCCACGGCGTCTCCCGCAATCCCTGGGACACCTCGCGCACGGCGGGCGGCTCGTCCGGCGGCAGCGCGGCGGCGGTGGCCGCCGGGATGGTCCCCGTCGCGCTCGGCAACGACGGCATGGGCTCCCTGCGCATTCCGGCCGCCAACTGCGGCCTGGTCACGGTGAAGCCGGGCCACGGGGTGGTGCCGGCGGGCATCGGTGAGGGCGACTGGTTCGGGATGTCGGAGAACGGTCCGCTGGCGACGACGGTGGCGGACGCCCGGCTGATGCTGTCGGTCCTGGCCGACGCCGGGGCCGGCATCGCCGAATCCGGGGAGCGGGAGCCGCGCCGGATCGCCGTGTCCGTGCGCAGTCCCCTGCTCGGCGTCTCGGTGAGCGGTCCGTACGTGCGGGCGGCGCGCGAGGCGGCCGGGGCGCTGACGGGGGCCGGGCATCGGGTGCGACGGGCTGATCCGCCGTACCCGCTGTCGCTGGGTGTCACCTCGCTCGCGCACTGGACGGCGGGCACGGCCGTGGACGCCCAGGGGCTTGACTCCCGGCTGCTGGCCCGGCGCACCCGGGTGCACGCGGCCGTCGGCCGGCGCTTCCTGGGCTCGGTGCGCGGCGGGACCGCGCGGGAGCAACTGCGCAGCCGCCTGGAGCCGTTCTTCGCGGAGTACGACGTGCTGCTCACGCCGGCGCTCGCGCGACGCTCGCCGAAGGCGGGCCCGTGGCATGAGCGGGGGTGGCTGAGCAATCTGCTGGTGAACACCAACTACTCGCCGCTGACGCCGCCTTGGAACCTGGCGGGCTGGCCCGCGGCGGTGGTGCCGTTCGGGACGCTGCCCTCGGGGGCGCCCACCGCGGTGCAGTTGGTGGGGCGGCCGGGCACGGAGGGCGAACTGCTGTCGTTGGCGGAGCAGTTGGAGGAGCTGCGGCCCTGGCGGCGAACTGCGCCGCTCAGCTGAGGCAACGCGGGCCGCAGGGGTGTGGCGCACGCACACCCCTGCGGCAGGCGATCGCGAGATCCCGTCCGGTCAGTCGACGCTGGGCAGGATGTGGGGCTCGGCGAGGTCCTCCTCGTAGCCGGCGAGACGGATGGGGGCGGAACGCGCCCACACGTCGAGGCTTCCGAGTTCTCCTGGCCGGCGGCCCGCGCGCTCCGTGCGGTCCTTGGGGCGCTGCTCGCGATTCGTCGTATCCGGTGTCACCGCGCACTCCTTATGTGTCGGGTCACCCTCGGGGCGCGCCGGCCGCTTCGCCGTCCGTCGCCCGGTCGCGTCCCGGGGGCTGTCTGAAGGCAGTCAAAGGACGCGGTGGCGCCGGTCTACTCGAAGGGGTGCAGGCCGTGATGAGCCGGCTGTCCCATGACGGACCGTGGGTGTGGGTGGCACTCCGTGTTGCTGTCCGTCCGCTACAGACTAGCCAAATGAGCGGGGGGCCGCTCGATAGGGCTCGAAGTTTTGGGGCAACCATGGCCGTCACGCCCTGCCGCCCACAGGAGAACGCCCTCTGAGGGCTGTCCCGTGATCCCGCTTCCGCGCCCGCCGGGCCTCACCCGAACGGTCTACGCGGGCGAGGTCCGGCGGGTCACGATCACCACTTGCCGGGCGCGTAGTCCTTGAGGAAGACGCCGTACACGTCCTCGCCCTCCTCGCCGCGTACGACCGGGTCGTAGACGCGGGCCGCGCCGTCGATCAGGTCGAGCGGGGCGTGGAAGCCCTCCTCGGCGAGGCGCAGCTTGTCGAAGTGGGGGCGCTCGTCGGTGATCCAGCCGGTGTCGACGGAGGTCATGAGGATGCCGTCGCTCTGGAACATCTCCTGGGCGCTGGTGCGCGTGACCATGTTCATCGCGGCCTTGGCGGCGTTCGTGTTCGGGTGGCCGGCCCCCTTGTAGCCGCGTCCGAAGACGCCCTCCATCGCGGAGACGTTCACCACGTAGGCGCGCCCGCTCGCCGCCTTGCGCGCCGCGTCGGCCATGGCCGGGCGGAGCCGGCTGATCAGGATGAACGGCGCGGTGTAGTTGCACAGCTGGGTCTCCAGCAGCTCCACCGGGGAGATCTGCTCGATGGTCTGCACCCAGGTGTTGGTGTCCACGACGTCGGGGACCAGGCCGCCCGCGTCGATGGCGGTGCCGTCGAGGTGCCGGGCGACGCTGGCGTTGCCGGCGACGAGAGCGAGGTCGGCGACCTGCTGCGCGTCCAGGCCGCTCGTGCCGAGCGGCAGCGCGGCGATGCCGTCGACCGCGCCGGAGTTGAAGGCGCCGATCACGTGGTGGGCGGGCAGCTCGCCGGCGGGCAGCGGGGCGCTCTCGCCGTCGACCAGGGCGGCGTAGGCGGTGGGCAGACGCCGTACGGTCTGCGTCGCGTTGTTGATGAGGATGTCGAGCGGGCCCGCCACGGCTACCTGCTCGGCGAGGGCGACGGCCTGCGCCGGGTCGCGCAGGTCGATGCCGACGACCTCCAGGCGGTGCATCCAGTCCGCCGAGTCCTCCATCGCCTTGAAGCGGCGGATGGCGTCCTTGGGGAAGCGCGTGGTGATCGTGGTGTGGGCGCCGTCGCGCAGCAGCCTCAGCGCGATGTACATGCCGATCTTGGCGCGGCCGCCGGTGAGCAGAGCCCGCTTGCCGGTGAGGTCGGCGCGGGCGTCGCGCTTGGCGCGGTTGAGGCGGGCGCAGTCCGCACAGAGCTGGTGGTAGAAGTAGTCGACCTCGACGTAGCGGGTCTTGCAGGTGTAGCAGGAACGCGGGCGCTGGAGTATCCCCGCGACCCTGCCCTCCTCGGTGACCGACGAGGGCAGCAGGCCCTCGGTCTCGTCGTCGATGCGCTGGGCGGAGCCGGTCGCCGTGGCCTCGGTTACCGCCTTGTCGTGAGCGGTCTTGGCGGCCCGGCGCTCCTGGCGGCGGCGCTGCTTGACGGTGCGGTAGACGCCGGCGGTGGCCCGGCGCACGGCGATCGCGTCGGGGTGGTCGACCTCCAGCGTGTCGAGCTCCTCCAGCACGGCGAGGCAGACGGCGAGCCGCTCCGGGTCGATGCCGGGGCCGTACACGACCTCGCCCACGGCCGCGTCCGTGATCGCCGAGCCGTGGCCGTCCTCTGTCACCGTCATCGCGCTGCGTTCCCTGCTCACCCGCGCGGCGCTCCGACCGAGGCCGCTGTCGAATGCGGAAGTGTACGGAGCGCCGGGCCGCACCTCCAAATGAGCGAAGGCGCCCGCAGGGGGCTCTCAGGGGTCGCAGGCCGTGATGAGCGTCCGCAGTTCCTCCGACAGGGCCCGGGCGAGGCGGTCGAGGTCGGGGACGGCCTCGGCGTCGGCGACGAGGCCGTAGTGGACCCGGCCGCGGTAGGTGGAGATCGCGACGGCGAGGGACTGGCCGCGGGCGAGCGGGGCGTAGGGGTAGACCTCGGTGACCGGGTTGCCGCCGAGCTTCAGGCCGAAGCCGGGCAGGGGCACGCTGGTGACCAGGATGTCGAACCAGAGCCGGGCCGCCTGGCCGACCAGGGGGCCGCCGAGCCGGTGGCCGAGAGCGGGCACGTGGTCGGCGAGCAGGGCGACGGCGCCCGCGCCCCGATTGGGTCCGGCGTCCTTGTTGCGGTCCATCGCGGCGCGCACCACGCCGAGCCGGTCCAACGGGTCGCTCTCGTCGACGGGGAGCCGCATCAGATAGCCGGAGAGCCGGTTGCCCTGCGGGTGGGCGCTGCGCGGGCGGCGCCGGGAGACGGGGATGAGCGCGCGCGGCGCGACGCCCTCGCTGCCGTCGCCGCGCTCGTCGAGCCAGCGCCGCAGGGCGCCCGCGACGACCGCGATCAGCACGTCGTTGACGGTGCCGCCGACGACCTTGCGGATGCGGTGCACGTCGTCGAGGTCGAGGACCACGCCGGCGGTGCGGCGGGTGCCGGTGGGCGCGGCGGTCAGCGCGGCGGTGGAGCGCATGCCGAGGGTGTGGACGGCGACGGAGGCGCCGATGTCGAGGGCGCGGCCCACGTCGGACAGCGCGTCGCGCAGCAGGTCGGGCAGCCGGCGCACGTCGGGCAGCAGGCCCCGGGGCGGCTCGGCGGGGCGGGGCCGGCGCTCGGGCAGGTCCATGGGGTCCAGGACGGCGGCGGCGAGCGTCAGCGCGCGCAGGCCGTCGGCGAGGGCGTGGTGGAACTTGAACAGGACGGCGAAGCCGCCGCCCTCCTCCCCGGGCAGCACATGGGCCTCCCAGGGCGGCCGCTCGCGCTCCAGCGGGCGTTCCATGAGCCGGCCGGCCGCTGTCTGGAAGTCGGCGGCGGGCGGGTGCAGCACGACGTGGTCGCCGGGGTCGAACCCGAGGGCGGGCTCGCGGACCGCGCCCCCGAAGGCGGGCGGCTGCCACACGTCCCGGATGCGCATGCGCAGTCCGGGCACGGCGGCCGCCCGGGCGGCGAGCAGATCGGCGGCGTGGGCGGCCGCGGTCGGCGAGGACGCCGCGAAGACGCCCAGCGCGCCGAGGTGCATGGGGTGTGCGGGGGACTCGAGGTTCCAGAACGCCAGGTCGAGAGGTGTGAGCGGATCGGCGGTCAAGGTCTTGCCTCTCCTCGAGGACGGATGGGCAAGCAGTCAACAACCCTCGGACGATCACGGTCAAGCATGATCGCACTACCCTCGGTAAACACCGGATTAAGTTCACGACACCTGACGGCCCTTGCCCAGGGCGATCACGCCTCCCTGCGAGACGGTGTACAGCTCGGCGTCACGTTCCGGGTTCACCCCGATGGTCGCGCCGGGCGGGACCTCGACGTTCTTGTCCAGCACCGCGCCGCGCACCACCGCGCCCCGGCCGATGTGGACGTTGTCGTGCAGCACCGAGCCCTGCACCACCGCCCCCGGATCGACGAGGACGCCCGGCGAAAGCACCGAGCGGGTGACCTGGCCGCGGATCAGGCAGCCGGAGCTGATGATCGACTCGCTGGCGATGCCGCCGGCGTTGAAGCGGGCCGGGGACAGCTGGCCCGAGTGGGTGTAGATCGGCCAGCTGCGGTTGTACAGGTTGAACGCCGGGCGCTCGGCGATCAGGTCCATGTGGGCGTCGTAGTACGCGTCGAGCGTGCCGACGTCCCGCCAGTAGCCCTGGTCGCGGGTGGTCTCCCCGGGCACGTGGTTGTCGCTGAAGTCGTAGAGCTGGGCCTCGCCCCGGTCGGTGAGCTGGGGCAGGATCGAGCCGCCCATGTCGTGCACGGACCGCTCGTCCTCGGCGTCCCGCTGGAGGGCCTCGATGAGGGCCTTGGTGGTGAAGATGTAGTTGCCCATGGAGGCGAACACGCACTCCGGGTCGTCCGCGAGACCGGGCGGGTCGGCGGGCTTCTCCAGGAACCGATCCACCGTCTGCCCGTCCGAGCCCGGGGTGATCACTCCGAAGGCGGAGGACTCCGCGCGCGGGACGCGGATGCCGGCCACGGTCACGCCCGCCCCGCTGTCGATGTGCTGGGCGAGCATCTGGCGCGGGTCCATGCGGTACACGTGGTCGGCGCCGAACACGGCGACGTACTCGGGCCGTTCGTCGTAGATCAGGTTCAGCGACTGGAGGATGGCGTCGGCGCTGCCGAGGTACCACCGCGGGCCCAGCCGCTGCTGGGCCGGGACGGGGGTGATGTAGTTGCCGAGCAGGCTGGACATCCGCCAGGTGGTGGTGATGTGCCGGTCCAGCGAGTGCGACTTGTACTGCGTGAGGACGCAGATGCGCAGGATGTCGGCGTTGACGAGGTTGGACAGCACGAAGTCCACGAGCCGGTAGGTGCCGCCGAAGGTGACCGCTGGTTTGGCGCGGTCGGCGGTCAGGGGCATCAGGCGTTTGCCCTCTCCGCCCGCCAGCACGATCCCGAGCACCGAAGGCCCACCACGACGCATGGCCGCTCCCCTCACCCTGCTTTGATCGACGGCTGCCCCCGGGCGGGGGAGCTAGGACTGCTTGAGGATCTCCTCGTACAACCGGACGGTGCGCCGGGCCACGGCGTCCCAGCCGAACTGTTCCACCGCGCGGACCCGTCCGGCCTCACCCATACGGCGGGCTGCCCCCGGGTCGCCGAGGACCGCGTCCAGTGCCGCGGCGAGGCCCGCCTCGAAGGAGGCGCCCCCGTCGTCCGCGCCGTGCACGCCGTCGACTCCGTCCGGGGGGACGAGCACTCCGGTCACGCCGTGTTCGACGACCTCCGGGATGCCGCCGACCCGGGAGGCCACGACGGGCGTCCCGCACGCCATCGCCTCCAGGTTGACGATGCCGAGCGGCTCGTACACCGACGGGCACACGAAGACGGCCGCGTGCGTCAGCAACTGGATCACATCGGGGCGCGGCAGCATCCGCGGAATCCAGTGCACGCCGTCCCGGGACCGGCTCAGCTCCTCGAACAGCTCACGGAACTCACGATCGATCTCCGGCGTGTCGGGGGCGCCCGCGCACAGCACGACCTGGGCCGCCGGGTCGATGCGCCGGGCGGCGCGCAGCAGGTGGGGCACGCCCTTCTGCCGGGTGATGCGGCCGACGAACAGGACGAACGGCCGGTCCGGGTCGAGGCCGATCCGGATGAGCGCCTCGGTGCCGTGGTCCGGCCGGTACAGAGCGGTGTCGATGCCGTTGTGCACGACGTGCACCCGTTCCGGGTCGAGTGCCGGGTAGCAGCCGAGGATGTCCTCGCGCATCGCGCCGGACACGGCGATCACGGCGTCGGCGGCCTCCACGGCGGTCCGCTCCGCCCAGCCGGACAGGGCGTAGCCGCCACCGAGCTGCTCGGCCTTCCAGGGGCGCAAGGGCTCCAGCGAGTGCGCCGTCACCACGTGCGGGACGCCGTGGAGCTGCTGGGCGAGGTGTCCGGCGAGGTTGGCGTACCACGTGTGGGAGTGGACCAGCTCGCGGCCTTCGAGGGCGGCGGCCATGGCGAGGTCCACGGAGAAGGTGCGCAACGCGTCGTTGGCGCCGTCGAGCGCGGACCAGGGGCGGTGGCGGCGCACCCCGGCCGCCTTGTCCTTGGCGGTGCCCTCGCCCCAGCAGTGCACGTCGAGGTCGACGAGTTCCCGCAGTTCGCGGGCGAGGAACTCGACGTGGACGCCCGCGCCGCCGTACACATCCGGGGGATACTCCCGGGTCAGCAGTCCTACACGCACCCGGAACCCCTGTCTCTGAAGCGGCCGGTCCCTTTCATGGTCACTCAGACAGGCCGCGCACGGAAGAGCGCGGGGGTCGTGTGAAGCAACAGTCGCCGCACACGCCTCCCTGGGGCACCCGGTAGTACAGGCAGCAGCTGCGACGCCGGAAGGCCGCGCCGGTGAGGTCTGCGGCGTCGGCGAGCAGGGGGTGGGCGAGGAGTTCGGCGGTGAGGGCACGGCCGCGGACGGCGACGTCGTCACGGCCGTGAGCCCGCGCCCAGCCGTCGAGTTGGCGGGCCGCGCCGGCCAGCGCGGAGGCGGCGTTGCCGCGCAGGAGACCGGGGGCGACGGGGCAGCGGGCGCGCAGGGCGGCCGACAGGGGTTCGAGGTGACCGTCCAGGACGGCGGCGGCGAGGCTCACGGCGTCGCCCGGCCGGGCGTGGACCTCCGTGAGGAACAGGTCGCCGGGGGCGCTGCCGTCCGGGTCCCAGCGCAGCAGGCGCGCGTCGATGTCCGGCAGCTCGCCGTACAGGGCGGCGCAGCCGAGGGCGACCGACCAGAGCCGGGCGGCGAGCCCCTGGTGGGCCACGGAGGCGGCGATCCGCGTCTCGGGGGCGCGCAGGGCGTGGGCCACTGTGCGGAGGCGGAGGGTGAGGGGGTCCTGATCGGCGCCGGCGGCGAGAGGCGGGGGTGTGCGGTAGGCCTGTGCGAGGGTGGGGGGCGGTGCCGTCGACGTCGCGGGAGTCGCCGGTGCTGCGGGGGGCACAGGGGCTGCGGGCGTGGCCGGGACTGCGGACGTCGCCGGGGCTGTGGCCGTCCTGGCGGTCCGGGCCGGCGCCGTCGCGGCTGTGCGCAGGGCGAAGAAGGGGCCGAGCGGGTGCAGGGCGGCGAGGGCGGGGTCGAGGTCCACGACGTGCAGTACTACCAGCAGCGGGCGCCGGTGGCACCAAGGGGCGTAGGGGGTGATGATGAGGGGTGTCCCTGAGTCCTCCCCCACCCTGGGGAGGACCATGGTCCCGTAGTACTCCATCGGCAGTATGACCCATTGAGTGCTCAGGGACGACGACGGGAACAGATCGGCCCGGCAGTGTGTTCTTCATGAGAGCCGACCCTTCGCCGCGCCGGGCCCCGAGCCCCCGCCTCACGCAGAGGAGCCTCTGATGAGCGCCCTCGCGTTGTCCGTGCTCCTGTCCCTCGTGTCCGCGGTCGCCTACGCGGCCGGGGCCATCGTGCAGGAACGCGTCGCGGAGTCCTCGCCCGCCGAGCAGTACGCGCCGCTGCGGCGGCCCGGCTGGTGGGCGGCGGTGGCGCTGAACGGCAGCGGCGGGCTGCTCCACGTGGTGGCGCTCGCGTACGGTCCGCTGAGCCTCGTCCAGCCGCTGGGCGCGCTGACGATCGTGGTCGCGCTGCCGATGGCGGCGCTGTTCGTGGGCCGCAAGGCCGGGGCCACCGCCTGGCGCGGCGCGATCATGGCGACGGTCGGTCTCGCGGGTCTGCTGTCCCTGGTCGGCGCGGCGGACGCGCAGTCGTTGAACACCGCGCAGCGGGTCGGCGCGGCCGTCGTCACCGGCGGCGCGGTGGCGGCCCTGACGGCCGCCGGGCGGGCCGCTCACCGTCACCCCGCGGTACGCAGCATGCTGCTGGCGACCGGCGCGGGTGTCGCGTTCGGCATGTCGTCGGTGTTCACCAAGACCGTCGCGGTCGACTGGTCCGACGGCGTCTCGGCGGGCGACGTGCCCTCCCTGGCGGTGATCGGCGCGCTGGCCACGGCCGGGATGCTGCTGTCGCAGGCCTCCTACCGGGGCGCGGGCCTCGCGGCCCCGCTGGCGACGCTGACCGTGGTGAACCCGGTGGTGGCGGCGGCGGTCGGCATCACGATGTTCGGGGAGACGTTCCGCTACGGCTCCATGGGCACCGTGCTCGCCCTGGGCTGCGGGGTGGTGGCGGCGGGCGGCCTGATCCTGCTGACGACGGAACGCCTGGCGGCGGAGCAGCAGGAGGCCGCGCCGGTGGGGGTTCCGGGGGCTGTGGACGGTGCGCGGTCGGTGGGGACGGCGGTGCCGGGCCCGAGGGCCGTGGAGGCGGCGGTTCCGGGTCCGAGGGCCGTGGAGGCGGCGGTACCGCGGTCACAGGGTTCCCGGGGCGTGTCCGCGGTCCCGCCGCCGGGGACGCGGCGGCCGATCCCGGTGGCCGCGCCGGGGACGCGGGAGCCGGTCGCGGTGGCCGCGTTCGTGCCGGCTCAGGCCTCCCTGGCGGAGCCGGTGGCCGGGCTCGTTCCGGCGCAGGCCGTGCGGGAGCCGGTTGCGGCGTTCGTGCCGGTGCAGGCCGAAGTGCCGGAGCCGATCCCGGTGGCCGCGTTCGTGTCGGCTCAGGCCTCCCTGGCGGAGCCGGTTGCGGCGTTCGTGCCGGGACCGGCCGTACCGGAGCCGGTGGCCGTCGGCGCTTCCGACGGCTCCGGCCCCGCCGGGCTTCCGCCCCTGTACGGACCGTTCTACGGCGATACGTACGTCAGCACGTCCCTCGGCACACTCGTGCTCGACCGGCACCGCGTCCGGGTCAAAAACTGACGCCCCGGGCCCGGAGATAGGCCACGGGGTCGACGTCCGACCCGAAGCCGGGCCCCGTCCGCACCTCGAAGTGCAGATGCGGGCCCGTGCTGTTGCCCGTGGAGCCTGACCGGCCGATGCGCTGGCCGGCGCCCACCGACTGCCCGTCCCGTACGGAGATCGCCGAGAGGTGCGCGTACTGCGAGAAGTGGCCGTCGGTGTGCCGGACGACCACCTGGTAACCGAAGGAGCCGCCCCAGCCGGCGCTGACCACCGTGCCCGAGGCGACGGCCTTGACCGAGGTCCCGGTGGGCACCGGGAAGTCGACCCCGGTGTGGTAGCCCTTCGACCAGGAGGAGCCGCTCGCGTGGTACGGCGTTCCGAGGCCCGCGCTGACGGGGGCGACGGCGGAGTGCCCGGCCGACGTCGGCGTCCTGCGCTCGGGGGCCTTCCTCGACGGAGCCGAAGGGGCCCTGTCCTTACGGGACTTGCCGGCGGCCGGAGCCTTGCCCTTGCCCTTCCCGCCGGCGGATTCCCTGGCCTCGGGAGCCTTGCTCCGGTGGGCCGGGGCCTGACCGTCGAGTCTCAGCCGCTGGCCGGGGACGATCAGGTCGGGATCGGCTCCGACGACGGACCGGTTGACGGCGTAGAGACGCCGCCAGCCGCCCCGTACGTCTCGTTCGTCGGCGATGCCGGAGAGGGTGTCGCCGCGCACCACCGTGTACATCTCGGCGGTGCCGGCCCGCGACTGGGGCGTGGACTGCGGCTGGACGTCCTTCAGCGAACTCCTGGCCGCCTTCTTCGACGCCTTGGCGGTCGCGGACGCCTCGGCGGTCCTGGCTTCCTTGGCCGTCCTGGCCGTCTTGGCCGTCTTGGACTCAGCCGGGGCGCCGGCCGGCCGGATGTCGGGGGCGCCGCCGCCCCGCTTCAGCCCGGCCCGCACGGAGCAGGCCGGCCAGGCGCCCGGCCCCTGGACCTCGAGCACCCTCTCCGCGACCGCGATCTGCTGGTCCCTGGTCGCGAGGTCGGCGCGCGGCGCGTACCGCGTGCCGCCGAAGGCCTCCCAGGTGGACTGGGTGAACTGCAGCCCTCCGTAGTAGCCGTTGCCGGTGTTGATGTCCCAGTCGTTGCTCGACTCGCACGCGGCGACCTTGTCCCAGGTGTCCACGTCCGCCGCCTCCGCGACACCCGTGCCCAGGAGCGGGATGGCCATGCCGGCGCCGCCCGCCGTGACGGTGAGCGAGGCCCGGTTGATCCTGTTCGGCTGATACCGGCGGTGCCGACCGCGTACGGCCATGGAGGTCCCCCTCGACATTGCGTCAGGAGCGGCAAAAGTAAAGGCGGCCAACAGGCCATGACAAGACGAGTATCGGCCGCCCTGTCTCAACTCCACCGGGAGGGACCGCTGTTGTGGGAACCAAGGGGCGGACGGGGCGGCGGGGCGCGATGCGGGACTGGCCCGGGGAAGGCATGTCGGTCCGTCCCGCGACCCGGCGGTGCGCGTCGCAGACGTGCGCGGGGCCGCCCGGGGCGTCAGGATGGGCGGCGGGACCGGGGGGACCGGCGGGCGGGACGACGACCCGGGCAGCCGGCGCCTGCCGGACCCGCCAGCACATGATCCTTATCGTTGAGGAGCCAACCGTATGAGCACGTCAGCCCAGATCGGCGTCACGGGACTCGCGGTGATGGGCCGCAACCTCGCCCGCAACTTCGCGCGCAACGGATACACGGTCGCCGTGCACAACCGGACGGCGGCGCGGACCCACGCGCTGGTGAAGGAGTTCGGCCACGAGGGCGAGTTCGTGGCGGCCGAGACCGCCGAGGAGTTCGTGGCGGCGCTGGAGCGGCCCCGCCGCCTGGTGGTCATGGTGAAGGCCGGGGAGCCGACCGACGCGGTGATCGAGGAGTTCGCGCCGCTCCTGGAACCCGGTGACATGATCATCGACGGCGGCAACGCGCACTTCGCGGACACCCGCCGCCGGGAGCGCGAACTGCGCGAGCGGGGCGTCCACTTCGTGGGCGCCGGCATCTCCGGCGGCGAGGAGGGCGCGCTGCACGGGCCGAGCATCATGCCGGGCGGCTCGCGTGAGTCGTACGCCTCGCTCGGTCCGATGCTGGAGAAGATCTCGGCGAAGGCGGCCGACGGGGCGCCGTGTGTCACGCACGTCGGTCCGGACGGCGCGGGACACTTCGTGAAGATGGTCCACAACGGCATCGAGTACGCCGACATGCAGTTGATCGGCGAGGCGTACCAGCTGCTGCGGGACGTGGCCGGATACTCCCCCGCGCAGATCGCGGAGGTCTTCCGGACCTGGAACACCGGGCGGCTGGACTCCTATCTGATCGAGATCACCGCCGAGGTGCTGTCGCACGTGGACGCGGCGACCGGGAAGCCGTTCGTGGACGTGGTGGTGGACCAGGCCGAGCAGAAGGGCACCGGCCGCTGGACCGTGCAGATCGCGCTGGACCTCGGCGTGCCGGTGTCCGGTATCGCGGAGGCCGTCTTCGCTCGGTCGCTGTCCGGTCACGCGGCGCTGCGCGAGGCCTCGCGCGGCCTGGCCGGGCCGAAGGCGGCCACGCTGGACGAGGCGGAGGCGGCGGCCTTCGCCGACCGGGTGGAACAGGCGCTGTACGCCTCGAAGATCGTGTCGTACACGCAGGGCTTCCACGAGATCGCGGCGGGCAGCGAGGAGTACGGCTGGGACGTGGACCTCGGCGCGGTCTCCGCGATCTGGCGGGGCGGGTGCATCATCCGGGCGGCGTTCCTGGACCGGATCCGCGCGGCGTACGACGCGCGGGCGGACCTGCCGAGCCTGCTGTCCGACGGGACGTTCGCCTCGGAGATCGCCGAGGCGCAGGACGACTGGCGTGAGGTGCTCGTCGCCGCGACCCGGCAGGGCGTGCCCACGCCGGGGTTCGCGGCGGCGCTGGCGTACTACGACGCGCTGCGCGCGGAGCGGCTGCCCGCGGCGCTGACGCAGGGCCAGCGGGACTTTTTCGGGGCGCACACGTACCGCCGGGTGGACCGGGAGGGCGCGTTCCACACGCTGTGGGGCGCGGACCGGTCCGAGGTCGAGGCGTAGGGCGCGCTGCCGGGTCCGCCCCCCTTACGTCAGCGGCGGGCCCGGCTCCGGAGTGGGGGCCGGGTCCGGGCCCGGGGGGACCGGCGACGGGTCCGGGACCGGAGGGATCGGTGACGGGTCCGGGGGCGGAGGCGGCCCCGGGTGGGGCGGGGCCGGGGGCGGCGTCGGGTCCGGGCCGGGAGGCGGCTCGGGCGGCGGCACCGGGGTGGGGTACGGCTCCGGTCCCGGCGTGGGTCCGGGCGGGACGGGGTCGGGTTGCGGGTTCGTCATGGTGTCCTCCGGCCGTGGAGTGAGCGTGGCTCTGGACTTCTCCCCCGCGTACCCGGGGGCCGCGCGGACAGTCACCCGGTGGTGGCAGCGGGTGCGCCCGGGCGGGCGTCCGCCAGGGCCTGACCGGCGGATCACGCCGCCGGCGTGGGGCTCGGCAGGCACATGTCGTGGTCGCCGACTCCCCCACTCCCGTCTTCGCTCGAGCGCGGAGGGCCCCCCGCGTCGGACTCCCTCCTCCGCCTTGCAGCCGCACGGACCGAGCCCCGCGTCCGCGGCACCGGCAGGCGCCGCAGCCGGGGGCAGGTCAGAAGCGGCCGGGGTGGGCGCGCAGCCAGTCCTTCGCGGCGTCGACGAGGGCCGGATCGGCGGCCGGGGCCTCCTCGGGGTGCCGCTCGGCCCACTTCACGACGTACGGGCACAGGGGCGCGACGACGGCGCCCTCACGGGCGGCGACGGCGTACAGCTCGCGCGCCAGGGAGCCGGCGATGCCCTGGCCCTCGTGGGCCGGCTCGACGATCGTGTGCACCGGGACCAAGGCGCGCCCGGGCGACTCCAGCACGAAGTACTCGATGCGGCCGACGACTTCGTCGCCGTCGCCGAGGGCTTCGAGGCGGCCGGCCGCACGGTCGTCGCGGATCCGGATGTCGCTCATGGGCACGCTCCTGGTGCGGGGGTCAGACGGACACGGCCTGCGGACTGCGCTCCTGGTCGGAGCCCGGCACCGGCTCCGAGGGGTCGGCGCCCCGGGCGACGATCCGGTTGTCGCGGTCCACGTGCACGACCCGGGGCCGCAGGGCGCGCGCCTCGGCGTCGGTCACCTGAGCGTAACTGATGATGATCACCAGATCCCCGGGGTGCACGAGATGCGCGGCGGCCCCGTTGATCCCGACGACACCGGAGCCCCGCTCCCCCTCGATGACGTACGTCTCCAGCCGCGCCCCGTTGGTCACGTCGACGATGTGGACGAGCTCACCCGGCAACAGATCGGCGGCGTCCAGCAGATCGGCGTCGATGGTCACGGATCCCACGTAGTGCAGGTCGGCCTGGGTGACGGTGGCTCTGTGGATCTTGGACTTGAACATGGTGCGCAGCATGTCGAACTCCCGGAAGACGGCTCCCTGCCTGCTTTGTGCAGGTCAAGGGCGTCCCACACTGTACATCTCCATGCCTTCGAGTCGAAGGCCTCCAGGGACATCGTGCGCTGCTGTGACCATGGCACTCCGCCTGCGTATCGCTGCGCCGGCCAGGCTGCCGCGGGGCTTCCCGAAATCCAGCACGGCGTCCAGGCGTTCAGCGCCGTCGGTCACAGGGCGGTGGCGGCGCGGACCAGCCCCGCGACCGCTGTCGAGCGGCTGTGTGAGGGCCAGGCGATGACCGTGGTGACGTGGGGGGCGTCCGGGACCGGTACGGCGGTGAGGTCCTCGCGCAGGCCGGTGCGGCCCGACTCCGGCACGACGGCGCAGGCGCGGCCGAGGGCGATGAGCTGGGTGAGCTGCGTGTGGTCGCGCACCTGCGGTCCGGGGCCGTCCGCGAAGGTGCCGTCAGGGCGAGGCCAGCGGGGCAGGGGCAGATCGGGAAGGTCGGTGACCTCGGCGAGCCGCACATGGGGGCGGGCGCTGAGAGGGTGGCTCACCGGGAGGATCACGACTTGACCCTCGGAGTGCAGTTCCTCGGTGTCGAAGCCGGCCGTGTCGTCGAACGGCCGATGCAGCAGGGCTACATCGGCCCGGCCGTCGTGCAGCAACCGTGCCTGCTCACCCGGCCCGCACAGCACGACGTCCACGGCGACGGCGCCGGGCTCGACGGCGTAGGCGTCGAGGAGTTTCGCCAGGAGTTCACCGGAGGCGCCCGCCTTCGCGGCCAGGACCACGGCGGGGCGGCCGGTCGCCGCGAGGGCGGCCCGGCGGGTGCGCCGTTCGGCGGCCTCGACGGCGTCCAGCGCGGCCCGCGCCTCCCGCAGCAGCACCGCCCCTGGCCCGGTCAGGGCGACACCCCGGCTGCCGCGCTCCAACAGGAGGGTGCCCAGGCGCCGTTCGAGCCCGCCGATCGCCCGCGACAGCGGAGGTTGGGCGATCCCGAGCCGCTGCGCGGCCCTGCCGAAGTGCAGCTCTTCGGCGACCGCGACGAAGTACCGCAGCTCACGTGTCTCCACCCCGCCAGCCTAGCCGGGACGACCAGGAGCGATACCCGGGCGGTATCGCCCTGCACTCAGTCGGTCTTGGACGCCCTGCCCGACGGTGGAGAAACATCGATGTCATGAGTGAGACGAACATGAACCACCACAAGGTCGCGCTGGTGACCGGGGCCAACAAGGGCATCGGGTACGAGATCGCCGCCGGGCTCGGCGCCCTCGGCTGGTCCGTCGGAGTCGGCGCGCGGAACGAGGAGCGGCGGGAGGCCGCTGTGGACAAGCTGCGCGCGGCCGGAGTCGACGCGTTCGGCGTGCCGCTGGACGTGACCGACGACGCCGGCGTGACAGCGGCGGCTCAACTGATGGAGGAGCGGACCGGACGGCTGGACGCGCTCGTGAACAATGCGGGGATCACCGGCGGCGGACCGCAGGAGCCCACCACGGTCGACGTGAACCGGGTACGGGCGGCCGTGGAGACCAATGTGATCGGCGTCATCCGCGTCACCAACGCCCTGCTGCCTCTGCTGCGCCGCTCTCCGTCGCCGCGGATCGTGAACGTCTCCAGCAGCGTCGGCTCCCTCACGCTCCAGACCACGCCCGGTGCCGAGACGGGTCCCATCGCCGTCGCCTACTCCCCGTCGAAGACGTTCCTCAACGCCGTCACCGTGCAGTACGCCAAGGAACTGGCCGACACCAACATCCTGATCAACGCCGTCTGCCCTGGCTACACGGCGACCGACCTCAACGGTTTCCGGGGCGTGCGCACCCCCCAGCAGGGCGCAGCCGCCGCGATCCGGCTGGCCACCGTAGCGGCCGACGGGCCGACGGGCCGCTTCTTCGACGACGAGGGAGAGGTGCCCTGGTGACGCGCTTCCGGTTCGCACGTTCGGGATCGAACGGCGCGGCGAGAGACGCTACTTGACGGCGCCGGCGGTCAGGCCCTCGCGCCAGACTCGCCGGTGATCGGCGGCAGCGACGGCCTCGACCACCTCGGCCGGGATCGGCAGCAGCGCGGAGAAGGGTGAACTCGGGCGGGCGCGACACGAAGCCGAACCACCGGCTCCCGGCCCGCCGGTCACTGGATCAGCTCGATGTGGGGGTGGGACGGGTCGACCGGGCAGGCGTGGAGCTGGAGGTTGCTGCCGCCGACGATGTCGATCAGGGTGAAGTTCGCGGGCGGGGTGCCGGGGAGGAGTGGAGTCGGGTTCGTCCGTTCCTCCTCGGGCGCCCAGCTGTCGCTGCCGGCGTCCCATTCGAGGGTGGCGATGGTGAGGAACGGGAGCGCCTCTGCGCCGCACTCCGGGCAGCAGCGGGGCATGGGGTCGGACACGCCCCAACGGGACCAGCCGCCGATCTTCCAGCCGGGAGAAGTGGAGAGCGTGTTCTCGTAGAACTCGTGCGGGGCGGTGGGGCAGGAGCCGTCCCACCGACTCGGGTCGCCCACCTCCTGCCGAAGCTCCGTGTCCAGCTCCATGAAGGCGGGGTACTCCGTAACCTGCTCCGGGGCCAGCAGGGACGGCTGCGGGAGGTAGCCCTGGGATTTGATCGCGGGCGGTTCGGGCGGCGTGTCGAGGATGTCGGTGACCGAAGCGGCGGAACGCCAGAACACCGCGGTGCGAGGGTGTGCCGGGTGGTCGAAGGGGCACCACAGGACCTGGAGGAGATCGGCCCCGGGCGGGCTGCACGGGAGAGGGACGTCGCGGGCGTACAGCTGGGCGACGGGGAGCAGGGGTACCGGGCCCTCGGGCCAGGGACGGCCCTGGAGGATCCGCCTCTCGGTGTCCAGTTCCTCGGGGGCGGGCCGGGACAGCGGACCGCCGAGGTGCCGTCGGCTTGCTATCGCCGCTTGGTTGTCGCGCAGAAGCCGGATGTCTTCCGGTGACAGAACCCTGCTCGTCGCACCCCGCTCGTGCGGTCCTTCGCAGTGCGGCCACGGCTCATCGTCGGGCCAAAGCAGCGGCCCGCCGACGGAACTGTCGTGCACCGTCGGCGAGCCCGGCCGCGGGTGCAGCCGGGTCGCCGTCCGCGCCAGCGGGGCCAGTCGAGGGAACAGCGCGGTCACGTCGAGCGGCCGCGGCGGACTGGTGAAACTCATGCTGGCTCCCGAAGGCACGAACACGGTGGGAAGAGTGGTCAGTTGCCGAGGTTGTGCGCCCCGCCCGTCTGGGTGTTGGGGATGTCGACGCCTTGGAACATCGGCACGATCGAACCGTCCGCCCGCTCGATCTTGGCGCTCATCTTAACGCTCACCGGAATCGTGCTGTCGGCGCTCGAATAGACGGGAGTCACCTCGTAGAGGATCGCGTCGTCCTCACTGAACGAGCCCAGGCGCACCTCGTCCCGGACCCGCTCTTCGCGCTCCCACATGCTGCCTGCACCGGTGTTCATCCCGACCTGCCAGCAGGGCACCAGATTCTTCGAGATCCGACCGCCGAGAATGTTGGCGATCAGATGGCACCGGGCGCGCTGCTCGGTGAGGCCGTGCGCCGAGGCGTAGTCCGCCGCGTCCAGCCAGCCGGTGATCTCGCCTCCGGCCTCACTACCAGGACCGGGATGCTTGCCCAGGCAGGCGGTGGCCTTGGTCGCCCGGTAACCGGCCGCGCTCGTCTTGTCGTTCTTCCTGACGTGCGGTACCGGTTCGCTGGTGTTCAGGATCCAGCCGTTGCCGGCCGGTCGCGCGCCCTCCGGCGAGATCGCCAGGCACTCCGCGTGCGAGCCGTCGAGCGATGCCGAGAACCTCAGCTTGAACTGCTCGGCGTCGATGACCCGTTGGCTCGCGAAGCCGTCGGCGAGCTGGCTGTCCGCGAATTGCTTGTCGGACGAGGCGACATGGGCGCGTACGCATCGCTGGGAGGTATCGAGGCTCGAACCGCCGTTGAGCTCGTGGATGACCCATCCGCCGCTGCCGTAGAACGGAATGAGCTCGGCGCACTCGGCACCGTCCCTTCCGCCCTGCTTCGTCTCCGCGAAGGGGAACTGGGCACAGCTGTCGGTCGGAATGAGGTCGCTCGCGTCCGCGAACGGCTTCGACGATCCGCTTCCACAGGTGCTGCTCGTCCGGTCGCCCACGCCACTCGTGGACCGGGTCAGTGCGGTGCTGAGTCCCCAGCGGTCGGTGAGGTTCTTCTGGGCCCACAGATAGGCCGCCACCGCGCCGCCCTGAGCCGAGCCCTGCGTGCTCATCGACAGCTCGGGCGTGATCGACGGAACAGCACAGCCCGCCGCCGAAGTGCCGCCGACCGCGTCGTCGCACCTGATCTGACGCGCGTTCTTCCACGACGCGTTCGGGTCGGTCGGTGTCGCTCCCGAGGCCGTCACGTACATCTTGTAGGACGTGAAGAAGGAGGCGGAGGAGCCGGCGCTCTGGGGCGACGAGAAGGTGACGTCTCCGGTCAAGGGCTTGCCGGGGGTGACAGCCAGCGCCCACCAAGGCGCGTCCTTGGTCGCGGTGCAGCCGGCGTCGCAGGAGGCACGGAACTTGGCGCTCAGGGAGGTGACATCACCGGAGGCGCTGGTCATGGCGACGGTGACATGCTCGTTCCACGTCGTGGCGGTCGGGGAGAGGTCGGCGCTGGTGGAGACCGCCAGGGTGCCGCGTCCGATCTCCAGACCCCTGCTGTCGCGCATGATGTAGGTGACGACGATGCCGGTCACGCAGTACGAGAAGCGCTCGTAGCTGTAGTTGCCGGGGTTGGTGATGCTGCAGCTGTCGGCGGTCGCAGCGGCGGCGGTGCGGGTCTTCGCCGTCACCGGGGCGGGGGTGACCGTCACACAGGACTCGACGGCGCCCGCGCGGCGCTCCTTGGAGCCCGGAGCGGTGGGGGTGCATTCTTCACCGGAGCCGGCCGCGAACCTGCTGGTCTCGGTGGTTCCCGCGCTGGGCGCCGCGGACTTGGTGGAGGAGGATGCCTTCGCCCTCGCGGGCGGCTCGGCCGCCGGGCTCGTCGCGGCCGTCGTGAGGACGAGGGTCAGGGCGGTGAGGACGGTGAGGACCGTGGAGCGGACGCGTCTTCCTGTGGCGCGCCCGCCGGGTATTCCATGCATGGAGGCAGGGACTTTCCGTGAGGACAGGGGGGAGGGGGCGCCGCCTGACTGCGGCGCCCCCGGGGAGAGGGAGAACGGGCGGGGATCAGGCTGCGAGGCCCCAGATGTCGCTGAGGCCCTTCGTGATGCCGGAGACCAGGTCCTCGCCGGTGTCTGTGATCTTGCTGACCACCGGCTTGACGAGGCCGCCGCCGAGCGCCTTGTCCGCGGCGCCGACCCACTTGTAGGCGCCGAAGGAGACCAGGCTCAGGCCGGTGCCGGCGGCGGACTCCCAGAAGGCGCCGCTGGTGAAGCCGTGCTCGATGCCCGTGAAGAGGCTGCCGAGGGCGCCCGCGCCCGCGGAGACGCCGGCGAAGAAGCCGGCCGCGGCGAGAGCCGGCGGGAAGACGATGGCGGCGAGGCCGCAGCCGGCCGCCAGGAACCCGGCGCCGATGCTGACCACGTTGGCGGCGTCCGCGTAGAACTGGGCGTCGTTCCACCACTCGTCGGCGTCGCCGGCCGCGGTGCCGTTCGGGTTGACCTGGTTGTTCTTGTCGTTGTCGGCCGGATTTTGCCCGTTCTCGCGGGCCCGCGCTGCCGCGAGCGCGAGCTCCTTGGCCTTGGCGATGTCCTCGGCCCGCTTCTTGTCGGCGGCGATCTTCTTGGCCTGGGCGTACGCCGTGGCGGCGGCCTTCGCATCGGCTGAGGCGGCGAGCTCGGCGGCTCGGGCGGCGGCGGCCGAGCGCTGGGCCTGGGCGGAGGAGGCGAGGGCCGCGCGCGCCGAGTCGACGGCCTTGTTCGCCGAGTAGTTGGCGGAGCGGGCGGCGCCGCGGGCGGTGGCGGCGGCCTTCTGCGCCTTGGCGGCGGAGGCCTGGGCGTCCGCCGCGGACTTGTCGGCGGCGTCGGCGTTGTCCCGCGCCTGCTTGGCGTAGTCCTCGGCCTTGGCAGCGGAGTCGAGCGCCTTCTGCTGCCACTTCTTGGCCTCGTCGGCGGCCTTGCGGGCGTCGGCGGCGGCCTTCGAAGCGAGGGCCGCGTCCTGCTGCGCCTTCTGTGCGACCTTGGCGGCAGCGGCGATGGCCCCGCGGACGGCAGCGACGTGGGTTGCCGTGTCGAAGTCGAGCTGGGCCGTGCGGAACTGGATCACGGTGATGAAGTTGCGCAGCATCCACGCCGGTCCTTCGAGAGCGACCTCGGCGTAGGCCTTGGTGAAGGCACCGGCGTTGCTGATCAGCTGAACGGCCCGGACCCGGTCGTCCTCCTGGATGGCCAGCGGGTAGTCGTAATCGAAGAAGTAGTTGAGGGATTCGGTGGTGTTCTCGTCCAGGGCCTTGTCGCCGGCCTTGATGACGGCCTTGCCCGGGTTCTCGCCCATGATCTTGCTGATGGCCACGCGCAGGTCCTCGTTCGAGGCGCGCTTCATGCCGCCGGTGAGGAAGTCGCCGACGGCCTTGGTGTCGGAGCTCGCCAGCGCGGCAGCGGCGGCCGCCGCGACGTTCGGACTGGCGATCGTCGCCACATGGAGGGTGGTCTCCCGGTCGTCCTGCTCCTGGGCGAGGGCCCGGTCGAGGTCGATCCAGGAGTAGACGTCGTAGTCGGAGCCGGCGAGGGCGTGCTGGGCGGCCTGCCGGGTGTGGGCGCCACGGGCGTCGATCAGCGCGACCGCGGCCTGCCTGCCCACGGTCGCGGCGATCGACATGTCGCCGGAGTAGAGGGCCGTTTCCGCCTTGGACAGGAGGTCCTTGGTCGCCTGGGTGAGGCGCTCCTGCATCTGCCGCTTCTCGCGGACGTCGGCGAGTTCGGCCTTCTCGATGGCGGCGAGCTGCTGGGCCTCCTCGATGGCCTGCTGCTTGTCCTGCGCCAGGGTCTGCGCCTCGGCGGCGCGGGCGTTCTTCTCCACCTCGATGGCGTCGCTGACGGCCTGGGTGGCGAGGTTGGCGGCCTTCACGGCCTCCGCGGCGTGGGCGGTCGACTTGTTGGCGTAGTCGATGGCCTGGCCCGCGTACTTCACGGCCTCCTCGGCTGCGTCCGCGGCCTTGTCGGCGTGGGCGGCGGCGGAGTTGGCGGCGTCGCGGGCGGCGCGGGCCGCCTTGGCGGACGCGGTCGCCAGCGCCTGGGCGGCCGAGGCGGCGTTGGTGGCGCGGTTGGCGGCGCTGGAGGCGATGGCTGCCTGGCGCTTGGCCTCGTTGGCTTCCGCCTGGGCGACGCCGGCGGAGACGGCGGCCTGGGCGGCGGCGACCGCGGCGGCGGCCGAGTTGCGGGCGGCGGAGGCGGCGGCCAGACCGGCGGCCGCGGAGGCGTCGCCGGCGAGGGCAGCCTTGGCGGCGGCCGCGGCGGCGCTGCGTGCCTTGGCGGCGGCGTTGCGGGCGGCCACCGCGGCGTTCTTGGCTTCGTTCGTCTTGCCTGCGTCCTTGGACGCGGCGATCGCGGCGTTGTAGGCGCGGGCGGCGGCATTGCCGGCCTTCGCGGCGGCCTGGGCGGCGCCTGCGGCGGCCCAGGAGGCACGGCGGGAGGCGTTCACGGCGGCGTTGGAGGCGTTGACGGCGTTGCGGGAGGCGTCGGCCGCGCCCTTTGCCGCGCTCGCCGCCTTGCGGGCCGCGGCCCCTGACTTCTGCACGTCGCTCTGGGCCGCGGCGGCTTCTGCGGCGGCCTTCTCGGCGGCCTCCTTGGCCTTGGCCGCGGCGGTCTCGGCGCGGGCCCCGGCCTCGACGGCGAGGTTCGTCTCGCGCTCGGCGCGCTTGCCCTCGCGCTCGACGACGGCCACCAACTCCTCGATGGTCGCCGACTCCTGGTCACGGGCGCGCGCGATGTGCTGGCCGGTCTCCATGAACCATTCGGCGTCGTTCGCGGTGCCGCCGAGCGCACGGTCCGCGTACTTGCGCACCTCCGGGCCGCCGGTCGCCATCATGGCGCTGATCTGGACCCGGGTGTCCTCCAGCCGCGCGTCGTACTGCTTGTCGGCGAGGAAGCCGACCAGGGCCTGCTCGGTGCCGGCCTCGAGGGCGGCGTTGGCCTCGCGCACGACGGCCTTGCCGCCGGTGGCCGAGACGATGCTGGTGGCGACCTTGAGGTCCTCCCGAATGGCGGGGGCGAAGCCTGTCGAGAGGAAGGTGGCTATCGCCGCGTCGCCGTTGTCCAGGGCGGCGACGGCGTCGCGGCGCAGGCCCTTGCCCGCGCGGTCCAGGCTGCGGACGATCGCGACCCGGTTGTCCTGAACGATCTGCTGGGGCAGCGTCACGGCGAGGAAGTTCCGGATCTCGGCGTCGGTCCCGTAGAGAGCCGTGGCGGCGGCGGCCTTGACGCCCCTGCCGCCGCTCAGCCAAGCGCGGACTGCCTTGGCGCGCTCGGTCTCCGGCAGCGGCACCGGGCCGGCGCCTGCCGTCTCGGCGGCCGCGGCGGTGGCCGGCCGGAGAACCGAGGGGGTGGCGGCGACGGCGGTCGCGGCCGCGAGCGCGCCGAGAACGCGGCGTCTGCTCCATAAAGCTGTGTGCATTCGGGACTTGCCCTTCTCTGAAGTAACGCGGCGAGCTGTCGGATTTCGCGTCGTGACGGACGACGGACCCATGGATCGATGGCCGCCACAGCTTGTGGACAGTATCAACTTCCTAGACATTTCGCGGTAGTTGAATTCACTGGGGCGCGAACAGTGCCTACGGGCATGGAAATTCGACGGACCGGCACATACTCCGCGAAATCCCGACACCGACCCTCGAAGCCTTGCGGAGGAGTGACGCAGGTCACTGCGAGATTGCTTCCTATGTCCATGTATGAGCAGTTCAGGGCGCTGGACGTGGATGCGTCGCCATGTTCAGATGCCAGGGCCTATGGCGATCACCGGGGTTCACCATGATGTCGCCGGCGCGCGTCACCGACGCACAGGGGGGCTTCACATGCCGCATGCGCGGCTCTCCCTGTCCGCGACCGGCCTTTCATACCCGGCGGTTCTCAAGTCCGGCCGATGGAAACGAAGTTAGGGGCACCATGAAGGACGACGACACCAATGTCGGAAAGCCGCGAAGAATGCGGTTCGCGATACAGGTACTCGGCGTCGCCGTCGGCGGCGCGTTAGCCTGGATCGCTGTCACCGACGGTGCACACGGCCCGGACGCAGGCGCCGCGCAGGCCGCCGACGCCGCCGTGCTGGTGGCGGGGACCGCCCCCGGCTATGCCGTGGAAGACTTCAACTATCCCCAGGCTGACAAGATCCTGGCGGAGCAGAAGATCGTCCTGAAGCGAGGCGACGGCCACATCACGCTCGCCAACTGCGTTCCCAATACGGGACAGTTGCGGCTCCTGGTTCGTAACAGGCCCGAAGAGGTCTGCTTCAACACCACCGGAAACCAGGGCTGGCTGGCCCTGGAGCTCCCCGGCGTCTACTCGATCAGGGGCAACGACTACTCCACCACGGTCGACATGACCGTCGGCACCGAGGAGAAGTCCTACGAGATCACCAAGAACACGTACACGCCGGTGGGCGAGAGCGTGGACCCGGAGAACCGCACGCACACGCTGGTCGAGATCCGAACCTCCAAGTAATCAGGATCTCGTGAGCCACCCGGTCACTCCGGGCTCACTTCCAGCGCAGGACTCCTGAACCCCACCTCTGGCGGGAACAGCCCCACCCGATGCCCGGCCGGGACGCGGACACGCTCCCGGCCGCCATCGGCTCCCGTCGCCTCGCGCGCGGTCGACTGCTCTACCGTCGACCGGCCCGATCGGCCCCCTCGGCGCCCTCCGTCGACGGCAGGATCTCCACGTACCCGTCGGTGCCGTGCACGCGGATCCGCTGGCCGTCCCGGATTCGCCGGGTGGCCTGTTCCACGCCGACGACGGCCGGCAGGCCGTACTCGCGGGCGATCACCGCGCCGTGGGTCATCAGGCCGCCCACCTCCGTCACCAGGCCCGCGATGCCGACGAACAGCGGCGACCAGCTGGGGTCCGTGAAAGGCGTGACCAGGATGTCGCCCGCTTCGAGGTAGGCGTCCGCCATGTCGAGGACGACGCGCGCCCGTCCCTCGACGGTCCCGGCGGAGACCGCGATGCCGGTCAAGGCGCCCTCCGGCACGTCGTCGCGCCGGTACGACCCGGTGACGGCCTCGCCGTCCGAGGTGAGCACCCGGGGCGGAGTGAGCGCGTGGTACGAACGGAACGCGTCCTTGCGCTGCTGGATGAGCCGGCCGTCCACCTCGTGCGTGCGCACGACGTCGCGGAGTTCCTGGAACGTCAAGTAGAAGACGTCCTCCTTCTCGGGCAGCACGTCGGCCCGCACAAGGCGCTCGGCCTCCGCCAGGAGGGCCTGTTTGTAGACGAAGTAGCGGCTGACGACGCCGTACTTCGGGTACTCCCGGTACCCGATGAAGGTCCGTACCCGGTCGATCATCCGCTTGGCCTCGTCGGCTTTGCGGTCCCCGTCCGGGAGGGCCCTCAGACGTGTCAGCACGTCCTGTTCCTTCTGCAGCGCCTTCAGCCGCCCTTGCTCGAAGCGCCGCTCGGCGGCTCCGGGCTCGAAGTTCCTGACGTTGTCGAGGAGCACGGGCACGAGCGTGGTGGGGCGCTCGCGCCAACGCGGCCTCGTGATGTCGATCTCGCCGACGCAGCGCATGCCGTACCGGTCGAGGTAGGACTCGATGGCTCGGCGCGCTTCGGCGCCGCCCGCGAGCTTCGCCAACTCGTCCAGGAAGGCGTCGTCCTCGACGTCCTCGACGCCGCGCAGGAACGCCACCACCTCCGGATGCGGGCGGATCACATCCGCGACGTCGAGCAGAGCCAGTCCCATCTCGGACGTGATGTTGCCGGGGGCGGACAAGGTGAGGGTGTCGGCCGCGTTCTTCTCGCCCAGCCATTCCTGCAGGCGATCGTTGAGCCACCAGGTGGCTTCCATCCCCGCCATGATCGCCTGGAGGCTCAGCGGATCGCTGAGGACTCGTTTGTGCTCCTCGAAGGCGTCCAGCAGGAAGTCGAACAGCGCCGGTCCGGTCTTCGTCCGGATGTCGCGTTCGAGGGTGGCGAGGAACGCCTCGCTGCGCTCGACCAGTTCGGTGACGATGGCCGGATCGGTCTCGATCGGGGTGGGCGCGGCGCCGGCCGGCGGTTCGGCGGGAGCCGCGGCCGGGAGCGAGGGGACGAAGTCGTCGTGGTCGAGGACGGTCTCCAGGGCGTCCCTGGTCAGGGGGTCGCCTCGCCCGATGACGTCCAGGAGGCCGGCGCGGCTCGCGGGCGAGGCGAGGCGCGGGGTGACGTCCACGAACAGCCTCCCGCCCGCCACGTGCATCGGCGCCATGGCCGTCAGCTGCCACATGGAGAGCCCCAGAGGTTTCATGGGGTCGGTCATCATCTGCCCGTGTCCGACGGAGACGTAGACGTGGTTCTCCTGGTCGCCGGTCTCGGGGACGGGGAACAGCGTCGTGATGGGCCGGCTCTGGACGATCCGGAAGCCGTCGTCGGCCAGGCACCATTCGATGTCCTGCGGGCGGCCGAAGTGCGCTTCGATCCGCCGCCCGAGCTCCACGAGCCGCACTGCCTGCTCATCCGTGAGCGCCGGCTGCTCCCGGCGTCCCGCGTCGATCTCCACTTCCCGCGTTCCGCCGCCTGGCAGGGCGAGAACGGCACGCTGTTTGGCGGCGATCGTCCTGGCGACGACGTCGCCGTCGCGCACCCTGAAGACGTCGGGGTTCACCAGACCGGAGACCAGGGCCTCGCCGAGGCCGAAGCCGGCGTCGACGGTGGCGACCTTCCGGTTGCCCGTGACGGGGTCGGCGGTGAACAGGATGCCGGCCGTTCGCGGGAAGACCATCCGCTGCACGACCACGGCCATGTGGACCGTCCGGTGGTCGATTCCGTGCCGCTCGCGGTACGTCACGGCCCGCTCGGTGAACAGCGAAGCCCAGCACCGGCTGACGCTCCGGAGGATCGCCGCCGGCCCCACGACGTTCAGGTACGTGTCCTGCTGGCCGGCGAAGGAGGCCGTCGGCAGGTCCTCCGCCGTCGCGCTGGACCGGACAGCGCAGGCGGCCTGTTCGCCGAGCCGGGCGTACGCCCGGGTGATCGCCGCCGCGAGGGCACCGGGGATGGCGACCTCTTCGACGGCCCGGCGGATCTGCGCGCTGAGCGTGCGGATCGCCTCCCCGTCGTCCGGGCTCAGGTGCGACAACCGGTCGAGCAGAGCGTCGATCGACGGCGCTTGCGCCATGATCCGCCGGAAGGCGTCCGTCGTCACGCAGAAGCCGGCCGGTACGGAGACGCCCTCGATCCGCGACAGCTCGCCCAGGTGCGCGCCCTTGCCGCCGACGACGGCGAGCCGAGATGCGTCGACCTCCCGGATGTCCGACACGTACTGCTCGTTCACCGCGACACCTCCGAGGTTGCCGTGCTCCGTCGCCCTGCGCTGACTGCTTGAATCGCCGACACCTCACGCACGTCGTGCCCCGTTTCCGCTGGTTGTGGCTTCGGCCGGGAATTCTGCGCCACCACGGGGGCCTTGCCGCAAGCCCCCGGGTGCGCTATAAGTTAGGAGAGGCGAGGAGAGGACTCCTTGCCCTTTTTGTTTTTCCGCCCCTTCTGCCTCCACTTCCGCCTTTGCCGCGCCGCTCCAGTGCTGAGTCGGCCGGTGTCGGTCGCCCGAACGACCGTGCGGTCCGCGGAAGTCGTCGACCGACAAAGCATGAGACGGTACATGTGAGGCAGTTTCCCGAATTTCCGCTGAAATCGGCGCCGTAGGCCAGACTCGTAGGGCCGGGGCGCCGCCGGAAGCGCCCCGCCCACTGGCCGGCGAGGAGCGCCCATGGAACCACGCGGCTACCGCATGGTGGTCTCGACCGAACTCAACTACGTCACAGCCTGCGGTACAGCGGAGCGACGGCTGATCGAATGGATACGCGACAAGGGCTACGACCCGTCCGGGCTGGACGAGGGGCGCACCGAGATCGCCCCGCACGCCACCCTGGACCGTGACTTCGAGTCAGGCCGGAAGGGCGCGTACAGCAGGTGGCGTATGCGCGAAACGCCCTCGCCGGCCTCGGGCACCTGGCAGTCGACGCTCATCGTGCGCTCGGGCCTCGAGGAGGACGAGGGCCGTACATGGGTCCAGGTCGACATCGAGCACCAGCCGGCGCTCGAGGGAGTGGTCCCCGCCCGCGCCAACACACCGAACATCGTGCGTTCGCTCCTCGACTCGCTGGAGGCCCGTGACGCACAGGCCGACGTCGCGGCCGCGCCCGTCTTCATCGAGGCCGAGGACGTCGACGACTCCATCGAGGAGCTGTGCGACAGCAACCGCCGCCTGCCCGTCGTCATCGCCACGGTGCCGTACGGAAAGGATCCCGACCACTGGTCGCGGTCGGTCGTCGAACCGCTCTTCCGCTGTCTGCACGGGCTGGCCGTGCTGTACGTGCTCACGCCGGAAGCGCAGGCCAAGTTCAACGCCGCGTTGGAGTACCACCCGGTGTTCGGAGGTGGCGTCCGCACCTACCTTCCGGGGCTCGACCCGGCATGGAAACCCGACGCGCAACGTCACCCGGTGATGTCACGCCGGACCATAGAGGCTGACCTCCGCCGCGCCGCGTCCATCCTCGCCGCGCTTCCTCAACGGCTGTCCTCCCGGCAGCCGTTACCCCCCGCTCTGCTCGGCATTCCGCGCCAGCGGACCCGCCCCCGGTCGACCGCGGACGGCACGGACATCGCTCAGCTCCGCTCCGACAATGCGGCGCTGACCGCCTTGCTGGACGAGGCGGAGCGCGCGGAAGGCATCCGGGTCAGCGAGATCAACGACTTGTACGCGGAGCTCGCGAAGGCCGATGAGGCCGACAGCGAACTGCGCGGCGAGAACGAGGAACTGTACGACAAGGTCCAGGAGTCCCAGCGGCTCATACTCCACCTGCGTGAACAGCTTCGCGAGGCAGGGCAGTTCGCCGTCGCCCACACCAGCGCCGTCGCCGCGGACATCACTTACCCCAGGACCTTCTCCGAGCTGCTGGACCGCCTCAGAGAACTGCCCGCGATCTCGTTCACCGGGCAGCGCAAGATCACCAGGGGGCTCGACAGCCAGTCCGTGGACAACTGGCTGCGTGTCGCGTGGGACGGGCTGCTGGCCCTGGATCACTTCGCCGCGACCTCCGCCGGCGACGGGAAATGCGGCGACTTCCTCAGTTGGTGCAAGTCCGACGCCTCCAGCGCCTTCCCGTTCCCGACGGCCAAAGTGGCCATGCGCGAGTCGGACACCGTCGCCCGCAAACCGAAACTGCGTGCTGAGCGCATGCTCCCGGTTCCGAGAGCGGTGGACCCCGAGGGCCGGGTCTTCATGCAGGCGCACCTGAAGATCGGCGGGGGCAACACGATCGCCCCGCGCCTGCACTTCTACGACGACTGCCCGCGCTCCGGAAAGGTGTACGTCGGCTACCTCGGCCCGCACCTGCGCAACACCCTCACCTGAGGCCTCGGCGCCCACCCGACCGTGCTGTCCGCCGCCGTGTCCTCAGCCGCGGCGGGCGGCACCGGTGAAGCGGTCGGACCACACGGCTCGCCCGGCTCAGCCGTTGCGACGGACGAGGGCGGCCTTTCGGGCCTCGGCCAGCTTGCGGGCCTCGCCGGCCTTGCGGGACTTGCCGCCGGCGCCGCGGGGCGTGCCGAGGCCTCGGAAGGGGGCGTTGGTGTTCTTGGGGCGGGGCGCCGCCGGACCGCCGTCGAGCGGGGTTCCCGAAGGGCGCCTGGCGCCGGTGATCCGGGTCAGCGCCGCCTCCCCCGAGCGCACCTTGGTGACGGTCGCCTCGACGCCGGCCGCGGCCATCATGCGGCTCACCTCGCGGCGCTGGCCCGTCGTCACGAGCGTGACCACCGCGCCCGACTCACCGGCGCGGGCGGTGCGGCCCGCCCGGTGGACGTAGTCCTTGGGGTCGGCGGGCGGGTCGACGTTGACCACGAGGTCCAGGTCGTCGACGTGCAGGCCGCGGGCCGCGACATCGGTCGCCACCAGGACGGTGATCTGGCCGTTCTTGAACTGCGCCAGGGTGCGGGTGCGCTGCGGCTGTGACTTACCGCTGTGCAGGGCCCCCGCGTGCACCCCGCTGGCCCGCAGATGCCGGGTGAGCTGGTCGACGGCGTGCTTGGTGTCGAGGAACAGCAGGACGCGGCCGTCGCGGGCGGCGATCTCCGTGATGACGGCGTAGCGGTCGGGGCCGTGGACGACCAGGACGTGGTGGTCCATCGTCGTGACCGTGCCGGCGGGCGGGTCGACCGAGTGGACGACGGGGTCGTGGAGGAAGCGCTGGACCAGCTGATCGACGTCGGCGTCCAGCGTGGCCGAGAACAGCATCCGCTGGCCGTCGGGGCGCACCTGGCCGAGGATGTCGACGACCTGCGGCAGGAATCCCAGGTCGCACATCTGGTCCGCTTCGTCCAGCACGGTGATCCTCACCCGTCCCAGGCGGCAGGCGTTGCGTTCGATCAGGTCGTGCAGGCGTCCGGGCGTGGCGACGACCACTTCGGCTCCCTCGCGGAGTGCGGCGATCTGCCGGCCGATCGACATGCCGCCGACGACCGTGGCCGTCCGCAGCCGCAGTGCCTCGGCGTACGGCGTGAGCGCCTCGGTGACCTGCTGGGCCAGTTCCCGGGTGGGTACGAGGATCAGGGCGAGGGGCTGCTTCGGTTCGGCACGCCGCCCTGCGGTCCGCGTCAGCAGCGGCAGCCCGAAGGCGAGCGTCTTGCCCGATCCGGTGCGCCCGCGTCCCAGGACGTCGCGTCCGCGCAGGGCGTCGGGCAGGGTGGCGGCCTGGATCGGGAAGGGGGTGTGCACTCCTTGCCCGTTCAGTGTCCGCAGCACCTCGGCGGGCAGTTCCAGGTCGGCGAAGGAGGCGGCCGGCGGCCGCGCCGGTGCGGTCGTTCCGGTCGGGGCGGTGCCGGCGTCGGCCATGCCGTCGGGGTGCTTCATGTACTGCCTTCCACAGAGGAACGTGCCGAGGAAGGCCCGGTGGGACCGAACGCTCGGCAGCGCCCACCGCGACGACCACGCGAACGCGTGACCCTAACACGGGGAGCACACGGCGTGGCCCCGTGCCGGGAACCCCAGCCGCGGCTCACGGCCGGGGTTCGCGCGGTCACCGTGGGGCGGGCCCGTCAGCGCTGCAGGGTGAGGACGCCCGGCCGCCAGGGCAGCAGGTTGTAGGGTCCGCCTGCGGAGGGGTTCTTGCCCTGGTAGAGCAACTGCAGGTTGCAGGGGTCGATGGTCATGGTCTGGTCGGGGTTGTTGCGGACCAGGTCGCCGTGGCTGATGTCGTTGGTCCATCCCGCACCGCTGTTGGCCTTGCCCGCGAAGGGGTTGTTCTCGCCGGCGGCCTGCGGGGTCCACGAACCGTTCAGGCTGGAGGCCGTGAACGAGCGGAAGTAGCGCTGCTCCGTCGCACCCCGCGCCTCGACGATCATGAGGTACTGGTTCTGGCCCTGGACCTTGTAGACCTGCGGCGCCTCGAAGAGGTTCTTCGTCGTGTCGCTCATGACCGTCGTGTAGGACGAGCCGAAGTTGCCCGGGAAGTTTCCGATCGGCATGCTCGCCCGGTAGATCTTGCCGTTGTCGCCGGCGAAGAACAGGTACATGTTCTGGCCGTCGGCGATCAGGGTCTGGTCGATCGGGCCGGTGCCGGAGCCGGAGATGCTGCCGGTGAACAGCGGCTTCGGCGCGGACCAGCCGTTGGGGTTGGTGGGGTCGCTCGACGTGCGGTAGATGAAGGGCCAGGCGCCCCACTGGTACGCCAGCACCCAGATGTTCTTGGGCGCGAAGTAGAACAGTGTGGGCGCCACCGCGGACTGGTTCATCCCGGCCTGACCCGCCGACGCCATGTTCGACCAGTTGGCGAAGGGGGCGAACCGCATCGAGCCGTAGGACGCGGAGCCCGTCACGTTCGACCCGTAGACCAGGTGCTTGCCCTGATAGACGACGTGGGTGAAGTCCTTCAGCGCCACCCACCCGTTCGCCGGCTGTGCCAGGGGGCCCGTCGACGTCCATCGGTAGGTCGACGGAAGGGAGCACGCTTGAGCGGCCGCCTGGGCCGGGCCCGCGACGAGTGTCGCCGCCAGCGAGACCATGGCCGCGGTCGCGGCGGAGAGCGCCAGGGACAGACGCTTGCGACGGAAGCTACCTCTGCGCATGAGCACCTCTTGATTGTTGAGTGAGCGGTCCCGGCCGGCCCTGTCACGGGCACGTCCAGGCTGACCGGACTGTCGAGGTGGAGCCCTGGACACGGCAGGTGGCGGCCGCCGGTGTGCGACGACGGGAGTCTTGATGACATGGCCATGACATACGCGTGCACCTACGCATGAGCGACATGCTCCTTGCGACTCGGCCGTATCGGCGGGCAGGACCCGGACCAGCTGTGGCGTGTGCGTCATATCGAACAAGGGGCGAAGTGTCGAGCAAACTGGATGATGCGGGGGGTGGCTGAGAGCGTCAATACCTCTCGCAAGATTCGGTACAGACGCCGAAACATTTCGCGGATGCGCCGGGACTCCGCCCCCCTGGCGGTTCACGCCATGGTGCGGAACGGCGGACCCCGCATCACCTGGGGCAAGTCGGAGGGGCCGCACCGGTCGGGCGCGGTGGCGTCGCCCTGTCCGAGACGGCCGCCCGGCTCTCCAAGCTCCGGGCGGTGGCCGCCCGCTGACCGCCCGCCACACCGACTCGACCGCGGAACCCTCACCCCTGCCCGGCTGGGCCGACGGCATGACGGTAAGCGTGGTCACATTCAGGGAGAGGGCAAGGTCACAGCCGCGCCCTCTCCTGCTCCTTTGCGCCTCTGGCCTAGCATCCGAGCATGACGGTCCTGCCTGACGACGGGCTTGAGCTGGCCGGCGAGTTCCCTGACGTGACGCACGAGCAGTGGCAGCACCTGGTGGCGGGTGTGCTGCGCAAGGCGGGCAAGGACGTCGAGGGCGACGCGGCCGAGGAAGCCCTGTCCACCGCACTCGAGGACGGGTTGCGCACCCGCCCCCTGTACACCGCGCGCGACGGCGCGCCGGAACCCGGTCTCCCCGGATTCGCGCCCTTCGTGCGCGGCGGCCGGCCCGAGGGGAACACCGTGGGCGGCTGGGACGTACGGCAAAGGCACTCCACGGCCGACGACGGCGCGGTCCTCGCCGATCTGGAGAACGGCGTCACCTCGCTGTGGCTGACGGTCGGTGAGAACGGCATCCCGGTGTCCTCGCTCGGCCGCGCCCTCGACGGCGTCCTCCTCGATCTGGCGCCGGTCGTCCTCGACGCGGGCGCCGACGTCGAGGCCGCCGCCGAGGAGTTGCTGCGGCTGTACGCGGAGCGGGGCGTGGCCCCCGAGGCGGCGCGCGGCAACCTGGGCGCGGACCCGCTCGGCCACGAGGCCCGCACCGGGCAGGCGTTCGACGTCGCGCCGGCGGCCGGCCTCGCCCGCCGCTGCGCCGAGGAGCACCCGGGCCTGCGCGCGTTCACCGTGGACGCGCTGCCGTACCACGAGGCCGGCGGCTCGGCCGCGCAGGAGCTGGGCTGCTCGCTGGCCACGGGCGTGGCCTACCTCCGGACGCTGACCGAGACCGGGATGGGCGTCGAACAGGCCTGTGCGCAGCTGGAGTTCCGGTACGCGGCGACCGCCGACCAGTTCCTGACGATCGCCAAGCTGAGGGCGGCGCGCCGGCTGTGGGCCCGCGTGGCCGAGGTGTGCGGGGCGCCCGCCGCCGGAGGGCAGACGCAGCACGCGGTGACCTCACCGGTGATGATGACGCGCCGCGACCCGTGGGTGAACATGCTGCGCACGACGGTGGCCACGCTGGCCGCCGGGGCCGGCGGGGCCGACTCCGTCACCGTGCTGCCCTTCGACGAAGCGCTCGGACTGCCGGACGCGTTCGCGCGGCGCATCGCCCGCAACACCTCCACGATCCTGATCGAGGAGTCGCATCTGTCCCGGGTGATCGACCCGGCGGGCGGCTCCTGGTACGTGGAACGCCTCACCGACGAACTCGCGCACGCGGGCTGGGAGTTCTTCCAGCGGATCGAGGAACGGGGCGGCCAGGCCGCCGCCCTGCGGTCCGGGTGGCTGGGGCAGGAGCTGGCCGACACCTGGCGGGCGCGCGCCGCGGGGCTCGCCAAGCGGCGTGAACCGGTCACCGGGGTCAGCGAGTTCCCGTTCCTGGCCGAGAAGCCCGTCGTGCGCGACGCGGCTCCCCAGCAGCGGTCCGGCGGTCTGCCGCGGGTCCGCCGCGACGAGGCGTACGAGGCGCTGCGCGCCCGGTCCGACGCCCATCTCGCGGCCACCGGCTCCCGGCCGCGGATCTTCCTGGCCGCGATCGGCCCGGCCGCCGCGCACACCGCACGGCTCACCTTCGCCTCGAACCTGTTCCAGGCGGGCGGCGTCGAGCCGGTCACCGAGGGCACGTTCGCCGAGAGCGGCGCCACCGAGGTCTGCCTGTGCTCCAGCGACGCCCTCTACGAGGAGCGGGCGGAGGAGCTCGCCGCCGAGCTGCGCGCGGCCGGCGCCGCGCACGTGTTCCTCGCGGGCCGCCCCGGGCAGCACGCCGGGGTCGACGGTTACGTCTTCGCGGGCTGTGACGCCGTCTCCGTGCTCTCCTCCACCCTCGACCGCATGGGAGTGTCCTGATGGGAATCCCCGACTTCTCCGGGATCGAGCTGGGGAGTCCCGCCGCTGACGGCGGCGCCGACGAGTGGCGTACGGCTGTGAAGAAGGCGGCCGGCGGGGACGACCTGCTGTGGGAGACGCCCGAGGGCATCCCGGTCAAGCCGCTGTACACCGGGCAGGATCTGGAGGGCCTGGACTTCCTGGGCACTTACCCGGGCGCCGCCCCCTACCTGCGCGGGCCGTACCCGACGATGTACGTCAACCAGCCCTGGACGATCCGGCAGTACGCGGGCTTCTCCACGGCCGAGGAGTCCAACGCGTTCTACCGGCGCAACCTGGCGGCCGGCCAGAAGGGCCTGTCGGTCGCCTTCGACCTGCCCACGCACCGGGGTTACGACAGCGACCACCCCCGGGTGACCGGCGACGTCGGCATGGCGGGCGTGGCGATCGACTCGATCTACGACATGCGGCAGCTGTTCGACGGGATCCCGCTGGACCGCATGAGCGTGTCGATGACGATGAACGGCGCCGTGCTGCCGGTGCTCGCGCTGTACATCGTGGCCGCCGAGGAACAGGGCGTGCCGCCCGAGAAGCTGGCCGGGACCATCCAGAACGACATCCTCAAGGAGTTCATGGTCCGCAACACCTACATCTATCCGCCGAAGCCGTCGATGCGGATCATCTCCGACATCTTCGCGTACACCTCGCAGCGGATGCCCCGCTACAACTCCATCTCGATCTCCGGGTACCACATCCAGGAGGCGGGTGCGACGGCCGATCTGGAGCTGGCGTACACCCTCGCGGACGGCGTGGAGTACATCCGCGCCGGCCGTGAAGCCGGCCTGGACGTGGACGCGTTCGCGCCCCGGCTGTCGTTCTTCTGGGCGATCGGCATGAACTTCTTCATGGAGATCGCCAAGTTGCGGGCGGCGCGCCTGCTGTGGGCCAAGCTGGTCAGGCAGTTCGACCCGAAGAACGCCAAGTCGCTGTCGCTGCGCACCCATTCGCAGACGTCGGGCTGGTCGCTGACCGCGCAGGACGTGTTCAACAACGTGACGCGCACATGTGTGGAGGCCATGGCGGCGACGCAGGGGCACACGCAGTCGCTGCACACCAACGCCCTGGACGAGGCGCTGGCCCTGCCCACCGACTTCTCGGCGCGCATCGCCCGCAACACCCAGCTGCTGATCCAGCAGGAGTCGGGGACCACCCGGGTCATCGACCCGTGGGGCGGCAGCGCCTATGTGGAGAAGCTGACGTACGACCTGGCCCGCCGGGCGTGGCAGCACATCCAGGAGGTGGAGCAGGCGGGCGGCATGGCGCAGGCCATCGACGCCGGCATCCCGAAGCTGCGCGTGGAGGAGGCGGCGGCCCGCACACAGGCCCGCATCGACTCCGGGCGGCAGCCGGTGATCGGCGTCAACAAGTACCGGGTCGACAGCGACGAGGCGATCGAGGTCCTCAAGGTCGACAACTCCTCGGTGCGCGCCCAGCAGATCGACAAGCTGCGGCGGCTGCGCGAGGAGCGGGACGAGAGGGCCTGCCGGGACGCGCTGGACGCGCTGACCCGGGCCGCCGGGGGCGACGGCAACCTGCTGGAGCTGGCGGTGGAGGCGGCCCGCGCCAAGGCGACTGTCGGCGAGATCTCCGACGCCCTGGAGAAGGTGTACGGGCGGCACGCGAGCCAGATCCGTACGATCTCCGGGGTGTACCGCAACGAAGCAGGCGAGTCCCCGTCCGTGGAGCGCACCCGGACCCTGGTCGGCGCCTTCCAGGAGGCCGAGGGCCGCCGGCCGCGCATCCTGGTCGCCAAGATGGGTCAGGACGGCCACGACCGCGGCCAGAAGGTGATCGCGACCGCGTTCGCCGACCTCGGCTTCGACGTCGACGTCGGCCCGCTGTTCCAGACCCCGGCCGAGGTGGCCCGTCAGGCCGTCGAGGCGGACGTGCACATCGTGGGCGTGTCGTCGCTGGCGGCCGGACACCTCACCCTCGTGCCGGCGCTGAAGGAGGCGCTGGCCGAGGAGGGGCGCGAGGACATCGTCATCGTGGTCGGCGGGGTCATCCCGCCGCAGGACGTGCCCACGCTCCTGGAGATGGGCGCGGCGGCCGTCTTCCCGCCGGGGACGGTGATCCCGGACGCGGCGTACGACCTGGTGGCACGGCTCGCGGGCGACCTGGGGCACACCCTGTGATCGACGTCGACGCCTATGTGAAGGGCGTCCTCGACGGCAAGCGCGCCGTCGTCGCCCGCGCCATCACGCTCGTCGAGTCCACCCGCCCCCAACACCGGGAGCTGGCGCAGCGGTTGCTGACCGAGCTGCTCCCGCACAGCGGGCGGGCCCGGCGGATCGGTGTCAGCGGGGTGCCGGGCGTGGGCAAGTCGACGTTCATCGACGCGTTCGGCACGCTGCTGACGGGGCGGGGGCACCGGGTCGCGGTGCTCGCCGTCGACCCGTCCTCCAGCCGCACCGGCGGCTCGATCCTCGGCGACAAGACGCGCATGGAGCGTCTCGCGGTCGACCCGGCGGCCTTCGTGCGGCCCTCCCCCACCGCGGGGACGCTCGGCGGGGTCGCCAAGGCCACCCGCGAGTCGATCGTGGTGATGGAGGCGGCGGGCTACGACGCGGTGCTGGTGGAGACGGTCGGCGTGGGCCAGTCGGAGACCGCGGTGGCGAACATGGTCGACTCCTTCCTGCTGCTCACGCTCGCCCGGACCGGGGACCAACTCCAGGGCATCAAGAAGGGTGTTCTGGAACTGGCCGACGTGATCGCGGTCAACAAGGCGGACGGTCCGCACGAGCGGGACGCGCGCGCCGCGGCCCGTGAACTGTCGGGCGCGCTGCGGCTGATGCACGGCAAGGACGCGGCCTGGACGCCGCCCGTGCTGAGTTGCAGCGCCCGGGAGTCCAGCGGCCTGGACACGGTGTGGGAGCGGCTCGAACAGCACCGCGCCCTCCTGGACTCGACGGGGCGGCTCGCCGACAAGCGCCGTGAGCAGCAGGTCGACTGGACGTGGTCGATGGTCCGCGACGAGCTGCTCGGCCGGCTGCGCACGCACCCCGGCGTACGGGCCCTCGCCCCCGAGCTCGAACAGCGGGTCAGGGACGGCGAGTTGACGGCCACCCTGGCCGCGGAACGCATCCTCGAGGAGTTCGGGTCCGACGGGCGGGAGTGAGGCCGGCGCGGGAAGAAGCATCCCGACCGCTGAGCTCCCGAAACGGTTGCAGTGACAAGGTGTGACATCCGTCACGTGTGTTTTCTCCGTCAACGCCGTCCGGTAGTACTCGACGCGTGGGCGACATAAGGTGATCTGCCCTTACGGATACGGACATACGACGCGTGTCCCGCTGCTCGTGGAACGAGGCCCGCACCCTTCGCCCTCCCTCCGGGCCGTGGCGGCACGCTGTCGGAATGTCAGGCGCCGGCATGACGCACCGCACCGGGACAGCACACCGCCGTACGGCTTTCAAGGGGCCCGCAGGCCTACGAAGCCGGGTAGTAGAAGGGCTCTTTGCCGGTCGCTCACCTGGGCTTAACAATGACGGCCCGAAAGGCGTCGCCGCAGGTCAGGGCCAGCATCCATGCTGCGTCCTGGTAGGGCGGCGGCGCAGTGGAGTCGACCGAGCGAGGCCCGCACATGAGGAAGCACCGCAGGCAGACGCGGCACCGGTACGCAGTCATCGGCGCCGTCACCGTCGGGGCGCTGGCGATACCGTCCGCCGCCCTTGCCTGTCCGAACGACCCGACCGCCGTGCCGCAGGTGCCGTGGAGGAGCGGGGCGAACGCGTCCGCGCCCTGGCAGTGGGTGATCGGCGGAGCGGGAGCACAGCCCCCCGCGCAGGCCGCGCCGCCGGCCGCCGCCGCCCCCGGCGCTTCCCCGGCAGCCCCGGCGTCCGGCGCCGTGGCCAAGGTCGTGTCCCTGGTCAACAGCGAGCGGAGCAAGGCGGGTTGTTCTCCCCTGACCGTGAACGCGAAGCTCACCAAGGCCGCCCAGGACCACAGTGCGGACATGGCGAGCCACCGGAACATGTCGCACACCGGCTCCGACGGCTCGGACCCGGGCGCGCGCATCACCCGCGCCGGCTACGCATGGAGCACCTACGGGGAGAACGTCGCCTACGGGTACTCCACCCCCGAGCAGGTCATGGCCGGCTGGATGGCCAGCCCCGGCCACAAGCGCAACATCCTGAACTGCGCGTTCAAGGAGATAGGAGTCGGACTCGCCCAGCCCGGCTCCTACTGGACCCAGGACTTCGCCACGGCCCGCTGAGGACGGCCATCCGCACGCGAGGGCGCGGAGAGCATGGGGGCATGCTCTCCGCGCCCTCGCGCGTGTGTCCGCGTGGTTGTCCGCTCAGTCGGCGGGGTCGAGCACGATCGGCAGTTCCGCGAGTCCGCGGAAGGCCGGGAACGGGACCTGCATCCAGCGCGGTCCGCTCTCGGGCCGGGCCAGGGCGGCCCTGGGGAACCGGTCGAACAGAGCCGTCAGGGCGAGTTCCATCTCCAGCTTGGCCAGCGGGGCGCCCAGGCAGTAGTGGCCGCCGTGCCCGAAGCCGAGGTGGGCGTTGCCGCCCTTCCGGGTCACGTCGAACTCGTCCGGTCTGTCGAACTTGCGCGGATCGCGGTTGGCCGAGTTCAGCGCGATCTGCACCAGCGCGCCCTTGGGGATCCGGGTACCGCAGTACTCGACGTCCTCGGTGGCGTAGCGGAACGTCGCGCTCTCCACGGAGCCGTCGTAGCGCAGCAGTTCGTCGATCGCCGGGCCGAGCAGCTCCGGGTCGTCGCGGACGAGGCGCAGCTGCGCGGGCTGGGACAGCAGGTGGTGCACGGCGTTGCCGATGAGGTAGGCGGTCGTCTTGTGACCGGCGAACATCAGCAGGAACGCCGTGGAGACCAGCTCGGTCTCGGTGAGCCCGCCGTCGCCGTCGGTGTCCCGAACGGCGATCAGGGCGCTCAGCAGGTCGTCGCCCGGGCGGGCCCGCTTCGCCGTGATGAGCTCGGTGAAGAACGCGTGCAGGTCGCTCTCCGCCTGCTGCTGGGCCCGCTTGGACTCCGGGTCGAAGCCGGTCTGCGCCACCGTGGTGGACAGGTGCTGCATCCGCGACCGGTCCCCGGGCGGCACTCCGAGGAGTTCGCAGATCACGATGATCGGCAGCGGGAACGCGAACGCGGGCAGCAGGTCGAACGGTTCGCGGGTCGGGCACGCGTCGAGCAGCTCCGCGGCCACGGTCTCGATCCGCGGCCGCAGGGACTGCACCCGCCGCGGGGTGAACGCGGAGTTGACCATCCGGCGCAGCCGGGTGTGCTTCGGCGGGTCGGCGTTGAGCATGTTGTCGTCCAGCGCCATGGACGAGTCGCCGAAGATCCTCCGGTAGGCGTCCATGGCGCCGTACATGTCCTTGCTCAGCCTCGGGTCCGCCAGGGCGGCCTTGGCGTCCTCGTACCGGGTGATCAGGTACGTCTCGTTGCCGTGCGGCGGTCTCATGGGACAGACCGGCGCCGCCTCGCGGAGGTGGGCGTAGACCGGGTACGGGTCGCTCCGGTACTCCGGGGTGCAGCGTTCGGCGGCGGCGACGGCTTCCTCGGTGGTGGTCACGGACGGCTCCTCAGGTCGAAGAGGGCCTCCGCGTTGCCGCCGAGGACGAGTTGCTGGGACGCCTTGTCGACGGGCAGCTTCTCGATCATGCGGACGAAGTCCTCCAGTGGCGCCGCCATCGGCGGCGAGTCGGTGCCGAACAGCATCCGCTCCGGGCCAAGCACCTCGGCGTTGAGGGCCAGGTGGGCGGCGCTGAAGGGACTGGTGTCGACGTACATGCGGCGCAGCGCCGCGACCGGGTCGGCCGAGGCCGCCGGGGCCCCGGCGGTTGCGTCCGCCGGACGCCTGCCCCCTCCCGGGCCGCCGGCCCCCGCCGCGGTCCCGGCCCTCTTCGGGCCGGGGGCGCCGGAGCCGGAGGCCCGGCCTCCCGGCGTGCCGGGCGGTTGCCCGCCCCCGGGCCAGTGCCGGGGGCGGGCCGCCGTCTGGAGGCGTTCGGGCAGGAGCGCCATCGCGCCGCCGCCCGTCGCGCCGATCAGCCGCAGACCGGGGTACTTGTCCAGCCATCCCGCGAACGCGATCATGGCCATGCCGACCGTGAGGTCGCCGAACCTGCCGATCTGCTCGACGAAGCGGACGTCTTCGACCTGTTCCGTGCCGACCGGTTCGGCCGGCGCGTGCACCAGGACCGGTACGCCCGCCTCCGCCGCCAGTGCGAAGAACGAGTCCGCGCGCGGGGAGCCGAGCAGCTCCCCGTGCACGCTGGAGGTGGTGATCAGGCCGACGAAGGCGGGGTCCGCCAGCGTCTGCCGCACCCCCTCCAGATGATCGTCGTCCCCGAACGGGTTGGCGTACACGTAGCCGCGCAGCTGGTCCGGGAAGGTGGCGATCAGGCCGGACATCCAGGCGTGGAACGCGCGCAGCCGGTCGCGGGGTTGCGCGTAGTTGTCCACGCCCGGGACCCGGGCCATCGCGCCCGCCCCGACGGGACTGCCGATGATCGTGAGGTCGATGCCCGCCTCGGCGCGGGCGGCGAGCATGCCGTCCACGTCGGTCAGGCTGGGGGGCATCGGGAAGCGTTCGGCCGCCTCCGGTGGGGACAGGTGCCCGTGGATGTCGATGATCATGTGTCGCTTCCCGGGTTCGGTGTGAGCGCGCGGGCGACCGCGGCGCAGTCCTCGTCGCCCAGTCCCTGCTCGGTGGCGCGGACGTGGGTCTCGGCCGCGGCGGCGGCCAGCGGGAGGCTCAGGCCGGCCGCCGCCGCCTGCTTGGAAGCGAGCATGAGGTCTTTGGCCATCAGCCGCAGCCGGAAGTCCGGCTCGTCGAAGGTGCCGGTGGCCAGCCGCCGCGACTTGAACGCCATGACCGGCGAGGCGAAGCCGCTGCCCGCGATGGTCTTGAGGACCTGGTGCCGGTCGAGTCCGCAGGCGGTGGCCAGGGCGGTCGCCTCGGCCATGGCCTGCACCTCCACCCCCATCAGGAGGTTGAGGAGCAGTTTCATCCGCATGCCGGACCCGAGTGCGCCCAGATGGACGACCTCCTTGCCCAACGTCTCCAGCAGCGGCCGGCCGGCTTCGAACACCTGCTTGTCGCCGCCGACGAACAGCCGCAGCTCGCCGTCGCGGGCGTGGTCGCGGTTGCCGAGCATGCCGACGTCCAGGACCGAGGGGATGTCCCCGGCGATCTGCTCGACCTCTTCGGGCGCGACGGTGCTGGCGCAGAGCAGGGTGCCCGGGTAGGGGCCCCTGGACAGCACGCCGTTCGGGCCGCGCAGCACGTCGCCGAGCGCTTCGCCGTCGGCGACGCTGCAGATGGCGGTGGTCGTCTTCTCGACGGCCTCGGCGGGGTGGGCGGCCACGAAGGCGCCCACCCGGGCGAGCGGCTCGGTCCGCTCCGCGGTACGGTTCCACACCCGGACCGGGATGCCCTGGTCCAGGAGTCGGGCGGCCAGGCCGGCGCCCATGGTGCCGAGGCCGAGGACGGCGACGGGGCCGTTGTTCACGCGGGTCATGACGCCACCCCCGCGGTCTCCTTGACGACCCGGAACCGCAGCGACTGCGTCGAGTCGACCCACTGGCGCAGCGGGGCCACCAGCGCGCGGTGCTCCTCGCTCTGCTGCCAGGCGAAGAAGTGCTCGGGCGTCTCCCACTCGCTGGTGATGACCCACTGGCGGGAGTCGTCCACGGGCTCGCCGAGCTTCTCGACGATGTGGCCGGGGGTGCGGGCGACGGACTTCCGGATCTGTTCGTACAGCTCCAGGAACCCCTGCTCGCCGCCCTCGATCACGCGGACGGTGTACACGACGGACAGCTTCTCGGCCGGACGGCCGTTTCGCTCGGTGCCCATGTCTCCTCCTGAGGGTGAGATCCGGCAGGACACGAGTCCTACGCACTCACGGCCCCCGGGCGGACGCAACTCCGAATGGGGGACGGGCCAAGCCCCACAAGGGGCCTCACGCTGCGTTGTTGACCTGTTCGAGTGAGCGACCCGGCGTTCCGTTTCGCGTCGGCCGCGGCACGGACGGAGGTACGGCGGCGGCACGGACGGAGGTACGGCGGCGGATTTTCTTTTCGAACTCGTCGAATTCGCGGGCGTACTCGGCGTGAGGCCGGGTAGGCGCGCTTTCGTCGCCCCACGGCGGCACGGCACGGCTGAACGGACGCAGCGGGAGGGAACGGACATGACCATGGTCCAGGTGCAGGAGACGAGCGTCGTTCGGAGCGCGGGTGCGCCGTCCCGGGAGACTGCCCCTGGTGCGCCGCTGCCGGAGGTCGCCGAGCCGACCAAGGTCGCGCCGAAGGACGCGCGGGAGCTGACGAAGCTGTTCCTGCAGCGGCTGGCGGTGCTGGAGGAGGGCACGCGCGAGTACCAGGACGCGCGCAACACCCTGATCGAGATGAACATGTCCCTGGTGCGCTACGCGGCGGGACGCTTCCGCGGCCGCGGCGCGGACACCATGGAGGACATCGTCCAGGTCGGCATGATCGGCCTGATCAAGGCGATCGACCGGTTCGAGCTCACCCGTGAGGTGGAGTTCACCTCCTTCGCCATCCCCTACATCGTGGGCGAGATCAAGCGGTTCTTCCGTGACACGTCCTGGGCCGTGCACGTGCCCCGCCGGCTTCAGGAGGCCCGGGTCGAGCTGGCCCGCGCCACCGAGGAGCTGAGCTCGCGCCTGGGCCGTACGCCGACCGTCGCCGAGCTGTCGCAGCTGATGAACCTCTCCGAGGAGGAGGTCGTCGAGGCGCGGCTGGCCGCCAACGGCTACAACTCCTCCTCCCTGGACGCGGCCATCGGCGGCGACGCCGACGGCGAGACGGTTCTCGCCGACTTCATCGGCGCCGACGACGCGGCGATAGGGCTGGTGGAGGACTTCCACGCGCTGGCCCCGATGATCGCCGAGCTCGACGAGCGGGACCGGCTGATCATCCACATGCGGTTCGTCGAGGAGCGCACGCAGGCCCAGATCGGCGAGCACCTCGGCATCTCCCAGATGCACGTCTCGCGTCTGCTGTCGCGCACCCTGGCCCGGCTCCGCAAGGGCATGCTGACCACGGACTGACCGCGGGTCCCCTGTCGCGGGGGAGAGTCTTCGGACGGCCGGACGGGGCGAGGATCCCCTCCGGCCGTCCGGTCGTCGCATGCGCCGAGGCCCCGCCCTGTCAGGCGGGGTCTCGGCGCGTCCTCACCCGGTCGGAGGCGGCGGCCTCTCAGAGGGCCGCCGTGGCCTGGGTCTCGTCCTGGGCGAACTGGGTGCGGTACAGCTCCGCGTAGCGGCCGTCGGCGGTGAGGAGTTCGCTGTGGGTGCCCTGTTCCACCACGCGGCCCGCTTCCACGACCAGGATGAGGTCGGCGGAGCGCACGGTGGACAGGCGGTGGGCGATGACGACCGCGGTGCGGTCCTGCAGCGCTTCGGTGAGCGCCTCCTGGACCGCCGCCTCGGAGGTGTTGTCGAGGTGCGCGGTGGCCTCGTCGAGGATGACGACGCGCTGGCGGGCCAACAGCAGCCGGGCGATCGTCATCCGTTGGCGCTCGCCGCCGGAGAGCCGGTAGCCGCGTTCGCCCACGACGGTGTCGAGGCCGTCGGGCAGGGAGCGCACGAGGTCCTCGAGGCGGGCCCGGCGCAGGGCGTCCCAGAGGTCCCCCTCGTCGGCGTCGGGGGCGGCGAGGAGCAGGTTGGCGCGGACGGTGTCGTGGAAGAGGTGGCCGTCCTGGGTGACCATGCCGAGGGTGGACCGCAGGGACCGCGCGCTCAGCTCGCGGACGTCGACCCCGCCGATGCGGACGGCGCCGGAGTCGACGTCGTAGAGGCGGGGCAGGAGTTGGGCGATGGTCGACTTGCCGGCGCCGGAGGAGCCGACGAGGGCGACCGTCATGCCGGGCTCGGCGCGGAAGGAGACGCCGTGGAGGACCTCGGCGCCGCCGCGGGCGTCGAGGGCGGCGACCTCCTCCAGCGAGGCGAGGGAGACCTTGTCGGCGGCCGGGTAGCCGAAGCGGACGTCGTCGAACTCGACGGAGACCGGTCCGTCGGGGAGGTCACGGGCGTCGGGCCGCTCCTCGATGAGCGGCTTCAGGTCGAGCACCTCGAAGACGCGCTCGAAACTGACCAGGGCGCTCATCACCTCAACCCGGGCCCCGGCGAGGGCGGTGAGCGGTGCGTACAGCCGGGTCAGCAGCAGCGCGAGGGCGACGACGGCGCCCGGGTCGAGGGCGCCCTCCAGGGCGAGCCGGCCGCCGAGGCCGTAGACGAGGGCGAGGGCCAGGGCGGAGACGAGGGTGAGGGCGGTGATGAACACCGACTGGGCGGTGGCGGTGCGCACCCCGATGTCGCGGACGCGTGCGGCGCGGGCGGCGAATTCCGCCGACTCCTGCTCGGGACGGCCGAACAGCTTCACGAGGGTGGCGCCGGGCGCGGAGAACCGCTCGGTCATCCGGGTGCTCATCGACGCGTTCAGGCCGGCCGCCTCGAGCTGCATGCCGGCCATGCGCCGGCCCATCCGCCGGGCGGGCAGCACGAACACCGGCAGCAGGGCGAGCGCGAGCAGGGTGATCTGCCAGGACAGCGTGAGCATGACGACGAGGGCGACGACCAGGGTGACCACGTTGCTGACCACTCCGGACAGGGTGTTGCTGAAGGCGCGCTGAGCACCGATCACGTCGTTGTTGAGTCGGGAGACGAGCGCTCCCGTACGAGTACGTGTGAAGAACGCGACCGGCATCCGCTGCACGTGGTCGAACACGGCCGTGCGCAGGTCCAGGATGAGCCCCTCCCCCAGCGTCGCCGACAGCCGTCTGCCCAGGACGCCGAGCGCCGCCTCCAGCACCGCGATGAGCGCGATGAGCAGGGCGAGGCGGACGACGGCGCCGGAGTCGCCGTGCGACACGATCGTGTCGACGACCCGCCCGGCGAGCACGGGGGTGGCGACGGCGAGCAGCGCGGTCACCACCCCGAGCAGGACGAACAGGGCGATGCGGCGGCGGTGCGGACGGGCGAACCCGTAGATGCGGCGCAAGGTCTCGCGGTCGAAGGGCCGGCGTTCGTGCCGGGCGTTCATGACGCTGTACAACTGCGTCCAGGCGGTGGTCTCCATGCTCATGCGAACGACGTTAGAACCTCGAGCATTGTTGAGGTCAAGATGACGATGTCTCCTCCTCTGCCGCCGTCCACGCTGCGGCAACCCCTCGTCGAAGCGGCGCGGACAGCCTCTACGGGTGTGAGCCTGGTCCACGTGCCCGAAGCGCCCCTCGTCCGCCGCCGGCTGCCCGGGCGCGTTCCGGTGCGCCGGGCGCTGTGCCTGCTGCCCTTCGTCCTCGTCGGGGTCGTCGCGGTGCGGCACCGGTCGGTGCTCGCCGACGGGCTCGGCCAACTGCGCACCGCGGAGTGGCCGTGGCTGCTCGCCGCGGCCTGCTCGACATGTCTGACCTGGGTCGCGGCGGCCTTCACCCGGCAGGGCGCGGTGATGTCCAGGTTGCCGCGACGGCGGCTGCTGGCCACGCAGTTCGCGGCGGGCGCCGCAAACCACCTGCTGCCGACCGGCCTCGGCGCGAGCGCCGTCAACCTGCGCTTCATGACGGTGTGCGGGGTGCCGCTGGCCCGTTCCTCGGCGGCGCTCGCGCTGTACGGGCTGGCGCAGACCGCGGCCCGTACGGCGCTGCTGGGCTTGCTGGTCCTCGTCTTCCCCGGCGCGCTGCGGATCGGCGCGCTCCTGCCGGACGGCGCGCTCGGCCCGCTGCTGGCCGCGCTGGCCGGCGCGGCGGTCCTGGCCGCGGGCGCGCTGCTGAGCGTACGGCGGCTGCGCTCGGCCGTGTGCGCGCTGCTGCGCACGGCGCTGACCGAGGCACGCGCGGTGCACGCCCGTCCGGCCCGGGCGCTGGCCCTGTGGGGCGGCGCCCTGGCGTTTCCGCTGCTCCAGGGGGCCTCACTGGCCGCTGTGGGGCGGTCGTTGGGCCTCGCGGTGCCGCCCGCGCATCTGCTGGTCGCGTATCTGGCGGCCTCGGCGGCGGTCGCGCTGGTGCCCACGCCGGGCGGGATCGGCTCCCTGGACGCGGCGTTGGCTGTGGCGCTGGTGGCGGCGGGCGCTCCGGCGGCGGCCGCCACGGCCGCGGTCCTGGCCTATCGCATCATCACCGTGTGGCTGCCGCTGGTGCCGGGGACGTTGACGCTGGGCGCGCTGGTGCGCCGGAAGGTGATCTGAGCCGGGCCCTCGGCGGCTTCCGGGCCGGTCGCCCGGTGCGAACTGCCCTGAGGGATACGGCAGGATGAGTCGTCGCGCCGGTCCGGTGGACGGGCGCCACAGCATTTCCCGGAAAATCGAACAGGTGATGACGTGACGAGACCTCACATCCGGTCGTGGACGGCCCCGTCGGCCGTGGAGCGTTGCCCCGGAGGCGCCCGGTGAACCGAGCGCCGACCGTGCACGACCTCGTGTTCTGCGGAATCGCCCTGGCCACCGGTCTGTTGGTGGCCTTCCTGTCGCGCACGCTGCTGCGCTGGCTGGCGGGGCACGCCAAGCGCACCCGCTGGAGCGGCGACGACGTCATCGTGGACGCGCTGCGCACCGTGGTGCCGTGGGCCGCGATCACGGGCGGCGCGGCGGCCGCCGCGGCGGTGCTGCCGCTGACGAGGACGATCCAGCACACCGTCAACCAGTGCCTGACGGTGCTGCTGATCTTCGTGGTGACGCTGTCGGCGGCACGGGTGATCGCCGGGCTGGTCCAGTCGGTGACCTCCGCGCGCTCCGGCGTCGCCGGTTCGGCCACGATCTTCGTCAACATCACCCGGGTGCTGGTCCTTGCGATCGGCTTCCTGGTGGCGCTGCAGAGCCTCGGCATCTCCATAGCGCCGATGCTCACCGCTCTCGGCGTCGGCGGTCTCGCCGTCGCGCTGGCCCTTCAGGACACCCTCGCCAACCTCTTCGCGGGTATTCACATCCTCGCCTCCAAGACGGTCCAGCGCGGCGACTACATCCGGCTGAGCAGCGGCGAGGAGGGATACGTCGAGGACATCAACTGGCGCCAGACGACGATCCGCGCGCTCTCCAACAACCTGGTGGTCATCCCCAACGGGGAGCTCGCCAAGTCGAACATGACCAACTTCATGCGCCCCGAGCAGCAGTTGACGATCCTGGTGCAGGCGGGCGTCGCCTACGACAGCGACCTGGAGCATGTGGAGCGGGTGACCCTGGAGGTCGTCGCCGAGGTGATGACCGGGATCACCGGCGCGGTCCCGGACCACGAGCCGGCCGTGCGCTTCCACACCTTCGGCGACTCACGGATCGGGTTCACCGTGATCCTGGGCGTGGGCGAGTTCAGCGACCAGTACCGGATCAAGCACGAGTTCATCAAGCGTCTGCACCGCCGCTACCGCGAGGAGGGCATCCGCATCCCGGCCCCGACGCGGACGGTGGCGCTCCAGCAGGGCGCGGTGCTGATCCCGCAGCAGCGGGTGTCCGACGACGCCGTGCAGGACGGGGCGTCGGCCCTGCACGACTGAGCGTCCGGACGGCTGAGCGCCTGAGCACCTGAGCCACAGGTGAGGCGGGGGGGGGGGGGGGCCGGCCGCCCCCCCCCCCCCCGGGGGTGGGGGGCACCCGGTGGCCGGCGGCACGGAGGGGGGCGGGTTTTGGGGGGGGGGCGGCCGCGCGCCTGCGGGGGGGGGGGGGGGGGGGGCCCCCGCACCCCGTGGCCCGTGGGGGGGGGGGGCCGCGCCCCGCGCGCCCCCCCCCGCCTCACCTGTGGCTTGCGGGAACCGATGTCCCGCGTCTCAGAGCGTGGCCGAGTTGTCGTGCCGGCCGGCGCCGGTGCGGGCGTCCGGGCGGACGAGGGACTGCACCGCCGGCGTGACCGTCCAGTCGGGGTGGCCGGGCATCCGCGGGGTCGTCGTCCCGTAGAGCCACTCGCGCAGAAATCCGCTCACGTCCTGGCCGGAGACGTGAGAGGCGACGGCGATGTAGTCCTCGGTGGAGGCGTGGCCGTCGCGGTGGCGGGCCAGGAAGGCGCGCTCGACGGCGTGGAAGGCGTCCTCGCCGATGAGCTGGCGCAGCGCGTACAGGACGAGGACGCCGCCCAGGTAGCGCTGGCTGTCGAACAGGTTGGCCGCGTTGGGCGCGGCGACCGGGCCGGAGGTGCGGCGCCACTGGTCGCCGCGGGCGTAGGTGTCCTTCATCCGGGCCTCGAACGTGGTCAGGCCCAGGGAGTCCGCCCAGCCCCGCTCATAGCGGTACAGCAGTCCGTAGAAGTCGGCGTGGCCCTCGTTGAGCCACAGGTCGGCCCAGGTGGCGGGGCTGACGCTGTTGCCGAAGTAGGAGTGGACCAGCTCGTGCATCATGTGCGAGCCGATCTTCTTCTCCTCCTGGAGGAGGTAGTTCGGCTTGTACAGGGTGAGGGTCTGGGTCTCCAGGCCCGTGAAGTCGAAGGCCTTGGGGTCGTCGGAGTTGCAGGGCAGCAGCCCGTACGTCTCGAAGGGATAGGCGCCCAGCCGGGCCTCGATCCACTCGACGAGGTTCGGGGTGAGCGCGAGGGCCGGTTCGAGGGCCTCGGCGCGGGCGACGGGGACGATGTCCCGCAGCGGCAGCCCGTGCGGGCCCTGCCGCTCCTTGACGACGTAGTCGCCGACCGTGATCTGCACCAGCTCGGTGGCGACCGGTGAGCCGGAGCGGTAGGTATAGGCGGTCCGGCCGCCGCTCAGGCGTTCGGTGCGGACGAGCCGGCCGGTGGCGACCCCGCGCAGGTTGTCGGGGACGGTGAACCGGACCGTGAGGCGGGCCTTGTCCGAGGGGTGGTCGTTGCACGGGAAGACGGTGTGCGCGGAGTTCGGCTGGGGGCACACCGCGAAGCCGTCCGGGGTGGGCACCCATGCGGTGTGCGCCAGCGTGCGGCGCGGGTCGGCGGTGTAGGCGACGCGGACGGTGGTGCAGGCGCCCTCGGGCAGCGGCCGGGCCGGGGTGATGCGCAGCTTCTCGTCGGCCAGCTCGAACGCGGCGTCGCGGCCGTCGACGTGGACCGACCGTATGTCGAGGCCGAGGGCGTCGAGGGAGAGCCGGCTCAGGCACTGGGTGGTGGTGATCTCGACGGCGGCCGTGGCGTCGACCAGGGCGGTCGTGGCGTCGTAGGCCAGGTCGAGGTGGTAGGCGCCGACGCGGTAGCCGTCGTTGCCGAGGCTCGGGTAGACGGGGTCGGACAGGGTCTCGGGGCCGGGGGCGCTCTTCGCGGCGGGCGCGCGGCGCCGGTCGGCGGCCGCCGGCGCGGTGGCGGCCGCGTGGGCCGCGGGGGCCGTGGTCAGGGCCGCGGCGGTGCCGATCAGGGCGATCGCGGGAGCGGTCACTCGGGTGCGATATCTCATGGTGTTCTCGGTCTGCTTTCGCTGGGCGGCCGGTCGGTCGCCTCCGGCCGTCGGGAGGGCGGATCGAAGATCTACCTGCTTGACGACACGAACGAACGATTCGGTTGCCCGGACGGACGCAGAGCCTCACAGGGGGGGCCGGACGGACCGGTGTGCGGACCCCTGTCGAGCCGGAGCCGCTCAGGAGATATCTTGATGTCGAGCAATGTTGCAGACGTGGAGCGGAGCACCCGGTGACTGACTCGACCATCATCTATACGCACACTGACGAGGCCCCGGCCCTGGCGACGTATTCCTTCCTGCCGGTGGTCCAGGCGTACGCCTCGCAGGCCGGTGTCGCCGTGGAGACGCGGGACATCTCGCTCGCCGGGCGCATCATCGCGGTGTTCCCGGAGTACCTCACCGAGGACCAGCGCATCCCGGACGCGCTGGCCGAGCTGGGCGAGCTGGCCAAGACGCCCGAGGCCAACATCATCAAGCTGCCGAACATCTCGGCCTCGATCCCGCAGCTCAAGGCCGCGGTCGCCGAGCTTCAGGGCCAGGGCTACGCGCTGCCGGACTACCCGGACGAGCCGAAGACCGACGAACAGCGCGAGATCCGCGCCCGCTACGACAAGATCAAGGGTTCCGCCGTGAACCCGGTCCTGCGTGAGGGCAACTCCGACCGCCGCGCCCCCGCGTCGGTCAAGAACTACGCCAAGTCCCACCCGCACCGCATGGGCGCCTGGACCTCCGAGTCCAAGACGAACGTCGCCACCATGGGCGTGGACGACTTCCGCTCCACCGAGAAGTCCGTGGTGATCGCCGAGGACGGCGCGCTGCGCATCGAGCTCAAGGGCGACGACGGCTCCACGACCGTCCTGCGCGAGTCCGTACCCGTGCTGGCCGGCGAGGTCGTCGACGCCTCGGTGATGCGCGTCGCCGCGCTGCGCGAGTTCCTGACCGCGCAGGTCGCCCGCGCCAAGGCCGAGGGCGTGCTGTTCTCCGTGCACCTGAAGGCCACGATGATGAAGGTCTCCGACCCGATCGTCTTCGGTCACGTGGTGCGCGCCTTCTTCCCGAAGACGTTCGCACGCTACGGTGAGGCGCTCGCCAAGGCCGGTCTCACCCCGAACGACGGTCTCGGCGGCATCTACAAGGGCCTGGAGGGCCTGCCCGAGGGCGCCGAGATCAAGGCCTCCTTCGACGCCGAGCTCGCCGAGGGCCCGGAGCTCGCGATGGTCGACTCGGACAAGGGCATCACCAACCTGCACGTCCCGTCCGACGTCATCGTCGACGCGTCCATGCCGGCGATGATCCGCACCTCCGGTCACATGTGGGGCCCCGACGGCCAGGAGGCCGACACCCTCGCGGTCCTGCCGGACTCCTCCTACGCGGGCGTCTACCAGGCCGTCATCGACGACTGCCGCGCCAACGGCGCCTACGACCCGTCGACGATGGGCTCGGTCCCCAACGTCGGTCTGATGGCGCAGAAGGCCGAGGAGTACGGCAGCCACGACAAGACCTTCGAGATCCCGGTCACGGGCACGGTCCGCCTGGTCGACGCGTCCGGCGAGGCCCTGATCGAGCAGGCCGTCTCCGCGGGCGACATCTTCCGCGCCTGCCAGACCAAGGACGCCCCGATCAAGGACTGGGTGAAGCTGGCCGTCACCCGCGCCCGCGCCACCGGCGACCCGGCGGTGTTCTGGCTGGACGAGACCCGCGCCCACGACGCCAACCTGATCGCCAAGGTCAACGCGTACCTGCCGGAGCACGACACCGAGGGCCTGGACATCCGGATCCTCGCCCCGGTCGAGGCGACCAAGCTGTCGGTGGAGCGCATCCGCCGCGGCGAGGACACCATCTCCGTCACCGGCAACGTGCTGCGCGACTACCTGACCGACCTGTTCCCCATCCTGGAGCTGGGCACCAGCGCCAAGATGCTGTCGGTCGTCCCGCTGATGGCGGGCGGCGGCCTCTTCGAGACGGGTGCCGGCGGCTCCGCCCCGAAGCACGTGCAGCAGCTGGTCCGGGAGAACTACCTGCGCTGGGACTCGCTGGGCGAGTTCTTCGCGCTGGTCCCGTCCCTGGAGCAGTACGCCAAGCTCACCGGCAACGGGCGCGCGCAGGTCCTCGCCGACACCCTGGACCGCGCCACGGCGACCTTCCTCAACGAGGACAAGTCCCCGACCCGTCGCGTCGGCGGCATCGACAACCGCGGCAGCCACTTCTACCTGTCCCTGTACTGGGCGCAGGAGCTGGCGGCGCAGACCGACGACGCGGACCTGGCCAAGGCCTTCGCCCCGCTCGCCGAGACGCTCACCGCGAACGAGCAGCGCATCGTCGACGAGCTGAACGCCGTCCAGGGCAAGTCGGCCGAGATCGGCGGCTACTACCAGCCCGACCCGGCCAAGGCCGCGAAGGTGATGCGTCCGTCGTCGACGTGGAACGAGGCGCTGGCCGCGTTCTGAGCCGACGCCGGGCCCGGCCCCTGGAGCTGACGCCGCCCCGGCGGTGGTGAGCCGGGGCCCCCTCCCCGGCCGCACCGCTCCGCCCCGACCGGCACTCCGCCGGCCGGGGCGGAGCGCTGTCGGGCCGGGGCCCGTACGCACGCCACGCCTCACCGCGCAGGAGACCTCACATGTCCGCCGACACCCCCTCCTTCTCCCTCCTCCCGGGCGCCGAGGGCTCTCCGGTGATCCTCCATGTGCCGCACTCGGCGCGGGCGATACCGCCCGAGGCGCGCGCGGGCATCGTGCTCGACGACCGGGCGCTGGAGCGGGAGTTGGACCACATCACCGACGCGCACACCGCGGAGATCGCGGAGCTGGCGGCCCGGTCGGCTCCTGACGCCCCCTGGCGGTTCGTCAACCGGCTGTCGAGGCTGGTGGTCGATCCGGAGCGGTTCCCGGACGAGCGGGAGGAGATGCTGTCGGTGGGGATGGGCGCGGTGTACACGCGGACCACGCACGGCCGGGCGCTGCGGCCCGCGGACGCCGATCCCGGGCCGCTGGTCGACCGGTACTTCCGGCCGTACGCGCGGGCGATGACCGAGGCGGTGGCGGAGCGGCTGGCCGCCGTCGGGCGAGCGGTGATCATCGACGTGCACTCGTACCCGACCGCACGGCTGCCCTACGAACTGCACGGTGACGGGCCCCGGCCGCCGGTGTGCCTGGGCACCGACCCCTTCCACACCCCGCCCGCGCTGACGTCCGCCGCGCGCGAGGCGTTCGCGGGCGTCGGGGAGACCGGGCTGGACAGCCCGTTCGGCGGGACGTACGTACCGCTGGAGTACTACGGCTCGGAGCCGAGGGTGTCCGCGCTGATGGTGGAGATCCGCCGCGACACGTACATGACGGAGCCGGGCGGCCCCTCCGGTCCAGGCCTGCCACGGCTCGCCACCGCGCTGGCCCGGCTGGTCGAGGCGGTCTCCGTCTGAGACCCGCCCCTTGCGGCTCGTCTCAGGCGGGGCGTGTCGGGCATCTCGTCTCAGGCAGCCCGTCTCAGGCGCGGAGCCACTCCGTGACGACGACCTCGCCACCGGTGCGCAGGCGCAGCGCGAACGGGCCGGCGGGCGGGGCGTCGGCGGTGAAGCGGCCCATGGCGTCGGCGGTGAGCACCGCGCCGGCCCGGGGGCCGTCGAGGATCTCGATCGCGGCCGGCTGCGGCGGCAGCAGCTGCCCCATCAGACCGTGTGCGGTCACCTCCACGTCGACGGTGAGCCCGCCGGTGTCGAAGGTGAGCATCCGCGGCACGTCCACCGCGCCCCGGACCGGCATGGCGTCCACCAGCGAGTCGAAGGTCAGCTCGGCGACACGGGCGTCCAGGTCGCGCAGGGCGAACGCCTCTACGGCGATCCGGCGCAGCTCCGCCGGGACCGGGTCGAGGACGGCGACCGCTTCGCGCAGCTCCTCCTCCAGGCCGCTGTGGTCGTCCGTGCCGCTCGGGACGTGGTCGTCGTTCATGGCGTTCACAGTGCTCCCCGTGCGTCGAGTCGGGAGCGCAGGCGGCGCAGACATCGCTGGCGCATCGGTCCGATGCTGCCCACCGCGATGCCGAGCGCGGCCGACACTTCCTGGTAACTGGGCGGCGGCGAGGAGATCAGCACCCGCAGCAACTGCCGGCAGCGCTCGCCGAGCGCCTCGAACTCCTGCCAGAGGTGGCGGACGCGCTCGCTCCGCTCGGCCGCCTCCTCCGAGTCCAGCACCGACTGCTCCGGCGTACGGTCCTCGCTGACCCGGTCGAGCAGCTGGGGATCGTCGGTCGGGGTGAGCCGGCGCAGGCCTTTGATCACTTTCAGGCACTCGTTGCGCGCGGTGCTGGCCAGCCAGGAGCCCGCCTTGTCGGGTTCACGGATCCGCCCGAGGTGCTGGGCGAAACGGAACCACACGGTCTGGTACACCTCGTGCCCGTCGGCCTCGGAGAGCCGGTGCGCGCGCACGACGGACCACACCAGCGGGCTCAGCCCTTCGACGAGCGCCTTCCAGGCCGCCGTGTCACCGTCGACGGCGGACCGGACGAGCGCGCCGACATCACTACGGTCCACGGCCCCACCCCTCGTGTACGGCATGTCATCGTACGCCGTGGCGGGGGCCGCTTCGCTCCTCATGCGGGCCTCATACGGACGCGGCGAGCTGTCCGACCGCGACCGGACGCCAGGCCGGCGGGAGCAGCGCCGGCACATGGTGTCCGCGCACCTCGGCGAACTCCGCTCCGGAGGCGAGCAGTTGGCGGGCCGCGGCGCGCGGGTCGGTCTCCTGGTGCGCCTTCATGTGGGCGGCGACCAGTCCGGCCACGAGGGGGGTGGCGAACGACGTCCCGCTCCAGGAGGCGAGTCCCTCGAACATCACCTGGTCGGGCTTGCCCTCGGTGGCGGCCCGGGTCTCGCTCAACACCCCTGTGTGGCGCGGCGACTGACAGGTGCAGGAGTAGCCGAAGCCGTAGCGGCAGACGTCGTAGGTGGAGTGCTGGTAGACGTACGGGACGGGGCGGTCGAAGCCGGTGAGGGCGCTGACCAGGCGCTCGCCGGGGGCGTAGACCCGCACCCAGGGCCCGTGGTTGCTGAAGCAGGCGCCGAATTCGCCGTCGCCGCGCAGCGCGCCGACCGAGAGGACCGCGTCGGCGTACTCGGGCAGGGCGGCGTAGGCGGCGGGCCAGAAGGGCGTGGCGCTGGCGTTGTTGCCGGCGGCCGCGACCAACAAGGTGTGCCGGTCGCGGAGTTCGTCCATGAAGGCGGCCACTCCCAGCAGTCCGTCGACGCGGCCGTTGGAGGTGCCGGCGGAGAGGCTGACGATGTCGGGCCAGCCGCCCTGCTCGACGGCGTCGAAGAGCCGGTCGCCGAAGTCGTACTCCAGGATCGCGCCTGCGTCGTTGAGGGTGTTGCGCACGGTGACGTGGGTGTCGGGGGCGACGGCGGCGACGAGTCCGGCGATGAAGGTGCCGTGGCCGACGTACTGCTGAAGGACGCCGTCGGGGTCGGTCTCCTGGATCTGCGCGTCGCCCTCGGTGCGGCCGAGGGGCGGGTAGGAGCGGTAGTCGTGCATCAGGCCGGTGTCGACGACGAGGACGGCCACGGCGCCGCCGTCCTCCTCGCGAGCGGCCTGGGCGACGGCCGGGTTGGGCGTCTCGCCGGACCCGACGGGCACCGGCTCGTCGCCCGGGCAGGCGTTGACCGCGATGGACACGACGTGGTTGCGGCTGACGAGCCGGCGGCCCGTCCGGTCCTCGGCGCCCCGCAGGGCGCGCAGGGCGCCCGCGACGGTGCGGTCGGCGCCGGACACGCCCTGGCCGGGGTCGCCGACCCGGATGCGGGTGATGCCGGAGCGGTTGGTCATCGGGCCGGCCCGGCGGACGTGGTCGGGGACGAGGCCCTCGGTGGCGGTGAAGTGCGCGCGGACGGCGTCCTCGACGACCTGAGCCTCCTCACCGTCCCGGGCGAGGACGACGCCCTTCTCGTAGATGAACTCGGCGGAGTCGTCCGGCCCCATCGCCAACGGGACGCCGGGCAGGGCTCTTTGGATCTGCTCGAACTGCTCGTGGAATCGCTGTGGCGCCATGGCGTGTCCTCCCTGAGCCCGGTGGTCGTCAATCAGAGCCGCGACAACGGCCTTTGATACAGGTGGTGCGACGACGGGGGCGGGGTGTGCGGTTGCGGGGCGGGGGGTGCGATGCGCGGAGGCAGCGTGCCCCCTGCGGCTGTGCGCCCGGCGTGCGCTGCCGGTGCGTCCGGTGGGCTCCGTGCGCCCGGTGGGTTCGTCGGCGCGATGTTCGATCGATACCGGCTGTGGCGGGTCGAACCGGTGTGCCGTACAACCGGGACCACTACCATCCGTGGGGTGACAGCGGGAAACGACACGGTTCTCGAACTGCTGCCGATGGTGTTCGCCGCCCCGAACGACGCCCTGGCGCGAGCGGAGGAAGTGCTCGACACCGGTCCGCCGCCGTTGCACGCCTCCGTGGCCCACCAGGTGATCGGCATCTGGCAGCGGGACTGGGGCGACATGCGCCTGGCCCTGGACCATTTGCGCCGGGCCCGTTCACTGGCCGCCCGCGCGGACTGCGCCGAACGGGAGGCCGACGTCCTGGCCACGCTCGGGGTGGCGCTGGTGCACGCGGGCCGCACCCGGCAGGGGCTGGCCGCGTTCGAGCGGGGCGTCGAACGCGGCACCGGGCACACCCGCGCGCGCGTGCTGTACCGGCGGGCCTACTCCTGGTGGGTGCTGGGGCATCACCGGGAGGCGCTGGACGACGTACGGCGGGCCATACCGGTGCTGCGGCAGGAGGACGACGTCATCTGGACGGCGCGGGCCCTGACGCTGCGCGCCACCGTGCACCTCGCGCTGGGCGCGGTCGACCGGGCCGACGCCGACTTCACCGCCGCCGAGGCTCTGTGGGACACCACCGGCCAGGACCACGACAAGGCCGACGCGGTGGAGAGCCGGGGGCTGGCAGCGTTCCGGTCGGGGGACGTGCCGGCGGCGCTGCGGCTGCTGGACGAGGCCGAGGAGCGGTACGCCAAGCTGGGCACGCCCACGTTCATGCTGAGCATCCGGCGTTGCGAGGTGCTGATGGCGGCGGGGCTCGCGCCCGAGGCGCTGGCTGAGGCGGACGCGGCGATCGCCGTGCTGGACGGCATCGGCGGGCAGTCCACCCGCAAGGCCGAACTGCTGCTGGCCGCCGCCCGGTCCGCGCGGCTCGCGGGCGATCCGGGGACGGCGATCGCGCGTGCGGCGCTCGCCGTGCGGCTGTTCGCCGGTCAGCGGCGCACCTGGTGGGAGGCGCACGCCCGGCTGGTGCTGATCGAGGCGCGGATGGCCGCGGGGCGCGGTTCGGGGCGGCTGGTCGCCGAGGCGGTGCGGGTGGCGGAGCGGCTGTCCGGGTTCGGCGCGCCCGCCGCGCCCGAGGCGTGGCTGCTCGCGGGCCGGATCGCGCTGGCGCTGGAGTGGACGGCGGACGCGGAACGGTATCTGGCGGTGGCGGCCCGCGGCCGTCACAGCGGGCCGCCGCTGGCACGGGTGACCGGCTGGGCGGCGCGGGCGCTGTGGGCGCGGGCGGCCGGCTCGGGGCGGGGTGTGCTGGAGGCGTGCCGGCGCGGGCTGGACGTGCTGGACGACCACCGTACGACGCTGGGCGCCTCCGAGTTGCGGGCCCGGGCCACCGCGCAGGGCGCGGAACTCGCGGCGCTCGCCCAGGAGGTGAGTCTGGAGCGGGGTGGGCCGCGGCAGTTGCTGGTGTGGAGCGAGCGGTGGCGGGCCACCGTGCTGTCGGCGCCACCCACCCGCCCGCCGGCCGACCCGGCGCTGCTGAGCGGGCTGACGGCCTACCGGGAGATCGCCGCGCGGGCGGAGAGCGCGCGCATGGACGGCAAGCCCGTGCCGACGCTGGAGCGCGAGCAGCGGCGGCTGGAGCGGGAGGTCCGCAACCGGACCCTGCACATCCGCGGCGGCTCCCCCGGGGGCACGGGCCGCTTCGACGTCGGGCGGCTGCTGGAGCGGCTCGGCGACGGGCGGCTGGTCGAACTCGCGGTGCTGGACGGGCGGGTGCAGGTGCTGCTGTGCGGGGGCGGCCGGGTCCGGCGGTTCGCGGGCGGGCTGCTCGCCGAGGCGGAACGGGAGGCCGAGCACGTCCAGGCCGGGCTGCGGCGGCTGGCCCACCCCGGCGCGGAGGGACGCCTTCCGGTGGTGGAGGCGGCGGGGCGGCGGCTGGAGGCGCTGCTGCTGGGCGAGGCGGCGGGGCAGCTGGGCCCGGGGCCGGTGGTGGTGGTGCCGCCGGCCCGGCTGCACCGGGTCCCCTGGGCGCTGCTGCCGTCGTTGCGGGAGCGGGTGCTCAGTGTGTCGCCGTCGGCGGGCAGTTGGCTGCGGGCCCGCGAGACCGAACCGCCGCCGGGCGGGCGGCACGTCCTGGTGCGGGGGCCGGGGCTGGCGTCCGGCGGGGCGGAGGTGCCGGAGGTCGCGGACCGGTACGGCCGGCCGACGGTGCTGGAACACGCGGAGGCGTGTGTGCCGCGGGTGCTGGAGGAGCTGGACGGGGCCGCGCTCGCCCACATCGCCGCGCACGGCGTCTTCCGGGCGGACAGTCCGCTGTTCTCGTCCCTGCGGATGGCCGACGGCCCGCTGATCGTCCACGACTTCGAACGCCTCGCCCGCAGTCCGTACCGCATCATCCTCTCCAGCTGCGACACCGCCCGCCTCGCCTCGGTCGGCGCCGACGAGCTCCTCGGCCTGGTCACGGCCCTGCTGCCGCTCGGCACGGCCGGCGTGGTGGCGAGCAGCGCCCCCGTCAACGACGAGGCGGTGGTCGCCCTGATGCTGGCCCTCCACAAGGGCCTGAGCACGGGCCAGTCCCTCGCGGAGTCCCTGAGGGACGCCCGCGCGTCCCTCCCCGACGACGCCCTCCACCAGGCGACGGGCTGGGCGTTCACGGCGTTCGGGGCGGCTTGAGCGCGGGGGCGCGACCCCGCCGCTCCCCCGGGTGGGGGCCCGAGGGGCGGCTGCTCGGGCAGCCGCCCGTCGACGCCGTGTGCGTCAGCTCATGACGCGGCCCGTTCCTGCTGCCGTGTCTCGTCCGGGTGGGCCAGGCCGAGGTGGTCGCGGAGCGTGGAGCCCTCGTACTCGGTGCGGAAGACGCCCCGTTCCTGGAGGAGCGGGACGACCTTGTCGGCGAACTCGTCGAGGCCGCTCGGGGTGATGTGCGGGACGAGGATGAAGCCGTCGGCGGCGTCGGTCTGCACGTATTCGTCGATGGTCCGGGCGACGGTGGCCGGGGAGCCGATGAAGTTCTGGCGGCTGCCGGTCTCGATGACGAGGTCGCGGATGGACCAGTCGTTGGCCTCGGCCAGCTCCCGCCATTCGCGGACGGTGGCCAGCGGGTCGCGGTACATGCGGACCTGGGCGCGGCCGCGGGAGACGGTGTGCTCGCCGAGCAGCGGGTCGACGTCCGGGAGGGGGCCGTCGGGGTCGTAGGAGGACAGGTCGCGGTTCCACACCCACTCCAGGTGCTTGAGCGCGGTGGCGCCGCTGACCTGCTGACGGCGGACCTCCGTGGCGATCTCGCGGGCCTCGTCGTCGGTGTCGCCGAGGACGAAGCTGGCGGCGGGCAGGATCAGCAGCTGGTCGGGGCGGCGGCCGTACTTGGCGAGGCGGGACTTCACGTCGGAGTAGAAGGCCCGGCCGGTGTCCAGGGAGGCGTACCTGCTGAAGATGGCGTCCGCGCCGGAGGCGGCGAACTCGCGGCCCTCGTCGGAGTCGCCGGCCTGGAAGATCACCGGGCGGCCCTGGGGGCTGCGCGGGACGTTGAACCGGCCGTGGATGTCGAAGTGCCGCCCCTCGTGGACGAAGGCGCCGGCCTTGGCGTCGCGCAGGAAGGCGCCGGTCTCCTGGTCGGCGAGGATCTCGTCGCCCTGCCAGGAGTCGAAGAGCTCGTTGGCCGTGGCGAGGAACTCCTTGGCGCGGGAGTAGCGCTCCTCCTGCGGGAGGAAGCCGCCGCGGCGGAAGTTCTCGCCGGTGAAGGCGTCCCAGGAGGTGACGACGTTCCACGCGGAGCGGCCGGCGGAGAGGTGGTCGAGGCTGGCGAACTGGCGGGCCACCTCGTAGGGCTCGTTGAAGGTGGAGTTGATGGTGCCGGTCAGGCCGAGCCGGTCGGTGACGGCGGCGAGCGCGGCGAGGACGGTGAAGGTGTCGGGGCGGCCGACCACGTCGAGATCGTAGATCTCGCCGCCCTGCTCGCGGAGCCTGAGCCCTTCGGCGAGGAAGAGGAAGTCGAACTTGGCGCGTTCGGCGGTGCGGGCGAAGTGGGCGAAGGAACTGAACTCGATGTGGCTGCCGGCCCTGGGGTCGCTCCACACGGTGGTGTTGTTGACGCCGGGGAAGTGGGCGGCGAGGTGGATCTGCTTCTGGGGCTTGCTCATGGTCGGGTCTCCCTCCCGCTCAGGCGACGGGTGCGGCGTAGCGGTTGGCGGGTCGGAGCAGGCCGAGCAGCCCGCGCAGGGTGTCGGCCTCGTAGGCGGTGCGGAAGGCGCCTCGGCGCTGGAGTTCGGGGACGAGGCCCCGGGTGATCGCCGGCAGGTCGTGGCCGGCGACGGCCGGGCGCAGCCGGAAGCCGGTCAGCCCTGCCGACTGGAACTCCTGCAGCAGGTCGGCGAGCTGGGACGGGGTGCCGGTGAAGACGCGGGCGTCGCTGAGGTGTTCCTCACCGGCGAGGGCGTCGAGGCGTGCCCGGCGGCCCGCGGCCTCGGCGGGGTCGTCGTCGAGGAACACCACCAGGTCGGCGAAGAGGTGCAGCGGTTCCCCGGCCCGCCCTGCGGCCTGCTGTTCGGCGCGGATCTCGGCGACGATCGCGCGGGCCTCGCCCGTGTCCTGCGGGGTGACGTAGCCGACGTCGGCGGTGCGGGCGAGGAGCTGGTAGGGGACGGTGTCGTGGGCCAGGGCGGTGACCAGGGGCTGTCCCTGTGGCGGGCGCGGGGTGATGGAAGGGCCCTTGACGCTGAAGTGGCGGCCCTCGAAGTCGATGTAGTGGAGCTTGTCGCGGTCGACGAACCGGCCGGTGGCCACGTCCCTGATCTCCGCGTCGTCCTCCCAGCTGTCCCAGAGGCGGCGCACCACTTCGACGTGGTCGGCGGCCTCGTCGAACAGGTCGGTCACCGCCTGCCGGGTGGCGGGGGCGTCGTGGGAGGTGAGGTGCGGGAGCGTTCGGCGGCCGAAGTGCGCCGCCTCGTTCGGACGGGCGGTGATCTGGACGCGCAGGCCGGCCCGACCGGTGCTGACGTAGTCGAGCGTGGCGATCGCCTTGGAGATGTGGAAGGGCTCGGTGTGGGTGACCACCACGGTCGGGACGAGACCTATGTGGCGGGTCAGCGGGGCGACGCGGGAGGCGATCAGCACGGCGTCGAGTCGGCCGCGGACCTGGTCGGTGCGGTCGTCGGGGTGCAGGAAGTGCGATGACTGGGGCCCGAGGCCGTCCTCGACGGTGACGAAGTCGAGCAGGCCGCGCTCGGCCTCGGCTACCAGGTCGGCCCAGTAGTCGGCGGTGAACAGTCCCCGGGGGCGGGCGACCGGCTCGCGCCAGGAGGCGGGGTGCCAGCCGGTGCCGTCCAGGGCGACGGCGAGATGCAGGGGTGCGGGAGAGGTCGGTGACACGAGGGTGCCTTCCTGGAGGGTCCGTACGTGAGGGGCGGCCCTGCTGGCGGGCGCGCGGGGGCACGGCGGGGCCGGGACACGGCGGGTGGGGAGGAACGGGTCAGGAGCGACAGAGCGCGCCGGCGACGCGCTGGAGGTCTATGTGGACCCGGGAGGTCAGGCGCGGGGCGCGGGGTGTGCCGGTCACGTCCCTCACCTCCTCCTGTCTGCCGCGTGGCGGCGTCTTGAGGGACCCCTCGCCGCGGCCGGCGCGGTGCGCACGGCTCACGGGTCTCGTCCTCGGATGCGTCTCGTCGTCCGTCACAACGGCCGGTCCTCGCCGGGTGTTCCCGGGGTGCGCACGGCGACGATCGCCGAGCGGCGGCGCAGGGCGAACCCGAGCGACTCGTAGAGGCGGACGGCGTGCGTGTTGTCGGCGGCGGCGTGCAGGAACGGGGTGTCTCCGCGTTCTCGTACGCCGTGGGCGACCGCTCGGACGAGCCGGGTGGCCAGCCCTCGGCCCCGGTGGCCGGGGTCGGTGCAGACGGCGCTGATCTCGGTCCAGCCGGCCGGCCGCAGCCGTTCCCCGACCAGGGCGATCAGCCGTCCGCGGTGCCGGATGCCGAGGTAGGCGCCGAGCTCGACGGTTCGCGCGAGGAAGGGGCCGGGCCGGGTGCGGGCGACCAGGTCGAGGATCTCGGGTACGTCGGCGGGGCCGAGCGGTTCGGCCTCCGGGGCGGGCGCGGTGCGCAGCGCCTCGGTGGCGACGAGTTGGACGCCCTCTCCCCGGCGCACGAGCGTCCATCCGTCGGGGACGTGGTCCACGGGCTTGATCCGTACGGTGGCGCCGGGGCCGGCGAGCCGGCGCAGATCGGCCCAGGCGGCCGGGTCCGCCGGGTCGGCCAGGGCGGCGAAGGCGTAGACGTCCGCGGGATAGCGGGCGGCGAGGCCGACGCGTTCGGCGAGGTGGGCGTGGGGACCGGTGAGGGCCGCCCAGACGGCGTTGTCGAGGGGGTGGCGCCGCTCCGGGGCGCGGCCTTCGACGGTGCGGTCCTGCAAGGGCCTGTGATCGAACGGCCGCTGTTCGGGCGGGCGGTCTTCGGGCGGGTGGTGTTCGGGCGTGGGCGGGGCTCCGCCTCCGCGGACGTCGATGGGCTGGACCACGGAGGCGGAGTCCCTTCTCGCTTCGACTCGTCGTTCGACGAGTCGGGGTGACGGCTGGTCAGGAATTGGTCAGCGGCAGACCGGGCGGGTTGATCTCGGACTTCGGCACGGCTTCGCCCGAGAGGTTCCAGGCCGCGAGCCACTTGGCGTACTGCCCACCGGAGATCAGGTGGTTGATGGCGTCGGCGAGGGGCTTGGCGAGGCCGCTGTCCTTCTTCGCGGTCGCCGCTATCAGACCCTGGAGCGTCTCGCCCGCGCCGGAGAACTGACCGGCGATACGGGTCGCCTGGGGCGTGTTCTCGGTCTTCGCGGCGTGGTAGGCGAGGTTGGGATTGGGACCGAAGTAGGCGTCGATCTTGCCGCTGGCCAGCGCCAGGTAGATGCTGTTGCTCTCCTGGAAGTACTTGACGGTGAGGGGCTTCTTGCCCTCCTTGGCCAGCCGCGCCTTCCACTCCAGGAGGAGCTTCTCCTGGTTGGTGCCGTTGCCGACGGAGACGGTCTTGCCGGCCAGGGACTCGTAATCGCCGTCGAACTTCCAGGGGTTGTCCTTCTTCACCTCGAAGGCCAGCTCGTCCTTGCGGTAGGAGGCGAACTCGTACTTCTGCTTGCGCTCCTCGGTGTCGGTGATGTTCGAGAAGCCGACGTCGACCTTCCCGCTGTCGATGCCGATGAAGAGGTTCTCCCAGGTCGAGCGGCGCACCTCCGGCTTGAGTCCGAGGACGGCGGCGACGAGCCGGCCGAGGTCGACCTCGGAGCCGGTGACCGTCTTCTGGTCGTCCCCCACGAAGCCGAGCGGCGGACTGCCGGACGGCAGGGTGCCGGATCCGATCACCAGCGTGCCGCGCTTCCTGACGGCGGCGGGCAGTTCGGCGCTGAGCGACTTGACCTCGGGAACCTTCAGGGTGGTCTCCTGGGCGGCGCCGTTGGACAGCCGTCCCACGGTGACCGTGCCGGCGGCGTCGGTGGTCCGGGTGGCGGCGTCGCTCTCGCCCCCGCAGGCGGCGAGCCCGGTGGCGAGGACGGCGACGGCGGTCGCCGCGGTGATGCCGCGTGTCAGGCTGCGTCGGGTGATGTGGGCAGGCATGGCCGTCCTTGGGTGGAGTGGATGGTGGTCGGAAGTGGCGTGGGGGGGGGGGAAGGCTGTCGGCCGGGGTTCAGAGCACCTTGCTCAGGAAGTCCCGGGTGCGTTCGTGGCGCGGCTTGTCCAAGACCTCGGCGGGTGGGCCCTGTTCGACGATGCGGCCGCCGTCGATGAAGACGACCCGGTCGGCGATCTCACGGGCGAAGCCGATCTCGTGGGTGACGATGACGAGCGTGGTGCCGCTCCTGGCCAGGTCCTTGATGACGGCGAGGACCTCGCCGACGAGTTCAGGGTCGAGGGCGGAGGTGGGCTCGTCGAAGAGGATGACGCCGGGCCGCAGGGCGAGCGCCCGGGCGATCGCCACGCGCTGCTGCTGTCCGCCGGACAGTTGCCGCGGGTAGGCGTCCGCCTTGTCGGCGAGGCCGACCCGGCCGAGGAGTTCGCGGGCGAGGCCCTGGGCCCCCGCCTTGTCGAGCTTGCCCGTGGCCACGGGCGCGGCGGCCACGTTGTCCAGCACGGTCAGATGCGGGAAGAGGTTGAAGTTCTGGAACACGAAGCCGACCCGGCTGCGCTGGGCGAGGATGACCCGCTCGCTGAGCTCCTTGAGCCGGTCGCCCTGCCTGCGGACGCCGATGAGTTCGCCGTTGACGCTGACGTAGCCGATCTCCGGCTTCTCCAGGTGGTTGATGACCCGCAGCAGCGTGGACTTGCCGGAGCCTGACGGGCCGAGGATCACGGTGACCTCGCCGGGCCGCACCGTCAGGTCGACGCCGCCCAGCACCCGGTGGGCGCCGTACCACTTGTGCACGTCGTGGACCTCGACGGCGGCGGCGTTCTGGATCGTCTCGGCGGTCATACGGCGGCCTCCCGGCGGACGCGGGCCCGCAGGCCGGCGACGCCGTCCCGCAGTTTCCCCAACGGCGTCGGCGGCAGGCTGCGGGTGGCGCCCCGGGCGTAGTGCCGCTCGACGTAGAACTGGACGACGGACACGACGCTGGTGAGGATCAGGTACCAGACGGTGACGACCAGCAGCAGCGGCACGATGTCACCCGGATAGGTGGAGCCCATGGTCTGCGCGGCTCCGAACAGGTCGAGCAGCGACACGTAGAACACCAGCGAGGTGCTCTTGATCAGGCCGATGAGCTGGTTGACGTAGTTCGGGGTGATGGAGCGCAGCGCCTGCGGCCAGACGATCCTGCGGAACTGGTAGCCCTTGGGCAGGCCGAGCGCGGAGGCGGCCTCGTGCTGGCCCTGGTCGACGGAGAGGATGCCGCCCCGGACGACCTCAGCCGCGTACGCCGCCTCGTTGAGGCTGAGTCCGACGACGGCGACGACCATGTCGGTGGCGAGCCGGGACTCGTCGAAGGTGAAGAAGGCGGGTCCGAACGGGACGCCGACGCTGAGCGTCTGGTACAGGGCGCTGAAGTTGTAGAGGAACAACAGGACCACGATCAGCGGGGTCGAGCGCAGCGCCCACACGTAGGTCCAGCTGACGGCGCGCAGCACCGGTGATCTCGAGAGCCGGGCCAGGGCGAGCAGGATCCCGCCGAGGAGCCCCAGCACCGCGCTGTAGGCGGCCACTTCGAGGGTGATGAGCAGTCCGTCGAGGATGGTCGGCCGCAGGAACCAGTAGCCGAACCGGTCCCACTGGTAGAAGGGGTTGGAGACCAGTCCGTGGACGAACTGGGCCGCGAGGACCAGGACGACGGCCGTGGCGATCCAGCGGCCCGGTCGCCGCAGCGGGACGACTCGCTGTGCGATCAGCTGTTCTGACGGAAAGTCAGGGGACGGCGGTGCCTCGGTGAGGGACACGGCGGCGCCTGAGGGTTCGCTCATGAGGGGCTCCGGCGGAGGTCGGGGGGACCCCGGGGCGCGGCGGAGATAGCGCACGGACACGACGGCCGCCGGTCGGGGACGGGTCGTGACATGCGGGAACGCACGGCACCGGGGGCGGGTGGACGGGCACACCGCGCGGGGCGGTGTCCGTCGGGGAAGCGGGGCTGCGGAGGGGGCGTCAGCCCCGACAGCGGGCGCGGCCCGGTGCGGTACACAGTGCGCTGCTCACGCGCAGCAGGTCGACGGCGCGGTCGGCGACCAGGGCTTGTCCCAGCGGCTTCGCGTACGGCCGTACGCAGCCCCGGTGGCGGCCGACGGCCGTCCTGGGCGCTGCGTACATGTCCGTCACCATGCTCTTCCGGCCCTGGCGGGCCCTCGCGCTTACCGAATCGTCGTCGGTCCGGTCGTCACCTGGGGCACCCCACCGCGGCGCGAGGGTTGCCGGTCAGCAAGCCAGGGCTTGTCGCTGACGCTCATGACCGTTCTGGGACGCAAGTTAAGACAACGGCCTGAACGGATGTCAACGCGGGTCCGACAGGTGGACGGGGTCAGGGGCGCTCGACCTGCGGTCGGTCGCCCCTTACCGGGGCGGCATGGGCCGCCCAGTCCAGGATCTGGACGGCGGCTCCGGCGGCCTCCAGGCCCTGGCAACCGGCGTGGTGACGGCGGTCGATGGCGTCGAGATCGAGGTGCGCGCCGAAGGCGGGGTGGGCGGCCAGCCGACGGGCGTAGGCCCACAGGGCGGGGTGGTCGGCGATCCGGTGCACGGCGGACGCGTCGAGGTGGTGGCGGTGCACGGTGTCGAGCCGCACCAGCGCGACCCACAACTCGACGTCCGCCGCGCTGATCTGATCGCTGATCAGGTGAGTGTGAGTCCCGAGGCCCCTGTCCAGGACGCCGAGGGTGGCCAGCAGGGCGTCGAGGGCGGCGGCGCGTTCCGCGTCTTCGGTGCCGGCCGCTCCGGCGCGCTGCGCGGCCTCCTCTACGCCCTGCGCGCACATCCGCTCCACGGCCTCGATCTGCGACTCGGCCCCGCACGGGTAGAGCGCGGCCCGGCCGCCCCCGAAGCCCCGGGCGAGGTCGCGGGCGATGTCGGGGCCATGAGTGGAGACGATCCGCCCGGACCAGTCGTCGCTGAGCACGGGCGCGAGAGCGGGGCCCTTGTAGCGGTGCGCGCTGGCGTCGTAGAGCGGGCGCAGCGCGGAGTGGCCGCCGTCGGAACAGTCCGGGACGGCCGGCAGGAACGTCACCGGGCACGCCTTCTCCAGGCCCAGGAGGCTGTGGGTGACGGCGATGCGCAGGCCGTCGGGATCGGCGAGCGAGAGATGCAGGCGGTAGCGGCGCGGCACGGCGTAGTGGCCGCTGCGCGCGTCGCGCCCTATGCGGCCCCGGAAGGCGGGCGAGGGGTGGGCGGCGAGCGGGGTGAGGGGCATGACTCTCCCGGGGCGGGCGCGTCGAGGGGGCGCGCGGCGGATGCGGCAGGGGCGGAGGGGCGGAATGTCGCGCCGCGGCAGGGGCGGAGGGGCGGAATGTCGCGCCGCGGCAGGGGCGGAGGGGCGGAATGTCGCGCCGCGGCAGGGGCGGAGGGGCGGAATGTCGCGCCGCGGCAGGGGCGGAGAGGCCATGCCACCGGGCACGGCGCTGGCCAAGCCGGCGGATGCCGAGGAGGCCACTGCCCACTGGACCCGTCCGCCGGGCCGACAGGTGTCAGCGGAAAGCTGCAAGGCACCGGGCGGTACGCCGGTGGGCGTCTCGATGCAGGGCCAGGCGGGCCGGTGCGGCCTTGTCAGCCCTGAAACGGCCGTGCGCCGAGCCCGTTCGCGCCGCGCGGTCCGGCGCTGCAGACGCGCATCAGATCGATGTGCCGGCGGGAGGTGAGAAGGGGCGAACGCCCTGCCGTGCGGCTCACTCGACGGCTGAACGGCTCAAGGCGCCCCATGCTTCCCTACCTGTTCACTAGGATTCCTCCCCTCGAGTGTCGATCGCCTCACGACCGCCGTCAAGGGGGCGTCCACGAACCGAACGGCCCGGCGGCCGGAACGCCGGACCGGATGACTGTGCCGCCAGAGGGAGTTCGCCGTGGGGCCGGTTGCGTTCGGCGTCGGTCCGGGTGGCCGGTCAGCTCACGGGGTGCGTCTTGTGGTGGGCGGCGAACTCGTCGGCCGCGGCGAGGTCGAAGTCGCCGTGGTCGCTGCCGAGTCCCTGGGCCACGAGGGCGGCGGCCGCGCAGCCCAGCACGGCGGCCTCGGCCGTGGGGCGGCCGAGGGAGACGCCTCGCAGATAGCCGGCGGAGAACGCGTCGCCGCAGCCGGTGGTGTCGACCACGTCGACCGCGAAGGCGGGGATCGTCTCGGCGCCCTCCGCCGTCGCCACGAGCGCGCCCTCGCCGCCCCGGGTGACGGCGACGACGCCGACGCCCGCGCCGAGCAGCTTGCGCACGCCGGCCGTGAGGTCCTGCTCACCGGAGAAGCCGAGCACCTGGTCCTCGTTGGGCAGCAGATGGTCGATGTGGGGCAGCGCGGCCTCGATCTGCTCGAAGCTGCCGAGCACTCCGGGGGCGAGCAGGTCGACGGAGGTGACCGTGCCGTGCTCCCTGGCGAAGGACAGGATGCGCGCGGCGACGTCGACGCCGATCAACTCCGGTCCGCCGAGGTGAAGATGGGTGGCCTCGGCGACGGCGTCCCAGGGCACGTCGTCGAGACCGTAGGTGATGTTCGCGCCGAGCAGGTGCAGGGAGGGCCGGTCTCCGTTGGGCCGGATCGGCAACACGCTGGCGGAGGTGGGGGTGTCGGCCCGGCGGGCGAGGAACTCGGTGCCGATTCCCGCGCGTCGGAGCAGTTGGACGAGCATGTCGCCGGTGGGGTCGGTCCCCACGGCGCCCGCGCTGCGGACCGACGCGCCCAGTTTGGCCAGTGTGAGGGCGGTGCCGCCGGCCGTTCCGGCGACGGTCATGCGGATGTCCTCCACCAGGGTGGCGCCCTGGCCCTCGGGTATGGCCTCCACCGGCCGCACCAGTACGTCCAGGACGTGCACGCCCATCGTGACGACGTTCATCGGTCTCCCTCCTGCGTGGGTGGTACGGGGCGGGTGGTGCCGTAGCCGCGGGCGAGCGCGGCCTCGATCACGGCGAGCTGCTGCCGTTCGTCGAGGACGCGGGGGCTGCCCATGGCGGCCGCTCGCTGGTAGACGCCACAGGCCCATTCGAGGAGCAGGGCGTTCTCGACGGCCTTGCCGAGGGTGGGGGCGTGGGTGATCGCGCCGTGGTTCGCCATGAGCGCCGCGCTGCGGCCGTCGAGGGCGGCGAGCACGGACTCGGCGAGTTCAGGGGTGCCGAAGGTGGCGTACGGCGCGACCCGGACCGTACCGCCCAGAGCGAGCAACTGATAGTGAATGCAGGGGAGTTCATCGAGCACGCAGGCGACGGCGGTCGCCATCGGGGCGTGCGTGTGGACGACCGCGCCGGCGCCGTGGCGGCGGTAGACGCCGAGGTGGAGCTCCAGCTCGGAGGTCGGCTCCAGAGCGCCTGCCACGATCTTGCCGTCCAGGTCGACGACGGTCACCTGCTCCGGGGTCAGCTCGGCGAGGACCGCTCCGGTCGCGGTGATCGCGACCAGCTCCCCCACCCGTGCGCTGACGTTCCCGGCCGTTCCGATGAGGAGGCCCTCGGCCCCCAGGCGCCGGCAGGCGTCCGCCACGGCGGCGCGCTCCTGACCCAGCGCGGAGCTTGAGTCGGTCATGGGCGCGACGCTAGCCTAAACATGAAACAAAGTCACGTTCATGTTCGGAGGCGGCACGTGGACCAGGCCGGAGCCGATCCGGGCCCAACTCCCCTGCGTCGCACACCTCGTCAGGCGCGGAGCAGGGCACGGCTGGCGCTGGTGCTTCAGGCGGCGGAGCGGGTGCTGGTCGACGAGGGGGTGGAAGCGCTCACGACGACACGGGTGGCGGCCGAGGCGAAGGTGTCGGTGGGTTCGCTGTACCAGTACCTGCCCGACCGGGGCGCGATCATCGACGCCCTCGCGGCGGGATACTTCACCCGGCTGGAAGCGGCGATGGACGAGCTGGCGCGGGCCGCGGCGGCCGAGCGGTGGGCGGACCCGGTCGGCGTGCTCGTCGACGCCTTCGCCGGGATCTACCGGAGCGAGCACGGTTTCCGCGCGCTGTGGTTCGGCAGCGGCCTGACCGAGCGGACCCGGGCCGCCGACCGCGAGCACAAACGCCGGATGGCCGACGGCGTCCGGCGTGTGCTGCTCGCGCTGGACGCGGCGGACGACGACGAGGCCCTCGCCCGCGCCTGCCATGCCGCGACCCTGGCGGCGGACGCCTTGGCCCAGGAGGCCTTCCGCCGGGACCCCGAAGGGGACAGGGCGGTCCTCGACGAGGCGAAGGTGATGCTGCGGGGCTACCTGACGGCGGTCACTTCACGCTACCGGGGGCGGTGACGACGCCGGGCGCATAGGGGATGGACGCCACGGGGACGCCGCGCCGGCCCACCCGCCGCGCACCACGACGGGCTAAGAGCTCCGAACAGAAGTGGAGTCCGCTCAGCTCGCGGCGTCCGGTGCGTGCGATCGCAAGACGCCGCGAGCGTGCGTGCCGGACGCCGCGAGCGTGCGTGCCGGACGCCGCGAGCCGGGCTCCACTTCTGTTCGGAGCTCTGAGGCTCAGCGCCCGCACTCCCCCTTGCCGTATCCCGCCTCCGGCAGGTGTTGTTCCGCCCAGGCCCTCAGCTCCCTCAGGGCGGGCTCCAGGGCTGCGCCGGCTTCGGTGAGGCGGTAGGAGACGCGGAGCGGGGGGCCTTCGTCGACCTCTCGCAGGACCAGGCCCGCCGCGCCCAGTTCGGCCAGGCGGTCGGAGAGCATGCGTTCACTGATGCCGGGGATGGCGCGCCGCAGGTCGGCGAAGTACACCGGGCGTTCCATCAGCACGGCCACGATCAGCCCGGTCCAGCGCTTGCCGAGCAGCACGAAGACGCGCGCGATCGCGGCGTCGACCGTCTTGCAGGGCTCGCCGGCCGCTTCCTTGCAGGGCTCGTGGACCGCTTCCGTCATGGGTCCAGTGTACGGTGACGGCAAAAGTAGCTGAAGAAAAGTAAGCCCCTGTGTTATTACTAGGAGCATATGGAAAGGCAGCCCGCCTCCCCACCTCTTTGGAGACCCGCCATGGCCACCCTGCTCCACCTGGACTCCTCCCTCATGCCCGAGTCCGCTTCCGCCTCCCGCGCCGTCACCGCCGCCTTCCGCAAGGCATGGGAGGAGCAGCATCCCGACGGCACCGTGGTGTACCGCGATCTCAGCGCGGACCCGGTGCCGCATCTGGACGCCCTCGCCGCGACGGCCGGCTTCAGCGACCCCGCCGGCCACTCGCCGGAGCAGGCCGCGGCGTTCGCCGCGCGGCTACGGCTGATCGAGGAGCTGGAGAACGCGGACGCCGTGCTGATCGGCGCCCCGATGTACAACCTCACGATCCCGTCCACCCTCAAGGCCTGGCTCGACCAGGTGATCCTGATGGGCCGCACCGCCGGGGTCGAGGAGCTCCCGGCCAAGGGCACGCCGGTCTACGTCGTCGCCAGCCGCGGCGGCTCCTACGCGCCGGGAACCCCCCGCGAGGGCTTCGAGTACGTGCAGAACTATCTGCGCGCGGTCCTCGGCGACCTGCTGGGCCTGGAGGTCGACTTCATCGTGCCCGAGCTGACCATGGCGCACGTCAACCCGGCGATGGCCGAGCTGATCCCGCTCGCCGACGCCTCCCGCGCCCGGGCCCACGAGGACGCCCACGCCAAGGGCAAGTCCGCCGCGCGGGCCGCCGCCGCCTGATCCCGCCCCGCCTCGTACGACGCGGCGATCCTGGCGGACACACGACGGAGGCCGTCTCCTCGCATGAGAAGACGGCCTCCGATCCAGGATGAAACCCGGTCGGGACGACAGGATTTGAACCTGCGACCCCTTGACCCCCAGTCAAGTGCGCTACCAAGCTGCGCCACGTCCCGCCGCGCACCCGCCGGTGAACCGCGGGAACGCGCAGGTAAACCCTACCGCACCCGCACCGGTGCCTGTTTCCCGGTGCGGAGGGAGGGCCATGAGAGCCCGCGACTGGGCGCCGCTGAACGAGGGACCGCGCGGTCAAGACGGTCGACGACCTCCCGAAGGCCGACTCGACTGCGCGGTCACGTCAGTTTTCGCGCCGGACGGGACCGCGTCAAGGGCGTGTCCACGACTCGGATCAGGACGCACGCGCACACCGCGCCGGCCCAGCCTGAATACGGGCCGAACCGCGGACGGCCACCGACACGCCGCGCGCTCACGTCAACAATGCCTTCCCGGTCACTCCTGGGCCGACACAAGGAATTTCCCCGCCGTCCACCCGGAGCCGCAAACGGCGCTCCCGTTTCGGACATGCGGTCCGAAGGAACCCATTTCCCGCTCCCGTCGGGTTTCCACGGCATGAGGCGACGATGAACGCGATCATCCCGCACAGCAATTGATCCGCTTTCCTCCGCCCCGGCCGCGCGCCGCCGCCTGACCGAATCGAAACGGCCGGATACCGGCGGTTCGTTCAAACGTTGACCGGCGAGTAATAACAGCACTACCTTGCAACACGTTTCGAATCATGCGCTCCAGGTCGGCGTTCCGCGGTGATCCTTTCCCGCCGGAATCCGGTGTGCCGCCTTTGCTGTCCCGAACCCCCACCGTGCAGTTTCACCGTTGATTCGGAGAATCATGACGTCCACTGTGCGTTCCGAGGACATGATCATCGGCATCACTCCGTTCGGTGAACCCGATGCCGGGCTCGCCCTGGCGGTCGGCCGGGCCGGCGGGCTGGGCGTGCTCGATCTGGGCGACGGCGACCGCGGAGCCCGCGAGGCGCTGGACCGCTTACGCCGCGCCTCCCCGGGCGGGGAGGGCGCCGGCGCCGGTTACGGCGTGCGCGTCGGCCCCCGCTGCCGACTCTCCCCCGCCGACCTCGAAGCCGACGGCTCCCGGTCCGCCCCGCACACGATCGTCCTCGCCGACGGCGCCCCGTGGCACGTCTCCGAGGTCGCCGCGCACCACCGGGTGCTGGTGGAGGTCACCGATCTGGAGGGCGCGAGCCGGGCGGCCCGCGCGGGAGCACACGGGCTGATCGCCCGAGGCTCCGAGTGCGGCGGCCGGGTCGGCGACCTGAGCACGTTCGTGCTGCTCCAACAGCTGCTCTCCACAGACGAGTTGATCCTCCCGGTGTGGGCCTGCGGCGGCATCGGCCCGCACACCGCCGCCGCGGCGGTGGCCGGCGGGGCGGCCGGGGTCGTGCTGGACGTCCAGCTCGCCCTGCTGGCCGAATCGGCGCTGCCCGAGCAGGCCGCGGCCGCGCTGCGCACCCTGGACGGTTCGGAGACCGCCGTGCTGGCCGGTCACCGAGTCCTCCTGCGCCGGGGCCCCGGCGCCCCGCACGTCCCGCACGACGCCTCCCCCGACGCGGTCGCCGCACTGCTCGGCGCGCAGGACGCGCGCACACAACTGCTGCCGGTCGGCCAGGACGGCTTCCTGGCAGCCCGGTTCGCGGACCGCTGGGGCGATGTCCGGTGCGCGATGAGGGAGTTGAAGGACGCGGTACGGAACTCCGTACAGGAGGAAGGGACCGCACGGGCGCTGGAACCGGAGTCCCCGATGAGCCGGGCGCTCGGCACTCGGCTGCCGGTGGCGCAGGGGCCGATGACGCGGGTGAGCGACGGCGCGGAGTTCGCCGCGGCGGTCGCCGCGGACGGGGCGCTGCCGTTCCTCGCGCTGGCGCTGGCGGACGGGGAACGCACCCGGGCGATGCTGGCCGCGACCCGGGACGCGGTGGCGGGCCGCCCCTGGGGAGTGGGCGTCCTCGGCTTCGCCCCGGAGGACGTGCGGGCCGCCCAGTTGGAGGCCGTACGAGAGGTACGGCCGACGCACGCCGTCATCGCCGGCGGCCGGCCGTCACAGGCGCGGGCGCTGGAGCGGGACGGCATCCGGACGTTCCTGCACGTCCCCTCGCCGGGATTGCTGCGGCAGTTCCTGGAGGCGGGCGCGCGGCGTTTCGTCTTCGAGGGGGCGGAGTGCGGCGGGCATGTCGGACCACGCGACAGCTTCCCCTTGTGGGAGGCCCAACTCGCCGTGCTGGAAGACCACTTCGGCGACGGGGACGCCTCCGGCCTGGAGGTGTTCTTCGCGGGCGGCGTGCACGACGAGCGGTCGGCCGCGATGGTCGCCGCGCTCGCCGGGCCGCTCACCGCACGCGGGGCCGCCGTCGGGGTGCTGATGGGAACCGCCTATCTGTTCACCGAGGAGGCGGTGGCGCACGGCGCGATCCGCCCCCTCTTCCAACGGCAGGTCCTCGCCGCCGAGAGGACCACGCTGCTGGAGTCGGCTCCCGGCCACGCCACGCGCTGCGTGCCCAGCCCGTTCGCCGCGGGCTACCGGGGGGAGGCGGCCCGGCTGCGCGCACAGGGCGTACCGGACCGCCGGGCCTGGGAGGAGCTGGAGCGGCTCAACGTGGGCCGGCTGCGCGTCGCCAGCAAGGGCGTGACCCGGGCGGAGGACGGCGCGCTGGTGCCGGTGGACGAGCAACGGCAGTTCGACGAGGGGATGTTCATGGCCGGGGAGGTGGCCGTGCTGAGATCGGCGACCACCACGGTCGCCGCGCTGCACACGTCGGTGACGACGGGAGCGGCCGAGTTCCTGAGCCGGCGGGCGGCCGAGCTGGGCGGCGACCGGGCGGTCCCCCGGCCGTCGGTTCCCGCGCCCCTGGACATCGCTGTCGTCGGGATGGCCTGCATGTTCCCGCAGGCGCCCGACCTGGCGGCGTTCTGGGCGAACGTCGTCGACGGCCACGACGCCGTCACCGAGGTACCGCCGGATCGCTGGGACCCGGCCGTCCACCACGGCACGTCCACCGCGTCGAAGTGGGGCGGCTTCCTGCCGCCGATCCCCTTCGACCCGCTGCGCTACGGCATTCCGCCCGCGTCCCTCGGTTCCGTCGAGCCGGTCCAGCTGCTGTCCCTGGAGGCCGCCCGGCGTGCTCTGGAGGACGCCGGATACGGCGACGGGGGGCGGATGTTGGACCGCTCGCGCACCTCGGTGGTGTTCGGCGCGGAGGCCGGCAGCGACCTGTCCAACGCGGCCACGCTGCGGGCCGTGCTGCCGTCCTTCTACGGCCAGGTCCCCGAGGGTCTGGACGACCAGCTCCCGCAGCTCACCGAGGACTCCTTCCCGGGGATGCTCGCCAACGTGATCTCCGGGCGGATCGCCAACCGGCTCGACCTCGGCGGCGCCAACTACACCGTCGACGCCGCCTGCGCCTCCTCGCTCGCCGCCGTCGACGTGGCGTGCAAGGAACTCGTCGGCGGCACCAGCGACGTGGTGCTGTGCGGGGGCGCGGACCTGCACAACGGCATCAACGACTACGTCCTCTTCTCCTCCGTGCACGCCCTGTCCCCCACCGGACGCTCCCGCGCCTTCGACGGCTCGGCCGACGGCATCGCCCTCGGCGAGGGCGTGGCCTGCGTCGTCCTCAAGCGGCTCGCCGACGCCGAACGCGACGGCGACCGGATCTACGGCGTGATCAAGGGCCTGGGCTCCTCCAGCGACGGCCGCTCCCTCGGGCTGACCGCTCCCCGCCCCGAGGGCCAGCGGGTGGCGCTGGAGCGGGCCTACCGCAACGCGGGCGTCTCACCGGCCGACGTCGGGCTGGTGGAGGCGCACGGCACCGGCACGGTGGTCGGCGACCGCACCGAACTGCGCGTCCTGACCGAGGTGTTCGCCGAGGCGGGTGCGGAGCGGGGGCGTTGCGCGATCGGCTCGGTGAAGTCGCAGATCGGGCACACGAAGTGCGCCGCGGGCCTGGCCGGGATGATCAAGACGCTGCTGGCGCTGCACACCGGCGTCCGGCCGCCCACGCTGCACGTCGAGGCGCCCAACGCGGCCTGGGACGCGGACAGCAGCCCGTTCGTCTTCCACACCGAGGCCCGCCCGTGGGCCGTGCCCGCCGCGGAACGCCTCGCCGGGGTCAGCGCGTTCGGCTTCGGCGGCACCAACTTCCATGTCGTACTGGGCGCTCACGGCGACGGGGTGCCGCCCGTGCACGCGGTGGACGCCTGGCCCGCCGAGCTGTTCCTGTTCCGAGGCCGCGACGAGCAGGCGGCACAGCGGGCGGCGGCGGAGCTGCTCGCGACCGCCGAGACGGAAGGCCGGCCTTGGCGGCTGCGGGACCTGGCACTCGGCGCGGCCCGTCGCTCGGACGCCGGCGAGGGCCCGGTCCACGTGGCGGTCGTGGCGACCGACGTGGACGACCTGGTGACGAAGCTGCGTGCCGTGGCGGCGGGTGACACACGCGCTTCGGGCACCGACACACGCGACCTGGGCACGGGGCCGGCCCCGCTCGGGCCGACGGCCGGCGTCCACCGGGCGGCCCCCACCGCCGCCGACCCGAAGGGGGCCTCCGCAGCCCCCGTCGAGACCGGCGGACCCGGCAAAGTGGCCTTCCTCTTCCCCGGCCAGGGCAGCCAGCGGACCGGGATGCTCGCCGAACTCTTCGTCCACTTCCCCGAGTTGCGCGCCTATCTGGAACTCGGGCAGAGCCATGCCGACACGTTGCACCCCCCGGCCGCCTTCGACGACGCCGGGCGCGCCCGGCAGCAGGACGCCCTGACCGACACCCGGGTGGCGCAGCCCGCCCTCGGGATCGCCGGGCTCGCCGCGTACGCCGTGCTCACCGGCGCCGGGGTGCGGCCCGACATGGCCGCCGGGCACAGCTACGGCGAGCTGGTCGCCCTCTGCGCGGCCGGGGCCCTCTCCCCCGAGACACTGCTGACGCTCAGCTCCGAACGGGCGGCGGCGATCCTCGAAGCCGCCCGGCGGCACGGCGACGACACCGGTGCCATGGCCGCCGTCGCGGCCGGAGCCGACGCCGTCACCGAGGCCCTGGGCACGACGGGGGCGTCGGACACGGTGGTCGTCGCCAACCGCAACTCACCGGAGCAGACGGTGATCTCGGGACCGTCGGAGGCGGTCGCCGATGCGGTGCGGCTGCTGCGGGAGGCGGGTCTCGGGGCCAAGCGCATCCCCGTCGCCTGCGCCTTCCACAGCCCTCTGGTGGCCGGCGCGGGCGACCGTTTCGCGCAGGCGCTGGCCGCCCGCCCGGTGCACGCCCCCGAGTTCCCGGTGTGGTCCAACCGCACGGCCGCCCCCTACCCCGCCGACCCGGAGGCGGTCCGCGCGGAGCTCGCCGCCCAGATCGGCGCGCCCGTCGCCTTCGTCGAGCAGATCGAGGCGATGTACGCGGCGGGCGCGCGGATCTTCGTCGAGGCGGGCCCCGGCTCGGTGCTGACACGGCTGGTCGGGCGGATCCTCGGCGACCGCCCCCACACCACGGTCGCCTGCGAGCCCCGTCCGGGCGGCGGGCTGCGCGACTGGCTCGACGCCTTCGCCCGTCTCGCCGTGGCCGGGCTGCCGGTGCGCACCGGCCGGCTGCTGCGCGGGCGGGGCGCCGTCGACGCCGTGCGCACACCTGTGCCGAAGCGGCCCGGCTGGACGGTGGACGGGCAGCTGGTCCGCACCGCCTCCGGCGCCCTCCTCCCCGGTGCGCTCGCACCGGCCCGGCGCGTCGTGGAACCCGTCGAAAGGACTGTGCCGACTGTGACGACCAACCCCCCGCACGGCGTCCCGTCCGACCGGGACGCGCTCATCTCCGAGTTCCTGCGCACCAGCCGGGAGATGATCGCCGCCCAACGGGACGTGCTGCTCACCTACTTCGGGGCGACGCCGGGTGCGACGGCGGCCGCACCGCCGTCGCCGGAGCCGCTGCCCTGGCAGACGCCCGCACCGGTGAGCCAAGCGGCGCCACCTGCGCTGCCCGCCCCGGCCATGACGTCGGCGGACGCACCGGCCCCGGCCGCAGGCGTCATCGACGTGCAGCGCGTCGTACTGGAGATCATCAGCGAACGCACCGGCTATCCCGTCGACATGATCGAGCCCGATCTCGATCTGGAGGCGGACCTCAGCATCGACTCCATCAAGCGCGCCGAGATCGCCGGTGAGCTGGCCAGACGTCTCGGCGCGCAGGGCGGGGCGGATCTGACGTCCCTGGAGGACGCGGAGTTGGAGGAACTGGCGAAGGCGCGGACGGCCGCGGCGGTGACCGACTGGCTGACGGCGAGGCTGGGCGATTCCCCACCGGAGCCGGACGCGAACGATCGGCTTCCCGCAGCATCGTCCCCGGCGGCTGAGCCGATCCGGGTGCGGGTTCCCGCCGCCGAGACCGCCGCGCCGGCCGTCGAGGAGGTGACCGGTGAGCCGCCGAAGCGGCATGTGCTGCGGCCCGTCCCGCTGGACACGCCGGAGGCGCCCGTCGACGCGGCCTCGGTGTTCGCCGGCGCCCGCTGGGCCGTGCTGGGGGACGTGCCCGAGGTCGTCGCGCGTCTCGAGGGGCTGGGCGCCGACGTCGTCGTACGCGGCCGGGAGCATGTGCTGTCCGAGGCGGACGGGCCGGTCGACGGGGTGGTCCACCTCGGTGCACTCACCGGCGACGACACAGCGGTGCTGCCGGACGCGTTCCCCGTGCTGAAGGCGGCGCTGGCCCGCTCCCCCCGCCGGCTGCTGGCCGTACGGCCGGCCGGCGGGGACGCCCGCTCGGCGGGTCTGCACGGGCTGTTCCGCACGGTGGCCCGCGAGTATCCGCACCTGACGGCCCGGGTCGTCGACCTGGCGGACGTGTCCCCCGCCGCCGTCGCGGACGCCGTCGTCGTGGAGGCCGCGCTCACCGGGAGCGCTCCGGTCGTGCTGCGGACGGAGACCGTGCGCCACGGTTTCGAGCTGGTGGAGGCGCCGCTCGGCGCGCTCGGCAGCACCGGCGCCGGGCCGGCCGGGGACGGGGCCGCCGAGGCCGCCGCGCTCGGCCTGGACCGCGACTCGGTCGTGGTGCTGGCGGGCGGGGCGCGGGGCATCACCGCGCAGTTCGCCGCCGCGCTCGCCGGCGCCTCACGCTGCCGGCTGGAGCTCCTCGGCCGGACGCCCGCGCCGGACGGCCCGGAGGGCGCCGACACCGCCGCCGCCCGCACGCCTGCCGCACTGCGCGCGGCGCTCGCCGCCCGCGGCGGGCTGAAGCCGGCCGAGATCAACCGCGCCGCCGAACTCCTGCTGGCGCAAAGGGAGATCACCACGACGTTGGAGGAGCTCACCGCGCTCGGCAGCCGGGTCCGCTACCGCTCGGTGGACTTCCGGGAGCCGGAGGCGGTGGTCCAGGCGGTCAAGGAGATCCACGCCGAGCACGGCCGGCTCGACGGCGTGGTCCACGCCGCCGGGGTGATCGAGGACCGGCTGATCGCGGAGAAGAGCGTGGAGTCCTTCCAGCGCGTCTACGGCACGAAGGCCACCGGCGCGGACGCCCTGCTCACGGCGCTGGAGGAACTGCCTGCCCGGCCCGGGTTCACCGTGCTGTTCGGCAGCGTCTCCGCCGTCCTGGGCAACCGGGGCCAGGTCGACTACGCGGCCGCCAACGACGCGCTGGAGACCCTCGGCGCGGCCTACGCCGCCCGGACCGGGCATCGTGCGCTGACCGTGCACTGGGGGCCCTGGGCGCCGTCGGCCGGTCATTCCGGCATGGTCGGCGCGGAGTTGGCGCGGGAGTACGCGCGGCGCGGCATTCGGCTGATCGATCCCGAGGAGGGGACCGCGGCACTGCTGCGGGAGCTGGCCTGGGGCGAGGAGTCCGCGACCGCCGTCGTCTACACCGCCTCCGCCTGGTGACGGCCTCGGTGACCCGTCCACACGGTCAAGTCACGGTCGCCATCGTCGGCATGGCGGTGCTGCTGCCGGGCGCGGCCGATCTGGACGCCTACTGGCGGAACCTGCGTGACGGTGTGGACGCCGTCGGCGAGGTGCCGGACGGGCGCTGGGACGCCGGCTACTACCGCCCGGGCAGCGCGGCCGAACCGGCCGTGGCGGACCGGGTCTACGCCCGGCGGGGCGGGTTCGTGGACGGACTGGCGCGGGTCGAGGTGACCCGGTTCGGGATCATGCCGAACTCGGTGGCCGGGACCGAGCCCGACCAGCTGATCGCCCTGCATGTGGCCGCGGCCGCCCTCGCCGACGCGGGCGGCGTGGACCGTCTGCCGGAGCGGGGGCGCGTCGGCGTGGTCCTCGGACGGGGCGGCTATCTGACCCCGGGCCTGGTCCGGCTCGACCAGCGGGTCCGCACGGCGAGCCAACTCACGCGGACTTTGGGCGAGTTGCTGCCCCATCTCACCGGCGAGCAACTGGACCGGGTGCGGGAGGCGTTCACCGACCGGCTGGGGCCGGACAGCCCCGAGTCGGCGATCGGACTGGTGCCCAACCTCGCCGCCTCCAGGATCGCCAACCGGCTCGACCTGCGGGGCCCGGCCTACACCGTGGACGCGGCCTGTGCCTCGTCGCTGGTCGCCGTGGACCAGGCGGTGGGCGAACTCGTCGGCGGGCGCTGCGACATGATGCTCGCGGGCGGTGTCCACCACTGCCACGACATCACGCTCTGGAGCGTGTTCTCCCAGTTGCGCGCGCTCTCCCCGAGTCAGCGCATCCGCCCCTTCCACCGGGACGCCGACGGCATCCTGATCGGTGAGGGCACGGGTGTGGTCGTCCTCAAGCGGCTGGCCGACGCGGAACGCGACGGCGACCGGGTGTACGCCGTGATCCGGGGCACCGGGGTGGCGAGCGACGGCCGGGCGGCCGGGCTGGTCAACCCCGATCCGGGCGGCCAGGCACAGGCGGTGCGGCAGGCCTGGCGGGCCGCCGGTCTCGACCCGGCCGCTCCCGGTTCGCTCGGCCTGCTGGAGGCCCACGGCACCGCGACCCCGGCCGGCGACAGCGCCGAACTGACGACGCTGGCTGAGGTGTTCGGACCGGGTGAGATTCCCGGCGCCGGATTCGCGGCGCCGGGCCCCGCCGAGGAGCCCTCCCTGCCCTCGGCCCGTACCGCGGTCCTCGGCTCGGTCAAGTCGATGATCGGGCACACCATGCCCGCCGCCGGGGTCGCCGGTCTGGTCAAGGCCGCGCTCGCCGTGCACCACCGGACCCTGCTGCCCACGCTGCACTGCGACGACCCGCACCCCGCCCTCTCCCGCACCCGCTTCCGCACACTGGAGAAGGCCGAGCCCTGGGAGACCAGCGAAGAACAGCCCGTGCGCCGGGCGGCGGTCAACGCCTTCGGGTTCGGCGGGATCAACGCCCACGTGGTGCTGGAGGAGGCGCCGGGCGCCTCCCGGACCCCTCCGGAACGAGCTCCCGGGGCACGCCCGGCAGCGGTCACTCAGGTGACCGAACCGGAACGCGTCCTCCTCCTCGCCGCCGACTCCCCCGAACGACTGGCCGCCGCGCTCGACGCCGACGACCACGCCGTACGGGACGCGGGCCTCGACCCGGCCCGCACGCACCCGGCGGCCGGCCCCGCCCGGCTCGGCGTCGTCGACCCGACCGCCAAGCGGCTCGCCCTGGCTCGCCGGGCCGTCGCACGACGGCACGCCTGGCACGGCCGCAACGACGTCTGGTTCCGCCCGGACCCTCTGCTCGACCCGAGCCACCGCACCGCTCGCCCTCACTCCCACGCCACCGGCGACGGCCGCCTCGCGGGCCCCGGCAAGCTCGCCTTCCTCTTCCCGGGCCTGGAGGGCGACTTCACCCCCCGAGTGGACGACGTCGCCGCCCACTTCGGCCTGCCGCCGCTGCCCGTGCCCGAGGAGCGGGCCGGTGACATCGGTCTCGGTCTGCACGGTCTCGGGGTCGTCGCGGCCGGCCGGCTCCTCGACACCGCGCTGCGCCGGACGGGGATCATGCCGGACGCGGTCGCCGGACACAGCGTGGGCGAGTGGACGGCGATGGCGACGGGCGGACTCTACGCCGGGGACGAGGTCGACGCCTTCATGGCCGGGTTCGACCCGGACGCGCTGACCGTGCCCGGCGTCGCCTTCGGCGCGATCGGCGCGTCCGCCGAGCGGGTGACGGCCGCCCTGCTGGAGGAGGGCCGACGCGCGTCAGGCCTGGTGCTCTCCCACGACAACGCACCCCACCAGTCGATGGTGTGCGGTCCGGAGCCGGCGGTGGAGGACTTCGTGCGGGCGTTCCGCGCCCGGGGGGTGCTCAGCCAGGTGCTGCCGTTCAGGTCCGGCTTCCACACGCCGATGCTGGCGCCGCACCTCGGCCCCATCCAGGCGGCGGCCGAGCGCTTCCGGCTGCACCCGCCGCACACCCCGGTCTGGTCGGGCACGACCGCCGCGCCGTTCCCCGCGGACGAGGCCGAGACCCGTGCCCTGTTCATACGCCACCTGCTGGAACCGGTCCGCTTCCGGCAGCTGACCGAGGCCCTGTACGCGGCGGGCCACCGGGTGTACGTCCAGGTCGGGCCGGGACAGCTCGGCTCCCTCGTCGGTGACACCCTGGGCGCGCGTGACCATCTCGTCGTCGCCGCCAACTCCACCCGCCGCACGGGCCTCGCCCAGCTCCGCCGGGTCGCGACCGCGCTGTGGACGGCGGGCGCCGCGGTGGCCCCGGCGCTGCCCCGGACCGCCGGCGGAGTGACAGCCGACGCCGTGACCGCCGACGGCGCGTCCGGCACCGACCGGACCGCCTCACGACCCGCGGTCCGACTGGACCTGGACGGCGCGCTGGTGTCCCTCGACCCGGGGCGACTCGCCGAGCTCCGAGCCGAGTTGCGCCCGGCGACGTCTGCGGCCCGGGCGGCGGGAGCGAACCGCGACCTGGCGGCCGACAGCACCCTGGACGCCCTGGCCCCCCACTCCCCCGTCGCCGCCGAACTCAGCGCCCTGCTGCGCGACACGGCGGACACGGCGGCCGCGCTCCTGACCGCCCCCATCCGCCCCCGGCCGACTCCCCGGCCCACGCACCCCACACCCCCCGCCTCACCCGCGCCACCGCGCCCCCTCGCTCCCCGCCGCTCCACCGTCCACGTCTCGCCCGACACCATGCCGTACCTCCTGGACCACTGCTTCTTCCCGCAGCGGCCCGGCTGGCCGGATGTGGCCGACCGGTGGCCGGTGGTCCCGGCGACGACGATCGTGCGGCACATCATGGACGCGGCGGCCGAGGCAGCGCCCGGTCTGGTGCCGGTCGCCGTGCTCGGGGCGCGGTTCGAGGAGTGGCTCACCGCCACGCCCGCCGTCGACGTGCCGGTGACGGCAGCCCCCGAGGGCCCGGACCGGCTGGCGGTGTCGTTCGGCCCCCGGGCCCGCGCCACCGTCGAGGTCGCCGCCGCCTACCCTCCCCCGCCACCCGTCCGACCGCCGCTCGATCCGGCGTCCGAACGCGCCCCCGAGCACACGGCCGCCCAACTCTACGAGCAGCGCTGGATGTTCCACGGCCCGGCGTTCCAGGGCGTCACCGAGCTCACCGCGATCGGCGACCGCGGGGTGCGGGGTGTGATCACGACACCGCCCGCGCCCGGCGCCCTGCTGGACAACGTCGGTCAGATCCTCGGCTACTGGATCATGGCCACCCGCACCGAGCGCACGGTCGTCTTCCCGGTCGGGATGCGGGACATGCGCTTCTACGGGCCGCACCCCCCGCCGGGCGCCGAAGTGGCGTGCGACGTGCGGATCACCTCGCTGACCGACACCGCCCTGGAGGCCGACGTCCAGCTGACGGTCGGCGGCACGGTGTGGGCGGAGCTGCACGGCTGGCAGGACCGTCGGTTCGACAACGACCCGACCACCCGCCCCGTCGAGCGCTTCCCCGAGCGCAACACGCTCTCCGAGGTCCGGCCGGGCGGCTGGACGCTGCTCTTCGAGCGCTGGCCGGACCTGGCCTCCCGTGAGCTGATCATGCGCAACTCACTGAACAGCGCGGAGCGTTCGCAGTACGCCGAGCATCCGCCGCGCGGGCGGCGGCAGTGGCTGCTGGGGCGGATCGCGGTCAAGGACGCCGTCCGCCGATGGCTGTGGGAGCACGGTGAGGGCCCGGTCTTCCCGGCGGAACTGCGGGTGCGCAACGACACGGCGGGCGGCCCGTATGTGACGGGCGTGCACGGCCGGGTGCTGCCCCCGCTCGACGTGTCGCTCGCGCACAGCGCGGAGGCGGGCGTCGCCCTGGTCCGCCCTCACACACCCGGACCGGGCCCCGGCATCGACGTCGAGGAGGTCGTCGACCGAACGCCGCAGACCATGGCGACCGCGCTCGGAGCACGCGAACTCCGCTTGTTGCGGGATCTGTCGTCGTCCAGGGGTGACTCGGAGGCGCTGTGGTTCACCCGGTTCTGGGCGGCGAAGGAGGCGGTCGCCAAGGCGGAGGGCACCGGGTTCGGTGGCCGGCCACGGGACTTCGCGGTCCTGGACGCCGCCCCGGACGGCGGCCGGCTGACCGTCTCCGGCCGTCTGGAGCGCGCCTACACCGTGCACTGCGTCCCGGTCGCCAATCCGCCGTCCCTGCCGGACCGCAGCTACATCGTGGCCTGGACGACCGGGCCCGTCGAGCCCTCCCCCGCCCCAGCGAAGGAGTACGACCGATGACCGCTGACCGCCTGCGCACTCCCGATTCGCCCCTCCCGCCCGGCGTTCCCGGCACACCCCTCGCCGACGAGGAGGCCGTCCTCGCCGACCTCACGGACATGCTGACCCGGCTCCTTCAGGACGAGTACGGGGTCGACGACGTCGAGATCGGCCCGCACACCACGTTCAACCGCGACCTGGAGCTGGAGAGCATCGATCTCGTCACCCTGGCCGGGATGCTCCAGGAGCGGTACGGCGAGCGGATCAACTTCGCGGAGTTCCTGGCCGGGATGGAGTTCGACGAGATCATCGAGCTGACCGTGGGGCGGCTCGTCGAGTACGTCGTGACCGGTCTGAAGGCCGCGGAGGCGAGCTGACCGTGGCGATGGTCGACACCGGCGCCGTCCGGTTGCACGTGCAGAGGATCGGGCCCGGCGGCGGCCGCCCGGCCACCGCCACCGTGGTGCTGGTGCACGGTCTGCTCACCGACAGCCTGGCCAGCTACTACTTCACCGTGGCCCCCGCCTTCGCGGCCGCCGGCCTGGACGTCGTCATGTACGACCTGCGGGGCCACGGCCGCAGCGAGCGCCCGGCCGAGGGCTACACCCTTGACCACAACGTGGACGACCTGGAGGCGTTGCTCGACCGTCTCGCCGTCACCGGCCCCGTGCATCTGGTCGGCAACTCCTACGGCGGCACGGTCGCGTTCGGCTACGCGGCCCGCCGTCCGGAGCGGGCGGCGAGCGTCACGCTGATCGAGTCCGAACCGGCCACCGCCGCCTGGGCGGTGAAGCTGGGCGGCATCCTGGAGAGGGTGGTGACCGAGCTGGCGCACAACGAGCCCGACGCGATCGCCTGGATCACCGCCCATCGCAGCCACAACACCGCCCGCCTGGCCAGGGGCGCGGCCCGCCTCGCCCGGGAGACCACGCTCGGCCGGGACATCCCGGCGAGCCGGGTGCTGACGGACGCTCAGATCGCTGCGGTGCGCTGCCCGGTGCTGGGCGTGTACGGCGGTGACTCCGACCTCGCCGAACTCGTGCCCTGGCTGGAGGCGTCGCTGCCGGACTGCCGGACCGTGGTGATCCCGGGCCATGAGCACTCGGTGCTGGTGGAGGCGGCACGGGCGGTGGGCGGCCACGTCCTGTCGCTGGTGCGGGAGGCCGAGTCGGCCGGGGCGGCGGAGGCCCGGTGAGCGGATTCCTTTGTGTCGTACCGCCGTTGACGGGGCACATCAACCCGCTCGTCGGTGTGGCCGCCGAACTGAGCGCGCGTGGGCACCGCGTGGCGTGGGCGTGCTCCGACCCGGCACTGGTGCGGCGGCTCGCGGGCGACGGCGCCGAGGTGCACCCCTGCGCCGGGGCGCCGGACGGCACCCGACCGCCGGAGCTGCGCGGACCGGAGGCGCTGAGATTCCTGTGGGAGTGGTACCTGCTGCCGCTGGCCGAGGCGATGGCGCCCGGTGTGCGGGCGGCGGTCGAGGCGTTCCGGCCGGACGTGGTGGTGGCCGACCAGCAGGCCTTCGCGGGCGCGCTGGTGGCGGAGCGGATGGGCGTGCCCTGGGCGACCTCGGCGACGACGTCGGCGGAGTTCACCGATCCGCTGGCCGGGCTGCCCAAGGTGCGGCAGTGGCTCCAGGAGCGGCTGGCCCGGCTCCGGGAGGCGGTCGGCGACCCGGCGGGCACCGCCGATCCGCGGTTCTCCCCGCGTCTCGTCCTCGCCTTCAGCACACCGGAGTTGGCGGGGCATCGCGCCGGGGTCCGGTGGGTCGGCCCGTCGATCGCCGCCCGCCCCTCAACGGCCGCCTTCCCATGGGAGTGGCTGGATCCGGGCCGGTCCGCCGTACTGGTCACGCTCGGCACCGCGAACACCGACGTCGGCGGCCGGTTCCTCCAGATGTGCCGCGGTGCGCTGCGCGAGCGGGCCGACCGGGTGCAGGGGGTGATCGTCGACCCGGGCGGGGCCCTGGGGGGCGGCCATGCCGGTGGCAAGGACCTCCTCGTGGTGCCGTCGGTTCCCCAACTGCCGCTGCTGGAAAGGACGGACGCTGTCATCTGCCATGCCGGGCACAACACCGTGTGCGAGGCGCTGTGGCACGGCGTCCCGCTCGTGGTCGCGCCCATCCGGGACGACCAGCCGGTCGTGGCCGGGCAGGTCGCGGACGCCGGCGCCGGGGTTCGGGTGCGGTTCGGCCGGGTCGGCGAGCAGAGACTGGGCGCCGCTCTGGACGCGGTGCTGGACGATCCGGGGCACCGGGCGGCGGCCGGCCGGATCGGCGCCGCGTTCCGCGCCGCGGGCGGCGCGCCCGCCGCCGCGGACCATCTCGACGAGCTGGCCAAGGAGTTGTGATGAGCAACGAGAGCAAGCGGACCACCGAGCGGATCGCGGAGCTGCGCCCCGGCTACCAGGCCGACCTGGCGGCCGGTCCGGACCGCTTCTTCGAACCCCGGCGCACCACCTGCCCCTGGTGCGGCTCGGACCGGCTCACCACCCGGCTGCGCACCACCGACCTGCTCCAGCACAAGCCCGGCCGTTTCGTCCTGGACCGGTGCGAGGCCTGCGCCCACACCTTCCAGAACCCCAGGCTCAACGCCGAAGGACTGGAGTTCTACTACCGGGACTTCTACGACGGGCTCGGCGAGAAGAAGCTCGGCGACACCTTCGGCGGGCGCACCGCGATGTACCGGGGGCGGGCGGAGTCGATGCTGCCGCACGACCCCGGGCCGAAGACCTGGCTGGACGTGGGCACCGGGCACGGCCACTTCTGCGCGGCCGCCCGCGAGGTGCTGCCGGACACCGTCTTCGACGGCCTCGACTTCACCGAAGGCGTCGAACTCGCCGCCCGCGAGGGCCGGGTGGAGCACGCTTACCGGGGGGAGTTCCCCGAGCTGGCGGCGGACCTCGCGGGCCGGTACGACGTGGTGAGCATGTTCCACTACCTGGAGCACAGCACCGACCCCGACCGTGAGCTGCGCGCCGCCCGGGAGACGGTCCGCCCTGGCGGGCATCTGCTCATCGAGGTCCCGGACCCGGAGAGCCGGTGGGCGCGCCTGCTGGGCCGCTGGTGGCTGCCCTGGCTGCAGCCGCAGCACCTGCACTTCGTGCCGGTCGCCAATCTGCGGCGACGCCTCACCGACCTGGGCTTCACTGTGGTGGCCGAGCAGCACCGCGAGCCGCACGACCCGGTGGACCTGCTGGCCGCCGTATGGCTGTCGCTGGACCGGCTGGCCCCACGGGACGACGCGCCCTGGCTGCCACGGCGGCCGGGCGCGGCGCACCGGGTCCTGCGCGGGGCGCTGCTGGTCGCCGGGATCCCGGCGCTGGTCGCGGGCACACTGCTCGACCGGTTCGCGGTCCGGCCGCTGTCGCACCGGCTGGGGCTGTCCAACGCCTACCGGATCGTGGCCCGCCGGGACTGACGGCGGCGAAACCGTGTCCGACGGGCGGCGACGCGCTGCCGGCTCACTTGATGACCGCGTTCGCGACGACCACGATCACGCCCAGCAGCGCGTCGAGCAGCCCGATCAGCAGCGCCTTCGGCCACGATCTGCGCGACCAGCGGGCGGAGACCAGGCCGAGACCGAACAGCATCGAGATGTTGAGGACGAACGCCGGGTACTCGACGCCGTCCGCCCGCCACCAGCCCCACCCCGCGCCGGCCAGGACGAAGGCCGTGGGCAGGACTGCCGCCACCAGCGGCCACTCCTCGCCGAGGGTCCGCAGGGCGTCCCACCGCCGGCTCGGCCGGCGCTCGGCGATGAAGTGGGCGTAGCCGTGGGCGAGGGCGGAGGCGAGCGCGGTCACCAGCAGCCAGAGGGCGTCGTAGCGGCGGCTGGCCCGCGAGGAGTGGCCGTAGGTGCTGAGCGCCGCGACCAGCGACGAGGCGAGGACGGCGCCGTAGACACCACCGAAGAGGACGGCCTCGCGGGTGTCGTGCCGGGGCGGCGCGTCGTCGGCCGCGGTGGGGTCCGCCATGATCTCCACGATCGCCGGGGTGCGGCCGGGCCGCCAGTCACGAGGCCCGAAGGGGCGGGAGCCCGGCGGAAGGGTTGACACGGCCGCGACCGCGACCCCAGGGTGACCTGGAAAAGACATCAGGACATATGGACCGCCCATGTGGACCTTCCCCGGGGACGTCCCCTGCGCTTCCATGTGGACCGCTCCTCAAGAAGGGCAGGGCTCTCGTGGTGGACGCGCTGGGTGTCGCGGTCGTCGGGTTCGGCTGGATGGGCCGGGTGCACACGCAGGCCTACGCGCGCGTGCCGCATCACTTCCCGCAGCTCGGGGTGCGGCCGGAGCTGGTCGCGATCGCGGAGGAGGTGCCGGGCCGCGCCGAGGAGGCAGCGGCCCGTTACGGGTTCGCCTCGACGTACCGCGACTGGCGCGACATCGCCGCCGACGCGCGCGTGCGGGCCGTCAGCATCACCGCGCCCAACTTCCTGCACCGGGAGATCGGCGTCGCGATGGCCGAGGCCGGCAAGCACATCTGGATCGAGAAGCCGGTGGGGCTCACGGCCGCCGACGCCGGCGCGGTCGCGGACGCGGTCGCCCGCGCGCGCGTCCAGGGCGCGGTCGGCTTCAACTACCGCAACGCACCCGCCGTCGAGGCCGCGCGCGAGCTGATCGCCTCCGGGGAGATCGGCGCCGTCACCCATGCCCGCATCCGTCTCTTCAGCGACTACGCGGCCCACCCGGACGGCGCCCTGACCTGGCGGTACGAGCGCGAGCGGGGCGGCAGCGGGGTCCTCGGCGACCTCGCCTCGCACGGCGTCGACCTCGCCCGCTTCCTGCTCGGCGACATCTCCTCCCTGGTCGCCGACACCGCGGTCTTCATCCCGCGGCGCGCCCGCCCCACCGGCGCCACCGCCGGGCACACCCTGGCCACCGGCGGCGACCTGGGTCCCGTCGAGAACGAGGACTACGTCAACTGCCTGCTGCGCTTCGCCTCCGGGGCCCGCGGCGTCCTGGAGGCCTGCCGCGTCTCGGTCGGCGAGCAGAACAACTACGGCTTCGAGGTGCACGGCGCCCGGGGCGCCGTCTCCTGGGACTTCCGCCGTATGAACGAACTCGCCGTCAGCCGCGGCACGGCGTACCAGGACCAGCCCGTCAGCACGGTGTACGTCGGCCCGGACGCGGGCGAGTTCGCCGCGTTCCAGCCGGGCGCGGCGAACGCGATGGGCTACGACGACCTGAAGGTCATCGAGGCACACCGGTTCCTGCGCTCGATCGCCGAGGGCCGGCCGTACGGGACGACGCTCGCGGACGCCGTGCACAGCGCGACCGCCCTGGACGCGATGGCCCGCTCGGCCCGGACCGGCGCCTGGACGCCCCTGGAGCCCGCGTCCTGACCAGCGCCCTCACCACGTCACTCTGCCGGCCGGGCGCGCGCGATCCTCCTCCGTGCTCGTCTGCCGAAGATCGCCTTCGCCGGGAACAGGGCCACCCACCACCACACGGCCGCGCCTTCCAGCACCTGGGCGAGCGGGATCGTGACGGCGAAGACCCCCACCGTGGCGATGAGGTCGGCGGCGGACAGCAGGAGGTCCGGGTCGCCGGCGGGGGCGTCGCGCAGCCAGGGCCGTCGGTTGAGGAGGACGGCCAGCGCGAGGTGGGTCGCCCCGAGTGCCGTGACGGCCGCGGAGTAGACGACCACCGAGACGGCCTCCTGCGGATACTCCGAGATGAGGGCCGTGGGGAAGGGGAGGAGGGCGGCGACGCCCATGCCGAGCAGGGACAGCCGGACGATCTGCGAGTCGACGTGCCGCACCCGGCGGAAGATCCGGCGGTGGTCGCGCCAGAACTGCGCCAGCACGAAGAAGCTCAGGGCGTAGGCGCCGAGGTTGGGCAGGACGTCCCGCAGCGCGTCGCGGTACTGCTCGTCGTCCAGGCCCGGCGGCACGGAGAGGTCCAGCACGAGCAGGGTGACGGCGATCGCGAACACGCCGTCGGCGAGCGCGACCAGCCGCTCCGGTTCGCCCTCGGGGGCTGCTTTCCACACCCGTACGACAGTAGGAAAGCCGACGGCCCGCGCATACCAGTACACGCCGGACAGGCCGGATGACACCGAACGCTCCGTGCGCGGCTCGCCCCGCCCCGGTCAGCCGGCCGTCGCCTGGGGCGGGGTGTTGTACGGCGTCACCACCTGGATCGCGGAGGGCAGCACCGGCCCGGCCGGCGGCAGCGCGCCATGGGCCCGCATCACGACGTGGCAGGCCTCGCGCATGTCCTGGCGCAGGTCGTGGTGGAGCACGGCGGACAGGCGGTGTTCGCGCAGCAGCCGGGTGTTGTCGTGGTCGAGGTCGTGCGCGACGAACACGACGCACTCGCGGCCGAGGTCCTCGAAGGCGCTGAGGGTGGCGATGTTGCCGCCCCCGATGGAGTAGACGGCACGGATGTCCGGGTCCCGTTCGAGGGCGGCGCGGACGACGTCGTACTGGGTGGCGTCCAGGCCCTGCCCCTCGGCGATCTCGACGAGGGCGCGCTCGGGGTGGCGGGCGCGCATGGCGCTGCGGAAGCCCATCTCGCGCTCCTCCTCGTTGCGGAAGAACCCGCTGCTGAGGCTGGTGAGCACATTGCCGGGCCGCTCGCCCAGCCACTGGCCCATGAGGTACGCGGCGGTGGCGCCGGCGGCCCGGTTGTCGATGCCGACATAGCCGAGCCGGGCGCTGGCGGGCAGGTCGGTGACGAGGGTGACGACCGGGATGCCCGCGGCGGCGAGCCGGCCGACCGCCGCCGTGACCTCGGGGACGTCCGGCGCCTTGAGGATGACGCCCTGCGAGCCGCGGCGGGCGATCCGGTCCAGGCCGGCGACCAGTTCCCGGACGGGGCCGGTCTCGCGGAAGTGGAAGCGGGAGCGGAGCACGGCCGGGTGCAGCGCGGGCAGTTCGGCCTCCAGCGCGGCCCGCACCGCCGTGGTGAACCGCTCGGGCGCCTGCATCACGATGTCGACCATGAAGGTGCGGCCGACGAGCCGGACCTGTGTGCGCTGGCGGTCCAGGTCGGCGATGGCCCGGCGCACCTCCTGTTCGGTGGAGGCGCGCACCCCTCCCCGGCCGTTGAGGACCCGGTCCACGGTGGCCTCGCTCAGTCCCGCCTGACGGGCGATCTCACGGATCGGGAAGGGGTGGCCCACTGCCGGCTCCTGAAGGTGTGCTGGACGGATGACCCGGACGGCGCTTGAGGGGTTTTTGATGGCTCGCTGCAGGTTGTTCGAGGGTTTTGTGCTGACAAGAATGACAGAGCCGCACGACGCCGTGAGGCCCCGCGGGACGCAGCGGGCTCTGTCGAGCCCGCCCGCGACGCCGCGAGAGCGTGAGAGGAACGCCGATCCATGCCACTTCTCGACGACAAGGTCGTCCTCGTCAACGGCGGCAGCCAGGGCGTGGGCGCCGCGACCGCCAGGGCGGCCGCCCGCGAGGGCGCCGTCGTCGCGGTCAGCGGCCGGCGCCCCGAACCCGGCGAGGCCCTGGCGGCGGAGCTGACCGCGGCGGGCGGCGAGGCGATGTTCGTCCGCGCCGACCTGGCCGACGCCGCCCAGGCGACGTCCTGCGTCACCCGCGTGGTCGAGGCGTACGGCCGGATCGACTGCCTGGTGAACTCCGCGGGGCTGACCTCGCGGGGCACGCTCCTGGACACCACGCCCGACCTGTTCGACCAGCACATCGCGATCAATCTGCGGGCGCCGTTCTTCGCCATGCAGGCCGCCGTCCGGGACATGATCGGCCGGGGCGCGCCCGGCACGGTGGTCAACATCATCACCTCGTCCGCGCACGGCGGTCAGCCCTTCCTCGCGCCGTACGTGGCCGCCAAGGCCGGGCTGGCCGGCCTCACCCGCAACGCGGCGCACGCCCACCGCCACGACCGGGTGCGGATCAACGGGCTGAACATCGGCTGGACGGCGACCGAGGGCGAGGACGCGACGCAGCGGGCCTTCCACGGCGCCGGCGACGACTGGCGCGAGCAGGCGGCGGCACGGCTGCCGATGGGCAGGCTCGGCCTGCCGGACGAGATCGCGGACTTCGTGGTCTTCCTGCTGTCCGACCGGTCCGGCGTGGTCACCGGTTCGGTGATCGACTGGGACCAGAACGTCCTGGGCGGCCTGGACTAGGGCGGCTCTCCAAAGCCCCCGTCCCCTCACTCCTCCTCCGGCCCTTCCCGCACGACCCTCAAGGAGCTGCACCCCCCATGCGCATCGGAATCCTCGGCCTCGGCCGCATCGGCGCCTTCCACGCCGAGACCCTGTTCGGACTCGACGCCGTCGAGTCGCTCGTCGTCGCCGACCCGTTCGCCGAGGCCGCCAAGGCCGCCGCGGAGCGGTTCGGCGCCGAGGTCGCGGACTCCCCCGAGGCGGTGCTCGCGGCGGGGGTGGACGGCGTGGTGATCGCCGCCGCGACGGACGCCCACCCGGGTCTGATCCTCGCGGCCGTGGAGGCCGGCGTGCCCGTGTTCTGTGAGAAGCCGGTCGCCCGGACCATGGCCGAGGGCGTGGAGGTCCTCAAGGCCGTGCAGGGCCGGGACGTCCCGATCCAGATCGGCTACAACCGCCGCTTCGACACCGGTTTCGTCAACGCCCGCGCGGCCGTGCGGTCGGGCGAGCTGGGCACGCTGCACACGGTCCGCTCGACCACCCTCGACCCCGCGCCGCCGCCCGCCGCGTACGTCGCCGCCTCGGGTGGCATCTTCCGTGACTGCTCGGTGCACGACTTCGACATCATCCGCTGGGTGACGGGCCGTGAGGTGACCGAGGTGTACGCCGTGGGCGGGAACCGGGGCGCGGACTTCATCAAGGAGGCGGGCGACGCGGACACCACCGGCGCGATCCTCACCCTGGACGACGGCACGATCGCGGTGGTCTCCAACTCCCGTCACAACGCGCGTGGTTACGACGTGCGCATGGAGATCCACGGGTTCCAGGACTCCATCGCGGTGGGCCTGGAGGACAAGCTGCCGCTGCGCTCGGTGGAGCCCGGGGTGACCTTCCCGGCCGGCCCGCCGCACGACTTCTTCATGGACCGCTTCACCGCCGCCTACCGCGCCGAACTCACCGCGTTCACCGAGGTGGTGGCGGGCTCCCGGCCCTCACCCTGCACGATCGAGGACGCGCTGGAGGCCGGCTGGATCGCGGAGGCCTGCACGCTGTCGCTGCACGAGCACCGCCCGGTGACGATCGCGGAGGTGCGCACGGCCTGACCGGCGAACTCGGCCGCACGGCCGGACCGGCTCACCTCGCCTCGACGCACGGTGGTCCGACCGGCCTCACTGCGCCGCCGGCTGGGCCGGCAGGTTGTACACGTGCTCCGGCGAGATGATCTTCGTGATGGCGTCGCCGAACAGGGTGCTGGGCTCCTCGTTGTCGTGCCCGATGTCGGTGTTCAGCACCACGACGAGGGTGGTCCGCGCGGACGGAAGATAGATCGTCAGGGACTCGTAGCCGGGGAGGGAGCCGTTGTGGCCGATCCAGCCCTGCACGTCGAAGATGCCCAGACCGTATCCCGCGCCCGGGATCGTGGTCGGCGGGGTGGTCAGCCGCTGCTGCTGCAGGGCGGGGCTGATCAGCCTGCCGCCGTCGGGCAGTTCGCCCGTGGCCACCGTGCGGGCCCAGACGCGCAGATCGTCCAGGTCGGAGATCATCGCCCCGGCCGCCCAGCCCCAGGAGGGGTCCCAGTCCGTGGAGTTCTCCACCTTCCCGGTGGCCGTCTGGTTCGTGTAGCCCTGGGCGTGCGGCGAGGGGAACTCGTTGCCCGTGGGGAAGAGCGAGTGCTTCAACCCGACCGGATCCAGGACGCGTTCCTGTATGTACTCGGCGAGGGGGCGTCCGCTCATCTTCTCGACGACCAGGCCGAGCAGGATCAGATTGGTGTTGCAGTAGTAGAACTTCTCTCCCGGCGGGAACAGCACGGGGTGCTTGAAGCTGTAGTCGAGCAGTTGCTGCGGGGTGAACGGACGGCGCGGGTCGGAGGTCAGGGCCTTGAAGAAGTCCGGGTCCTCCGAGTAGTTGTACAGCCCGCTGCGCATGCCGGCCAGCTGCCGCAGGGTGATCTCGTCGCCGTTGGGCACGCCGGCGATGTACTTGCCGATGGTGTCGTCGAGGCCGATCCTGCCCTGGTCGACGAGTTGGAGAAGCGCGGTGACGGTGAACGTCTTGGTCTCGCTGCCGATGCGCATGTACAGGTCCGGCGTCATCTTCTGACCGGTGTCCTTGTCCGCGACGCCGAAGGACTTCACGTACTCGCCCCGGTCGGGCGTCCAGATGCCGACGCTCACGCCGGGGGTGCCCGTCTCCTTCAGGACCCGCTGCACGGCCTGGTCGATCTGCTCCTGGACGTCGGCGGTGAGCGCGCGGACGTCACCCCCGGTCGGCGTCGGCGAGGGCTGGGCCGCCGACGCGGCCGAGGACGGCTCGGCGGTGACGGCTCCACCCACCGCGGGAGCCACCAGCGCCGCCAGGGCGGCGGCCACCAGGGTCCCCCTGCGCAGTCGAACACTCGGACGCGTCATGGGCTCACTCCTCCACGAGGAGACGAACGCCGCAGGCCACAGCCGCACCAACGGGTACGGGCCGCGTGCGGCCCATCGATCCCCAGCATAGAAGCGCCCCCGTGCGACCGCCCGTCGGCGGGGCAGGAGCGGCCTCGGTCCCGGTCAGGCGTACGCGGACACCACCGCAGCCGTCGACGGCCTCCGGACCCCGTGCACGCGAGGCGCGCCACGCCCGGCTCACCGGCCGGCACGGCAGCGGACGGGTCGTCACCGGCCACCCGCACGTCGGCCCGACCGTGCGCCGCCGGACCAGCGTGGACCTCGAGGCCGCCCGGCACGGAACCGGCAGCGCGGCCCACGGCCCACGCGTACAGTCCCGCTACGACCTCCCCGCCCGCCCTGCCAGCCTCACCCTCGGATGCCGCGCATGCTGAAGCTCTGGTACCGCCGCCCCGCCGACGGCTTCCCTCAGTCGCTGCCCCTGGGCAACGGCTCCCTGGGAGCCATGGTGCCCGGCCGCACCGCCCATGAGCGCGTCGACCTCAACGTCGACACGCTGTGGTCGGGCGGCCCGGCAGACCACAACGACCACCGTGCGGCGCGGCATCTGGAGCCGCTGCGCCGCGCGGTGCTCCACGACCATGACCACCTGCGCGCCGAGGAACTGGCGCGGCGCATGCAGGGCCCCGACACCCAGGCGTACCAGCCCCTGGGCGCCCTGCTCCTGGATCTCGGGCACTTCGGTGAAGTCACGGACTACCGACGGGAGTTGGACCTCGGCGACGCGCTCTGCACGGTGACCTACGAGGCCGGCGGGGTACGCCACACCCGCGAACTGTTCGTCTCCGCCGTGGCCGGCGTCCTCGTCGTCCGGCTCAGTTGCGACACCCCCGGCGCGCTGTCCTTCACCGCCCGCCTGGAATCGGCGCACCCCGGCTCGCCGCCCGGCGCGGCCGTCTCGGGACGGGCCCCGGAGCACGTCCAGTTCGAGGCCGCCGGACCCGACGCGGTCCGCTACGCCCCCGACGCGGGAACCGGATTCGCGGCGGCCCTGCGCATCGTCCCCGACGAGGGGGCCGTCACCACCGACCCGGCCACCGGCGGCCTACGGCTGGCCGGCGCCACCGGCGCCACCGTCCTGGTCGCCGCGGCCACCGGCTTCCGGGGGTGGGACGCCCTGCCCGCAGGACCGGAATCCGGCCCCCGGGCCGACGTGGCCGAACTGCTGGACGCCGCGGCCCAGGTGCCGTACGACCGCCTGCGGACCGAGCACATCGCGGACCACCGCACCCTGCACGACCGGACCGTCCTCGGTCTCGGCCGCGACCGGGCACTCGAAGCCCTGCCCACCGACGAGCGCCTCGCCGCCGTGCGGTCCGGCGCGGACGACCCCGGCCTGACCGCCCTGTACTTCGCCTACGGCCGTTACCTGCTCATCGCCTCCTCCCGCCCCGGCACCCAGCCGGCGAACCTCCAGGGCATCTGGAACACCGAGGTCCAGCCGCCCTGGCAGTCCGACTGGACCACCAACATCAACACGCAGATGAACTACTGGCACGCCGAGACCACCGGTCTGCCGGAGTGCCACGAGCCGCTGTTCGACCTGATCACCGACCTCGCCACGGCAGGGCGCCGCACCGCTTCGGCCTACTACCGCTGCGGCGGCTGGACGGCGCACCACAACGTGGACGTGTGGCGCAGCACCAACCCGGTCCAGGGCGGCCCCCAGTGGGCCAACTGGCCGATGGCCGGCGCCTGGCTCTGCGCCCACCTGTGGGAGCACTACCGCTTCACCGGCGACCGCGGCTTCCTCGCCGACCGGGCCTGGCCGGTGATGCGCGAGGCCGCCGTCTTCCTGCTCGACCTCCTCGTCGAGGACGCCGACGGCCACCTGGTCACCTGCCCCTCCACCTCACCCGAGCACCGCTTCCAGGTGAAGACGCCGGACGGGACGACGCTCGCCGCGACCACCGCCTCCGTCACCATGGACCTCTGGCTCACCGAGGAGCTGTTCGGCAACTGCCTGGAGGCCATCGAGGAGCTGGGCCTCGCCGACCCGCTCGCCGACGCCCTGGACAGCGCCCGGCGACGGCTGCCCCCGCTGCCGTACGCCCCCGGACAGCCCCTGGCCGAGTGGCGGCACGACGCCGCACCCGAGGACCCGGGCCACCGGCACCTCTCCCACCTCTACGGTCTGTACCCCGGCGACCGGATCGACGCGGAGCGCACCCCGGAGCTGTTCGCCGCCGCCCGGGCCGCCCTCGACCTCAGGCTGGCCCACGGGGGCGGCGGCACCGGCTGGAGCCTTGCCTGGGTGGTCGCCCTCGCCGCCCGCCTGGGCGACGGCGCCCTCGCCCACCGGAGCCTGCGCAGGCTCCTGGCCGACTCCACCTCCGACAACCTCTTCGACCTGCACCCACCGGAGCTCTTCCAGATCGACGGCAACTTCGGAGCCACGGCAGCCGTCGCCGAGATGCTGCTGCAGAGCCACACGGGCGAACTGCGGCTGCTGCCCGCGCTGCCGGCGGCCTGGCCCGAGGGCACCGTCCGCGGACTGCGGGCCCGGGGCGGCGTCACCGTCGACATCGACTGGCAGCACGGCCGGCTCTCGCACGCCCGCCTGCATCTCCCGCGCCCCGGTGGGTACCGCGTCCGCCTGCCCGCGGCCGACCCGCTCCCGACTGTCACCGACGACCGTTTCCACGGTGTCGAGACGCGGTGGACCACCCCGGAGCGAGGCTTCGTCCGCGCCGAGTTCACGGCGGCACGCGCCACCGTGCACCACGTGCGTTTCTGAGGGCAGCCGGGTGACGTCCGCTCAGGAGGCGTCCGGAGCGGACGTCACCGCCGCACATGCAGATGCCCCGGCTGCGGATAGTCGGGCGGGGCGGCCGGCAGCACGGCGTCGAGGACGTAGCCCGTCTTCTCCGCGACCCGGCAGGACGCCGTGTTGTCGCTCTGGTGGAGGAGTTCGAGACGCGTGAGCCCGCCGACGGCGGTGAAGGACCAGTCGGTCAGCGCGGCCAGCGCGCGGGGAGCCACGCCCCGGCCCCGCGCGCGGTCGGCCGTCCAGTAGCCGACCTCCGCCGAAGGCCCGCCGGACGCCTTGAGCACCACGTTCCCGACCAACACCCCTTCCTCACCGCCGGAACGGGCCTCCAGCACGGCGAACGCGAAGCGCAGTCCCGAGGCCCAGCCCTCCTGCTGCGCGCACAGCCAGCGCGCCGCGCTCGCCTCGTCCCGGATGTCGCCGCTCCCCCAGCGGCGCAGCACCGGGTCGCGGTGGGTCTCGATCAGGTCGGCGGCGTCCTCGGGGCGCCAGGGGCGCAGGACGAGGGCGGGGGCCGTCGCGGTCGCGACGGCCCCCAGCCTGACTTCGGCGTCGAACATGCCGAGCATCATAAGTGACCTGTACGGAACTGCTTCTGACGGATGCTCAGCCCGGCACGCCGGAACCGCGGTCCTTCTTCTCCCCGCCGCCCGCCACCGGTGCGGTGAGGTCCGTCTCCTCCGGGAGCTCCTCGACGTCGACTCCGCGCACCTGTGACAACTCGTGCTTGAGAGCGGCGAGTTCGGCACCGCCGGCCATGTGGTTGGTGAGCTCCTCCAGACTGACCTGGCTCCGCTCGGCGGACAGTTCCATCGTGCCGAGGCGCAGGACGCTGAAATGGTCGCCGACCATGTAGGCGTGGTGCGGGTTGTGGGTGATGAAGATGACGCCGAGGCCGCGCTCACGGGCGGCGGCGATGTACTTCAGGACCACGCCGGACTGCTTGACGCCGAGGGCGGCGGTGGGCTCGTCCAGGATGAGCACGCGGGCGCCGAAGTAGACGGCGCGGGCGATGGCGACGCTCTGCCGCTGCCCGCCGGAGAGGGTGCCGATGGGCTGTTCGAGATCGTCGAGGACGATGCCCATGTTGCGCAGTTCCTCGTCGGCGGTCCTCTTCATCCTGTCGATGTCGAGGCGGCGCACGGGCCAGGGGCCCTTGGTCATCTCGGAGCCGAGGAAGAAGTTGCGCCACACCGGCATGAGGGGAACGGTGGCGAGGTCCTGGTAGACGGTGGCGATGCCGTGGTCGAGGGCCTCGCGCGGGGTGGAGAAGCGCACGGGCCGGCCGTCGACGAGGAACTCGCCCTCGGTGTGCTGGTGCAGCCCTGAGATGATCTTGATCAGGGTGGATTTGCCCGCGCCGTTGTCACCGAGCACGCAGGTCACGTTGCCGGGGCGGACGGCGAGGTCGACCCCGTGCAGGGCGCGGACGTTGCCGTAGGACTTGCCCGCGTTGCGCAGTTCGACGAGGGGGTGCTCGCCGTCGGCGGACGGGGTGTCCGTCAGGACGGCTCCGTGGGCGCCGGTGTCGTCGTCGGTCATGGCGGTCACCTCCGGGTAGCCGTGCGCTGGACCCACAGATTGATCAGGACGGCGCCGAGCAGCATCACGCCGAGGAACGCCTTGAACCAGTCGGGGTTCCAGCCGGCGTAGACGATGCCCTGCTGGACCATGCCGAACATGAACGCGCCGAAGACCGGGCCGATCGCGGAGCCGTAGCCGCCGGTGAGCAGACAGCCGCCGATGACGGCCGCGGCGATGTAGATCAGCTCCTGGCCGACGCCCTCGCCCGACTGCACGGTGTTGAACGTGAACAGCTGGTGCATGCCGACGAACCAGGCGCCGAAGCCGACCAGCATGAACAGGGAGATCTTCGTGAAGGTCACCGGCACGCCGACGGCCCGCGCGGACTCCTTGTCGCCGCCCACGGCGAAGATCCAGTTCCCGTACCGGGTGCGCAGCAGCACCCAGGTGGCCAGCGCCGCGAAGACCAGCCACCACACGATGGTGATCTTCACCTGGACGCCGCCGACGTCGAACGTCGAGGCGAAGAGGCTCTTGGCCTGGCTGAAGCCGTCCATGTCGCTGATGCCGTCGGTCGCCACGTCGCCGGTGACCAGCCTGGTGACGGCGAGGTTGACGCCCTGGAGGATCAGGAAGGTGCCGAGGGTGACCAGGAAGCTCGGCAGGCCCGTCCTGACCAGCATCCATCCGTTGAACGCGCCGATGCCCAGGGAGACCAGGAGCGCGACGACCACACCGACCCAGACGTTCATGGTCAGCTGGTAGCTCAGCATGCTCGCGGTGAGCGCCGAGGTGATCACCGCTACGCCGGCGGAGAGGTCGAACTCGCCGCCGATCATCAGCAGGGCCACGGGCAGCGCCATGATCCCGATGGTCGACGACTGGTACAGGATGTTCGCCATCGAGCTCGCCTCGCGCACCGGCGGCGCGGCGAAGAGGAAGAACACGTACACCGCGGCGGCGCCGAGGAAGACGCCCACCTCGGGACGGGCCAGCAGCCTGAAGGCAAGCGGCCGCCGCGAGGTGCGGCCGTCGGTCTGCCGCGGGCCGGGGGCCGGCGGTGCGCTCACCGCCGGCTCGGCATGCCGGGCCATGCTCATCACCGGGTGCCCTTCGCGGCGTACGAGGCCACCGCCTCGACGTTCGACTTGTCGACGAAGGCCGGGCCGGTCAGCACGGGCTGCTCGCCGCCGCCCATGTAGTTGCCGTTGTTCTTGTAGAGCCACAGCGAGTCGATCGCCAGGTAGCCCTGGAGGTAGGGCTGCTGGTCGACGGCGAACTGGATGGTGCCGTCGGAGATGGCGCTCGTCAGGTCCTTGTTGAGGTCGAAGGTGGCGATCTTCGCCTTGGAGCCGGCCTCGGACACCGACTGCACCGCCGTCAGCGCGAACGGGGCGCCGAGGGTGACGACGTAGTCGATGGCGTTGTCCTGCTTGAGCTTGGCGGTGATCGTCGACTTCACCGACGGCATGTCGGTGCCGTTGACGTAGAGGGTCTCGGTGGTGCCGGAGAAGGTCTTCTTCACGCCGTCGCAGCGCTGGGTGAGACCGATGTTGCCCTGTTCCTGGACGACGCAGACCGCTTTCTTGGCGCCCTCCTTGTTCAGCCTGTTGCCGAGGGCCTCGCCGGCCACCGTCTCGTCCTGCCCGAAGAACTCGAGCAGGCCGAGGCTCTTCCATTCGCTGACACCGGAGTTGAGGCCGACGACGGGTACCTTCGCGGCCGTGGCCTTGGCGATGACGTCCTTGAGGGCGTCCGGCTTGGCGAGGGTGACGGCGATGCCGTCGACCTTCTGGTCGATCGCGTTCTGGACCAGGTTGGCCTGGTTGCCCGCGTTGGGGTCGTTGGAGTAGATGAGCTTGACGTTGTCCTTGGCGGCGGCGGCCTCGGCGCCCTTGCGCACGATGTCCCAGAAGGTGTCGCCGGACGCCTGGTGGGTCACGAGGGCCACCGTCATCTGCGGGGTGGTCGCCTTGCCCGCGGAGGCGCCGTCCGCGCTCTCCTCGGCCTTCTTGCCGCCGGAACTGCTGGAGCAGCCTGCGAGGGTCAGTGCCACCGCCGCGGCCATGGCCACGACCGGGGCGATTCTGCGGGAGCGGGCGGGAGACGAGCTGTCCATCTTTCCGGCACCTCACTGTGCGACGGGGGAACGACGGCCCGGACCTGGCGGGGTCGGACTGCTGCGCTGTTGGGACGGGATCAAAGTACGTGCACAGCCCGCTGTCAATGCTTTGTTAAGACATCATTTCACGCAAAGGTCCGAATGTAAGTACAAAACATTGACAGAGTGATCACTCCACCCCTACACCCGAGGGGCGGCCTACCCCGTGCGCAGCCGCCTCACCCGCCCCGGAGCCCCGCGCCTACCGAGGGGCCATCCGCAGCGCGCCGTCCATCCGGATGGTCTCCCCGTTGAGGTAGTCGTGGTCGACGATCGCCAGCGCGAGCTTGGCGTACTCCTCGGGCAGGGCCAGGCGGCGCGGGAAGGGCACGCCGGCCGCGAGCGAGGCGCGGAACTCCTCCGAGACGGTGGCCAGCATCGGCGTCTCCACGATGCCCGGCGCGATGGTGCACACACGGATGCCGTACTGGGCGAGGTCGCGGGCCGCGGGCAGGGTCAGACCGACGACGCCGCCCTTGGAGGAGGCGTAGGCGGCCTGGCCGACCTGCCCGTCGTAGGCGGCGATGGACGCGGTGTTGACGATGACGCCGCGCTGGCCGTGCTCGTCGGCCTCGGTCCCGGCGATCGCCTCGGAGGCGAGGGCGAGCACGTTGAAGGTGCCGACCAGGTTGATCTGGATCACCTTGGCGTACAGGCCCAGGTCGTGCACGCCCTTCTTGCCGAGGATGCGCGCCGACGGTCCGATCCCGGCGCAGTTGACGACCGTGCGCAGCGGGACGCCCGAGCCGGCCGCGACGGCGACGGCGGCCCGCACCTGCTCGGGGTCGGTCACGTCGGCGGGGACGTAGGTGACGCCGTCGACCTCGGGGGCCTTGTCCACGCCGTCCTTGAGGTCGAGGGCGAAGACCCTGGCGCCGCGCCCGGCGAGCGCCGCGGCGGTGGCCGCGCCGAGGCCGGACGCACCGCCGGTGACGAGGGCGGCGGTGTTCTCGAGCTGCATCATCACTCCTTGCCGAGGACGGTGAGCACACCGCCCTCGCTCCGGTCCAGCGCACGGGAGATGATCATGCGCTGGATCTGGTTGGTTCCTTCGAAGATCTGCATGACCTTCGCCTCGCGCATGTAGCGCTCGACGGGGAAGTCGCGCGTGTATCCGTACCCGCCGAGGACCTGCACGGCGTCGGTCGTCACCTTCATGGCGTTGTCGGTGGCCACCAGCTTGGCGACGGACGCCTCCCGGGTGAAGGGCAGACCGAGGTCCTTCAGCCGGGCGGCGGCCAGGGCGGTGGCGCGCGCCGACTCGATCGCCGCGCCCATGTCCGCGAGGACGAAGGCGAGCCCCTGGTGCTCGATGATCGGCTTGCCGAAGGTCTCCCGCTCGCGGGCGTAGCGCACGGCGTGGTCGAGGGCGCCCTGGGCGAGGCCGGTGGCGACCGCGGCGATGCCGAGGCGGCCGCAGTCCAGCGAGGCGAGCGCGATCTTCAAGCCCTGCCCCTCCTCCCCGATCCGCCGCTCCACGGGCACCCGGACGTCGTCGAGCCGCATAGTGGCGGTCGCCGACCCGGTCAGCCCCATCTTCCGCTCCGGCGGGTCGGCGCTGAGCCCCGGGGTGTCCGCCGGGACCAGGAAGCAGGAGATGCCCTGCGTGCGGTCGTCCGAGGTGCGGGCCATGACCGTGTAGAAGTCGGCGTATCCGCCGTGGGTTGTCCAGGCCTTGGCGCCGTTGAGGACGTAGGAGTCCCCGTCGCGCACCGCACGCGTGCGCATGGCCGCCGGGTCGGAGCCGGCGTGCGGCTCGGACAGGCAGTACGCGCCGAGGAGTTCGCCGCCGAGCATGTCCGGCAGCCACCTGCGCCGCTGCTCGTCGGTGCCGTAGCGGGCCAGCGGGAAGCAGGAGAGCGCGTGCACCGAGATGCCGACCGCGACGCTGGACCAGACCGCGGCGACCTCCTCCAGCACCTGGAGGTACACCTCGTACGGCTGCCCCGCCCCGCCGTCCTCCTCGGCGAACGGCAGCCCGAGCAGGCCGCTGCGCCCGAGGGTGCGGAAGACGTCCCGGGGGAACGCGCCGTCCGCCTCCGCGTCGGCGACGCGAGGGGTGAGTTCCTTGGCGGCCAGGGTCCGCGTGAGCTGGACGAGGTCGACGGCTTCCTCGCTCGGCAGGGCGCGAGTGGCAGGCATGGCGACCTCCGCGGAGTAGTACTGGAAGTGATACTGGAGTGCGTACGAACGTATCATTCACAGTACGGCACTCGGGCGTGCCGGGGCCATATGTGATCCGGTCGGTGTCGGGGCCGCGGGGTCGCTTCCGCGGCCGGGCCGTCAGGAGGAGACGGCGTGCACGATCAGCGAGGCGAGCTGCTCGTACGCCTCCGCGTCGCTCAGCCCGGTGCGGGCCTTCAGCTCGCCCTGCTGGATCTGCCGCATGGTCGCGGCGGCCACCTCGCCCACGAACGCGGTGTGCACCTCGCGGAACGCGCCGTCCGACACGCCCTCCGCGATCAGCCGGCGCACCCGCTCCGCGGCCATCCGCGTGTTCGCCTCGTACACCTCGCGCGCGGGCGGGAAGTCCGCCACGTCGTCCAGGAAGCGGCGGGAGAGCGGGCGCAACTGCTCGGCGACGGTGGTCAGGTACACACGCACCCGGTCGGAGGGCTCGGCGGTCTGGGCGACCCGCTTCTCGACGGCCTCGGTGGCCCCCCGGAAGTAGTGCTTGACGGCCTCCACCACCAGCCCCTGCTTGCTGCGGGCCAGCTGGTACAGCGTGGTCTTCGAGCAGCGCAGCCGCACGGCGAGCTCGTCGAGGGTGAGGTCGGAGAACCCCTCCGCCGTCAGCAGCGCGACGAGTCGTTCCAGCAGGTCGGCCTGTCGGGCGGTACGGCGGGAGGACGGCGGCATGATCCCAGCCTATCCGCGCGCGCACCGCCCCAGGACACGCCGAAGCCGCCCTCCCGTGAACGGGAAAGCGGCTTCCGACCCGCGATGTCGCTGGTCGGGACGACAGGATTTGAACCTGCGACCCCTTGACCCCCAGTCAAGTGCGCTACCAAGCTGCGCCACGTCCCGGTGCGCTTCCCGCGGAGCTCCGCGTGATCGCGCGAACAGCACTTTACCCCACGCCGCGCGGTGCTCCGAAGACGGCGGCGGCGCGGGACAATCGCCGTATGGACAGCGAGCACCGAACGGAAGGCGGGAGCGCCGGCCGGGCCTTGGGGGCGCGGGACCGGGACGAGGAGGGCCGGGCGCGCAACGCCAGGCCGCGGGACGGCCTGGGCAGGCCCCTGCCGTACGGCGCGGCGGGCGTGGAACGCCAGCCGGAGGGCGTCGTGCGGACGCCCGAGGAGTCCGTCGCCGAGGCGCAGGCCCTGCTCGACGCGGGAAAGCCGTTCCACGCGCACGAGGTGTTCGAGGACGCCTGGAAGTCGGGCCCCGAGGCCGAACGCGCCCTGTGGCGGGGTCTCGCCCAGCTCGCGGTGGGGCTCACGCACGCCGCCCGGGGCAACGCGACCGGCGGGGCCCGGCTGCTGCGGCGGGGTGCGGGGGCCGTCCAGGAGTGGGCGGCGGACGGCGGGCACACGCGCCCGTACGGCATGGATCTCGACGGGCTGGCCCGCTGGGCGCGCGGGCTGGCCCAGGACGTGGAGCGGACGGGCGCGGCGGTGGACGCGCGCGAGTCGGCGCCCCCGCTGCGCTGAGCCCCGCTGCCACCGAGGACCCGCGCATCGAGGCCGATGCCGGTGGCGTGCGGGAGACTCGAAGGCGTGCGAAGGATCCATGTCATCGGCATCGGCGCGGGCGACCCCGACCAGCTGACCCTCCAGGCGGTCAAGGCGCTGCGGGACACCGGCGTGTTCTTCCTGCTGGACAAGGGCGAGACGAGGAGCGACCTGACCCGGCTGCGCCGCGAGACGCTGCGCACGCATCTGCCCGAGGGCTCCTACCGGGTGGTCGAGGCGCGCGACGCCGAGCGGGACCGCCGCGCGGACGGCGCCGCCTACGCCCCGTCCGTGGGCGACTGGCGCAAGGCCCGCGCCGACGTCTGCGAGCGACTGATCGCCGAGGAGCTGGGCGCGGACGAGACCGGCGCGTTCCTGGTCTGGGGCGACCCAGCGCTGTACGACGGCACGTCGGCCGTCCTGGATGATGTGCTCGCGCGGGGAAGGGTGGCGTTCGAGTACGACGTGGTGCCGGGGATCAGCAGCGTCTCGGCGCTCGCGGCACGCCACCGCACGGGGCTGAGCCGGGTGGCCCGGCCGGTGCAGATCACCACCGGGCGGCGGCTCGCCGAGGGCTTCCCCGAGGGGGTGGACGACGTGGTGGTGATGCTCGACGCCCACCAGGCCTTTCGGGCGTACGCCGACCAGGACGTCGACATCTACTGGGGCGCCTATGTCGGCACCCCGGACGAGATCCTCGTGTCCGGGCCGGTGGCCGAGGCCGGCCCCCGCATCGAGCGCTTGCGGGCCGAGGCGCGCGCCCGCAAGGGCTGGATCATGGACACATACCTGCTGCGCCGCCGCCCGGAGGAGCGCTGATCAGCGCAGCAGCAGTTGCAGACCGCCGACCACGGTCGCCGCGATCACCAGTTGTTCGAAGAGACGCTGGTTGATGCGGTCCACGGCCCACTTGCCGAGCAGCGCCCCGGGGACGACGAAGGCGACGAGCGTGGCGTCCAGCAGGAGCGAGCGGGCGTCGATAAGGCCGAGGCCCACGCTGAAGGGCACCTTGGAGACGTTGACGATCAGGAAGAAGAACGCGGAGGTGCCGAGGAAGCCGAGTTTGCGGAAGCCCGCCGACAGCAGGTACATCGACATCACCGGGCCGCCGGCGTTGGCGACCATGGTGGTGAAGCCGCCGAGGACGCCGTAGGAGCGGGCCTTGATCCGGCCGGCCCGGCTGGCCACGCCCTCCGGTTCGGCCGTCGCGTCGGCGGTGCGCCGCCGCCACACGGTGACCGCGGCCATGAACAGCAGGATCGCGCCGATCGACGTCCGTACGACCGCGTCGTCGGCCCACATCAGGAACGCCGTGCCGGCGACGACGCCGACGGCGACCGCCGGGAACAGCCGCCACAGGGTTGGCCAGTGGGCGTGCCGCCGGTAGGTGAGCACGGCCAGGACGTCGCCGGCGATCAGGATCGGCAGCAGGACGCCCGTGGAGGCGCGGGCGGGCAGGACGGCGGCGAAGATCGCCAGGCTGACGGTGTTGGCGCCGCTGACGGCCGTCTTGGAGAAGCCGACGAGGACCGCCGCGCAGGCGAGCGCGGCGAACTCCCAGCCGGTGAGGTGCGTGATCGTGTTCATGCGGAGACCGATGCTAGGGCGTGTTTCGAAAGTAGCGTCGTCCGCCCGGAGGGCGGGGCTCGCGGCGTCTGGTGCGTGCGATCGCAAGGCGGAGGGTCGCCCTCGTACTGGGCG
>NZ_JBIWPF010000020.1:0-52147 GCF_044768125.1 Streptomyces sp. NPDC101166
CGACAACGCGGCGAGCGCGCGTGCCAGGCGTCGCGAGCCTGGGGGCACCTCCCACGCCCTTAGGGCAGTGGGGGAGGGACTTTCGAAACACGCCCTAGTGGCCCGAAGTCGCCTTGAGCCCCACCACGGCGACGAGCAGCAGGCACACGAAGAAGATCCGGGCGGCGGTCGCCGGTTCACCCAGCACCACCATGCCGAGCACCGCCGCACCGGCCGCACCGATCCCCACCCACACGCCGTAGGCGGTGCCGATGGGCAGCGAGCGGGTGGCGTACGACAGCAGCAGCATGCTGGCAACGATGCCGGCGCCGGTGAACAGGCTGGGGACGAGACGGGTGAAGCCGTCGGTGTACTTCATGCCGACCGCCCAGGCGACTTCGAGCAGACCGGCGAGAACGAGCAGGACCCACGCCACGGTGAGCACCTCCGGGAGACGACGTCGACGGATACGGGGGTGCGTCGTCTTTGCCTGCGTCATCCCGGTACGGCGCGTCTCGTCGGGCGTCGTCCACGCTAGCAAACGGACGGGAGGGGGCCGGTGACCAAGGTCACCGGCCCCCTCCGTCCGTCGGGATCCGTCTCAGAGATACAGGCCCGTGGAGTCCTCCGAGCCCTCGAAGCGGTCCGCGGCCACCGCGTGCAGGTCGCGCTCACGCATCAGCGAGTACGCGATGCCCCGCACCTCCACCTCGGCCCGGTCCTCCGGGTCGAACAGGACCCGGTCGCCCGGCTCCACGGTCCGTACGTTCTGCCCCACCGCGACGACCTCGGCCCACGCCAGCCGACGGCCCACCGCCGCCGTCGCCGGGATCAGGATCCCGCCGCCGGATCGGCGCTCGCCCTCGCCGGCGTCCTGCCGGACGAGGACACGGTCGTGCAGCATCCGGATGGGGAGCTTGTCGTGCTGGGTGCTGTGCTCGCTTCTGTTACCGCTCACGCCTTCGAACCTACCTGCCTCGGCCGGACGGGGACGCCGTCGGGTCAGCCCTTGCGACGCCGGGTGCTCAGGGCCAGCAGCCCCACCACGCCGACCACGACCAGGGCGAGGGGCACGACCCGCTCCAGCCGCGGGGCGCCCTCCTCGTCCACCAACTGCGCCCGCACATCGCTCACAGCCCGGTTGACCTGCACATAGGCCCTTCCGAGCGTGTGGTCGACGTTGGCGACGACCTTGGCCTTGGCGTCCCCGACGATCGTCTTGGGGTGCACCCGCACCCCGATCTCGTCGAGCGTCTCGGCCAGGGTTTCACGGCGGCGCCTGATGTCCGCCTCGATCTGCGCCGGGGTTCTGGTGTCCGACGTGTCCGCCACGGTGGGGCCTCCGAAGTGAGCCGACGTTCGTACTTGGTGTGGACAGTCTGTCAGCTCCGTCCACGACCGCACCGTCAGGACCCCCGGTTACGCTGGTCCGATGAGCGAGCGACTCCAGCCCGGGGACGTGGCCCCCGCCTTCACCCTCCCCGACGCCGACGGCAACGCGGTGTCCCTGTCGGACCGCAAGGGCCGCAAGGTCATCGTCTACTTCTACCCGGCCGCGCTGACCCCCGGCTGCACCAAGCAGGCCTGCGACTTCACCGACAACCTCGACGTGCTGGCCGGCGCGGGGTACGACGTCATCGGGGTCTCCCCGGACAGCCCCGAGAAGCTGGGCAAGTTCCGCGACAAGGAATCCCTGCGGGTCACGCTGCTGGCCGACCCCGAGAAGAAGGTCCTCGACGCGTACGGCGCCTACGGCGAGAAGAAGAACTACGGCAAGACGTATCTGGGCGTCATCCGCTCCACGATCGTGGTGGACGAGGAGGGCAAGGTGGAACGGGCCCTGTACAACGTCCGCGCCACAGGCCACGTCGCCAAGATCATCAAAGACCTGGGCATCTGAGCAGCCGACCCACCCGACCCCGAGGCCCGCTCCGCCCCCGGCGCGGGCCTCACCCGTCCCGCGTGACCGTCCGATAAACGGTTCGTTACTCCGTACGAGACCACGAACGGGTGGTCGGGGACGGAGGGGATTCCGTGAAGGCAGGGAATGCGTCGCAACGATCGGACGTGTACAGCCGGGAACGGCTCGCGTCAGAGGTTGCCGAAGCTCGCAGCTGGGCGGACTTGATGCGGCGGCTCGGTCTCGCACCGAGTGGCGGCCGGCGGCGGGTACTGCAGGAGAAGGTTGCCGGTCTCGGACTCGACACGAGCCACTTCGTCAAGCGCAGCCCCTGGCGCAAATATCCCGATGCCGCCATCGCAGAAGCTGCCGCCTCGTCGTCGTCTCTTCGGGAAGTGGTTCTGAAGCTGGGCGCCGTCCCCGCAACGGGAACCCTCTCCCACATCCGACGCCGCATCGCCGCCGCGGGAATCGACATCAGCCATTTCCCTGGTATTGATCGCCTCGGAACGGACCTGCCTTTCACACCGGAAGAGCTGCGGGTGGCCGCGGCGGAAGCCAGCAGCGTGCGTGACGCAGCGCGCGCACTGGGCGTTCCCGACGACAGCCGCTCCCGGGCGGCGCTGGGCCGCATGCTGGCCGCCCACCGCATCGACGTCAGCCACTTTTCCCACCGGCGGACGGCCGTCCCCGAAGACGAGCTGCGCACCCTGGTAGCGAAAGCCACCAGTTATGCGGACGTCATGCGCGGTCTCGGCATGGAGGTCGACGACACCAATCACCGCCGCGTAAGGCGCGCCGCTTCACGCCTCGAACTCGACACCAGCCACTTCAGGCGCAGGTCATGGGCGCAGCCGGAACGCCCGGCTCCCGCACCGGTCGCGCATCGAGTGCTGGTCGTGCTGCCGGAGCAGGCCGGGCGGACGAACAGGACCCGCCTTCACCAGGCTCTGACCGAGATCGGGGTGCCGTACGCATGTGCGGAGTGCGGCAACACCGGAGAATGGCGAGGACGCCCGATCACTTTGCAGATCGACCACGTCAATGGGAACTGGCGAGACAATCGCCGTGCGAACCTGCGTTATCTCTGTCCCAACTGCCATGCGCTGACGGACACGTGGTGTCGCCGGAAAGCTGGTGCGCCCTCGCCGGACGACACGGCGGCCCCGTACACTGAGTGCCGTCGGTCGAGCGTGATGACCGTTTTTGAGCGGCCGTGATGGAATTTGGCAGTCATGCTGGTTTTAGGTACCAGTGGGTTCACACCCGTGTGGGTTCGAGTCCCACCGGCCGCACCTGCAAAGGGGCCGCCCGACCAGGCGGCCCCTTACTCGTGCCCGCTCAGCCCAGCAGTTCCCGTACCGCCGGTACCAGGGCGCGGAAGGCCTTTCCTCGGTGGCTGATCGCGTTCTTCTGCTCCGGGGACAGTTCCGCGCAGGTGCGGGTCTCGCCCTCGGGGACGAGGATCGGGTCGTAGCCGAAGCCGTTCGTGCCGGTGGGGGTGTGGCGCAGGGTGCCCCTCAACCGGCCTTCCACCACGCGTTCCGTGCCGTCCGGCAGGGCCAGGGCCGCCGCGCAGGCGAAGTGGGCGCCGCGGTGTTCCTCGGCGATGTCGGAGAGCTGGGCCAGCAGGAGGTCCAGGTTGGCCTTGTCGTCGCCGTGGCGGCCGGACCAGCGGGCCGAGAGGATGCCGGGGGCGCCGCCCAGGACGTCGACGCAGAGGCCGGAGTCGTCGGCGACGGCGGGCAGGCCGGTGGCGCGGGCGAGGGCGTGGGCCTTGAGGAGGGCGTTCTCGGCGAAGGTGACGCCGGTCTCCTTGACGTCGGGGACGTCGGGGTAGGCCTCCGCGCCGACGAGGTCGTGGGGCAGTCCTGCGTCGGCGAGGATCGACCTGAGTTCGGTGATCTTTCCGGCGTTGCGGGTGGCGAGGATCAGGCGGGTCATGGCCCCCAGTATCGCGGGGCCGCCCGGCGTGCGCGGCGGCGGCCGGCTCCGTCCGTCGCTACGGCGTGCAGACCTTCGTCAGTTCGCCCGCCGCGTCGGTGACGGGGCTGAGGTCGGGGGTCGCGTCGCCGTTCTTGACGGTGGTGCGGACGTTCCTGACGGCGGTGGTCAGGTCGTCCACCGCCTTGTCGACGTCGGCGTCGTCGGTGGTGTCGCCGATCTTGGTGAGGTTCTTGTCGATGGAGTCGAGGGACTCCTCGAGTTGGGTGGGGTCGTCGGAGGCGTTCTGCACGGCCTGCTGGAGCTCGGTGACGCTGTCGGCGATGGCGTCGGCGGTCTGGACGCAGTCCAGCGCCTTGTTGACGGCGTCGCAGCCGGTGGTGAGCGCGGCCGTGAGTGCGAACACCGCTGCGGCTGCGGCGGTTGCGGCGATACGGCGACGTCGGCGTCGGCTCTCGGCCATGGTGTTGGTCCTCCCCTTGCACAGCCCCGAGGGCCCCGTGCGCTGACTGGCCGGGCGTGCGGCGGTGAGCCGTGCGCCCGTACCCCTTAGACGCGAGCGCGGGCGGCCTGGTTGCCCGTCCCGGCCGCCCGTCCCGGCCAGTCCTGCTTCGTGCGCCTCTGTGCTTTCGGCCCTACCGTTCGAGGACGGCGTCGAGTGCCGTGCGCTGGAGGGCGGCGAGTTCCTTGCATCCCGAAACGGCGAGGTCCAGGAGGGAGTTGAGCTCGTCGCGGGCGAACGGCTCGGCTTCTGCGGTGCCCTGGACCTCGACGAAGCGGCCGTCGCCGGTGCAGACGACGTTCATGTCGGTCTCGGCGCGGACGTCTTCCTCGTAGCAGAGGTCGAGGAGGGGGATCGCGCCGACGATGCCGACGGAGACGGCGGAGACGGTGCCGGTGAGGGGCTGGCGGCCGGCTTTGATGAGCTTCTTGCCCTGGGCCCAGGTGATCGCGTCGGCGAGGGCGACGTACGCGCCGGTGATGGCCGCGGTGCGGGTGCCGCCGTCGGCCTGGAGGACGTCGCAGTCGAGGACGACGGTGTTCTCGCCGAGTGCCTTGTAGTCGATCACGGCGCGCAGGGAGCGGCCGATGAGGCGGCTGATCTCGTGGGTGCGGCCGCCGATCTTGCCGCGGACGGACTCGCGGTCGCCGCGGGTGTTGGTGGCGCGGGGCAGCATGGAGTATTCGGCGGTGACCCAGCCTTCGCCGCTTCCCTTGCGCCAGCGGGGGACGCCTTCGGTGACGGAGGCGGTGCAGAAGACTTTGGTGTCGCCGAAGGAGATGAGGACGGAGCCCTCGGCGTGCTTGCTCCAGCCGCGTTCGATGGTGACTGGGCGGAGCTGATCGGGCGTGCGGCCGTCGATTCGAGACATGCCGTCGAGCCTAGCGGGAGGAGCGGAGCGCGACGGGCCCCTCCCGGGGATGGGAGGGGCCCGTCAGCGGTGGTCGGCGGGGTTCACATCATGTCTTCGATCTCGGCCGCGATGGGGTCGGCGTCGGTGCCGATGACGACCTGGATGGCGGTGCCCATCTTGACGACGCCGTGGGCGCCGGCGGCCTTCAGGGCGGCGTCGTCGACCAGCGAGGGGTCGGAGACCTCGGTGCGCAGGCGCGTGATGCAGCCTTCGATCTCCTCGATGTTGTCGATGCCGCCGAGCCCGGCGACGATCTTCTCAGCCTTGCTGGCCATGTTCGGTCTCCCTGAATTCCCTGGTGTGCGAACCGTTTTGTCGCAGTAACCCACAGTTGGCCCAACTTCGCGAGCGATCGCGTCGTGGATGCCGAAGGATGGCGGCACAGTGACGTAATCGTCGGTAGCTGGTCTACACCACCTGACAGGCGGTCGCCAAACCATGAGTGCCGAGAGTGCCGGAAGTGCCGCGCGGGGGCAGGTGAGTCCCGCGCGCGCTCGCTGGAACGGTCTGTTCCAGGGGCTGCAGAAGATGGGTCGCAGCCTCCAGCTCCCGATCGCGGTGCTGCCGGCCGCCGGCATCCTCAACCGGCTGGGCCAGCCGGATGTGTTCGGGGACGAGGGGCTGGGCTGGACGAACGTCTCCAGGGTGATGGTGGGGGCGGGCGGGGCGCTGCTCGACGGGCAGTTGGGGCTGCCGCTGCTGTTCTGCGTGGGCGTGGCGATCGGGATGGCGAGGAAGGCCGACGGTTCGACGGCGCTCGCGGCGGTGGTGGGTTTCCTCGTCTACTACAACGTGCTGCGGCAGTTCCCTCAGGACTGCCCCGGGGGGTCGAAGGCGGTGCCGGGCATCGGCTGCCAGGCGACGCTGGACGGGACGGTGACGGCGTTCACCTATCAGAACCCGGGGGTGTTCGGCGGCATCGTGATGGGTCTGACGGCCGCCTATTTCTGGCAGCGGTTCCATCGGACGCGGCTGGTGGACTGGCTGGGCTTCTTCAACGGGCGGCGGCTGGTGCCGATCATCATGGCGTTCGTGGCGATCGCGTTCGCGGCGCTGTGTCTGTGGGTGTGGCCGCCGATCGGCAGCGGGCTGGAGAGTTTCAGCGACTGGCTGGACGGTCTGGACGCCTGGGGCGCGGGCATCTTCGGTGTGGCGAACCGGGCGCTGCTGGTGATCGGGCTGCACCAGTTCCTGAACGTGCCCATCTGGTTCCAGTTCGGCAGTTACACCAAGCCGGACGGGACGGTGGTGCACGGTGACATCAACATGTTCCTGGCGGGTGATCCGGACGCGGGGCAGTTCACCTCGGGGTTCTTCCCGATCATGATGTTCGCGCTGCCGGCGGCGGCTCTGGCGATCACGCACACCGCGCGTCCGGAGCGGCGCAAGGAGGTCGGCGGGCTGATGCTGTCGGTGGCGCTGACGTCTTTCGTCACGGGGATCACGGAGCCGATCGAGTACTCGTTCCTGTTCGTGGCGCCGCTGCTGTACGCGCTGCACGCGGTGCTGACGGGTGTGTCGATGGCGGTGACCTGGGGGCTGGGGGTGCACGACGGGTTCAGTTTCTCGGCGGGTCTCATCGACTACGTCATCAACTGGAACCTGGCGACGAAGCCGTGGGCGATCGTCCCGATCGGTCTGTGCTTCGCGGCCGTGTACTACGTCGTCTTCCGGTTCGCGATCACGAGGTTCGACCTGAAGACTCCGGGGCGTGAGGCGGAGGAGGAGCGGGAGGACGCCACCAAGGCCTGAGGGGCGAGCGAGGCCCGTCCCACCGTGCCCCCGGACCACCGGTCCGGGGGCCTTTCGGTGTGCCCGGCGGGGTGCTTCGCCGGCCTCGGCGGGGCGGGTCGCGGCGGGCGTCGGGCGTAGCGGTTCTGTGATGGTTCCGGCGGTTCCTTATCCCGCCTTCATCGTGCTACAACAGGTCTACACCACCCAGTGGTTTAGACCAGAGACGCTGCCGTCCCTTCCCCTTGTCCCGGACGGCGCCTTGCCCTCCCGGCCTGCGTCCGGGGGTCTCAGGAGGAGAATGTGACCACGGCCAGCGCCGCTCCCGCGGCTGAGAAGAAGAAGGGCGCCGGTGTGATGGCCGTGCTCCAGCGCATCGGGCGCAGCCTGATGCTGCCGGTGGCCGTGCTGCCCGCCGCCGCCCTCCTGGTGCGCCTGGGCAACGACGACATGCTCGGGCGCTCGTCGTTCCCCACCTTCCTCACGAAGATCGCGGGGTTCATGGCGGCGGGCGGCAACGCGATCCTCGACAACATGGCGCTGCTGTTCGCCGTCGGCATCGCGATCGGCTTCGCCAAGAAGTCGGACGGCTCCACGGCGCTCGCCGCGGTCGTCGGCTACCTGGTCTTCAAGAACGTGCTCGGCACGTTCACCGACAAGAACCTGCCGAAGGTGGCACAGGCCGTCGACGGCAAGGTCGTCATGGTGGACGCGCCGGTCGACGCGAAGGTGCTCGGCGGTGTGGTGATGGGCCTCGTGGTCGCGCTGCTCTACCAGCGGTTCCACCGCACGAAGCTGCCGGACTGGGCGGGCTTCTTCGGCGGCCGCCGGCTGGTGCCGATCCTGTCGGCGTTCGCGGGCCTGGTCATCGGCATCGTCTTCGGCTACATATGGCCCGTGCTGGGCACCGGTCTGCACAACTTCGGCGAGTGGCTGGTCGGTTCGGGCGCCGTGGGCGCCGGTGTCTTCGGTGTCGCCAACCGCGCGCTGATCCCGATCGGCATGCACCACCTGCTGAACTCGTTCCCGTGGTTCCAGGCGGGCGAGTACGAGGGCAAGAGCGGTGACATCGGACGGTTCCTGGCCGGCGACCCGACGGCGGGCCAGTTCATGACGGGCTTCTTCCCGATCATGATGTTCGGCCTTCCGGCGGCCTGCCTCGCCATCTGGCACTGTGCCCGTCCGGAGCGCCGCAAGGTGGTCGGCGGCATGATGTTCTCGATCGCGCTGACGTCGTTCGTCACGGGTGTGACCGAGCCGATCGAGTTCACGTTCATGTTCATCGCGCCCGTCCTGTACGCCATCCACGCGGTGCTCACCGGTGTCTCGCTCGCGCTGACCTGGGCGCTGGGCATGAAGGACGGCTTCGGCTTCTCGGCCGGCGCGGTGGACTTCTTCCTGAACCTGGGCATCGCGACGAACCCGTGGGGTCTGATGCTGGTGGGCCTGTGCTTCGGGGCGGTCTACTACGGGGTCTTCCGCTTCGCGATCGTCAAGTTCAACCTGCCCACTCCGGGCCGTGAGTCCGACGAGGAGCTGGCGGAGATTCAGAAGGCGGAAGCCAAGTAGGAGGCTTTCCGGCTCCGGCCCGGCCCGGCCCGGCTCGCGCGCCCGTCCCGTGTGACGGACCTCGCGTGGGCCGGGCCGGTGTCAGATCTCGTACGACACTCTGGGCACCGCCAGTTCCACCGGGCCGGTGAAGGTCTCGCGGGCGTCGGCGAGGTTGGCCTCGGGGTCGGTCCACGGGGGGATGTGGGTGAGGACCAGGCGGCGGGCGCCCGCCCGGGTCGCCGTCTCTCCCGCCTCGCGGCCGTTGAGGTGCAGGTCCGGGATGCTTTCCTTGCCGTGCGTGAAGGCGGCCTCGCACAGGAACAGGTCGGCGTCGCGGGCCAGTTCGTCGAGCGCCGGGCTGACTCCGGTGTCGCCGGAGTAGGTCAGCGCCTTGCCGCCGTGTTCGACGCGGATGCCGTAGGCCTCCACCGGGTGGGCCACGCGTTCGGTGTGCACCGTGAAGGGGCCGATGTCGAAGGTGGACGGCTTGACCGTGTGGAAGTCGAACACCTCGCTCATGGAGGAGGCGGAGGGGGTGTCGGCGTAGGCCGTGGTGAGGCGGTGCTCGGTGCCCTCCGGGCCGTAGACGGGGAGGGGGTCGCAGCGTCCGCCGTCGTGGCGGTAGTAGCGCGCCACGAAGTACGCGCACATGTCGATGCAGTGGTCGGCGTGCAGATGGCTCAGGAAGATCGCGTCGAGGTCGTAGAGACCGCAGTGGCGCTGCAGCTCGCCCAGGGCGCCGTTGCCCATGTCGAGGAGCAGCCGGAAGCCGTCGGCCTCGACGAGGTAGCTCGAGCAGGCCGATTCCGCGGACGGGAACGACCCTGAGCAGCCGACGACGGTGAGCTTCATAAAGCAGAAACCTCCGCTGGCGGGGATCCGAGGGATACGGGGAAGGACCGGGGACGAAAAGGGGCGTGACGGGGTGGCGACAGGGGTTGTGCGGTCCGTCGAGCGTAAGGCGCGAAACCCTCGGTAGCTCCTCCGCCAGGGGCCGTTGTGGGCGAACTCACCTGTGCTGTCACCGGTATGGCTGGACGCCGGGCGCGTGAGACGCGCGGGACGGGCTCCTTGCGCTATGAGCGCCCGACCCGGACGGGCACGGCGCATGGGCCCAGGAGGCGCGGCTGCGTGCGCGCCCCGGTAACGTCGTGCCCATGGACACGTCCTGGTGGCTGGCGCTCGCGGCGGTGGTACTGCTGGCGCTCGTCGCCACGCTCGTCGACGGCTGGGGGCGCGGGCGGCGGCCCGCGGGGCGGCGGACCCGGCCTCCGGGGCGGCCGACGCGGGGGCGCGGCAAGGCGGGGCGGCCGCGGCCGGCGGAGATCTGGTGGGCGAACGTGCCCTTCGAGGACGGGCCGGGTGCGAAGGACCGGCCGTGTCTGGTGCTGGTGGTGCGCGGGGACCGGGTGACCGTAGCGAAGATCACCAGCAGGTACCGCGACGAGCGGCCCGGGGTGATCCCGCTGCCGCCGGGCGCGGTGGGGGACGCCCAGGGCCGGCCGAGCTTCCTGGAGACGGACGAGCTGCGTCAGGTCCGGGTCGCGGACTTCAGGCGACGCGTCGGCGTGGTGGACCCGGCCCTGTGGGACCAGGTCCGTCATCTGACGCGTTAGCAGACGCATGGCTCGGTATCCGCATCGTGCGGCTCACGCCCAGAGTTGGCCCTGGAGCGTCTCGATGGCTTCTTCCGTAGTCGCGGCGGTGTAGACGCCGGTGGAGAGGTACTTCCAGCCGCCGTCGGCCACCACGAACACGATGTCCGCGCTCTCGCCGGCCTTCAGCGCCTTCATGCCGACGCCGATCGCGGCGTGCAGCGCGGCGCCGGTGGAGACGCCGGCGAAGATGCCTTCCTGCTGGAGCAGTTCGCGGGTGCGGGTGACCGCGTCGGCGGAGCCGACGGAGAACCGGGTGGTCAGGACGGAGGCGTCGTACAGCTCGGGTACGAAGCCCTCGTCGAGGTTGCGCAGGCCGTAGACCAGGTCGTCGTAGCGTGGCTCGGCGGCGACGATCCGGACGTCGGGCTTGTGCTCGCGCAGGTAGCGGCCGACGCCCATGAGCGTCCCCGTGGTGCCCAGGCCCGCGACGAAGTGGGTGACGGAGGGGAGGTCGGCGAGGATCTCCGGGCCGGTGGTGGCGTAGTGGGCGCCCGCGTTGTCGGGGTTGCCGTACTGGTAGAGCATCACCCAGTCGGGGTGCTCGGCGGAGAGCTCCTTGGCGACGCGTACGGCGGTGTTGGAGCCGCCCGCGGCCGGGGAGGAGATGATCTCCGCGCCCCACATGGCGAGCAGGTCGCGGCGTTCCTGCGAGGTGTTCTCGGGCATCACGCAGACGATGCGGTACCCCTTGAGCTTGGCCGCCATGGCGAGGGAGATGCCGGTGTTGCCGCTGGTCGGCTCCAGGATGGTGCAGCCGGGGGTGAGGCGGCCGTCCTTCTCCGCCTGTTCGATCATGTGCAGGGCGGGGCGGTCCTTGACCGAGCCGGTGGGGTTCCTGTCCTCCAGCTTCGCCCAGATGCGGACGTCGGCGGACGGCGACAGCCGCGGCAGGCGCACCAGAGGGGTGTTGCCCACCGCGGCCAGCGGGGAGTCGTAACGCATGGGCGCCGGATGCCCGTCAGGCCATGCCGCCGGCCACGGCCGGCAGGATCGTCACGGTGTCGCCGTCGGCGAGCTTGGTGTTGATGCCGTCGACGAAACGGACGTCCTCGTCGTTGAGGTACACGTTGACGAAGCGGCGCAGCTGGCCGTCGTCCACGATGCGGGCCTGGATGCCCGAGTGCCGGCTCTCGAGGTCGGTGAACAGGTCGGCGAGGGTGTCGCCGCTGCCCTCCACCGCCTTCTGACCGTCGGTGTACTGGCGGAGGATGGTGGGGATGCGGACCTCGATGGCCATGATGCGGCTCCTGTCGGAAGTGGTCGGATCGGTGGGCGCACGGCAGCGCGGGTCGGGCAGGGTGATGCGGCGCGCCGCGGGCTCACGGGCCGTACGGCGGCAGGGCGTGCGTCAACAGATGGCGCTGGCGAGCCTGCACAGGTCGACGTGCAGCCGCGCCACGAGCAGCGCTCCGGGCGTCCTGTCGCTCACGTCGTTCACAACCATGGGCTCATCGTATCGATTCCCGACCCGTCCCCCGGAGGGTGATCCCACATCGTGGACCGAATCGGGTCGGTGGGTGAGACCGCCTGCGTCTTTCGGCCGGTGGGCGGGGTCGCGCCGGTCAGTACGCCTCGACGATCCGGACCTCTTCCTCGGTCACCTGGCCCTCGACGATGCGGAAGGAGCGGAACTGGAACTCGCCCGCGCCGTCGGTGTCGGCGGTGGAGACGAGGACGTAGTGCGCGCCGGGTTCGCCCGCGTAGGAGATGTCGGTGCGGGAGGGGTAGGCCTCGGTCGCGGTGTGGGAGTGGTAGACGATCACCGGCTCCTCGTCGCGGTCGTCCATCTCGCGGTAGAGCTTGAGCAGGTCCCCGGAGTCGAACTCGTAGAACGTGGGGGACATGGCCGCGTTGAGCATCGGGACGAACCGCTCGGGGCGGTCGGATCCGGCCGGTCCCGCGACGACGCCGCACGCCTCGTCGGGGTGGTCCTTGCGCGCGTGCGCGACGATCTTGTCGACGAGGTCCTGGGTGAGGGTCAGCATGGTCGCCAGGATAGACACAAGGGGCCTCCTCGTACCGAGGTGCGGTACGAGGAGGCCCACATGGTGGACGCCCTGAGCGGCGGCCGCAGGGAGCGCCACGAGTGTTCCCTGGGGCCGGGCGTCCTGTGCGGTGGTCAGCCCACCTTCTCCGGCTGCGGCTCGCGGTCGGCGATCTGCGGGTTGCGCGACTTCAGCACGGCCCAGCCGATACCGAGGGCGACGGCCCAGCCGGCCATCACGTAGAGGCAGACGCGGGAGTCGGCGTCGTAGGCGATCAGGCCGGTGACGAAGAGGAGGAAGGCGATGGCGACGTAGGAGCACTTCGCGCCGCCCGGCGCCGGGAAGGACGAGGCGGGCAGGCGGCCCGCGTCGACGGCGCGGCGGTACAGGACGTGACTGATCAGGATCATCAGCCAGGTCCAGATGCCGGCCGCGGTGGCGACGGAGGTGACGTAGCCGAAGGCCTTCTCCGGGACCACGTAGTTCAGGACCACGCCGATGCCCATGAAGAGGACGGAGACGGTGATGCCGAAGGCCGGGGTCTTGGTCGAGGACAGCTTCTTGAAGGCCCTGGGGGCCTCGCCGCTCTCGGCCAGGTTGCGCAGCATGCGGCCGGTGGAGTACATGCCCGAGTTGCAGGAGGACAGGGCGGCGGTGAGCACCACGAAGTTGACGATGCCCGCGCCGGCCGGAATGCCGATCTTGGCGAAGGCGGCCACGAACGGGCTGACGCCGGGCGCGAACTCGGTCCACTTCACCACGCACAGGATGACGGTGAGCGCGCCGACGTAGAACAGCGCGATACGCCACGGCAGGGTGTTGATCGCCTTGGGGAGGGTCTTCTCCGGGTCCTCCGACTCGCCGGCGGTGACGCCGACCAGCTCGACGGCGAGGTAGGCGAACATGACGCCCTGCAGGGTCATGAGGGACGAGCCGATGCCCTTGGGGAAGAAGCCGTCGAAGGCCCACAGGTTGGAGACGGCGGCGGTGTCGCCGGCGGAGCTGAAGCCGAAGGTCAGGACGCCGAGGCCGATGACGATCATGCCGATGAGGGCGGTGACCTTGACCATCGAGAACCAGAACTCCAGCTCGCCGAAGAGCTTCACGGAGATCAGGTTGACCCCGAAGAGGACCACCAGGAAGACCAGGGCGGTCACCCATTGCGGGATCTGCGGGAACCAGTAGTTGACGTAGATCGCGGCCGCCGTGAGCTCGGCCATGCCGGTGACGACCCACATCAGCCAGTACGTCCAGCCGGTGAAGTAGCCGAAGAACGGGCCGAGGAACTCACGGGAGTACTCGGCGAAGGAGCCCGAGACGGGGCGGTAGAGCAGGAGCTCGCCGAGCGCCCGCATGATGAAGAAGATGATCACGCCGGCGAGGGCGTACATGAAGATGAGACTGGGACCGGCCTTGGCGATGTTCGCCCCGGCTCCCAGGAACAGGCCGACGCCGATGGCGCCGCCGATGGCGATCATCTGGACCTGGCGGCTGCCGAGGCCGCGCTCGTACCCCTCTTCGGCCCCCTGCGGAGCCTTGTCCGTGCCGACCTGTGCGGAGGTCATGTATGTGCGCCTTTCTCCATGCCGACCGGGCCTCTCGTCGGCCTCGGATCGGGTTTCGATCCCCCCGGATGATGGAGCTGAGCGGGCTTCGCGGGCCCGCCCGTGCCTGGCCGGCGATCAACCGGCTCGGTGGCGCACCCGGCGGAACATAAGGGTGGTGTTCGCCGGGCGGTCGTGAAGATTTATCACGGCCGTAACAGTGATCACCCGAGGCGGCTGTGGCACATCGCACAAGAAGAAGCGGTCAAACAGGGCACAAAAGGGACACAGTCGGCCACGCCGGTGACGCGATCGTTATCCGGATTTGAGCGTCCGCTGAGCGAACACGGAATCGCCACATACGCGGCGAAACCATCACACGCTCAGAGCATGAACGTGGAGACGAGCGTCTCCTGGAGCCCGCCCAGCCACAGATACGCCATCACCATCGGCTTACGGGGATCGTCGTCCGGCAGCCGGTACAGCAGATCGGTGTCGTCCTCGTCGGCGATGTCCAGCCGGGAGCCGATCGCGAGGCGCAGGTCGTTGAGCGCGCCGAGCCACTGCCGGGACGCGGCGGGCGACAGTTCGAGCACCGCGCCGCCCTCGCTCCCGACCGTCAGCTCGTCCAGCGAGCGCACCACGGCCAGGGCGTTCTCCCGCTTGCCGGCCCTCAGGTCGTTCTCGGTGTAGCGGCGGAACTCGGAGGAGTGGGCCCGCTGCTCCTCCGCCTCGCGCGGCCCGGGGGTGGCCTCGGGGTCGGTGTAGGCGTCGGGGAAGAGCCGCCTGAGCACCGGGTCGGCGGGGGGCTCGCTCGGCCCCTCCGCGAACAGCTCGGCGAGCGGGTCGTCCGGGGCGTCCTCCGCGGGGCCGGGGCCGATCAGCTCCAGGAGCTGCACGGCCAGCGACCGGATGATGGAGATCTCGACGTCGTCGAGGGCGACGGCCGCGCCGCCGCCGGGGAGCGGTTCGAAGTGTCCTGGCATCAGTGAGGTGACTACTTCCGGTCCTGCTGGAGGGTGGCCCACAGACCGTAGCCGTGCATCGCCTGCACGTCGCGTTCCATCTCCTCGCGAGTGCCGCTGGAGACGACCGCCCGGCCCTTGTGGTGGACGTCGAGCATGAGCTTGGTGGCCTTGTCCTTGGAGTAGCCGAAGTACGTCTGGAAGACGTACGTCACGTAGCTCATCAGGTTGACCGGGTCGTTGTGGACGATCGTGACCCAGGGGACGTCCGGCTCGGGGACGGCGAAGACCTCCTCCGCCGACTCGGTGCGTTCGATCTCTACGGGCGCGGGTGACGTCACAGGCCCCATGCTGCCACGCCCCGCTGAAATCGTCACACCGACGAAAAGGGGGTACGATGCGCCTCATGAACACAGCGGACCTTGGGCTGCCGGTGGATGTTCCCTCGACGGCGCTCTTCACGGACCAGTACGAGTTGACGATGCTGCAGGCCGCGCTCAAGGCGGGCACCGCCGGGCGGCGCAGCGTGTTCGAGGTCTTCACCCGGCGACTTCCGGAAGGACGGCGCTACGGCGTGGTCGCCGGCACCGGGCGGGTCCTGGACGCCGTCGAGAACTTCCGTTTCGATCCGGGCCTCCTCGGCTTCCTGCGGGAGCGGAGGATCGTCGACGAGGCGACCCTGGAATGGCTCGGCTCGTACCGCTTCTCGGGTGACGTCTGGGGCTACCCCGAGGGGGAGGTGTACTTCCCGGGCTCGCCGATCATGCGGGTCGAGGGCACCTTCGCCGAATGCGTGCTGCTGGAGACCGTGATCCTTTCCATCCTCAACCACGACTCCGCGATCGCGGCCGCCGCCTCCCGGATGGCCTCGGCCGCCGGGGGCCGCCCGCTGATCGAGATGGGCGCCCGCCGCACCCACGAGCTGGCCGCCGTCGCCGCCTCCCGCGCCGCCTACGTCGGCGGCTTCGCCACCACCTCCGACCTCGCCGCCGGCTTCCGCTACGGCATCCCCACCGTGGGCACCAGCGCCCACGCCTTCACCCTGCTGCACGACACCGAGCGCGACGCCTTCCAGGCCCAGGTGGACACCCTGGGCCGGGGCACCACGCTCCTGGTGGACACCTACGACGTCACCGAGGCCGTCCGCACCGCGGTGGAGGTCGCCGGGCCCGAGCTGGGCGCCGTGCGCATCGACTCCGGCGACCTGCTGCTCGTCGCGCACCGGGTGCGCCAGCAGCTGGACGAGCTGGGCGCCACGCACACCAAGATCGTCGTGACCTCGGACCTGGACGAGTACGCCATCGCCTCGCTGGCGGCGGCCCCCGTGGACGCGTACGGCGTCGGCACCCAGCTGGTGACCGGGTCCGGGCACCCCACGGCCTCGATGGTCTACAAGCTGGTCGCCCGCGCCGAGTCCGACGACCCCGGGGCGCCGCTGGTGCCGGTGGCGAAGAAGTCCACCGGCGGCAAGACCTCGATCGGCGGCCGCAAGTGGGCCGCGCGACGCCTGGACGCCCACGGGGTGGCGGAGGCGGAGGTCGTCGGCACCGGCGCCGTGCCCGCGGAGCTCGCGGACCGGCAGCTGCTGGTGGAGCTGGTCAAGGGCGGCGAGGTCGTCGGCCGCGAGCCGCTGGACGCCGTCCGCGACCGCCACGCGGCCGTCCGCTCCCGGCTCCCGCTCTCCGCGGCCCAGCTCTCGCGCGGGGAACCCGTGCTCGCGACGGAGTACGTCCAAGGGCCCTCGGGTAGCTAAACGGCGGGACGGCCCGTGCGGGACCGGCCCGCCGTCTCCCGCACCGGGGCGTCCGCGCCCCCTCCCCTACCGCCGCCGAAGTCTCTAGGCTCGGGACTTCACCGACAGTCGAAGGACACCCATCATGCGCCGCGCCTTGATCGTCGTCGACGTGCAGAACGACTTCTGCGAAGGGGGCAGCCTCGCGGTGGCCGGCGGCGCCGACGTGGCCGCCGCGATCACCGAGCTGATCGGGCAGGCCCCCGCCGGGTACCGGCACGTCGTGGCCACCCGGGACCACCACATCGCGCCCGGCGGCCACTTCGCCGACAACCCCGACTACGTCGACTCATGGCCGGCGCACTGCGTCGCGGGCACCGAGGGCGTGGGCTTCCACCCGAACTTCGCCCCGGCGGTCGCCTCGGGCTCCATCGACGCCGTCTTCGACAAAGGCGCCTACTCGGCCGCGTACAGCGGTTTCGAGGGGACCGACGAGAACGGCGTGACGCTGGGCGACTGGCTGCGGGCGCGGGAGATCGACGAGGTGGACGTCGTCGGGATCGCCGCCGACCACTGCGTGAAGGCCACCGCGCTGGACGCGGCGCGCGAGGGTTTCCGCACCCAGGTGCTGCTGGAGCTGACCGCCGGGGTGGCCCAGGAGACCACCGAACGGGCGATCGAGGAGCTGCGGGCGGCGGGCGTGGAGCTGACCGGCAAGCCGGTGGTGCAGTAGCCCGCCCGGCTCACGGCTGCGCCGCCGGCCGCTTCAGCAGGGACCTGATCGGACGCCACAGCTCGGGGACGCCCGCCACCGCGTGGACGGTGTGGTCGGGGGCCGTGCGCCAGACGAGGCCGTCGGGGTGGTGCAGCACGGCGGTGATCTCGTCCGGGGTCGGCGGGGCCGCGTTGCCCCGCAGGTAGACGGCGCGCAGGCCCAGGTTGCGCAGCCTGGTCAGGGCGCGGGCGCGGTTCTGGGCGAGGACGAGGACGCGCACGCCGGCGGCGGCCTGGGCGGTGGGGCTGGGCAGGTTCAGCGCCACCACCACGCTGCCGTTCGGCAGTTTGCAGAACCCTCCTGCGGCCATGCGGTCACACCCCCGTACGTATCGCCGCCGCCGGGACCGGCGCCGGGGCCGTCTCGGGGACTGTCAATAAGAGAAGCACAGGACGCACCTAAACACGATCGGCGGCGACCCGCCAGTGGGTCGCCGCCGAAACGCTTCTGACCTGCTAAAACTCCGCTTACTTCGCGGACGGTCCGACGCGGACCGTGATCGTCTGGCCGTTCGCGGGCTCGCTGACGATCCGGATCGAGGTGTTGGTGTCAGTGACCTTGACGCCGGCCTGCGGGTTCGACGCGTCGTAGTAGCTGGACTTGCCGTCGTCGAAGACCGGGACGCCCGGGCGGGACGGGATCTTCGTGGCGACGTCGGCGTTGTGCAGCGTGATCGCGTCGGTCGGGAAGGTGCTGAAGGTGGCGTCGAAGGACTGGACGCGGTTGCGCATCAGGGTGCCGTCGGTCCACTTCAGCGGGGTCGGGTGGGAGTCGATCGGGAGGATCAGGCCCGCACCCGGGTGCTGGCTGGTGTTGTCGTCGGCCTGGGAGGTGTCCCACTTCCAGATCAGCAGACCGTTCTGGTACGCGTAGTGCTCGACCCACTCCGGACGGGTCTTGGAGAAGCCGTAGTTGTACGGGCCGACCTTGAGGGTCGTGTCGTACGAGACGTACTGGCGGTTCTCCGCGATGTAGTACTGCGCGTAGTCGTCCGTGATGGCCGAGCCGATGCGGCTGAAGCCGTTCGCGGTCCAGGCGGCGTCGGCGGCCTCGGCGTTGTCGGAGAACAGCGTCGCGCCGTCGGCGGTCACCGTGATCTGGTCGGCCGTGAAGCCCTTCTGGGCCACGCCGCCGTCGGTGGCGTAGCGGAAGCGCAGGCCGATCTTCTTGCCGGCGTAGGCGTCCAGCGGGAACGTCAGCTTCTGGTAGGCGTCGACCGTGCCGGTGAGGGCGGGCTTGCCGCTGCCGTCACGCGGGATGGCGGTGCCGTCGGCCAGCTTGCCGTCGACGGGCGTCCAGTTGGCGCCGTCGGTGGAGACCTCGACGTAGGCGAAGTCGTAGTCCTTCTCGGTGTCCCACCAGGCGTCCAGGGACAGGGAGGCGGAGGACTTGCCGGTGAGGTCGACCGAGCGGGTCAGGGTGTTGCGCAGGTCGTTGCCGCTGCCGCTCCACCACTGGCGGGTGCCCTGGGCGGGGGCGACCACGGGAGTGGTGACCGTCTTGTTCGGCAGTTCGACGATCAGGGCCTGGGCGTTCTTGGTGTTGTACTCCGCGACGCCCAGCTTGTGACGGGACTTGACGCCGGCCTTGGCGACCTCGTAGTCCAGCCAGCCGAGCTGGAGCTTGTCCCAGGCGTTCATGTCGCCGGGCAGGTCGCCGATGGAGTTCTTGCCGGTGCCGAGCCAGGAACCGGAGGACATCAGCGTCCAGAAGCCGGTGGAGTTCTCACCGGAGCCGGAGGTGTCGTACTCGTCGGGCAGGCCGAGGTCGTGGCCGTACTCGTGGGCGAAGACGCCCAGTCCGCCGTTCTCCGGCTGGATGGTGTAGTCGCCGACCCAGACGCCGGTGTCGCCGATCTCGGTGCCGCCGAGCTTGTTGGTGTCGGGGCCGCTGGAGCCGGCGTCGGTGCCGAAGGCGTACCAGCGGTGGGCCCAGATGGCGTCCTCGCCCTGGGCGCCGCCGCCCGCGGACTCGTCCTCGCCGGCGTGCACGATCTGGAAGTGGTCGATGTAGCCGTCGGACTCGTTGAAGTCGCCGTCGCCGTCGAAGTCGTAGCGGTCCCACTGGTCGTACTCGGCGAGCTCGGCCTTGATCTCGGCGGCGGTGTCGCCGGCGGCCTCACGCTGGGCGACCCAGGCGTTGACGCCGTCCTGCACCGCGTACCAGGCGCCGGTGGTGGCGGCGTTGGAGCCGTAACGGGCCTCGTTGTAGGGAACCTTGACCCAGTCGGTGACCTCGCCGTCGACCGAGTAGCGGCCCGAGGACTGCTTCTCGTAGTACTTCTTCAGCGACTCGGTGCCCGGGCCGGTGCCGAAGTACAGGTCCTGGAAGTGCTTGCGGTCGTAGTCCGCCTGCCAGGCCGTGCTGTTGTTCTTGGCCGGGTCCGGCTTCGCTATCTTGTTGTGCAGCGGGCCGGGGGTGCCGCCGTAGCGGCTGTCGACCTGGTCGCCGAACTCGACGAGGATCGTGAAGATCTTGTCGGTCTTCTCGCGGCCCAGCTCGACGTACTTGGGGTCGCCCTTGCGGCTCGCCAGCTGCACGACCTTCGAGCCGTCGCGGTCCTTGACCGCGGCCTCGCCGGATATGACCTGCTCCAGCGCCTCCTTGCGCTGGGCCTCCTGCCTCGCGCTCAGCGGCCCGTCGAAGTCGTGCTCGTGAGCCTTGGCCGGCTGCGGGTCCTTGCGGTCCGCCGCCGGTGCCTTCGCCGGCGCGCCGTCGGCGGCCTGGGCCACGGCGAACGTCGAGAACGTCGCCGAGGCCGCCGCGAGGGCGACGACCGTGGCGGCCGTCCGGAACGTCCAGGATCTGCTAGTCACTTGATTCCTCCCACTCACGCGTCCAGCAGCGCGGAAGAGGGTTCCATGTCAAGGGAAGTCCGCGCGCGGTTATACGCGTGTAGTCAAGTGACGTCATTTGACTACTGGTTCACCAGAAAAGACAGACCTTGACTTGGACAGGTCAACTGCATTATTAGGAGGCCGGGTTCGCATTGCGGACAGGTGGCGGTCACTCGACGGGCGCGTGGACCCGTCCGCAGGTCGGACGTCATGACTCCGTGCGCCCCCTGTGCACCGGCACCGTGGGTCAGCTCACGCTTACCGCTCGTTCCGCTCGGGCATGCAGGCGAATAGAGTCGAGATCGCCCCCGCCTTCCGAGGACACGATTGCCATGCCTCGTCCGACTGTCGCACAGCTCACGTACGGTTCCTGCACCGTCGTCCTCTCGACGCTCGCCATGTTGCTGCTGTCGCAGACGAGTTCGGGCCCGGCCGTCGCGGTCATCGCCGTCGCCGCGGTCGCGCTCGGCGTGCTCGTCGCGATGACGGTGCCGGCGCCCCGGCGCACCCCGGTGATCGTGGCACGCTCCGCCACGGAGGAGCCGGCGGTCGCGTCGGTCGCCGCCGCGGCGCACGAGGCCGTCCGGGAGCCGTCGGCGCGCTGAGCGCCCAGGCGCTCGTCACCGCACCGGTTTCCCCCGACGATCCGTCAGGTGGTCTCTCGTCAGGTGACGTTGACCTCCACCGTCTTGGCGGCCTTGTCGTGCAGACCCTGCTTGTACGGCTTGTCGAAGTAGCTCCAGCCGCCGCAGATCGCCGTCCACAGACAGGCGCAGCAGAACGCGAACGGCAGCCACAGCACCAGCGCGCGGATCAGCGAGGTCTGCATGGAGGGCGTGGAGCCGTTGTCGAGGTTGGCCACGCGCATCCCCAGCCACTTCTTGCCGAGGGTCTGCCCGGACCTGGCGATCATGAAGGTGTCGTAGGCGATGTAGAGGACTGCGGCCACCAGGGACTGTGCGAGCGACTTGCCGACCTCGACGCGGGAGCTGTCCACGTCGTACTCGTTGACACCGAAGCCCCAGGTCAGCAGCCAGACGACGATGGCCACGAGGATCATGTCGATGATCCGGGCGAGGGTGCGCTTGCCGCTGTCGGCGAGCGGCGGCATGCCGGCGAGGGGGTCGGCGGGGTAGCCGCCGTAGGGGTCGCCCGGGCCTCCCCCGTAGGGACCGCCACCGTGAGGACCGCCGCCGTAGGGGCCGCCGGGGCCGCCCCCGTAGGGGCCGCCCGGGTCACCCGCGCCGTACGGCGGAGGCTGCCGGCCTCCGGGGGGCGGGGGCTGGCCGCCCTGGCCGCCCTGCGCGTCCTGCCCGCCGCCCTGCCCCTGACCGTACGGGGGCTGCTGCGGGGGCTGCTTCCTGAACGGGTCGTCCTCCGGCGGCTCGCCGCCGGAACCGGGGGGCGGTTCGGTCGTCATGGCCCGAGTCGACCGCGAACCCCAAGACTTCGCATCCGGCGAGCGGCCGTCCGGAGTACGGCATTCCCCGAGCGGCGTAGGGACCTAGCCAGGACCTGTCTGACAAATCCCCGTCGTCCGCCCGAAGGGCGGGCTCTGCGGCGTCTGGTGCGTGCGACCGCAAGGCGCCGGAGCGCCCGCGTGGCGGAGTCACGTGGGCGGTTCGGCAACGCGGCGAGCGTGCGTGCCAGACGCCGCAGAGCAGGCGGGGATTTGTCAGACAGGCCCTAAGGGGTCGTCAGCCCGCCACGAAGGTGTGTGCCGCCTTGTCGTGCCAGCACTGGCGCCACGGGCGGTCGAACACGCACCACAGGACGCCCAGGACGCCGACGGCGAGCAGACCGGGCACGCTGTAGACGAGCCAGCGGCGCAGGGCCGCCCCGAAGGTCGGCGGCTCACCGCCCTCGATGTCCCGCACTTCGAGACCGAGCAGTTTCTTGCCCAGGGTGCGGCCCCACTTGGCGGTCGGCAGCGCCTCGTACAGGACGCCGAAGACCAGCAGCACGGCCAGGACGATGCCGAGGTACACCGACGTGGTGCCGTCCAGGAGCCAGACGGTGACGGTCTCGCCGGAGAGCTTCGCCGCGTCGATCTTGTCGTTGACGTGCTCGACGGCCCTCGTGACCAGCGGGACGGCGGCCGCCGCGGTGACACCGCCCACGACGAGTGTGTCGACGAACCGGGCGACCAGCCGCTTGCCGAGCCCGGCGGGGCGCGCGGACGCCTGGCGCCGGGCGGCCGCCTGGAACACGTCGTCGACCGGCGGCTTCCAGGGCGCGACGGGCTGGTCGTCCCCGCCGCCCGCCAGCTGGTGCACCTGCTGCGCCCAGGAGTGCTGGCCACCGCCGGGACCGGCACTGACGGGGGCCGCGGGGGCCACGGCGGCGGGCTGGGGCTGACTTGGCTGCGGGCCGGGTTGGGCGGGGACGGCCGGGGCCGCCTGGGGGACGGGAGCGGGCGGGGCGGGAGCCGGCGCGGGCTGAGACGTCTGGAGTGCTGCGGCCTGGGGCGCGGGGGCGGCGGGGGCGGCAGGAGTGGTGGGCGCCGCGGGCCCGGCCGGCTGGGCGGGCGCCGGCCGGCCGGGGATCGCCTGGGCCGGTCCCGGTGGGGCGGGGATCTGCTGGGCCGCGGGGGCCGCCTGGGCCGCGTCGACTCCGGGACTTCCGGCGGAGGCGGGCTGCCCGGCGGAGGCCGGAGCGGGGACCCCTGACACGCTCCCGGCGCCCGCGGGCCCACCGGATCCGGCCGCGCCGACGGGGCCCTGGAGACCGAGGACAGGGGGTCCGGCCGCGGCCGGCGAGGCCGTGCTCCCCGGTTGCGCGCCGGGTGCCCCGGACGCGTCGGACGTGCGCGGGGACGGCGCACGGAACGTCATGGTGCCGGGGTCGCCGCCGGGGCCGCCTGCGTCGGACGGGGCGGTCCCGGGGGGCGGCCCGGCAGCCGGGCGGCGGAAGACGAACGTGCCGTCGGAGGCGACGTCACCGGAGGCGGAGTCGGGGCCGGGCGCCTCTCCGGGCTCGGCCGCCCCCACCCGCGGATCGGGCCCCTGCGGGGAGCCCCAGGACACCCTGCGGTCCTGCTCCCCGCCGAAGCCCGACTGGTGGGAGCGGTCGGCGCCCCACGCGGACGAGGGCTCGGACCGGCCACCGTACTGCTGGTCCGCCGGCAGCGGGTCCTCGTCGAAGAAGTGCGGCCCGGTCTCCTCGACCGAGGCGGCCGAGGAGACCGACGCGGCGGGCGCGCCGGACGGGCCGGGAGCCGGCGGGGACGCGGGCCCGGACGGGGACGGGGGCATGAGCGGTTCACCGCCGGAAGGCGCCGGCCGGCTGGTGCCCGGCACCCAGGAGGAGCCGTTCCAGTACCGGACGTAGCCAGGGATGGACGGGTCCGGGTAGTACCCCTCGCGGGGCCTGTCGTCGCCGGGTGCCGGGGAGGGGGCGCTCATGTCCGTCGTCCCGTATCTGCTCGGGGGTGTGATGGGGGCCTCCACATCTATCAGACGAGCGCAAGCCCCACCGCCAGTCCCGCCGGACCCACCCCTATACGGGCAACCCCGTGCACACGCTTCACACGTTCGGACCGTCGGCGAAAGAACTTCTCCGATCCGGCGTAATGCCGCCGTCGTGAGCCGCTCTCCCTTCCGTACGGATGCGTACCGAGAGGAGAACGACATGCGACCCACCGTGGTGGAACGCGAGCTGGAGCTCGGCCTCGTGCTGTCACCGGAGCTCAGCGTCCCGGTGCCGGCCCGGCTCGGCTACCGCAGCGACGATCCCTTCGCCGTGCACCTGACCTTCCACATCCACTCCGAGCGCCCCGTGCACTGGACGTTCGCCCGCGAACTCATGGTCGAGGGCGTGTTCCGGCCGTGCGGGCAGGCGGACGTACGGGTGTGGCCGACGAAGGCGGACGGGCGCGGCGTCGTGATGATGGCGTTGAGCTCGCCCGCAGGGGACGCCCTGCTGGAGGCGCCCGCCGAGCAGGTGACGGCCTGGCTGGAGCGGACGCTGCGGGCGGTGCCGCCGGGGACCGAGGCGGCCCGGCTCGGCCTCGACGACGCCCTGACCGAGCTGTTCGCCCCGGCATGGGACGACCTGTGGCTGTGCGACCAGTGGCTGAGCGAGCCCGGGCCGGGCTCCGGGGCCGGGCCGTCGTCGGACGAGCCGCGCGACGGGGCCTGAAGCGACGGGCGGGAACCCGCCGCCGGACCCCGTACAGGCGTACGTCAGAACAGCTTGCCGGGGTTGAGGATGCCCAGCGGGTCGAAGACCTGTTTGACGGCCCGCTGCATCTCCATGCCCACGGGGCCGATCTCGCGCGCCAGCCACTCCTTCTTCAGCACGCCCACCCCGTGCTCGCCGGTGATCGTGCCGCCCAGTTCCAGCCCCAGGGCCATGATCTCGTCGAAGGACTCGCGGGCGCGGCGGCACTCGTCGGGGTCCTGGGCGTCGAAGCAGACCGTCGGATGGGTGTTGCCGTCCCCCGCGTGGGCGACGACGCCGATGGTGAGCGCGTACTTCTCGGCGATGCGCTCGACGCCGTCGATCATCTCGCCGAGCCGGGAGCGGGGCACGCACACGTCGTCGATCATCGTCGTGCCCTTGACGGCCTCCAGGGCGACGAGGGCGGAGCGGCGCGCCTTGAGGAGCAGTTCGGACTCGGCGGCGTCCTCGGCCGGGACGACGGAGGTGGCGCCCGCGGCCTCGCACAGCGCTCCGAGGGCGGCGAGGTCGGCGGCCGGGTCGGGGGTGTCGAACGCGGCGAGCAGGAGAGCCTCGGTTGTCTGCGGGAGGCCCATGCGGGTGAGCTCGTTGACGGCCTGGACGGTCGTACGGTCCATCAGTTCGAGGAGGGAGGGGAGGTGGCCGCCGGCCATGATCCGGCAGACGGCGTCGCAGGCGGCGGCCCCCGACGGGAACTCGGCGGCGAGGACGAGCTGCCGGGGCGGCCGCGGCTTCAGCGCGAGGACGGCGCGGACGACGACGCCGAGCGAGCCCTCGGAGCCGACGAAGAGGCGGGTGAGGTCGTAGCCGGCGACGCCCTTGGCGGTGCGCCGGCCGGTGGTCATCAGCCGGCCGTCGGCGAGGACGACGTCGAGGCCGATGACGTACTCGGCGGTCACGCCGTACTTCACACAGCACAGGCCGCCGGAGGCGGTGCCGATGTTGCCGCCGATCGTGCAGGTCTCCCAGCTGGAGGGGTCGGGCGGGTAGTACAGGCCGTGCTCGCCGACGGCGCGGGAGAGCACGGCGTTGACGACGCCCGGCTCGACGACGGCGATCCGGTCGACGGGGTCGATCTCCAGGATGCGGTCCATCTTGACGAGGGAGAGCACGACGCAGCCGTCACAGGCGTTGGCCGCGCCGGACAGCCCGGTGCGGGCGCCCTGCGGGACGACGGGGACGCGCAGCTCGGTGGCGGTGCGCAGGACGTGCTGGACCTGCTCGACGGTGCGCGGCTGCACGACGACGGCCGGGGCGCCGGCCGGGCAGAAGCTCGCCATGTCGTGGGCGTACGAGGCCATGACGTCCGGGTCGGTGTGGACCGCCTCCGCGGGCAGGCCCTCGAGAAGCCGGTCGAGGAGGTTGCCGGTCGCTTCGTCACGGGGAGCTTCGATACGGCTCATGATCACAGAGTCGCACCCGGGGCCATCGGTGTGAACCCCGGCTGCGGCACCCGGCGGATGCTCCGGCCGCGCCCTGGCCCTGACGCACAGTGAGCGCCATGGACGAACGCGCCAGGGAGACGACGACACCGAGGACGACGGGACCGACGACGGCGGGGGCGGGGGACGAGCGCTCGGGGGCCGGTGGGGCGGGGGGCGAGGGGGCCGACGCGCGTGGGCGGCACGCGCGCGGGTGGCGGCGGCGGCTGGCCTGGGGGCTGGCCCTGGGCGCGGTCGTGGGAGGCGCCGGGGTGGGCGGGGCGATGATGTGGTCGCAAGGGGAGGCTCCCCGGGGGCCGGCGGTCGTGCCGGCGCCGGGCGCGCGGGCGCAGGCGGCCGTGCGCGGCGGGGTCGCCGCGGCGCTGCCCGAGCTGGCCGAGCTGATCGCCGAGCACGAGGCCCGCCTACGGAGCCGTCCGCACGACGCCCGCGGCTGGGCGGTCCTCGGCGCGGCCTACGTGGAGCAGGGCCGCCGCACCGCCGACGCCGCCGTGCTCTACCCCAAGGCCGACCGGGCCCTGCGCGCCTCGCTGAAGGCGCGCCCCCGCGGCAACGCCGAGGCCCTCGTCGGCCTGGCCGCCCTCGCCAACGCACGCCGCGACTTCCGCGCCGCCCTCGAGCAGGGCGAGGCCGCGCGCAAGGCCGCGCCGAAGCAGTGGACGGCGTACCCGCAGCTCATCGACGCCTACACCGGCCTGGGCGAGTACAAGAAGGCACAGGCGACGCTGGATCAGCTGAAGAAACTGCACTCCGGGCCGGCGGTGAAAGCGTGGGCGGCGGGCGTCTACCGGGACCGCGGCTGGCGTGAGGACGCGGCGGCCGCGCTGTCCGACGCGGTGGCGGGGGCGGCCTCGCCCGCCGAGCAGGCGGCCTGGCTGGAGCGGGCGGGGCAGCTGTCCTGGGAGCGCGGTGACCGCGAGGCGGCGCTGCGGCAGTTCCAGGAGGCCGTGCGGCTCGACCCCGACCAGCGGGCCGCGCAGGCCGGGCAGGGCCGGGCGCTGGCCGCGCTGGGCCGGGCGTCGGAGGCGCTGAGCGCCTACCGGGTGGCCCTCGCCAAGCAGCCGCTGCCGCAGTACGCGCTGGAGCTGGGCGAGTTGTACGAGTCGCTGGGGCTCTCCCAGGCGGCCCGGGTGCAGTACGACCTGCTGCGCGCGCGTGTGTCGCGGGACGAGGCGGGTGGCGTCGACCATCAGCTGGTGCTGGGCCAGTACGAGGCGGACCACGGGGACCCGGCGGCGGCGGTGGCCCGGCTGCGCGCCGAGTGGCGCCGACAGCCGGGGATCGCGGTGGCCGACGCGCTGGGCTGGGCGCTGCATCGCGCCGGCGACGACCGTGAGGCCCTGCGGTACGCCATGACGGCGACCGACAGGGTGCACGGCGGTGCGATGCGCAGCGCGCCGTACACCTACCACCTGGCCATGATCGAGCGTTCTCTCGGACGCCATGGCGCCGCCCGCCGTCATCTGACGGAGGCCCTGCGGATCAACCCCTACTTCTCCCCGCTGCACGCCCCCACGGCCCGCGCGGCCCTCACCGCCCTGGGCGAGCCGTCGATGGAGGACGTACCGGACTTCCGTCCCCCACGCGGCTGAGGGTGGGCCCTGTCAGGGCCTCACAGGTTGCCCCGCTTCGCCTGCTCCCGCTCGATCGCCTCGAACAGGGCCTTGAAGTTGCCCTTGCCGAAGCCCATGGAGCCGTGGCGTTCGATGAGTTCGAAGAACACGGTCGGCCGGTCCTGGACCGGCTTGGTGAAGATCTGCAGCAGGTAGCCGTCCTCGTCGCGGTCGGCGAGGATCTTCAGCTCGCGCAGGGTGTCCACGGGGACGCGGGTGTCGCCGACCCACTCGCCGAGGGTGTCGTAGTAGGAGTCGGGGGTGTCCAGGAACTGGACGCCGGCCGCGCGCATGGTCCGGACGGTGGCGACGATGTCGTTGGTGTTCAGCGCGATGTGCTGGACGCCGGCGCCACCGTAGAACTCCAGGTACTCGTCGATCTGGGACTTCTTCTTGGCGACGGCGGGCTCGTTGATCGGGAACTTGACCTTGAGGGTGCCGTCCGCGACGACCTTCGACATCAGGGCGCTGTACTCGGTGGCGATGTCGTCGCCCACGAACTCCTTCATGTTCGTGAAGCCCATGACGTCGTTGTAGAACGACACCCACTCGTTCATCCGGCCGAGTTCGACGTTGCCGACGCAGTGGTCGACGGCCTGGAAGGTCCGCTGGGCGGGCGGCTCGACGATCGGGGCGGCGGCGGTGAAGCCGGGCAGGTAGGGGCCGTCGTAGCCGGAGCGGTCGACGAGCGTGTGCCGGGTCTCGCCGTAGGTGGCGATCGCGGCCAGCACCACGGTGCCGTGCTCGTCCTTGAGCTCGTACGGCTCGGCGACCGAGCGGGCGCCGTGCTCGAGGGCGTACGCGTAGGCGGCGCGCGCGTCGGGGACCTCGATGGCGAGGTCGACGACGCCGTCGCCGTGCTCGGCCACGTGCCGGGCGAGGAAGTGGCCCCACTCGGTGGCGGGCTTGATCACCGAGGTCAGGACGAAACGGGCGGAGCCGTTCTCCAGGACGTAACTCGCGGTCTCGCGGCTGCCGTTCTCCGGTCCGGAGTACGCGACCAGCTTCATGCCGAAGGCGGTGGAGTAGTAGTGCGCCGCCTGCTTGGCGTTGCCCACGGCGAAGACGACCGCGTCCATTCCCTTCACCGGGAAGGGGTCGGCCTGCCGGGCGGTGTCGGGAGTGTGAGATGTGGTCTGCGTCATAGCCGAAGCGTGGCCCCGCCGGGCAAGGTGCGCAACACTTCCCCTGTCGGCCGGGCAATGTGTACAGCGACTCACCGGCTTCGGCGGGCTTTCTGTACAGGATGACCATCTCGGAGGCGGGCATGGCGATCGATCGTCTGGACGGCCGGATCATCGGGCTCCTGGCGCGCGAACCGAGGATCGGCGTGCTGGAGATGTCCCGTCGGCTGGGGGTCGCCCGGGGCACCGTGCAGGCCCGGCTGGACCGGCTCCAGTCGAACGGGGTCATCCGCGGGTTCGGGCCCGAGGTGGACCCCGCGGCCCTCGGCTACCCGGTCACCGCGTTCGCCACGCTCCAGATCCGGCAGGGTCAAGGCACCGACGTCCGGGCGCACTTGGCGGGTGTCCCGGAGGTGCTGGAGCTGCACACCACCACCGGCAGCGGGGACATGCTGTGCCGGCTGGTGGCCCGCTCCAACGCCGATCTCCAGCGGGTCATCGACCGGGTCGTCGGCTTCGACGGGATCGTCCGGGCCTCCACCGCGATCGTGATGGAGAACGCGGTTCCGCTGCGGATCATCCCGCTCGTGGAGCAGGCGGCCCGGGACCGGGAACCGTAGGGCCCGCCCGGTCAGCAGGAGGGCACCTGCCCCTTGCCCTTCTCCAGGGAGACGAGGGAGTCGACGGCGCCCTTGAGCGTCGTCACCGGGATCAGGCGCAGGCCCTCGGGCAGTTCGCTCCTGGCCTGGGAGCACTCCTCCCGCGGAACGAGGAAGACGGTGGCGCCGTCCCGGCGGGCGGCCTGCGTCTTCAGCGCGACCCCGCCGACCGCGCCGACACGTCCCTCGGCGTCGATGGTGCCGGTGCCGGCGACGGTGCGGCCCCCGGTGAGGTCGCCGCCGCTGCCGTCGCCGTTCAGCTTGTCGACGATCCCCAGGGAGAACAGCAGACCGGCGCTCGGGCCGCCGACGTCGGCGAGCGTCAGCGTGACGGTGACGTCGTCGTCGGCTCGGTGCAGATAGGTCAGCGCGGCCTCGGTCGCGGCGTCCTGGGACGCCTTCATCTGCTCGGTGTTGTGCCGCTCGATCTCCTTGGTGCTCTCCCCGCTGGGGTAGACGGCGTCGCGCGGCATCACCGCCTGGTCGGTGCGGAGCCAGCCGTCGATGACGTCACCGAGGGAGACGTGGGTGTCCGGGCTGGTCGCCTCGATGGTGGTCATCCGCAGCTGCCCGGTGGTCCGCCGCGTGGCCGCCCCCGAGATCGTGATCACCGGAGTGCCCTTGTTCTCGCCCAGCACGTTCGCCGTCATCCCCGGCTGCGCCACCGAGAACGGCAACGGCGCGAACATGGCGGCCGCGATCAGCCCGACGAGGGGCACAGCACAGCCGACGAGAACCTGAACCCGCGAAACCCGAGACAACACAGCCCCAATCTAACGTCCCGCCCCACCACGCCCGGCTACGGCATGGTCGACGTCCGCCCCAGGTCGCCGCGGGTCACGTTCACGCGACGCTCACCGCACCCTCGTCGGACACCGCCGCGCGCTAGCGCAACGCCTCCGCCACCTCACGCGCCGCGTCCATCACCCGCTGCCCCACCCGCTCCGGCACCGCATCCGTCAGCATCACCACCCCCACACTCCCCTCGACCCCCGTGACCCCCAGCAGCGGAGCGGCGGCCCCGCTGGCCCCCGCCTCCAGCTCCCCGTGTGTCAGGGTGTACCCGGGGCCCGCCCCGCCCCCCGCCCGCTGCCGCGCGGCGAGAATCGCCTTCCCGGCCGCCCCGCGGTCCAGCGGATGCCGGAACCCGGCCCGGTACGCCACGTGGTAGTCCGTCCACGTCGGCTCGACCACCGCGACGGCCAGCGCCTCCGCGCCGTCGACGAGCGTGAGATGCGCCGTCGCGCCGATGTCCTCGGCCAGCGCCCGCAGCGCCGGCAGCGCCGCCTCCCGTACCAGCGGATGCACCTGCCGGCCGAGCCGCAGCACCCCGAGCCCCACTCGGGCCCGTCCACCCAGATCACGTCGTACGAGCGCGTGCTGCTCCAGGGTGGCCAGCAACCGGTACACGACAGTCCGGTTCACACCCAGCTTGTTGGACAGCTCGGTGACGGTGAGCCCATGGTCGGTGTCGGCCAGCAGCTTCAGGACTTTCAGCCCTCTGTCGAGGGTCTGGGAGGTCTCCGCGGTCACGACGCCCACTCCTTAAGTGGTGAGGTCGGCGACCCCCGTCGCGGCGGATGCGTCACGGAGTCCCGTCAGCGACGCGCTACAGAGGCCGCCGATCGACAGATGGGCCCGGCGTGTCCGGGCCCAGTCGCTTCACGGCTGCGCTCCGCGGCGGCGCTGCCACGGGGCGTGTGCGTAGCGGGACATTAGCGAAGCAGGTTCGCTGAGCGGAAGACTTTGTCCAGAATCCGGTCAATGGCCGGTATGGATCTCCCGTGCTTTGTCCTGAAAAGACGCCCCGCCCGTGACACGGCGTCACTTCATCCGCGTCGCCCACTCCTGCACCTTGGCGATCCGCTGCCGCAGCTGCCCCGCCGTCGCCTCCGCGCTCGCCGGCCCCCCGCACACCCGCCGCAGCTCGGTGTGGATCACCCCGTGCGGCTTGCCGCTCTGGTGGACGTAGGCGCCGACCAGGTTGTTGAGCTGCCGGCGCAGCTCCATCATCTCCTTGTGCGAGACCACCGGCCGCCGCTCGGCCGGCAGCTCCAGCAGGTCGGCCTCGTCGTCCGGCTTCTTCTTGCTGTGCGCGATCTGCTTGGCCTGGCGCTTCTGGAGCAGCAACTGCACCTGCTCGGGCTCCAGCAGTCCCGGGATGCCGAGGTAGTCCTGCTCCTCCTCGCTGCCGGGGTGGGCCTGCATGCCGAACTCGGCCCCGTTGTACATGACCCGGTCGAAGACGGCCTCGGACTCCAGCGCCTCGAAGGAGAACTGCTCCTGCTCGCCGGTGTCCTCGTCCTGCTCCCGGTTCGCCTCGTCCATCTCCTTCTCGGACTCGGCGTAGGGGTCCTCGTCCTCGCCGCCCTTCTTGGGCTTGTCGAGGACGTGGTCGCGCTCGCGCTCCATCTCGTTGGCGAAGCCGAGCAGGTCGGGCACGGTGGGCAGGAACACCGAGGCGGTCTCGCCGCGCCGCCGGGACCGCACGAAACGGCCCACGGCCTGGGCGAAGAACAGCGGCGTCGAGATCGTCGTCGCGTACACGCCGACGGCGAGGCGCGGCACGTCGACGCCTTCGGACACCATGCGCACGGCGACCATCCACCGGTCGTCGCTGCCGCTGAACTCGTCGATCCGGTTGGACGCGCCCGCGTCGTCGGACAGGACGAGGGTCGCCTTGTGCCCGGTGATCTCGCGGATCAGCTTGGCGTAGGCGCGCGCCGAGTCCTGGTCGGAGGCGATGACGAGGGCGCCGGCGTCCGGGATGGCCTTGCGGACCTCGGTGAGCCGCTGGTCGGCGGCGCGCAGCACGCTCGGCATCCACTCGCCGCGCGGGTCCAGCGCCGTACGCCACGCCTGGCTGACGGCGTCCTTGGTCATCGGCTCGCCGAGCCGGGCGGCGATCTCGTCGCCGGCCTTGGTGCGCCAGCGCATGTTGCCGCTGTACGACATGAAGATCACGGGCCGGACGACGTGGTCGGCGAGCGCGTTGCCGTAGCCGTAGGTGTAGTCGGCGGCCGAGCGGCGGATGCCGTCGTTGCCCTCCTCGTACGTGACGAAGGGGATGGGGTTGGTGTCGGAGCGGAACGGCGTGCCGGTGAGCGCGAGACGGCGGGTGGCCGGCTCGAACGCCTCCAGGCAGGCCTCGCCCCAGGACTTGGAGTCGCCGGCGTGGTGGATCTCGTCGAGGATGACGAGCGTCTTGCGCTGCTCACTGCGGTTGCGGTGCAGCATCGGCCGTACGCCGACGCCCGCGTAGGTGACGGCGACGCCGTGGTAGTCCTTGCTGAGCGGGCCGGCGCTGTACTCGGGGTCCAGCCGGATGCCTATCCGCGCGGCCGCCTCCGCCCACTGCTTCTTCAGGTGCTCGGTCGGCGCGACCACGGTCACCTGCTGCACGACGTGGTGGTGCAGCAGCCAGGAGGCGAGGGTGAGCGCGAAGGTCGTCTTTCCGGCGCCGGGGGTGGCGACGGCGAGGAAGTCGCGGGGCTGCTCCTGGATGTACTTGTCCATCGCCCCCTGCTGCCAGGCGCGCAGCTTGCTGGCGGTGCCCCAGGGGGCGCGGCCGGGGAAGGCGGGAGAGAGGTGGTGCGAGGTGGAGGCGGCGGTAGTAGTCACGGTCTCCGGTTCGGGGGTCGGGCGGCTCGGCTGCTTCGCTGCGTCGGCTGTGTCTGTGCGTTCGGCTGTGTCTGTGCGTCGGCTGTGTCCGTGTGTCCGCTGCCTCGGCGTGGGGCAGCGTCCGACGACCGGCCCACCCTACCGGCGGCCCCGCGCCGCCGACGCGCGGACTGCGCCGGGGCGGGCGCGGGTGGGACACACCTCACACGCTCGTTCGGCGAGGCCGATGTCGGGACGCGACTGCGCGTCGTCGGGCGCCGGGAACGCCACGGACGACGTCTCGTGGGCGCTTGTTCCGGTGAACGAACGGACGCTTGAACACGGCGGCCGAGGGCCGGAGCACGGCCGACCCGGGTGGACCCGCGCACCGCTCAGGGGACCCGCAGCCGCGTGGTCACCCACGCCCCCACCAGCGCCACCCCCGCCATCGGCAGGAACACCGCGGCGAACGCGGCCGGGTGCGAGCCGGAGGCCTCGGTGGCCGCATGCGTGACGGTCCCGCCGCCGAGCGCCGCGAAGGCGGCCCCGCCCGCCGACAGCAGCACCACGTTGGACAGCCCGTCCGAGATCTGGAGCGCGGCGGAGTTGGTGCCGGCCTCCTCCGGGGCGGACAGCTGGAGCAGCAGCACACTGCTGGAGGAGATCACCAGCCCCATCCCGAAGCAGCCGAAGGCCCAGGCGACCGCGACGGACCAGGCCGGCACGCCGTCGATCAGCACGCTCGGCGCGGCGGCTATCGCGGCCGCCACCAGCACCATCCCCAGGGTCATCAGCCGCTCCCGGTACGGCTCCACCCGCGGCCGAGACTGCACCCAGGATCCCAGCGCCCAGGTGCCGCCGCCGGCGGCGAGCGAGAACCCGGCGAGGGTGGGGCTCAGACCCCGTTGGGTGACGAGCATCAGCGGCACGAACGACTCGGCGGCGATGAACGACCCCGCGGCGACCCCGCGCAGCAGCACGACGGACGGCAGGCCGCGGGCCGCCCGGTAGGTGCCGCGCGGCAGCAGCCCGAGGACGGCCGGCACGAGCAGCGCGACGCCCGCGAGGGCGGGCAGCGCGGATAGGGGACGCAGATCCTGCGCCGCGTACTGGAGCAGTCCGGCGCCCAGGGAGATGCCGAGGGCGAGCCGGATGCGGCGGCGGTCGAAGGAGGCGCCCCCGGCCCCGTCGACCGGCCCGGCGGCCCGTCGCCGTATCTGCGGCAGGGCGAGCGCCAGCGGGAACACGACGAGGAGGGGGATGCCGACGAACACCCACCGCCACCCGAGGTGCTCGGTCACCGCACCCGAGGCGAGCGGTCCGACGATCGACGGCACGACCCAGCTCGCCGCGAACGCCGCCATGATCGCCGGCCGCAGCCGCTCGGGGTAGGCCCGGCCGACGACGACGTACAGGGCGACGATGACCAGCCCGCCGCCGAACCCCTGCACGGCCCGCCCGAGGATGAACAGCCACATGACCCCGGCGGTGCCGGACACCATGAGCCCGGCGGCGAAGGCGGCGATCCCCGAGGTCAGCGCGCCCAGCGGCCCGCGCCGGTCGGACCACTGCCCGGCCAGCACCATCCCGAACAGGCTGGTGGTGAAGTACCCGGAGAACGCGAACGCGTAGAGCCCGACCCCGTCCAACTCCCGCGCCGCCACCGGCATCGCGGTCCCCACGGCGGTCGCCTCGAACGCGATCAGCAACACGACGGAGACGACCCCGACACTGAGCGCCCGATACGACCGCCCCAGCACGGTCTCACCGCCGGACGGCTCGGCGGCGGCAAGGGATGCGTCGGCGACATCGGTGTCGCGAGGTTCGAGGACGGCCATGCTCGCCAGAGTAAGGCCCACAACAGCAGATGACCCCTGTCGTGAGACCGTCCCGCACCTGGTCCCTTGGTCCTACTCCCTCCGCCTCATCCCCCGCTTCATGAACGGCACATGGCAACCCTGTTGCAGCCCGGCCCCACTCCTTGAGCCCACCTCCCCCGGCCCCCTACGGTCATGACACGCAGTCCAGAAGGGCGAAAGCCGGAACGAACTGCGGATCGGCCGTGTGCCCGAGTGGTTCAGGGGCTCGCCGGCACCGCACCCGACAGCGAGCTCCGCTCGCGGGGAGCCACGCGGGTTCGAACCCCGCCACGGCAGAGAGGAACAGCAGTACCCGCGACAGCAGTACCCGTACGGCCGTGTGCCCGAGTGGTTCAGGGGCTCGCCTGCAAAGCGAGTTACGTGGGTTCGAATCCCGCCACGGCCTCCAGCGCCTGACCAGGCAGAACGCAAGGGCGGCACCCCGGCGGGGTGTCGCCCTTGCGGTCGCCCGTCTCAGTTCCCGTGGTGTCGTCCGTCGTTGCGTTCGTGCAGAACGACGCGGGACAGGTGCTGATGATCCAACGGTCTGACAACGGCCGGTGGGCGCTGCCCGGCGGTGGCCACGACGTAGGCGAGTCCATCAGTGACACCGTGGTCCGCGAGGTCTGGGAAGCGATCGGAATCAAGGCGGAAGTCCTCGACATGTCCGGGCTCTACACCGACCCCGGCCACGTGATGCGGTACGACGACGGCGAAATCCCGCAGCAGTTCAGCATCTGTTTCCGCGCGCCCGGCCGGAGGCAAGGTACGCACGTGCGATGAGACGACGCAGGTCCGATGGGTCGCCTCCATCGGACCTTGCTTGTCGAGCGCCTTTTGTCACGGCGGGACGCGAGACCCCGAACCTGGTGGCAAGCGCAGACGCACTGGGGAATGGTGCCCCAGCCTCCAGACGATCATCCGTGATGCCTGCCGCGATCCGATCCTCAAGCGGCCGGCGATCCACCGCGTCCCCAGTTCTGCGTCACCTCTCCACCGAAGTGCCGGGAACGCCCTGAGCACGACACCATGTGAGACGGCGTACCCGTCCATGAGTTCCGAGACTGGCGGCAGTGCCGCCATCTCTTTGTCCTCGTCGATCTGAGTCTTCAACGCGTCCGCGATCTTCTGGAAGGTCCCCCGCAGGCTCGCTGCCTGCGACACTCGCTCTCCTTCGGCCGTATCCCATCAATGGGATACGTGTCGCACTGATCCCCCCGAGGGCCCGAGGTCCATCGCCCCCCGGAAACCTTGTTGCTCATGACCTCAGGGAGTCGGTGCCGCCCCCACGTGGCTGCAGACTCTACGAAACCGAATTCCCATTCACCACCGGAAGACCTTCGGGCACGTTTCCCACAGCATCTTCCAGATCAATTAGACAACCAGAGAAATCAGAACCCTCAAAAGATACCTGGGCACCAACGAAGTGCGCACGACTGAAATCTACCTTACCGCCGGACAGATCAGCGACGAATATTACCTCGCCACTTTCAAAAGTCGCCGTATTGAAGGAGACTTCGGCACCCGAAAATTCTGTGGTGATGAAGAAGACTCCGCTACCCGAGAACTGCGCGCCGATGAAAGAGATCTGACCGCCAGAAAATTGCGTCTCCTCGAAAATTATCTCACCGCCTGAGAACTCGGCCATCACAAAGCGAACCCGACCGCCCGAGAAAAGGGCATCACCGAAGTCAACCTGACCTCCGGAGAATTGCGCGCCGCTAAATTCGACGTCACCACCGGAAAAATGCGCGCCAGCGAAGCTGACGTGGCCACCGGAAAACTGTGCACGGGTCCAGTCGCCGCCGTCGAAGACGACATTGCTAAAGTCGAAGTCATGTCCCTGCCAGGAGCGTGGGTGGTCGCGCGGCAGGCGCAGATGGTCCCTGGTGAGTCGGATGATGGTGTGTCGCACTTCACGCAGCGCGAGGTAATCGTGCCAGGATTGCGGGTCGTTGGCTGGAAGGTCGATTTCAGCCATGTAGGGCAGACGGAGGTAAGCGCACAGAACGTCGATACAGGTCTGGCGCAAGTCGCGAGTCGGCGCATCATCGGCAAGACCAGCGAGCGCATGCACCCCGCCCAGACGCACTGCGGCGGACTCCTCGCCAAGCTGAGAAACTGCTGTGGTGAAACGCTCGGTGTGCAGCCGGGTGGATTCTCTTAGGGCCGCATCCTCGTCGACGCGCTGGCGTCGATAGGCCACGACGAGGGCGACCAAGGCCCCGGCCCCACCGACTACTCCGAAGGATAGCTTCACCAGGTCAAAAAGAGTTCCAGAATCGATGCGAGGTTCGGACTTGAGGCCATGAACTCCCAACAGGTCCCATACGGTGAAGAACACTGCGCCGGCGACGGCTAGGGCGGTCAGGAAGGTCAGGGAGAGGACTGGGCCAACAGGCCACAGGCGCAGGCCCCGACGGCGGGACAGATTCGGTCTCACATCCCTCAGGACCATCCACGAGCCCAGTCGGTTGCAGGATTCTGACTACTGAGCCGCCAGAGGCACCGATCACCCAGCGGGAGACAGAGCGCCGACCAGGTGTGGCAAGGCGGCCGTCTCCGCCGGAACGACTGGTCCCGTACGGCTGAGCGGGAGGTGCCACCCTGACGCACCGAGCGTAGACCCCCGATCCGCTGCGCCAGCAAGTGAAGGAGTGCGGCACCGGGAAGGGGTCACATACCGTCTCAGTTTCCGTCACGTTCATCTCCGTACGTGACCGCCCGAAGCCGTTCGTTCGCCCTGCCCATCTTCGAACGTGCTCGGATCAAGCCCAGCTCAACCAGAACAAACCTGCAAAACGAGCACGTGAGATCATGCGAAGAAACCCCCAGGATACTCAGAAAACGCCTCCAGGTAACCAATTTTGCATTCCGCTCTATACCCTGCGCGTATCTCAGACTCGTGGCGGCACGTAGTAAGAATTCGCTTCGACTGGCGGCCCTGCAGCTGTAGCTCTCTCGAATACATGCTGAGTGAGTGAAACGAAGTCCTGCTCTCGTCTATTCGCACTTGCGTTTGCCCAGTCGTTCCACCCTTGACCAGAAATTCGCCAGTGGCGACGTGCAACCTCGCCCCTAAAATGCGCCTCTAGCGTTAGTCGCGTAGATGCACGGGTCATTCGACCGACCAAATAGTCCGTAAGCCAAAGCCGGTAGATCAAATTACAAAACGTGTGCTGCCGTGCCTCTTGAAACGTACAGGGCTCGGGCGGCGGTTCCCAGCAATGCATGAGCGTCTCGTCGTCCAGGGCTCGGAGCATGAGCTCCTTATGCATGGATGATCGGATCTCTTCATGCATAATGCGCGTCTGTTTAGCCTGGTGCCAGATCGAGACCATCGCTCCGAGAAAAGCTGCAGCGGAGAAGATTACTGCTACTGCTCCGTAAGCCTGGCTTACCTCGCTCAACCTGCTCCAGTCCATTCCGGCGGGTGCTGCTGCGCGCAGGATAAATGGGGTCCAGGCGACGAGAGCTACGGCTCCTGTTCCGGCTGCTATCCAGAGAGTCCAATGTTTCCACGGCCTGCGATGTGGCATCTCCACCCCCGACTCGGTAGCGACTAGCAGACATCGTCTCCAGCAACGGAGCCTGCAGCAAGATGGCATAGGAGAACGAGGAACTAAGCGGACGAACTAACGTAACGGAGGAATTGGCTCCAGTTGGCTGACGTGAAGGGTAGTTGCGGACCTTCCGCCATCTTCGAATCGCGAATCCTTATGCCGTCACGGGCACGTGCCATCTCAAGGCAGTTCGCGCCACTAGCGGATCGTGAGCTCTTGCGCCAAACCTGCTCAGCCACCGGTCCTCCCTGGGCCGTCAGCAGCCATACGCGTGAGGCCACATGATGACGTCCACCAGGGGAACCATCAACCATGGATGTCACCGGGCCGCGGGCTCGGTGAAGCCCCCGTGGCACTGACCGAAGATGGAGCGCGAGAGGGCAAAGCGAGTTCCTGATCAGGCGAACGGAAGGGGTGGCACCCCTCGTAGGTGCCACCCTTTCGGCTGTGCGTCTCAGGTTTTCCTCAGTCCCGGCGGTTCGCCATGCTCGGCGCGGGCGCCAGGGACGAGTTCGCGTGTCAGGCCGTGAAGCCGCCGTCGACATGGATCGAGGCTCCGGTGATGTACGAGCCGTCCGCACTCGCCAGGTGCGCGACGGTGGCCGCGATCTCGGCCGCTTCCGCATAGCGGCCCACAGCGGTGAAGCCGGCGATCGCCTCGGCGTTCGGCCCGTCAGCGGGGTTGGCATCCGTGTCGGTGGGGCCGGGATGCACCAGGTTGACGGTGACTCCACGCGGACCGAGTTCTCGGGCGAGACCCTTCGTCATCCCGGCCAGAGCCGTCTTGCTCATCGAGTACAGCGCCAGTCCGGGGAAGACCGCACGTTCGGCGACGTTGCTGCCGATGTTGATGATGCGGCCGCCCCGGCCCATATGACGCACGGCCGCCTGAGACGCAGCGAACGGCGCCCGGACGTTCACCGCCAGGGTGCGATCGATGTCTGTCGGCCCCAGATCCTCGAGCGGACCGACGATGAACACACCGGCGTTGTTGACCAGGATGTCGAGTCTGCCGAACGTCGCGGCGGCTTCGTCCACCGCGGCGGTGAGTGCCTCGGGAGCGGCGCAGTCGGCCTGGACGGCCGATGCCCGGCGGCCTCTTGCCTTGATCTGCTCCACCACCTCGGCGGCGCGTTCCGTACTGTTCTCATAGGTCAGGACGACGTCGGCGCCTTCTTCTGCCAGCCGTAACGCCACAGCGGCGCCGATACCCCGGCTGCCGCCCGTGATCAAGGCCACGTTTCCCTCAAGTCGGTTCATGACGTTGAGCATTGCCCGCACCGGCCCCGGACGCTGGCGGGAATCCGACTCGGCGTTCGACCTGCGGAGGGACAACATCCTCTGATCAGAAGCCGGCCGGATACTAGGAGCGGATGACAGTGCGGGCTTCCTCGATCCACCCGCACACGGCCTTGGCACCGCAGCTTTCTGCGACCGACTGGGCCTCGTCGAGGTGATGGAGCGCCTCCGACGAGCCGCCGGTCTCGGCCGCGAGGTAGGCCAATGCCACCAGGCCGGCCGCTTCTCCGGCCCTGAAGCCGATCTCCCGGCGCAGTCGCACCGATTCGGTCAGCCGCTCGCGGGCCTGCTCGAAGTGGCCTGCGTCCCTGTCCGCGAAGCCGAGATGGCGAACCGCATAGGACATCGTCATCCGGTCGTCGACGGATTTCGCCAGCGCGTACGACCGCTCGAAGTACGGCCTGCCGGCGGCGCTGTCGCCCTTGACCACCTGATGCCAGCAGCCGATCCAGAACAACGCCTCCGCCTCACCCGACGCCTCCCCCAGACGCTGATACAACTCGGCCGCGCGCTCGAACAGCACCAGTTCCTGGCTGTTCTCGTCGCGGTCCTCGAGGAAGCGGACGTGCAGAACCTTGCCCCGCGCCATGGAAAGCGGCGCCTCGACCGCGTCCAGCACCTCATCGGACCGCTCCAACGCGGACGAGTCCCCGCCGAACATCGCCGCTTCGAACAGCGCTCCGGCGTCTTCGATCCAGTCCTGCCCTCGCATGCCTCGGCCCTCCCCGTTGAACGATGGCAGCGCCGAGGCTATCTCGGCGCCGGCCAACTGCTCTATGCACCAAGTCAGTGAACGCACCGACTGCGGGCCGCTCCCGCAGCGGTCCGGCTTGACCCTCACGTTGCGGGAGGGATCAAGGTGGGCTCATGAGCGACTGATACGACGCGTTCGAGATGAGTCCTGTGCCCGTTCCCGGGCCTGATGCGCTTGCGCCCGAGTTGTTCCGGGGCATCTACGGAATGCCCGCGTTCGCGACCGTTCCCACGAGTGATCTGGCCGTTTCAGTGGACTTCTGGACCCGTGGGCTCGGGTTCTTCGAGCTGTTCCGCAGTCCCGGAATCGTGCAGCTGCGCCGGTGGGCCTTCCAGGACGTGCTCCTCGTAGACCGTCGACGCCATTGCGCGCCCACGGCATCGACCCCGACACCGCGGCCCGGGAGTAGCCCGAGGCCTCGATGCCGAGCGCAGGGCAGATGCGTCTAGTGCTGTGACCGCATAGGTTCGCCGGGTTGGTGGTCGTGGCGTTGAACGTGCGGTGATGGTCGATCCGACCCCTGGAGCCGCGGGCGGCTGAGCCCGTTCGTGTGCACAGACTGACCGACCAGGTGGGGCAGAAGCTTCAGCAGATCGTGCGCCGCGACAGTAGGCAACTGTGGGTCAGATGGTCGGCTTTGGTGAAGCCCGCGTTCCGAGTGATTCAGCGGCCTGGAGTGCCGAATCCGGGGTCCGACCTGGGCGGGCATGGGTGCGGCGACCTGGAAGGCGTTTCTCTAGGCGGTGGCGTTCTGGCTGGTCAGCGGGTTGTGGGTTACGCTCCCGGCGGCGGCGTCAGCTCGAACCGCGCGATGACGTCCGGCAGCCACTCCGGCTGGCCGAATTCGACCCCGTACTTGGCCACGAGTGCCGGGATCGCGTCCGCGGACGGCGGCGGGCCGTCGGCGAACATCTCGGCCAGCTCGCGGAAGCAGTTCTCGAAACCGGCCGGGCTGATGATCTCGATCATGCGGGCAGGGACCGAGCCGGCGTTCCACATGGTGTGCAGCTCGCCGCGCGGCTTGGTGATGTAGCCGCCGGGGCCCAGCACGGCTTCGCGGTCGCCTGAGCGGAAGCCGATCTCGCCTTCGGTGACGATCGAGTACTCGTCCTCGCGGGTGTGCAGGTGCGGCGGAACCAGCGCGCCGACCGGGAACGGGTGCTCGACGACCGACAAGGCGCCGTTGGTATCGGCACCCCAGAGCTTGAAGACCACTCCGATGGAACCGAGGAAGCCCTCGGCGCCCTCGCCGGGGCGAACGACCGTGAGAGGAGGGACCAGTTCCTCGGTCATGGCGATCACTCCTCTGATCGATTTCGAGAGACACTGGTGTCCTGCTAAAAGTGTCCACCCCGGACTTCCTGGGTCGCATCTTGGCGACTCGACGATGTACGCCTCGTCGGCCCGGCGATCCGCCGCGGTCGGCCGCAGGACCACTGCGGCTCCAACGCGCCGGGCCCCGGTCGTTGCACGCGTGGATCCCATCGCGGACGGGTGTTCGGATCGGCCGCGACCAGCGCGGCGATCGCCTCGTCAGTGTTGCCCGAGGACGACGCGAGGATCATCATCGCCCTACGGACCTTGATCGTGCCGTGCCGCCCGCCGCACGATCCGCAGCAGGGTGCGGCCCTCGTCGTCCGTCAGCCGACGGGCCCGTACCGGCCTGACCATCACAGGACTCCTTCCACGACGAAGTGGCAGGTCCTGCACCCGACCGGAAACCGAGATCGTCGCACCCCAACCCGGCCGACCATCGCGGTCAACTCACTAATGCTGTGACCGGGAACGTTCGCCGGGGTCAGGGTGTTGGCGGTGCCTTTGCGGCGGCGGTTGACGCCCCACAACTGGTCGTCGCCGACGGAGTAACAGCCGTGGAAGTAGGTGACGCCATGGGTGCGGTGGTACGTCGCCGGCAGGCGGTCGGGCTTGCCCTGCTTCGCCCAGCAGGAGCCGGCGGTCGGCCTGATGCCCAGGGGCCCGAACTCATCGAAGGCGAAGGCCCGGTCCGGGAAGTGCTCCAGGACGTGCTCGATGCGGTCGAGCTTGGCGTCGCGCTCGGGGGTCGGGGGACTGCTTCCAGGTCTTGGTGCGCTGGAAGGTGCTGCCTCGGCACCGGAGCAGGCGCCGTAAGGCTTCCCGGCCGATGCGGATGACGCGTCCGTGCACGCGGCGCAGGTATGCGGCGAGTTTGCGGATCGACCAGCGAGTGAAGGGCTGGCCGAGCTTGGTCGGCCTGGACCAGATGGGCGATTACCGGGACCCGGTTGCCGCCAGCCGAAGCGAGCAGCATCATCGCCCGGCGGTAGCGCACCGAGTTGGTGCTGCCCCGGCGCACGATCTGCTGCAGCTTCTGCCCTTCCTGATCGGTCAGTCTGCGCACCCGCACAGGCTCGGCCACACACGCCTCCAGCCGTCGGAACGGACGTCACCGTCCAGCCAACCGCCCCAACCTCCAACCCGGCGAACCTTCCCGGTCAGAGCACTAGACCGCGCTCCGCAGGCCTCCGCCCGCTTCGTCCGCGAACGCGCTCGGCCAGTAGCGCCGGCCGTCGTCCTCCTGTGCCGCCGCCGACGTGCGGGCGCAGGCCAGCGGGTCCAGGGTGGCGAGGGTCCGGGTGAGGGTGGTGGCGAGCTGGTCGTAGGCCTCGGTGAGATCGTGGTCGGCGTCCAGGGTCTTCGCTCTGTGGATCAGCCAGAGGGTGACGGCGAGGGTGGAGACGTCGGCGTTCAGGGGGCACAGCGCCGACATCGCCCCGGACCAGGTCAGGACCGCGCCCGTGGCGCCGTCCAGGACCAGGCTGACGCCCTCGGACAGCGCGCCGAGACGGATCAAGTGGGCGGCTTCGGCGGGGAGTCGGGCGTGGCTGTCGTCCGCGTGGTGATCGGCGAGGGTGGGGAGCGGGGCGTCGGTGTCCAGGGCGAACCAGACGCATTCCTCCGGCAGGCCCACCTCGGCCAGGAAACGGCGGCTCGGCTCATGGGTGAGGGCGGACGGGAAGTCGACGTCCTCGAAGCGGACGACGGCGCGGGAGCCGAACTCGTCGTCCAGGAGGCGGGGCGGGAGGTCGAGGGCCAGGTCCGAGCGGGTGCCGGGGCCCGCGATCAGGGCGAGGGGACGTATCACCGCGATCAGACGCCAGAACGGCGGTACCTCGCCGTGCGCCCCGGCCTCGTACAGCGCGAGGAGCTGGGCGGAGGCCTGCGCCACCGCCTCGGGGCCGTAGCGGCCCGCGTAGGCGGCGAACTGGCCGCGCAGCGCCGCCAGTTCGTCGGCCGCCGTCGCGAAGCGCACGAGCGTCTCCAGGGACGGCGCGAGCGGCCGGCGGCCCATCAGGTGGGGGCGGTCGTGGAGGAAGTACGTCGTCGTGATCTCGCCGGTGGAGCCGTCGAGCAGGACCGACTCCCCGCGCGGGCCGTCCGACCCGGCGAGCCCTCCTATGACGAGCTGTTCGCTCAGGCCGGCCGCCATGCCGTCGTCCGGTTCGCCCGTGGAGTCGCCCACGGTGCGCAGTCCGTCCGCGCGGAGCGCGTCGAAGGTCAGCAGGCCGCCGACGCCCGGCAGTCCGGGCCCGGTCAGCCAGCGGCGCGTCGGCGCGTGCGTGACGTACGGGTCCAGCTCGGAGTCGGTGAAGGTGATCACCGCCGTGCCGGCGGCGGTACCGGTCGTGCCCATGTGGTTCCCCCGTGCGTGAAGTGTGCCGTCCCGGCGGCGGCCCGCGTCGCCGCGCCCGCCGCCGTCCCACTTCCCCGAACACTACGCGGCACCACTGACAACGGCCCTCGCCTGGGAAGACGTCACCGCGTCCGAGATCGTTCCCGTCTCACGGCAGCTCACGGGAATCACCCCGGCCGTCTCCGCGCTCCCCGCCCGGCAGGCGCCGGAGAGGGGGTTCACGTGAAGTAGACCCCGCCGAGCACGACCACGACCGCCGCCGCCACGAACAGCAGGATCCACAGCAGCAGCTTTCCCACCGCGGGCGGCGGTTCGTAGCGCTGGGGATCCTGGTCGGTCACTGCCCCGTCACCACCGCTGCCTGCGGTCTTATCGGGAGGCGGTTGACGGGGCGGCCGGTGGCGGCGCGCACCGCCGAGGCGATGGCCGCGGGGGACGTCACCACCGGTACCGCGCTGGCCGCCTTCGCGCCGAAGGGGGCGACGACGTCGCGTTCCTCGACCAGTTTGACGATCCGGATGTCGGGCACGTCCAGGGCGGTCGGCAGGGCGTAGCCGGTGAGGTCGGGGTGGCGGACGAGGCCGCGCGGGGTGCGCAGGTTCTCGGTGAGCGCGATGCCGACGCCCTGGGTGACGCCCGCCTCGATGCGGGCGGTCAGCTGCGCGGGGTTGAGCACCCGGCCGACGTCCTGGGCGACCGCCATCTCCACCACCCGCACCGAGCCCAGCTCGATGTCGACGTCGACCACCGCGCGGACCGCGCAGAAGGCGAGCCCGACGAAGGCGTCGCCCTGGCCGGACGCGTCGAGCGGCTCGGTCGGGTGCGGGCGGCACTGGGCCGTCGCCCACAGCTCCTTGCCGTGCAGCTCCTCGGCGACCGTGGTCGACAGGACGCCGTCGTACGAGGTGATCTTGCCGTCGGTGATCTGGAGCAGCTCGGTGGACATGCCGAACTTGTGCGCGAGGGGCTGGAGCAGCTGGGTGCGGACCATCTTGGCCGCGCGTTCCACCGCGCCGCCGGACACCCACGTGTGCCGGCCGTGGCAGCTCGGCCCGGCGGGCGGCTGGTCGGTGTCGACGGGCGCCACGTGCACCTCGTCGATTCCCAGGGTCTCCTGGACGATCTGGCGGGCGAGGGTGGTGAAGCCCTGCCCGGTCTCCACCGCCGCGCACAGCACCGTCGCGACGCCGTCCAGGACCTTGACGGTGGCCGTGGACACCTCGTCCGCGCCCTCGGCGCCGAGCATGTGCACCATGCCCAGGCCGTAGCCCACGCCGCGGCGCACCGCGCCGGGTTCGCCCGCGCCCTCGGGGCCGCCGGGCAGCAGCCAGTCCTCCTCGGGGGTGTCCTTCGGCAGCGGCGGCAGGGGGAACTCCTGCACGGCCTGGAGGAGTTCGGCGACGGGCGCGGGACAGGTCACCGTCTGACCGGTCGGCAGCACGTCCCCGGTCGCCATGACGTTGCGCAGGCGCAGCTCCGCCGGGTCGACGCCCAGCTTCTTCGCCAGCTTGTCCATCTGCGCCTCGTAGGCGGCGCACACCTGCATCGCGCCCTCGCCCCGGACGTGCCCGGAGGGCGGGTTGTTGGTGCGCACCGCCCAGCCCTCGATGAAGGCGTTCGGGACGACGTAGGGGCCGCAGGCGAAGGAGACGGCGGCGGCCAGGGCCTCGGCGGAGGTGTCGGCGTACGCGCCGGCGTCGAGCAGGATCTGCGCCTCGACCTTGACGAGCCGGCCCTCGGCGTCGGCGTGGTGGCGGTATCTGAGCAGGGTGGGGTGGCGGTGGGCGTGGCCGAGGAAGGACTCCTCGCGGGTCGCCGTGAGCTTCACCGGGCAGCCCGTCCTCAGGGCGAGCAGGCCGAGCGGGAGCTGGAAGCCCTGGTCCTCGCGGTCGGCGGTGGCGCCGGGCACACCGGTGACCACGATCTTCACCCGATCGGGTGTCAGCCCGAAGCAGGCGGCGGCGGTGTCGCGGTCGCTGTGCGGGTCGGTGGAGGCGAGGTACAGCTCCACGCCGCCGTCGGGGCGGGGCACCGCTAGGCCGGCCTCGGCGCCGATGGGGGCGGGGTCGGCGCGGCCGATGCGGTACTGGCCCTCGACGACGATCTCGCCGGCCGCGGCGGGGTCTCCGTGGTGCAGCGGGATGTGCCGGATGAGGTTGCCGTCGGGGTGCAGCGACTCGGCCTCGAAGGCGAGTTCGGGGTCGACGACCGGGTCGAGGACCTCGTACTCGACGATGACGGCCGCGGCGGCCATGCGCGCGGTGTCGGGGTGGTCGGCGGCGACGGCGGCGATGGGTTCGCCGTGGTGGCGTACGACGTCGGAGGCGAACACCGGGCGGTCCGCCGTGCCCCGGCCGTGCAGCGCGCTGCCGGGCACGTCCTCGTGGGTGACGACGGCGCGCACGCCGGGCATCTCGCGGGCGTGGGAGGTGTCGATGGAGACGATGCGCGCGTGGGCGTGCGGGGAGCGCAGCACGGCCGCCCAGAGCAGGCCTTCGGCCCACAGGTCGGCCGCGTAGGGGAAGGTGCCCTCCGTCTTGGCGCGCGTGTCGGCGGGCGGCAGTGAGACGCCGAGGCCGTGCGGGATCGGCTCGGGGTCCGGGGCGGCCTCCGCGGGGCTCGTCGCGGTGGCTGCTTCGTTGGTCACGCCTGGCCTCCGTCCTGGCCCTGTCCGTACACCGGGTCGTGCGGATGGGGCTGTGCCGGGTTCTCGAACGCCGACGGGTGGACGCCGCCCGCGCCCGGACCCGCCTGGTGCGGAATACGTGCCTCGTCGCCGTCCGTCTCAGCGTCCGCGGCGGCGTGCGCCTCGCGTTCGTCGACGACGTCCTGGACGGCCCGCAGGACGCCCCGGTAGCCGGAGCAGCGGCACAGGTTGCCGCAGAGCGCCTGGCGGGCCTCCAGCTCGGTGGGGGCGGGGTTGCCCTCCAGCAGGTCGTGCACGGTCATCGCCATGCCGGGCACGCAGAAACCGCACTGCACCGCCCCGCACCGGGCGAGCGCCCGCTGCACGTCCGAGGGCTGCCCGTCGACGGCGAGGCCCTCCACGGTGCGGACCTCGCTGCCGGCGGTGGTGACGGCGGGGACCAGGCAGGAGGCGACGAGGCGGCCGTCCACCTGGACGTTGCAGGCCCCGCACTCGCCCTGCGAGCAGCCGTCCTTGGCGCCCGCGAGTCCGAGCCGCTCGCGCAGGACGTAGAGCAGGGACTCGCCGATCCAGGCGTCGGTGACCGGGCGGTCGGAGCCGTTCACGCGCAGCACGTAGGAGGCGAGGGGGTGTTCCTCGTGGAAGGGCGGCGCCGCGGGCGGCTGGTCGGCGTCGGGGTCCTCCCGCGGGTGGGCGCCGTGGCCGTCGTCCACGCGCGTGGACGACACGGTGTCGTCGCCGGCGTCGGACGCGTCGGCCTCGGACCGTGGAGCGGCGGATTCCGTCTCTGCGTCGTCGGCGGACGGCTCGGAGTGCGAGTGGTCCGCGTTCCCGGCCCGCGAGTCCTCCGGGGCGATTGCTCCGGGTGCGGCCTCCGTGTCTCGTACGGCGTCCGGGTCGCGGTCGCCGTACGCGTCCCGCACGGCGTCGACGTCATGTCCGGACTCCGGGTCGTGCACGCCCTCTGCGGCGGCCCCGGGCTCGGCGTAGGGCTCGCGCGAGCCGCTGTACGGGCCCTCAGGGCCCCTGTGAGCCTCTTGCGTGCCCCCGTGGGCCTCGGAGGTCCCGTAGGCGGCCTCGTGGGCCTCCACGGCGTGCGCGCCGTCCTCGTCCCCGGCCCGGGGCGCGAACAGGGAGACGTCGTCGGCATGCCGTTCGGACGCCGCCGCACGGCCGGGACGGTCGGCGCTCTCCGGCTGCGGCTCCCAGGGCTGCGCCGACGGGTCGGCCGGGTCCTGCGCCGGCTCCGTCGCCCAGGGCGCGGGCGCACCCCCGGGCAGGGTGGCCGGGGGCGCGCCGCCCCACTGCTCGACCAGGGCCGAGGCGGTGAACTCGCCCGACTCGTCGGGGAGGTCGCCGCCTGCGACCGGAATGGACCACTGCCCGGTCACGTCATGGCCGGGAGCGGGCGCGGGGGCCGCCGGGGTCTCCTCGAACGTCCACTGTCCGGTCGAGCCCGGGTTGTACGTGAACCGGTCGTCGCCCACGCTCGACCCGCTCGCGGGGGCGGGCCACTCGGCGCCGCCGACCGGGGACGGCCACGCGCCCGTGCCGCTCGCGTCGGCGTCGGGCCGGTCGGGCGCCGCCGTGATCCGCGGCGGGACGTAGCCGTGTCCGGGAGCCGCCAGCGGGCTTTCCCCGCGCGCGGCGAGGAGCGCGTCCACGCCGCCCTCGGGGAGCTTGACGAAGGCGGTGGCACCGTCGTCGTAGTCGCCCTGGGGCAGCGGGTCCCAGCGGCCCGCGCCCTGGGGCGCGCCCTGCCCCTGATCGTGATCTCGTCCGTGCTGGTGCCCGTGGTCCTGTCCGTGCTGGTCGTCGGTCACGACAGCGCCCTCCCCAGTGCTCGTCGGGCCAGCGCGGCGACGGTGCGCCGCAGATGCAGTACGGCGGGCGGCAGCGGCTGCACGGAGCCGTCCTCGGCCGGGACCGGGTCGGGGATGCAGGCGGCCGCCACGTACTCCCCGAAGGCGGTCAGGGCCTCGGGGACGATCGCGCGGCTGTTGTCCCAGTCGATGAGCTGGGCGACCCACTGCTCGGCCTCGAGGGGCCGCAGCGGCATCGGCGCGATCGCGCCGACGGCGCACCTGACGCCGCGCCGGGCGGGGTCGAGGACGAGGGCGACGGATGCGACGGCGCGGCCCGGGCCGGTGCGTCCGGTCGCCTTCAGGAAGACCTGGGGGGCGTGCAGCAGCGGCACGCGCACGTAGCCGATGAGTTCGCCGCCGCGCAGCATCTCCATGCCGGCGAGCAGATGCGACACCGGGATCTCGCGTCGGGCTCCGCCCTGGCCCGCGACGATCAGGGTCGCCTCCAGCGCGGCCAGCACGGGCAGCGCGTCGCCGGTGGGCGCGGCCGAGGCGATGTTGCCGCCCAGGGTGCCCGCGTTGCGGATGTGCGGGGGTCCGGCGGCGCGCGAGGCGGCGGCGAGCGCGGGGATGAGGGCTGCGAAGTCGGGGCGTCCCATACGCGCGTGCGTGAGTCCGGCGCCGAGCAGGGCGTGGCCGTCCTGGTACTGCCAGCCGCGGATCTCGCTGATCCGGCCGAGGCCGACCAGGGCGGCGGGCCTGAGCTGCCCGGAGTTGACGGCGGCCATGAGGTCGGTGCCGCCGGCCACCGGAACGGCCGCGGGGTTCGCCGAGAGGGCCGTGACGGCCTCGTCCAACGACGTGGGCAGCGTGACGGCGTGCGCCGCCTGCGGTGCGTGCGTGCTCAAAACCGGCTGCCCCTTCCCGCTGCCCCACCTGGTCCCGCCTGTGCTGCCGTACGGTACGTGCTGACAGGGCGGACGTGGCAACTCTGGCACATCTTCGCAAGGCCCGAACGCGGGGGTCCGCTAGGAGGCATTCGCCCATCTCACCGGGGAGATGGGCCGATTTGGCACGGCATCACCGGTGCGCTCGAATTGCCACTCTTCGGTGACCCCGCAGGGTTCCTCCCCACCGGTGTCCACTGCGCGCGGGCCCGTCGCGAGCGCCGCGGGCTCGCCGGCCGGACCAGGGCGCCGAGGCGTCGAGGGGTGACACCCGCGCAGCCCACGCGCGCGAAGAGCCACTTGGCGACGTACCGGACGAACCAGATCCGCGACGCACCCTCGGTGAACCTCGGGCGCTCGCCGATTCCCGCCCGCCGCCCCTGATCGCGTGTCAGGCGGTCACTTGTCGCCCTTGCCGCCGTTGTCGTCGCCACCGGAGCCCATGGACTCGTAGATCTCCTTGCACATGGGGCACACGGGGTACTTCTTCGGGTCGCGACCGGGCACCCAGACCTTGCCGCACAGCGCCACGACGGGGGTCCCGTCGAGAGCGCTCGCCATGATCTTGTCCTTCTGGACGTAGTGCGCGAAGCGCTCGTGGTCACCGTCACCGGACGACACCTGCGGCGTCGGCTCTACGAGGGTCCCCGTACCGGTGCCGCGCTCGGGCTCAAGAGTGCTCATGGGCCCAAGGGTACTGAAGCTCACACCCATCAGTTGAGCGACGGGTCGTCCGGATAGGTGGCCACCATCGCCAGCTCGTTGCGCTGGCGGCGCAGCACCTCGCGCCAGAGTCTCTCCGGCTCCGGCGAGGAGACGTCGCCGGGCTCCGACTCGACGACGTACCAGGCGCCGTCCACCAGCTCGTCCTCCAGCTGGCCGGGGCCCCAGCCGGCGTACCCGGCGAAGATCCTCAGGGAGCCGAGGGCCGAGGCGAGCAGCTCCGGCGGGGCCTCCAGGTCGACGAGGCCGATCGCGCCGTGCACCCGCCGCCAGCCCAGGGGGGCGCCGTCGACGCCGGAGCCGCCGGGGATCACGGCCACGCCGAGCGCGGAGTCCAGGGAGACCGGGCCGCCCTGGAAGACGACGCCCGGTTCGCCGGTGAGGTCCGCCCAGTCCTCGAGGATGTCGCCCACGCCCACCGGCGTCGGACGGTTGAGGACGACACCGAGCGAGCCCTCCTCGTCGTGGTCGAGGAGGAGCACCACCGCACGGTCGAAGTTCGGGTCCGCCAGGGCGGGGGTTGCCACGAGCAGCCGCCCTGTGAGCGAGGACACCTCGGTCATGCCAGACATGATCCCGCATCTTCCCCCGGAGTGGGGAGGCAATGCGGCGTCAGGGGTGAGGGGCAGGTGGGGAGCCTGGAGGCGGGCCGGGCACACGCGCGTGGCGGCGGTCTCACGGTGACCTTGCGTGGCCGGTGAGAAACGGTTCGTGTTGTGACACAGCCATGACCTTCCTGAGCGCCTCCTGGGCTTACGGGACAAGGGCACTCGGCGATTACTCTGTCTCTCTCCAGCCCTGCCCCACCTTCCATGGAACGCGAGATACATGACCGTCAACGACGATGTCCTCCTTGTCCACGGCGGAACCCCGCTCGAGGGCGAGATCCGTGTCCGCGGCGCGAAGAACCTCGTGCCCAAGGCCATGGTCGCCGCCCTGCTGGGCAGTGAGCCGAGTCGACTGCGCAACGTTCCGGACATCCGTGACGTGCGGGTCGTACGCGGCCTGCTGCAGCTGCACGGCGTGACGGTCCGGCCGGGCGAGGAGCCGGGCGAGCTGGTGATGGACCCGACGTACGTCGAGAGCGCGAACGTCGCCGACATCGACGCGCACGCGGGCTCCAGCCGCATCCCGATCCTGTTCTGCGGCCCGCTGCTGCACCGTCTCGGGCACGCCTTCATCCCCGGCCTCGGCGGCTGCGACATCGGCGGCCGGCCGATCGACTTCCACTTCGACGTGCTGCGGCAGTTCGGCGCGAAGATCGAGAAGCGGGACGACGGGCAGTACCTGGAGGCCCCGCAGCGGCTGCGCGGCACGAAGATCCGGCTGCCGTACCCGTCCGTGGGCGCGACCGAGCAGGTGCTGCTGACGGCCGTCCTCGCCGAGGGCGTCACGGAGCTCTCGAACGCGGCCGTGGAGCCGGAGATCGAGGACCTGATCTGCGTCCTGCAGAAGATGGGCGCCATCATCGCGATGGACACCGACCGGACGATCCGCATCACGGGTGTGGACACGCTCGGCGGCTACGACCACCGCGCCCTCTCGGACCGCCTGGAGGCCGCCTCCTGGGCGTCCGCCGCGCTGGCGACCGAGGGCAACATCTACGTCCGCGGCGCGCAGCAGCGGTCGATGATGACGTTCCTGAACACCTACCGCAAGGTGGGCGGCGCCTTCCGTATCGACGACGAGGGCATCCGCTTCTGGCACCCCGGCGGCCAGCTGAAGTCCATCGCTCTGGAGACGGACGTCCACCCCGGCTTCCAGACCGACTGGCAGCAGCCGCTGGTCGTGGCCCTGACGCAGGCCACGGGCCTGTCGATCATCCACGAGACGGTGTACGAGTCGCGTCTCGGCTTCACCTCGGCGCTCAACCAGATGGGCGCGCACATCCAGCTCTACCGCGAGTGCCTGGGCGGCTCCGACTGCCGTTTCGGCCAGCGCAACTTCCTGCACTCCGCGGTCGTCTCCGGCCCCACCAAGCTCCAGGGCGCCGACCTGGTCATCCCGGACCTCCGCGGCGGCTTCTCCTACCTGATCGCCGCCCTCGCGGCCCAGGGCACGTCCCGGGTCCACGGAATCGACCTGATCAACCGGGGCTACGAGAACTTCATGGAGAAGCTCGTCGAGCTGGGCGCCAAGGTCGAACTGCCCGGCAAGGCACTCGGCTGACCCAGCCCGCCTCGCAACCCCGGCCAGGGCCACACCCCCGACTGCCGGGGGTCCGGGGGTCGCCCCCGGGCA
>NZ_JBIWPF010000020.1:52247-132405 GCF_044768125.1 Streptomyces sp. NPDC101166
GGCACAGCATGGAGAAGCTCGCGGCGCTGGGCGCCAAGGCCGAACTGCCCGGCAAGGCACTCGGCTGACCCAGCCCCCGCCTCGCAACCCCGGCCAGGGCCACACCCCCGACTGCCGGGGGTCCGGGGGTCGCCCCCGGGCAGGCACAGCATGGAGAAGCTCGCGGCGCTGGGCGCCAAGGCCGAACTGCCCGGCAAGGCACTCGGCTGACCCAGCCCCCGCCTCGCAACCCCGGCCGGGGGCGCACCCTCGACGGTCCGGGGGGGGCGCCCCGCGGAGCGGCTGATCTCCGTGGTCGCCGATACGCCGATGGGGCGGCCGCCCGTGTGAACGGGTGGCCGCCCCATCGGCGTGTTGTCACTGCCGGCGGATGCGCCCCCGAAGGGGCGCGGGGCACTGCGCGACCAGCGAAGGGCCGACCCGCAGTCACCCACGGCGCCCGCTGCTCACGGCGCGTCCGGCGGAGCCTTACTTGCCCTTGGCCGCTTCCTTGAGCTTCGAGCCCGCGGAGACCTTGACGCTGTAGCCGGCCGGGATCTGGATCGGGTCGCCGGTCTGCGGGTTGCGCGCGGTGCGAGCGGCACGGTGGGTGCGCTCGAAGGTCAGGAAGCCGGGAATGGTGACCTTCTCGTCGCCCTTGGAGACGATGTCGCCGACGACCTCGGCGAACGCGGCCAGGACGGCGTCGGCGTCCTTGCGGGTCACCTCGGCGCGGTCGGCCAGCGCGGCCACCAGCTCACTGCGGTTCATGTTGTTACTCCCGTGTTCTTCTTGCCATTGAGGCGTGCCACGCGGCGGAGCCGCATGGGGGGCACAGCGAAGTCGATGCCCACGCGCCCAGGAACGCATCCTGCCCCTACCTGCGGCGGGAAAGCCAATCCGGCACCCGTAGGAGTCGTGAGAACACCCTTGGGAGTCACACGAAGAGCGCCTGACCCGGCCGTCACAGTAGAGGCCTGCCCCGCGACGGGGGTTCCACGACGCGCCGGGGGCCGGTCGTGGCGATCCTCACAGGCCCCCGCGCGCCACCCGATCGCGGCTACGGCTGCGAGACGGCCGAGGCTCCCGCCGCCTTCGCGGCCTCGCGGACCGCGCCGGCGACCGCGCCCGCGACCTTGTCGTTGAAGACGCTCGGGATGATGTAGTTCGGGTTCAGCTCGTCCTCGGTCACCACGTCGGCCAGGGCCTTCGCAGCCGCGATCATCATCTCGGTGTTGACCGTGCGGGACTGCGCGTCCAGCAGGCCGCGGAAGACACCCGGGAAGACCAGCACGTTGTTGATCTGGTTCGGGAAGTCGGAGCGGCCGGTGGCCACGACGGCCGCGGTCTGTCGGGCGATCGCCGGGTCCACCTCGGGGTCGGGGTTCGCGAGCGCGAACACGATCGCCTCGTCGGCCATGGCGGCCACGTCGTCGCCGTCGAGGACGTTCGGGGCGGAGACGCCGATGAACACGTCGGCGTCGCGCACGGCCTCCTTGAGGGTGCCCGTGAGGTTCTCGGGGTTGGTGTTGTCGGCGATCCAGCGCAGCGCCGAGCCGGGGGCGGCGTCGACGAGGTCCTCGCGGCCGGCGTGCACCACACCGTGGATGTCGGCGACGACGGCGTTCTTCACGCCCGCGGCGATGAGCAGCTTCAGGATGGCCGTGCCGGCCGCGCCGGCGCCGGACATGACGACGCGGATGTTCTCGATGGCCTTGCCGGCGACGCGCAGGGCGTTGGTGAGGGCGGCGAGGACGACGATCGCGGTGCCGTGCTGGTCGTCGTGGAAGACGGGGATGTCGAGGGCCTCGCGCAGCCGGGCCTCGATCTCGAAGCAGCGCGGCGCGGAGATGTCCTCCAGGTTGATGCCGGCGAAGCCGGGGGCGATCGCCTTGACGATCTGGACGATCGCGTCGGTGTCCTGGGTGTCGAGGCAGATCGGCCAGGCGTCGATGCCGGCGAACCGCTTGAAGAGGGCCGCCTTGCCCTCCATGACGGGCAGCGCGGCCTTGGGGCCGATGTTGCCGAGGCCCAGCACGGCGGAGCCGTCCGTCACGACCGCGACGGAGTTGCGCTTGATGGTGAGGCGGCGCGCGTCCTCGGGGTTCTCGGCGATCGCCATGCAGACGCGGGCCACGCCCGGCGTGTACACCATGGACAGGTCGTCGCGGTTGCGGATGGGGTGCTTCGACGCCATCTCGATCTTGCCGCCGAGGTGCATGAGGAACGTACGGTCGGAGACCTTGCCGAGCGTGACGCCCTCGATGCCGCGCAGCTGTTCGACGATCTCGTCGGCGTGGGCGGTCGAGGTGGCCGCGATGGTGACGTCGATGCGGAGCTTCTCGTGGCCGGAAGCAGTGACGTCGAGGCCGGTGACCGAGCCTCCGTGGGACTCGACGGCCGTGGTGAGCTGCGAGACCGCGGTTCCGCCCGCGGGCACCTCCAGCCGGACCGTCATCGAGTAGGAGACGCTGGGCGCCGTTGCCATGGCCGACTTCCTCTGCTTTAACCGGTGACGCGGATTGCGGTCCGATCGTCGCACCTACTGTCGAGTAGGAGTTAGCCACGTGGGATTGCGAACGTTTTGTTCACGACGAAAGAGGCCCACGTCACATCTGACGTGGGCCTCTCCCGTACGGAGATGACACCGACCCGCCATGCTCGCCTCGCGGCAAGTGGTCGCTCGTAGCGACGAAGGTTGGGCCCGGGGGCTTGGATCGGGCCGGTGTCACGTCCAGGCTAACAAACGGAAGCGGGAAGGCCATTCCCGTGCGGCGAGTTCACGGAAAGCCTTCTCTGCGCGGCCTCGCCGGGCAGGCCCCGGGGGGCGCCGGTGGTCACTCCCGCAGCAGGTCCGGCAGCCCGTCGGCGTCGGGTTCGTCGCGCTCGCCCGAGACGACGGTGAGTTGCTGGGTCGCCCGGGTGAGGGCCACGTACAGCACCCGCAGGCCGGCCGGCGACTCGTCGGCGATCTCGGCCGGGGAGACGACGACCGTGGCGTCGTACTCCAGGCCCTTCGCCTCCAGGCTGCCGAGCGCCACCACACGGTCGCCGAGACCCGCGAGCCAGCGGGCGGCCTCCTCGCGGCGGTTCATGGCGACGACGACGCCGACCGTGCCGTCGACCCGGTCCAGGAGGCGTGCGGCCTCCCCTCGCACGGTCTCGGCGAGGGAGCCGGAGACGGCCGTGAAGCGGGGGACGACGCCGGTGGAGCGGACCGCGGTCGGGGACTCGGCGCCGGGCATGGCCAGCGCCAGCACCTTCGCCGCCAGCTCGGCGATCTCGGCGGGGTTGCGGTAGTTGACCGTGAGTTGGAAGCGGCGGCGCGGCCGGGTGCCGAGGGCCTCGTCGCGGGCCTCGGCCGCCTCGTCGGGGTCGGACCACGACGACTGGGCGGGGTCGCCGACGACCGTCCACGTGGCGTGCCGGCCGCGGCGGCCGACCATGCGCCACTGCATCGGCGTCAGGTCCTGCGCCTCGTCGACGATGACGTGGGCGTACTCGGTGCGCTCCTGCGCGAGCCGTTCGGCCCGCTCGCGCTGCGACTCCTCGCGCACCGGCATCAGCTCCTCCAGGCCGGTGAGCTGGTCCAGCGGGTCGAGGTCGCGGCGCTTCTTCGGGCGGGCCGGAGCGCCGAGGATCGCCTGGAGTTCGTCGAGCATCGCGATGTCGTGCACGGAGTGGCCGTCCCGCTTGAGGGAGCGGGCGACCCTGCGGACCTCGCCGGGGTTGAGGACGCGGCGGGCCCACCGGCCGAGCCGCCGCTCGTCGGCCATGGCCGCCAGGACGGCCTTCGGCGTCAGCTCCGGCCACCAGGCGTCGAGGAACCCGATGAAGGAGTCCTCGCTCGTGACGTCCTCGTCGAAGGAGGAGCGCAGCTCGGCCGCCAGTTCGGGGTCGCTGTGCCGGCCGGCGGCGCCGGAGCGCTCCCACAGCGCGTCCAGGAGGAGCTTGCGGGCGCGGGGGCGCAGCAGGTTCACCGGCGCGGTGCCGCCGAGCGCGGCCCGGCGGATCCGGTCCAGTTCCTGCGACTCCAGCTCCAGCCGCCGTCCGAAGGCGACGACGCGCAGCCGGGTGGGCGGACCGGCGGGGGTCTGGTCCGCAGGTCCGCCGTCATCGAGGGTGAGCTGTCCGGCGCCGGGGGCCGGGCGGCCCTGTTCGAGGGCGCCGCGGGCCGCTTTCCGCAGCACCTTCAGCATGCGGTACGAGCCCTTCGCGCGGGCGACCGCCGGGGAGTCGTACAGGGTGGCCTGGACGCCGTCGACCAGGGAGCCGATGGCGCGGATGGCGACCTGGCCCTCCTCGCCGAGGGAGGGCAGGACGCCCTCGGTGTAGGCGACGAGCAGCGGGGTGGGCGAGACGATCAGGATGCCGCCCGAGTAGCGGCGGCGGTCCTGGTAGAGCAGGTAGGCCGCCCGGTGCAGGGCGACGGCCGTCTTGCCGGTGCCGGGGCCGCCCTCGACGTAGGTGACGGAGGCGGCGGGGGCGCGGATGACGAGGTCCTGCTCGGCCTGGATCGAGGAGACGATGTCCCGCATGGTGTGGCCGCGGGCCTGTCCGAGGGCGGCCATCAGGGCGCCGTCGCCGACGACGGGCAGCTCCCGCCCGTCGAGGAAGGCTCTCAGCTCGGGGCGCATCAGGTCGTCCTCGACGCCGAGGACGCGGCGGCCCTTGGAGCGGATGACCCGGCGGCGTACGACCCGGCCGGGGGCGACCGGGGTGGAGCGGTAGAACGGGGCGGCCGCGGGCGCCCGCCAGTCGATCACCAGCGGGGCGTAGTCCTCGTCCAGGACTCCGATGCGCCCGATGTGCAGGGTCTCGGCGATGTCGGCGGTGTTGTCGTCCCGCACGGCGCCCTCGGCGGGCTCCACGGAGGTGTAGGCGCCGTCGGGGCCCTTCTCGCCGTCCTTGCCGTCGAGCAGGTCGATGCGGCCGAAGAGGAAGTCCTCGAACTCGTTGTTGAGCCGGTTGAGGTGGATGCCCGCCCGGAAGACCTGCGCGTCCCGCTCGGCGAGCGCGCCGGGCGTGCCGACGTGGCCGCGCTGGGCCGCGTCGTGCATGAGGAACTCGGCCTCGTGGATCTTCTCCTCGAGCCGCCGGTACACCCGGTCAAGGTGTACCTGTTCGACGCTGATCTCCCGGTCGCGGACCGAGTCCTGGACTGAGTCCTGGACCGCGTCCCGTACCGGGCCGACCGCGGTTTCCTGCTGAGCCTGAGCGGCCACCGGGCCCCCTTCTGACGTGCTGGGCAGCCGTCAACCGTACGCGAAGGGGACCGGTCGAGGCGAGGGGCCTGCCCGGACTCGCCGGACAGGCCCCGAAGCTGCGGGAAGGAACAGGGGGAAAGCGCGGAAAGGGACCGCTCAGTGCCTTCAGGCGTCGATCTGGACGAGCTTCTTGCCGTCGAAGGTCATGACCTCGAAGTGGTCGATCTGGTTCGGGGTGAAGGCCGCGCCGCCCTGGACGTACAGGGGCTGCTTCGCCTGGTCCGTCTTGGCGCCGGGGAGGCCGTAACCCCACTCCGGGACCGACCAGGAGGAGACGGTCTCACGCTCGCCGTTCTTCCCCACCGCGATCAGCGAGCACTTGTTCGGGCCGGCCACGTTCGACAGCTGGACGACGGCCTGGGTGCCCCACGCCTTCTCCGCCATGGCGACGGTCGCCGACACCTTGCTGGAGGCGTCGGTGGCCGACTTCTTGTCGGGCAGCGCGTCGAAGACGCCCTTGGCGGGGTTGGCGGTGTCCGCCTGCAGCGTCTTGGCGTCGCTGCCGCTGTCGCCGCCGGTCATCGCGAGCACGCCCAGCGGGCCGCCGGCGATCAGCGCGACCGCGGCCGCAAGCATGAAGAACGAGCGGCGGCGCTTGGCGGCGCGGCGGTCGGCCACCTCGTCGACCAGCCGTTCCGCGAGCCGCGGGTTGGGCTTGGCGGACAGGGACTCACCGATCGCGGGCGTCCCGGAACCGGGCAGGTCCGCGAGCGCGGCCAGCATCGGCTCCATCCCGGCCAGCTCGTCGAGCTGTTGGGCGCACCACTCGCAACCGGCGAGATGCGCTTCGAAAGCGGTCGCCTCGGCGTCGTCCAGGATGCCGAGTGCGTAGGCGCCCACGGTCTCGTGTTCGCTCGGGCTCGGAGATCCCACAGATCCCTGCATGGGGCCAGACATACCCGGCCCTCCCGCTCCGAACCCCCCGTAAATACTCATCACGCCGTCACACCCCGCTCTTCCAGAGCCAGCTTCATGGACCGCAGGGCATAGAACACCCGTGAGCGCACGGTGCCGCTGGGTATGCCCAGCGTCTCGGCCGCTTCGTTGACGGTACGCCCCTTGAAGTACGTCTCGACGAGGACCTCCCGGTGGGCGGGGGTCAGGTCGTCGAGAGCGTCCGACAGGGTCATCAGCCACAGCGCCTTGTCGATCTCATCCTCCGCAGGAATGACCTCCAGCGGCGACGGGTCGACCTCCTGCGGCCGGGCCTGCCGGCTGCGGTGGCCGTCGATGACGATGCGGCGTGCGACCGTCACCAGCCAGGGGCGTACCGATCCGGTCGCTCGATTGAGCTGGCCGGCGTTCTTCCAGGCCCGGATGAGCGTCTCCTGCACGACGTCTTCGGCTCGTTGACGGTCTCCGGCAACCAGGCGCAGGACATACGCAAGCAGGGGTCCGGCATGCTCCCGATACAGGGCACGCATCAGCTCCTCGTCAGGCTCCGAGGGCTGGGACATGCGATGTCGGGCCCTCGATCCACGTTCATTGGCCACGGCCGCATCCTTGCGCACGCCCACCTCCGGTGTCCGGGGGTTCCCCCAGTCGGTCGCTCCCACACCGGTACGCAAGCAATGAGTTGAGTGTTCAAAGTGAGGCGACAGATTTCTTCGCGGTGTCATGACGAGGGGGACATGGGGGCACATTCCCACCCCCCTTCCTTCACAACTCCGCCACACCGGAACAAGTGAGGGCGCTGCCCGGCCTGCCGTAAAGGTAAACGGGGTGTAATCGAAATCACTTCGACGAGGGGGGAGCGAACGCCGCATATAGGACGGGGGAGTTGGGCGGGCGTGTCCTTGAGGTGTGTGAGACGGCGGAGTTGGGGGTGTTTGGAGGGGACGACCGAGGGGGTGCCGGAGACAGGGCCGTGAGATGCCGGAGTCGTCTTCGGGTTGCCGCGGACGGGGGTGAAGGTTGCCGCGATCGGGGTTCCGGTTGCGGGCAGGGAGAGTTGAGGGGTCGACAGGGACAGCGGGAGGGGGGACCTGCGGAGGCTGAAGGCCGTCACGCCCGGTCCGACGCGGGCGGCGCGCGGTGGAGCGCCGCGCGTCTGCGGTGGCGGGCCGCCCGCTCCCGGTTGCCGCAGACCTCGCTGGAACACCAGCGCCTCCTTCTCCCACGGGAGGTGTCGACGTACACGATCGGGCAGTCGTCCCCCTCGCACTGGCGCAGCGCGGCCCGCGCGGTGGGGTCGGTCAGCAGCTCCACGGCGTCCCGCGCGACCTCGGCGAGCAGTTCGGCGCACGACGGAGGGCCGGCCAACTCGCGGGTGAGCGTGCCGTCGTGGGTGTGCACGGCGCGCAGGGCCGGGGGCGCGGTGCGGGCCGCCGCCTCGTTGACGCGGGCGAGGGCGCGGGTGAGGGCGAGGTCGTACGCCTCGCGGGCCAGCCAGCCGCGCACCAACTGCCCGACATGCCACCTCAGTTCACGGAAGGCGGCGGGCCATGCGGGATCGGCGTGAGTGAGGGGGGTGCCCGGCGGGACGAGTCCGGAACCGCTGATCCAGGCGCGCAACGCGGGGAGCGCGTCGAGACGTTCGCGGGGATGGGTGGTGGCGAGGAGGTCCAGACAGATCCGCCCGGCGTCGAACCGCAGGCCGTACGGGGCCGGGGCGGCCGGGTGGGTAGCCAGCGCCATCTGCTGTCACCGCCTCGCGAAAGGCCTCTCGGGGTCCTTCCCACAGTGCCGGGCGGGCGACGCCCTGCGGAAGACCCCGTGCCGACGCCGTATCGGGAGCGAAGTCGCCCGGGCCGCGGCTCGGCGCACCTCCGGTCAGCCCCGCTTCGGGCGCCGGTCGTCGCCGTCCGCGGAGCGTCCCCTCACGCGTCCGCGTACTTCGCGTCGGCCGCCGGGTCCAGGGCGAGGCGGTAGCCCCGCTTGACCACCGTCTGGATCAGCTTCGGGGTGCCCAGGGAGGTGCGGAGACGGGCCATCGCGGTCTCCACCGCGTGCTCGTCGCGACCCGCGCCGGGCAGCGCGCGCAGCAGGTCCGCCCGCGGCACGACCCACCCCGGCCGCCGGGACAGCGCCCGCAGCAGGGACATGCCGGCCGGCGGCACGGGCCGCAGACGGCCGTCGACCAGCACGGCGTGCCCCCGGATCTCCACCCGGTGCCCGGCGATCGGCAGGGCCCGCGCCCGCGCCGGCAGCTCCTGGCACAGCAGTTGCACCAGCGGGCCGAGCCGGAACCGCTCCGGCTGCACGGTCTCCACCCCGCGCGCCTGGAGCGGCAGCGCGGTGACCGGACCGACGCAGGCCGGCAGCACGTCGTGGTGGAGGGCGGCCAGCAGCTCGGACAGCAGGCCCCGCTCCTCCGCCCGCGAGAGCAGCGAGGCGGCGGCGGGCGCGCTGGTGAAGGTGACCGCGTCCAGCCCGCGGGCGACACTCGCGTCGATCAGCCGGTCCAGCGGGGAGAGGTCCTCCGGGGGCATCCACCGGTACACCGGCACGCCCACCACCTCCGCTCCCCCGGCCCGCAGCGCCTCCACGAACCCCGGCAGCGGCTCACCGTGCAGCTGGACGGCGACCCTGCGCCCGTCGACGCCCTCCTCCAGCAGCCGGTCGAGCACTTCCGCCATGGACTCGCTCGACGGCGACCAGTGCTCCGTCAGTCCCGCGGCGCGGATCGCGCCCTTGACCTTGGGCCCGCGGGCGAGCAGCTCGACGTCCCGCAGCCGGGCGAGGAGCCGCTCGCCGAGGCCCCAGCCGTCGGCGGCCTCCACCCAGCCCCGGAAGCCGATGGCCGTGGTGGCGACGACGACGTCCGGCGCCTGGTCGAGGAGGTCCTCGGTGGCGGCGAGCAGTTCGCCGTCGTCGGCGAGCGGCACGATCCGCAGGGCGGGCGCGTGCAGCACCGCCGCACCGCGCCGCTGGAGCAGCGCTCCGAGCTCGTCGGCCCGGCGTGCGGCGGTGACGCCGACGGTGAACCCGGCGAGGGGCCCGTGCCCTTCCGCGTCCCGGCTGTCGCCGCCCTGTTTCGGTCCCTGCTGTTGCTGCTCGTACATAACTCTCGTCCCGCGCTCGAGTCGAAGCACCTACACGAGGTGGTGTCTCACCTGCATGCCGAGCGAGCCTGTCAACGGTGCGTGACAGGCTCGGTTCGGGTTCATGTCGTCAGTGTTACGTCACACCTCGGCGTAGCTGAGCTGGGGCTTCGCCTCGGAGGAGGCGCCGGAGGCGGTGATCCGCCCGGCGGGGCGGCGAAGGTATACGGCCCAGGTGACCGTGAAGCAGGCGCCGTAGAAGGCGAGGAAGGCGACGAACGCGCCGGTTCCGGAGCCGTAGGAGAGGAAGGACTGCCGGAAGGCCATGTTGATGCCCACGCCGCCGAGCGCGCCGACCGCTCCGATGAGGCCCATGGAGGCGCCGGAGAGCCGGCGTCCGTGGGCGGCCGCCTCTTCGCCGACGAGCCCCTTGGCGAGGGCCTTCGCCTGGAAGATGCCGGGGATCATCTTGTACGTCGAGCCGTTGCCGAGGCCGCTGAGCACGAAGAGCACCACGAAGACGGCGACGAAGAGTCCCAGGGACTTCTGCATGCTGGCGAAGATCAGGACACCGGTGGCGGCGGCCATGCCGACGTAGTTGTAGAGGGTGATGCGGGCGCCGCCGTAGCGGTCGGCGAGCCAGCCGCCGACGGGACGGATCAGGGAGCCGAGGAGCGGGCCGATGAAGGTGAGGTAGGCCGCCTGGAGGGGCGTGCGGCCGAACTGGTTGGTGAGGACCTGCCCGAAGGCGAACGAGTATCCGATGAACGACCCGAACGTGCCGACGTAGAGGAAGGACATGATCCAGGTGTGGGCGTCCTTCGCGGAGTCGATCGCGGCGCCGGTGTCGTTGGTGACGGACGCGAGGTTGTCCATGCAGAGCGCGGCGAGGGTCGCGGCGGCGACGATCAGCGGGATGTAGATCCCGAGCAGTACGCGCGGGCCGCCGCCGGCGCCGATGACGGCGAGGCCGGCCAGCTGGAGGACCGGCACGCCGATGTTGCCGCCGCCGGCGTTCAGGCCGAGCGCCCAGCCTTTCTTGCGGAGCGGGAAGAAGGCGTTGATGTTGGTCATGGAGGAGGCGAAGTTGCCGCCGCCGATGCCCGCGAGCAGGCCGATGAGGAGGAACGTGCCGAACGACGTCCCCGGCTTCATCACCGCGAAGGCGGCGACCGTCGGGATGAGCAGCAGCCCGGCCGAGACGATCGTCCAGTTGCGGCCGCCGAAGACGGCGACGGCGAAGGTGTAGGGCACCCGGACGACGGCCCCGACCAGCGTGACCATCGACGTCAGCAGGAACTTGTCGGCCGGGGTCAGCCCGTACTCCGGGCCCATGAAGAGCACCAGCACGGACCACATGGTCCAGATGGAGAAGCCGATGTGCTCGGAGAAGACGGAGAAGAGGAGGTTGCGGCGGGCGACCTTCTCGCCGGTGGCCTTCCAGAAGCCCTCGTCCTCCGGATCCCACTGCTCGATCCAGCGGCCCCCTCGCTTCGGGGAAGATGGTGAGGATTCCTGGCTTGCGGGACCTGTCCCGACGGTCGTCATGACGCCTCCACGTGCTCCGGGGCTCGGGTGCTTCGGGGGAACGAGCGGTATGAGTCCCGAAGGTAGGCAGCACGCGTTTCCACCCTGTGCCCACGAGTGACCGCAAGGGAACGTTGCTCTCACCTCGCCGGGGGGCGAGATGAGAGGTCCCGTTCCGTCGGGCGGGTCGTCGAAGCGGCGTTCGGCTTCACCGGGACCGGTGGGCGCCCGGGTCGCCGGTCGGCCACAGGCGGGGGGTGCGGGAGGCCGCCAGGTCTTCTGTCCAGCCGAAGCAGAGCACGCACAGGGCGGTCAGGAGCCAGACCAGGGGGAGTTGGGGCCAGGGGCTCTGCAGGAGCCAGGCGGCGTGGGTCTCCAGGGCCGGGACGTCCCACAGGTGGTCCCACAGGGACTCCGCCAGGACGATGCACACGTTGTGCCACAAGTAGATCGTCACCGCCCGGGAGTTGAGCAGGGTGATCAGGCCGTCCCAGCGGCCCAGCCGGCGGGGCCACTCCTGCCAGGCGGGGCTGATGTGCAGCAGGAGCAGCACGGTCGCGAAGGACCACAGGGACTGGGCGAACGGCATGTCGTCCAGGTCGTGGCCCTGTCGCAGGCCGTCCGACAGGGCGTGCCAGAGGCCGGCGGCGCCGACCGCCGGGGCGAGGGAGAGCACCGCGTAGCGGGGAACGCGGCGCAGCACGCCCTGCTGGTGGGCCATGCCCAGCAGCCAGCACGCGCCGAACGCGCCCATGTCGCTGAGCGCCGAGTCCACGCGCCAGTACGGGACGGACAGCGGCCCGTACTCCAGGGCCGCCGACAGCGCGATCGGCGCGAGGACCGTCGGCCAGGGCGCGGCGCGCAGTGCGCGCAGCAGCAGGGGCGAGAGGAAGACGAACCAGAGGTAGGCGCGCAGGTACCACAGGGGCACGCCCATCGCCGCCGTCCAGTCCTCCCCGAGCAGGCCGTGGACGCCGGGCAGCCCTTCGCCGTAGGGCGGGTCGCTCACCGGGAGGATCCAGAAGACGAGGTGCAGCCACCAGCCGACGGGGTGGGCCTCGCCGTCTTCGGGGCCCCAGCCGCCCAGCAGCATGCCGCTCACGCCGATCGCCCCCAGCAGCCACAGCGGCGGCAGGAGGCGGCGGACGCGGCCCCGGATGACGGCGGCCGCGGGACGCTTGGCCAGGGACCGGGCCATGAGGTTGCCGGCCAGGGCGAACATCACGCCCATGGAGGGGAAGACGACGGGCAGCCAGGCCCAGCCCATGAGGTGGTAGAAGACGACGCGGAAGAGGGCGATCGCGCGGAGCAGGTCGAAGTAGCGGTCCCGGGCGCGCGGGCGGGGACCGGCCTGCGGGGGCGCGGCCCGTGCCGCGTCGGCGGCTGGGGCGGACGGCCCGGCCGCCGGCGGGTGCGGATCCCGGTCGGGCGTTGCGGGGCTGCCCCAGCGCGTCGCCGCGTGCCGGCTCCGGCCCGGCCGGGCCTCGGGGGCCGTCGCGCCGGGCGGGGCGTCGGAGGGCTGAGGACGCATCAGGCCGCTCCCCTCTCCATGGCCGGCTCGCCCGGCGGCGCGGCGACCTGCCCCTTGCGGCGCAGTTTCTGCCAGCGCAGCCGGCCGCCGGTGAGCGCCGTGATCCAGGACTGGAGTAGGACGATGTACATCAGCTGGCGGTAGATGAGCTGCTGGAGCGGCAGGGAGACCAGCGGGGTCAGGCGTTCGCGGTCGAGGACGAACGCGTACGCCGCACAGGCCGCCTGGACCGCGAGGACGCCGAACCAGGCCGCGATCGTCTTGCCGGTCGGGCCGAACAGCAGGCCGTAGACGAGGAACAGGTCGATCAGCGGGGCGAGCAGCGGGGCCACGACCATGAAGAGCGAGACGAGGGGCAGCCCGACCCTGCCGAAGCGGCCGGAGGGGCCCCGCTCAACGAGGGCGCGGCGGTGCTTCCAGATCGCCTGCATGGTGCCGTAGCACCAGCGGTAGCGCTGGGACCACAGCTGCTGGATCGACTCCGGGGCCTCGGTCCAGGCACGCGCCTTCTCCGCGTAGACCACCTTCCAGCCGTCGCGGTGCATGGCCATGGTGATGTCGGTGTCCTCGGCGAGGGTGTCGTCGCTCATGCCGCCGACGCGGTTGAGGGCCGTGCGGCGGAAGGCGCCGACCGCGCCGGGGATGGTGGGCATGCAGCGCAGGACGTCGTACATACGGCGGTCCAGGTTGAAGCCCATCACGTACTCGATGTGCTGCCAGGCGCCGATGAGTTTGTTCTTGTTGCCGACCTTGGCGTTGCCGGCGACGGCGCCCACCTCGGGGTCGGCGAACGGCTGGACGAGTTCGCGGACGGTCGACGGCTCGAAGACGGTGTCCCCGTCCATCATCACGATGATGTCGTGCCGGGCGTTGGCGATGCCCCGGTTGAGCGCGGCCGGCTTGCCCGCGTTGACCTGGCGGACGACGCGTACGCCGGGCAGGTCGAGGTCCTCGACGATGCGGGCGGTGCCGTCCGCCGAGCCGTCGTCGATGACCAGGATCTCTACGGGGTGGTCGCTCTTCACCAGCGAACGGACCGTGTTCTCGATGCACTTGGCCTCGTTGTAGGCCGGGACGAGGACCGAGACCGGTTCGGTGACCGGTGCGTCGGGGCCCCAGACGAAGTCGCGGCGGCGGGTGCGGCGGGTGTGGATCGCGGACAGCAGCAGCATCAGGCCGAAGCGGGCGAAGACGAGGAAGCCGATGACCGCGAGGCCTACGACGAGGACGCCCGTGAGGTCGTCGGCCGCGCCGACCAGGGCGGTCCAGGCGCGGCCCTTCCACAGGTCGAGGCCGGCGACGGCGGTGTGCGCGCTCGGGGCGTCGAGCGCCTCGGTGAGGTTGTCGAACCGGTAGCCCTGGCTCTGCAGCCGAGGCAGGTAGACGTCGAGCGCCCCTACCGTCTGGCTGCGTTCGCCGCCGGAGTCGTGCATGAGGACGATCGCGCCCTTGCCCTCGGGCGGCGTGGCGTTGCGGATGATCTGCTCGACGCCGGGCCTGCGCCAGTCCTCGCTGTCGGCGCCGGTGAGGACGGTGAGGTAGCCGCGGCTGCCGACGTACTCGGTCACCGGCCAGGAGCTGTCGTCGAGGGCGGAGGCGCTGGAGGAGTACGGCGGGCGGAACAGCGAGGTGCGGATGCCGGCGGCGCCGGCGAGGGCGAGCTGGTTCTGGGTCAGCTCCCAGTCGATGCGTTTCTTCGACTGGTAGGAGAGGTCGGGGTGGTTGAAGGTGTGCAGGCCGATCTCGTGGCCCTCGTCCACCATCCGCTTGACGAGTTCGGGGTAGCGGGAGGCCATGGTGCCGGTGATGAAGAAGACGGCGTGCGCGCGGTGTTTCTTCAGCACGTCGAGGACCTTCGGCGTCCAGCGCGGGTCGGGGCCGTCGTCGAAGGTGAGGACGATCCGGCGGTCCGGCACGTCCATGCTGGTCGGCTGTCCGCCGCGGGTGTCGACGACCGGGCCGCCCTCCAGGATCTTCCGGGGGACGTGGTCGGCGGCGGCCTCGGGGCGGATGCGGTGGTCGGCGAGGACCTCGCTGTGCACGTAGCCGCGCAGCATCAGCATCGCCATCATCGCGACGAGGACGAGGAGCGGGAGCAGGTGGCGCAGGCGCAGGGGCGGGAGCAGGCGCCGCCGTGCGGCGGCGGCCCGGCTGTCGCCGTCGGCGGCCCGCCCGCCCGATGTCCGGCGGCCGCGCGACCGCCGGGGGGCGGAGCGCCGCGCGGAGCGGTGGCCGCCGCCCGGACGGTGGTCGCCCGAGCTGTGGTCGCCGCCGGCGCGGTGGTCGGGGGGCGTGTCCGGTGCGTCGTCGGGTGAGGGAGCGGAGGCGACGGACTGAGGTGAGTGACCGGCGGACCGTCGGGTCGCACGCCGGCCGGTGTGGGATGCCATGAGGGGGACGTTTCTCCGGGGATCAGAGTCAGACGGCGAGGACGCCGGGGACGGCGACGGAGCGGGGAGCGGCCGTGACACGGGGAGCGGACGGAAGCGCGGCGGTCGTCGAGCCGGGGACGGCTGCGAAGACGGCCGCGGTGGCCGCGGAGCGGGGACCGGGCACCGCGACCGCCGGGCCGGGCGTCAGCGCCCGGTGCAGCCCGGCGAGGGCGACGGAGCGGGGAGCGGACGGGAGCGCGGCGGTCGTCGAGCCGGGGACGGCTGCGAGGACGGGCACGGTGGCCGCGGAGCCGGGCACGGGCGAGTGGAGCCGCGCGGCGGAGAGGGGACCGGGCGCCGCGACCCCCGGGCCGGGGGTCAGCGCCCGGTGCAGCCCGGTGAGGGCCGGCGGGAGGAGTGTCGTCATGGCGCCGGTGGTCGGCACGGTGGCGGACGACGTCGTGGTGTGCGCCGTCGACGTGTCGTGGGCGGGCGCCGGCTGAGGGGCGCCGCCCGCCACGGTGGTCCCCGAGCCTCCCGCCGGTGAGGGCGAGGCGTCGGGCGACGGCGACGCGCTGGGCGAGGGCGACGGTGGCGGCGCGGAGGACGCGGCGGGGCTGCTCGGCGCCTGGGGCGACGGCTCACGGCTGGAGGCCTCCGGACTGGGCCGCAGGAGGGAGGCGCTGGCCGAAGGCCCCGGGGAGGCGGACGCGCTCGGCGGGGCGGCGCTCCCCCCTGCGCTGGGCGACGCGCTCGCGGCCGGTGACGCCGACGCGGTGCCGGAGGCGGTGCTCCCGGGGCGGTCGGGCGCCGTGGCCTCCGGGTCGCTCGTGCCGCCGGACGACGCCGAGGGCTTCGGGCCGGTGTCCACCTGACTGGCCGGTTCGTCGTCCTTCGGGCCCGGCACCGGCAGCCAGGGCGCGCTGGAGTTGCCCGACAGGAGCGTGCCGACGATGACGACGGCGTAGGCGGCGCAGGCGAGCCCGACGGCGATGCCGATGCGGCGGAAGGTGCGGCTGCGGCGGCCGGACTCGTCGACGAACACGGGCACCTCGGAGGCGTCCGGGCCGTTGCCGCGCGAGCCGCCGGGCGGGGAGTCGAGCTGGACGGTCACCTCGTCCGGGTCGTGGTCGTCGCCGTCCGCTCCGCCTGCCTCGGTCGCGACACCCGTGGGACCGCTGAGGCCCGTTCCGCCCGCGCTCGATGCGCCGGCGCCGCCGCCCAGGACGCCGGACGCCTCCCCCGCGCTCTCTGCCCAGGGATCCCGGAGCCCACCGCTCAACCGTTCATTTTCGGAAAGGTTGTTCGAGAGCGACGGCGTCCCGGTTTCCAGCGGATCGCCCGGTAATGCCCGGCAGCCGCCGCCGGCGGAGAGCTCCGGGTAGGACGCCCGCGCTCCCCCCTCCACAACCCCTCTCGACGACCACCGCGCGGACCCCGGAAGCGCCTGCGCGCTCCCTTCCGCCATCGGTACGTTTCCGGTCGGCGACGCCGCTTCCGGCCACTCCGGAAAGGCGTCTTCCAGCCATTTGCTCACGTGTGCGATTCCCCCCATGGGACACCACGGGTCTGTACCGGGCGCGTCTACAACGGCGAGCACATGCCGCGAATCCGGACCCCCACCCGGTCAACACGCCCCATTTACCCGGACTTTGCTCAGGTCGACGAATCTAGCGCAGACGTGCGGCCGATGTTCACGTTGTCGCATTTATGGTCAGAGGTCATGTTCATGTCTATGGCTGGAATCCATGCCCCGTCCGGCCGCTCGAGCCAGGACTCCGCGAGCCCGAGTTCGAGCGCCGCCCGGCGCAACGCGTCGAGCGCCGAATGGACCAGCCCCTTTCGCCACACCAGCGACACGGGGGACAGCGGGACCGGCTCGACGAGCGGTCTCACCACCGTTCCAGGCATGGCCGGAAAGTCGACTACAGCGAGAATCGGGTTGCGGGTCTTTGTCATGATGCGCCGGAATTCCTCGTCGCCGACGGCCAGCGGAACAGGCGCCGCGACCTCGATCCCGCGCCCCTCGAACAGCGACCGAGCCAGACCGGTCCACTCCGGCGTCCGGGGATTGCCGGCCCCGGCGTACACGTGCTCCCCCGCGAGCGCGGCCAGCGGCACCTCCGCGAGCGCCACGAGCGGGTGGTCCTCGGGCAGCACGACCGCCATCGGTTCGTAGCGCACGATCTGGTGGTCCAACTGCCGCCGCAGCGCGGGGTCCAGGCCCGCGTACCGGCCGAACGACGCATCCAGCCGCCCTGCGGCGATCTCGACCGCCGCACCGGTCAGGCCGCTCTCGTAGCGGGCCATCAACTCCTGCTCCGGGGCGAGTTCACGCGCCCGGAGCAGCACACGACGACCGGTGGCCAGTCCCGGGGAGTTGAGATCGACCAGCAGAGGGCGGGCAGATCCGAACGCGGCCAGCAGGTCGTCCTGCGCCTGGAGCACACGACGCGCGTGCGGCACCAGCCGCTCACCGTCGGCGGTGAGCGTCACCTGCCGGGTCGTCCGCACGAACAGTTCGACGCCCAGGTCGCGTTCGAGTCGGCGCACATCCCGGCTCAGAGCCTGCTGGGCGACGTAGAGACGGGCCGCGGCCCGAGTGAAGTGCAGCTCCTCGGCGACGGCCAGGAAGGAGCGCAGGAGTCGGGGATCAAGGTGTGCGGGCATCCGGTGAAACTAGCGGCCCGGCGCGCAGAACCCCGATTCACAACGCATCGGCGTGAGTTGGCGTCGAGATGGTGTTGGACGCCGCGATCCGCGGCGGGCGACGGTTGACGCATGCCCACACCGAGACCCGCGCAGGACGCCCCGTCACGCGCGAACCCCTACCGCCGCCTGCTCGCCCTCCCCGGCGTGCGCGCCTTCACCGCCGGAAGTCTCGCCGCTCGTCTGCCCATGGGCATGTTCAGCGTCAGCGCGGTCCTGATGATCGCCGGCACCCGCGGCTCGTACGCTCTCGCCGGCGCCGTCACCGCGACCGGGCTCGCGGCGGCGGCGCTGACCGGACCCTGGATCGCGCGGCTCGTCGACCGGCACGGACAGGCCCGCGTCGCCGTACCGGCCACCCTGTGCGCCGCGTCGGGCAGCCTCGCCCTGGTGCTGTGCGTGCGGACCGGCGCCCCCGACTGGACCCTGTTCGCCGCCTACGCCGCCACCGCGACCACGCCCAACACCGGCGGCATGTGCCGGGCCCGCTGGGCCCACCTGCTGGGCCCCGACCAGGACGCCCTGCACACCGCCGCCTCCTTCGAACAGGCCGCCGACGAGCTGTGCTTCATGCTGGGGCCGGTCCTCGCGGCCTTCCTGTGCGGCACGTTCTTCCCCGAGGCCGGCACGCTGGCGGGCGTGGCGCTGCTGGTGACCGGCGTCCTCGTCTTCGCCGCCCAGCGCTCCACCGAGCCGCCCGTCCGTCCCCGTGCGACTTCGGCGTCCCCGTTGCGCGCTCCCGGGGTGCCGGGGCTGCTCGCCGTCTGTCTCGCTCTGGGGGCTGTGTTCGGGTCGACGGAGGTCGCCACGGTCGCGTTCGCGGATGCGCGCGGGCACACCGCCGCGGCCGGGGCCGTCCTGGCGCTGCAGGCGGCGGGCTCGTGCGCGGCCGGTCTGGTTCACGGGGCGGTGCGGCCGTCCGGGCCGGCCTCCCGGCGGCACCCGTGGAACGTGGCCGCGATGACCGTCCTGCTGACGCTCCCCCTGCTCGCGGCCGCGGCCGCGGAGTCGCTGCCGCTGCTGGCCGGCGCGCTGCTGACAGCGGGGACGGCGACCGCGCCGACCATGATCACCACCATGGCGCTGGTCCAGGAACGCACTCCCGAGGGGCGCCTCAACGAGGGCATGACCCTGGCGGTGACCGGGCTGCTCGGCGGCATCGCCTGTGGCAGCGCGGCCGGCGGCTGGGCGGTCGAGCACATGTCACCGGCGGCCGGGTTCGCCGTCCCGGTGGCGGCGTCCGCGGCGGCCCTGCTGACGTCGCTCACCAACGGCGAAAGCCCCGCTGCTCGAAAGCAGCGGGGCTTCGCCCACATGGGATGAGTGGAGATGGCGGGAATCGAACCCGCGTCCAACGGTGCGGAACCAGGGCTTCTCCGTGTGCAGTTCGCTGCGATTTTCTCGGCCCCGGCGATCACGCGAACAAGTCGCCGACGGGCCCAGTCACTGTTTGGTTTCCCTCTTCACCCCGTGACCGGGATCAAGGTTTAGTCCCCTAGCTGATGCCAGGATCCGGGTCGGGAACACCCCCGGGCTGACACTCCCATGAGAGAGCAGACGCTGTCGCTACCTGAGATCAGGCGGCGAGAGCGAACTGCTCGGGAGAATCGCTCTTGGAATTGGCGATTATTTTTTTCGGCCTGTGGTTTACGAGATCATGGCCGCTTCCTCGACACGCTTCCCCTGCTTCGACATCCGCTGTCGAAACCGATCATCCCCATGTTGTTTTTTCAACCCCTCCGAAGAGGGAAGCGCACCCGCTGTGGGGTGCAGTTGCCATCGTACGTGACCGACGCACGCCGATGCCAGCGCATTCCTACGCGCCCCGCTGCTGCCGCTTCGCCGCCGCGATCGCGCGGTCCGTCTCCCGGCGGTCCTGCTTCTCCCGCAGGGTCTGGCGCTTGTCGTACTCCTTCTTGCCGCGCGCCAGCGCGATCTCGGCCTTCGCCCGGCCGTCCTTGAAGTAGAGGGCGAGCGGCACGATCGTGTGCCCCGTCTCCTCGGACTTCGCCGCGAGCTTGTCGATCTCCTCGCGGTGCAGGAGCAGCTTGCGCTTGCGGCGCACGGAGTGGTTGGTCCAGGTGCCCTGGAAGTACTCCGGGATGTGGGCGTTGTGCAGCCACGCCTCGCCGTCGTCGATCTGGACGAAGCCGTCGGCCAGCGAGGCCCGGCCCTGGCGCAGCGACTTCACCTCGGTGCCGGTGAGCACGATCCCGGCCTCGTAGACGTCGATGATCGCGTAGTCGTGCCGGGCCTTCTTGTTCTGCGCGACGATCTTGCGCTTGCCGTCCTTGGCCTTGCCCTCGGCCGGCTTGCCCTGCTTCGGCTGGGACTCTTTCGGTACGTACATTCCCTTGCTCATAGTGCGGCCATTTTCGCACCAGGAGGGGGCCGGGGGGAAAGCCGATTACGAGGTTCGCGACGGGAGGACGGGGGCCGCCCGGCCCGCCTGGACCGCCTGCCTGCTCACGCCGTGTCGCCCAGGCCGCCCAGGACGCTCTCCGCGCGCTCCAGCGCGCCGTCGTCCGCCTCCAGGTCGGGGGTGACGCCCTGCCCGTCGACGCTGCGGCCGGACGGGGTGCGGTAGTGGCCGACGGTCAGCTCGGCGACGGAGCCGTCGGGCAGTCTGCTCGGCATCTGCACCGAGCCCTTGCCGAAGGTGCGCGAGCCCACGACGACCGCGCGGCCCCGGTCCTTCAGGGCGCCGGTGAGCAGCTCGGCCGCGCTCATGGTGCCGCCGTCGACGAGCGTGACCAGGGGCCTGGCGGTGTCGCCGCCGGGCTCGGCGTGCAGGACGCGCTGGTCGCCGTCGACGTCGTAGGTGGCGACGAGACCGCCGTCGAGGAAGACGGAGGCGGTGGAGACCGCCTCGGTGACCAGGCCGCCGGAGTTGCCCCGCAGGTCCAGGACGATCCCGTGGTCGCCGGGGGCCGCGCGGACGGCGGTGCGGACGCTGTCACCGACGCCCCTGGTGAACGCGGCGATCGTGATGACGGTGACGCCGTCGGCGAGCCGGCGCACGGTGACCGAGTCGGTGGACAGGCGGGTCCGGCGCAGCGTCTGGGTCCACGCGCGCGTGCCGCGTTCCAGACCGAGCCGGACGGTGGTGCCGGCGGGCGCGTCCAGGGCGTCGCCGCGGAGTAACGAGACGACGTCGGTGACCGGCCGCCCCTCGACCTTCGTGCCGTCCACACTGCTCAGCCGGTCTCCCGCGCGGATCCCCGCGGCGGCGGCGGGCGACCCGGACCGCACCTCGGTGATCTCGATCCTGCCGTCCCGCTCGCGCCGCGCCTCCAGGCCGACGCCGGTGTACCGCCCGTCGAGGGACTGCGCGAACTCCTCGTACTCGCCCTCCGAGTACACCGCGGCCCATCGGTCCCCGCTGCGGCTCACGGCGCGTTCGGCGGCCTCCAGGGGCGACTTGCCGTCGGCCATCGCCTCCTCGGCGGCCCGGGTCACCGCCTCGGGGCGACTGGAGAGCGTGGCCGTCGTACGCCCCTCGCCGACCGCCGACTCCCGGCCGCCGCGCAACTCTCCCGGCAGCGAGCCGGTCGCCGCGCCTGCGACGACCACACCGGCGAACACCAACGTCAGGGCGACTCCCCGGCTCGGGCGACGGGACGGACAGAACGGGTCATGGCCTGACATGGCCGTGAGTCTAGGGGAACGCGAAGGGGCCGTACGTTCGCTTGACCGTACGACCCCATTGGCGTGCGTCACACCTTCAGGTACTTGCGCAGAGCGACGAACGCGGCAAGGGCGGGGATCAGCACGCTCGCCGCCAGGATGAGCGGCAGCTTGGTCAACACGGCGTCCCAGCCGACGAAGTTGATGAGCGTCAGCTTCTGCGACAGCGCCATGCCGTGGTCGATCGTGAAGTACCGCCCGACCACGAGGAAGGTGCACGCCAGGGACCCTCCGATCAGTCCGGCGACCGCAGCCTCGGCGATGAACGGGGCCTGGATGTAGAAGCCGGACGCGCCCACCAGACGCATGATGCCGGTCTCCCGCCTGCGGCTGAACGCCGAGACGCGCACGGTGTTGACGATCAGCAGCAGCGCGACGATCAGCATGAGCGCCATGACGCCGAGCGCGGCCCGGTTCATCAGGTTCAGCATCGTGAACAGGCTGTCCAGGATGCCCTTCTGGTCCTGCACCGACTGCACGCCTTCCCGGCCGTCGAAGGCGGTGGCGATGACCTGGTACTTCTCCGGGTCCTTCAGTTTGATGCGGTACGACTCCTGCATCTGGTCCGGCGTGAGCGAGGCGGCGAGCGGCGAGTCGCCGAACTGCTCCTTGTAGTGCTTGTACGCCTGGTCCTGGGTCTCGTACGTGACCGTGTCGACGACCGGCATCTTGTCGAGGTCCGACTTGATCCGCTTCTTCTGGTCCTCGGTGACCGCGCCCTTGGCGCAGTTGGGGTCGGAGGCGGCGTCGCTCTTGTTGCAGAGGAAGATCGAGACGTTGACCTTGTCGTACCAGTAGCCCTTCATCGTGCTGACCTGGTCGCTCATCAGGAGCGACCCGCCGAACAGGGCGAGCGACAGGGCGACGGAGACGATGACGGCGAACGTCATCGTCAGGTTGCGACGGAGACCGACACCGATCTCGGACAGTACGAACTGGGCGCGCATGGCGGGTTCTCGGGGCCTTTCCGTGGACGGTCGCGGTCAGTGCTGGTAGCCGTAGACGCCGCGTGCCTGGTCGCGGACGAGGCGGCCCTTCTCCAGCTCGATGACGCGCTTGCGCATCTGGTCCACGATGTTCTGGTCGTGCGTGGCCATGACGACGGTCGTGCCGGTGCGGTTGATCCGGTCGAGCAGCTTCATGATGCCGACGGAGGTCTGCGGGTCGAGGTTGCCGGTGGGCTCGTCCGCGATCAGCAGTTTGGGCCGGTTCACGAACGCGCGCGCGATGGCGACGCGCTGCTGCTCACCGCCGGACAGCTCGCCCGGCATCCGCTCCTCCTTGCCGCCGAGCCCGACGAGGTCGAGCACCTGCGGAACGGACTTGCGGATCTCGCCGCGGGACTTGCCGATCACCTCCTGCGCGAAGGCGACGTTCTCCGCCACCGTCTTGTTCGGCAGCAGGCGGAAGTCCTGGAACACCGTGCCCAGCTGGCGGCGCATCTGCGGCACCTTCCAGTTGGACAGGCGCGCGAGGTCCTTGCCCAGCACGTGCACCTGGCCGTGGCTGCACCGCTCCTCGCGGAGGACGAGCCGCAGGAAGGTGGACTTGCCGGAGCCCGAGGACCCCACCAGGAACACGAACTCGCCCTTCTCCACTTCGAGGGAGACATCCCTGAGTGCGGGGCGGGTCTGCTTGGGGTAGACCTTGGATACGTTGTCGAATCGGATCACGGGTGCACCACGGGTCGCCGGGGGTAGATGAGCGTGACCTTACGCGAACCGGGTACGCGCGCGCAGTCACCGGTTGCGGTTGCGCGGGGGTTGTGCCCTTTTGTACGGGCGGCGCTCTGCCCGAGCGCCCGCGCAGGGTCCCGGGGAACCTGGCACAGTGGTGGGGGGAACGTTCGCGCCCGCGCGAGCGTTGTGTCTGTGGAACCGGTGCAAGGAGGGCGAGCGCATGACGTACGACCGGCTGGTGTGCGCTAACTGCGCCGCGCCCGTGAACGAGGGCCGGTGCCCTGTGTGCCGTGCGAACCGCGAGCGGCTGCAGCAGGACAACTTCTTCGCGGGGCTGAACCCGATGGCGCTGATCGCGCTGCTGGCGGTGCTGGTCGCGGCGGTGGCACTGCTGGCCCACCAGACCGCCTAGGCCTGCGGCCGGGACACCGCGGAAACCTCAGGACGAGACCTCAGGACGCCCGAGAGGCCCGGAGCTGCGAGCTCCGGGCCTCTCGGTGTGCGCGCTTACGGTGCGTGCGGGTGCGGCTGCCGTCAGGCGGCCGCACCGCCACGGCCCTCGACGAGGCGCGGCAGCACACGGAAGCCGATGCCGCCGGCGATCATCGTCGCGGCGCCGAGGATCAGGAACGTGGTCTGCCCGGCACCGGTCTCGGCCAGCTCCTTGCCACCGCCCTGGGCGGAGGCGTCGGAGACGGTGTCCGAGGTGTCGGTCAGCGCGGAGGTGCCGGCGTCCTGCGGGGAGGTGTTGTTGCCACCGTCGGGGGTGGTACCGGAACCTCCGGTCGAACCTCCGGTGGTGGAACCGGCAGTGGCGGAGCCGCCGGTGGTGTCGGAACCGCCGATGGCGGCGCCGCCGTTGGTGGAGGTGCCGCCGTTCTGGCCCCCACCGTTCTGGCCGCCACCATTCTGGTTGCCGCCGTTCTGGCCGCCACCGTTCTGGTTGCCGCCGTTCTGGCCGCCACCGTTCTGGGTGCCACCGTTCTGGTTGCCGCCGTTCTGGCCGCCGCCATTCTGGTTGCCGCCGTTCTGGCCGCCACCGTTCTCGTTGCCCGAGGACTCGGTGCCGCCGTTCTGGCCGCCACCATTCTGGTTGCCGCCGTTCTGGCCGCCACCGTTCTCGTTGCCCGAGGACTCGGTGCCGCCGTTCTGGCCGCCACCGTTCTCGTTCCCGGAGGACTCGGTGCCGCCGTTCTGGCCGCCACCGTTCTCGTTCCCGGAGGACTCGGTGCCGCCGTTCTGGCCGCCACCGTTCTCGTTGCCCGAGGACTCGGTGCCGCCGTTCTGGCTGCCACCGTCGGTGCAGACGATGATCTCGTCGCAGGGGTCCGGGTCGCCCGGGTTGTGCGGGTCCCGGTCGCCCTTGCCCGTGATCGTCTCCACCAGGTTGCTCGTGCCACCTTCGTTGCCGGTGGCGGAGGCGACGCCCGCGACGGTCAGCGAGGCGCCCGCGGCGATCACGGCGCCGGCGGCTATGCGCGCGACCCGGATCCGCGTCTTCTTTGTCATATGGTTGCTACCCCCAGTAGCCGTATCGTGAATGAGGCAGCGCCGGGGCGGTGATCGACGGGGGCAGCTGATCGTTCGCCAAGTCCCCCGGTTCACATGCGCCCCAGAGATACGCATGCCACGCTTCACCCTTCCGAGTTTTCAAACCAACGTCAAGGCCGTTGCGCACGCAATGTCCAGGACGGCCCGCTATGCCGGAAGTTGAAGACCCCGAGTGTGACCCAAAAGGCAACCGCCCCTGTTCGAGGGGCGGTTGCCTTGTCGACAAACCTACTTCTCCTGCTGCTTGCGCCAGCGAATCCCGGCCTCGAGGAACCCGTCGATCTCACCGTTGAACACGGCCTCGGGGTTGCCGACCTCGCACTCGGTGCGCAGGTCCTTGACCATCTGGTACGGGTGCAGGACGTACGAACGCATCTGGTTGCCCCAGGAGTTGCCGCCGTCGCCCTTGAGGGCGTTCATCTTCTCCTGCTCCTCCTGGCGGCGCCGCTCGAGCAGCTTGGCCTGGAGGACGTTCATCGCGGTCGCCTTGTTCTGGATCTGCGACCGCTCGTTCTGGCAGGAGACCACGATGCCGGTGGGCAGGTGGGTGAGACGCACGGCCGAGTCGGTGGTGTTGACGCCCTGGCCGCCGGGCCCGGAGGACCGGTACACGTCGACCCGCAGCTCGGACTCGTCGATCTCGATGTGGTCGGTCTGCTCGACCACGGGAAGCACCTCGACGCCCGCGAAGGAGGTCTGGCGGCGGCCCTGGTTGTCGAAGGGCGAGATGCGCACCAGGCGGTGCGTGCCCTGCTCGACGGAGAGGGTTCCGTAGGCGTACGGCACCTGCACGGCGAAGGTGGTCGACTTGATGCCGGCCTCTTCCGCGTACGACGTCTCGTAGATCTCGGTCTTGTAGCCGTGCTGCTCGGCCCAGCGCAGGTACATGCGCTGGAGCTTCTCGGCGAAGTCCGCGGCGTCGACGCCGCCGGCCTCGGCGCGGATGTTGACGAGCGCCTCACGGGCGTCGTACTCGCCGCTGAGCAGCGTGCGGACCTCCATCTCGTCCAGCGCCTTCTTGACGGCGGCGAGTTCGCTCTCGGCCTCGGCGCGGGTGTCCGGGTCGTCCTCCTCCTCGGCCATCTCGAACAGCACCGCGAGGTCGTCGATCCGGCCGCGCAGGGCGTCGGCCTTCCTGACCTCGGCCTGGAGGTGGGACAACTTGCTGGTGATCTTCTGCGCTTCGTCCGGGTTGTCCCACAGGGACGGCGCGGCCGCCTGCTCCTCGAGCACGGCGATGTCTGCCCTCAGCTTGTCGAGGTCCAGAACGGCCTCGATCGACTCCATGGTCGAGGAGAGGGACTTGAGCTCTTCGGATACGTCGACGACTGCCACGCTCCCAGCGTAACGGCTCCGCCGAGCGGGAACGCCGGTGCGGGCGAGCGGACGGCCCGGGGGCTCCGCCTCCGGGCCCCCGGCCTGCGCCCACCCGCCAAGATCCTCAGGGAGTCGCCGGTGCCGAGTTCTTCGTGTCCTGCGGCGCAGCCCCCTCGTCCGAGGTCGCCGCCCACGTGCCCACGCCGATCGCCGCGACCAGCACCAGCGCCGCCACCCCCACCGTGATCCGCCGTCGCCGCGCCGCCGCGCGGGCCCGGGCCGAGCCGGGCCGGGGCGACCCCGCCGCGCGCGGCACCCGCGCCGTCCCGTGCGCGCCGCCGGCGAGCTCGTCGGGCGCGGGCACGCGCATCGAGGTGTGCGTGTCCCGGTTGGAGTCCGGTTTCGCGCCCGGCACCAGCGGCACCGAGCCGCGCCGCACCGCGCGAGCGGCCGCCTGGGACGGCCGGGGCGCCTCGTCCGGCTCGTCCGGGTCTCCGTCGTCGGCCGCCTCGGCGTCCGGCTCGTCGACGTCCAGCGGCGGCATGCCGGCCAGCATGGGCAGCTGCTCCCGCAGCCGTGCCGCCAGCTCGGTCGCCCGCAGCCGGGAGGCGGGCGCCTTGGCCAGGCACTGCACGATCAGCTGCCACAGCTCGTCGGGGATGCCGGGCAGTGGCGCGACCGTCTCCGTGACATGGCGGCGCAGCACCGCGCCCGGGTGCCCGCCGCCGAACGGGGTGAAGCCGGCCAGCAGCTCGTACAGGACCGTGGCCAGCGCGTAGATGTCGACGGAGGCGCGGGGCGGCAGCCCTTCGACGATCTCGGGGGCGAGGTAGTCGGGCGTGCCGATGATCTTCGTGGCGCGGGTGCGCTTGGGAGTGTCGATCAGCTTGGCGACGCCGAAGTCGGTGAGCAGCGCCCGGTGCGAACCGCCGGGTCCCAGGGGGCCCTGCATGTCGAGCAGGATGTTCTCCGGCTTGACGTCGCGGTGCACGACCCCGGCCGCGTGCGCGACCGCGAGCCCCTCCGCCACGTCCGCGACGATCGCCACCGCGGCCTCGGGCGCGAGCCGGCGCTCCCGGTCCAGCCGGGTGCGCAGATCGGTGCCGCGGACGAGGTCCATGACGAGCGCGAGGTCGTTGCCGTCGACCACCAGGTCCCGTACGGAGACGACGTTCGGGTGTTCCAGGCCGAGCAGGGCGGTGCGCTCCTGCACGAAGCGGCCCACCAGCTCCTCGTCGGACGCGAGGTCCTCGCGCAGCAGCTTGACGGCGACGGGACCGTCCGGTCCCTCGCCGAGCCACACCGTGCCGGCGCTGCCCCGTCCCAGGATCTGGTGGGCGGTGTACCGGCTGCCGATCTTCCGTGCCAAGACTGCTCCTACCGACGCGTGTTGCCGACGCTGCGCCCTCCGGGGGCCGTGACAGCGACGACGTCGGCGGCGGGCGCCGCGGGCTCCCCGGAGCCCCAGCCGACAAAACTACGCGTCCGGAGCGCCAACCTTCACCGCGGAGACGGAAATCACCCGCCAGGAGTCGACAAATCCCCAAACCAACGGCCGGAGTTCCGGTCGGGCGCCCGCGAACCCGGCGTCAGTTCCCCGACCCGCCCGTGCCGCCGCCACCACCGGAGCCGGAGTCCCCGCCGAGGTCGCCGATCCACTTGGCGGCCTGCTCGAACCAGTCGCCGAGCTGCGTCCAGTAGCCCTTGCCGGTGCCGATCCAGCTCTGGAGCGGGCTGAGTTCCCAGATCAGCCATCCGGCGACGACCAGGATGACGATCGTGAACAGGCACCCCTTCAGGCAGCCGAGCCCGGGGATCTTCATCGGGTTGGCGCTGCGCTGCCGGGGCTGCCGGGGCTCGCGCGGCTGCGGCGGTTCCGGCGCGGGGCGGCGCTGGGGCTGCTGCGGCTGGGGCGTCGCGTACCGCTGGGGCTGTTGCTGCTGCGGGGCGTACTGCTGGGGCTGCTGCGGCTGCGGGTGGCCGTAACCGCCCTGCTGCCGGCGCTGCTGCTGCGGTTGCTGCTGCTGGCGGGGAGGCTGCTGCTGCGGGCGGGCGACCTGGCGCTGCGGGCGGCGGCGCAGCGGGTCCTCGTCGGGGTCGACGTAGTGGATCTGGGTCTGTTCGTTGCGGTCGCGGGCGGCGCGCAGCTGGTTCTGCCACGGGTGCGGCTGCTCGGGCTGCTGACCCTGCTGCCCGGGATGGTGCGGCGGGACCGGCGGCAGGACGGCCGTCGGATCGGCGGCTCCCCCGGGGCCGCCCGGGCCCGCGGTGTGCGGCAGGACGGCGGTGGGGTCGGCGGCGCCCGGCGGGTTCCCGGGGCCTGAGGTGTGCGGGAGCACGCTGGTCGCCGCGTTCGGGTCGTACGCGCCGCCGGGAGCGCCCGGGGGCGTGCCGGGGACGGTCGCGGGGGCCGGGTCGGGCGCCAGCACATGGCCGACGCCGTCGGCGGCGGCGATCTGCATCGAGTTGGCGTGCACGCCGACGCCCTCGGCGACGATGCGCAGCCCGCGCGCGAGGTTCTGGGCGCTGGGCCGGTCCTCGGGGTTCTTGCGCAGGCAGCGCTCGATGACCGTCCACAGCGGGTCGGGGACGGTGGAGGGGCGGCGCGGTTCGGCGCTCAGGTGCTGGTGGAGGACTTCCAGGGCGGAGCCGCCGGAGAACGGCGGGCGGCCGGTGACCAGTTCGTACAGCAGGATGCCGGCGCCGTAGACGTCGACGGCGGAGGTCTGGGGGCGGCCCTCGGCGGACTCCGGCGCGACGTACGCGGGCGTGCCGACGAACTCGCTGGTGCGGGTCAGGCCCGGGGAGTCGGCGAGGCGGGCGATGCCGAAGTCGGTGAGCATGGGGTGCATCTCGCCGCCGGTCTGGGCGAGCAGCACGTTGGCGGGCTTGAGGTCGCGGTGGACGACTCCGTCGGAATGGCTGGCGGCGAGCGCGTCGGCGATCTGGGCGGTGAGCAGGGCCGCGGCGACGGGCGTGAAGGGGCCGTTCTCGCGCAGGTAGCGGTGCAGGTCCGGGCCGTCGACGAGGTCCATGACCAGCGCCAGCAGATCGCCCTCGACGACCAGGTCGCGGACCCGGACGATGTTCGGGTGGGTCAGGCGCAGCAGGACGGAGCGCTCCCTCAGGAAGCGCATCACGACGTCGGGGTCGCTCGCGAGCTCCTCCTTGAGGACCTTGATCGCGACGGTCTCCCCGGGCTGACCGGGCACGGCCGCCTCGGCGCCGGCGGTCTCGCGCTGGCGGGCCCGCCAGACGGTGCCCGTGGCGCCGCGTCCGAGCGGCTCCTCAAGGAGGTACTTGCTCCCTACCGGACGCACGTCATGCGCTCCCTGCTGCTTGCTCGGCTGCCTGCTCGGCCGCTGGTCTGATCTGGTCGTCTGCCGGTCCTGCGAAGTCCAGGACCCTGGAGGTCCGGATTCCGACCCACTGTAGTGCCGCCGCGTCGCCGCGGGGCTGTCCTGCGGTTGTGGGCCTTCGCATAGGTGTTTCGAAGGAACACGGGACAAAGACGCTCCCTTTGGTTCCTTGGTTGCCGAAGACGGGCGTGACCGATCTCAAGCGGTTCCCGAACGGTCGTCGCCGCGGCGCCTGTCAGGCACTTTTGCGGGCAGAGCCGACCAATCAAGATCACTTGCCGCTCGGAGGCGGGCGCGTTGTCGGCGACAGGTGCGAGGATGCCTGGAGTACTGGCCTGTGTGCTCGTGTAGGGGTGGGGGGAAGTCCGCGCCCGCGCAGAAGGGACCGCTGACGGCGATGCAGATCCGGCTGACCGTCGTAGACCCGACATGCCCGCCCGCCGCCACGCCCGACTCCGCTCGCGCGGGGGCATCGCCGGCGCGCGGCCGCAGCGCGAGCTGTGACGTGCTGGTCACCGCCCCCGCGGGCACCGCGCTGGCCGCGGTGGCCTCCGCGCTGGCCGCGGCGGTCACCGGGGAGAGCGGCGCCGCGCCCTCCGGAGGTGCGCAGCCCGTGCTGTACGCGGGCGCGGAGCGGCTCGACGCGCAGCGCTGCACGCTGGGCGAGCCACCGCTGACCGACGGCGCGGTGCTGGCCGTGGGCGCCCCGGCCGACCCCGAGCCGCATCCGGAGGTGGACGACGCCCCGGCCCGGCTGGACGTGGTCGCCGGCCCGGACGCGGGCGGGGTCCATCTGCTGCACGGCGGCCAGATCCGCGTGGGCCGCTCCGCCGACGCCGACGTCCCGCTCGACGACCCGGACGTCTCCCGGCTGCACTGCGCGGTGACGCTCTCGCCCGACGGCCGGGTCACGGTCGCCGACCTCGGCTCCACCAACGGCACCACCCTCGACGGCGGCCCGGTCCGGGCCCGCCCGGTCCGCCTGTCGCCCGGGGCCCTCCTCCGGGTGGGCGAGTCCGCCCTGCGGCTGGCTCCGCCGGGGGGCCCGGGGGCACGGGTGACGACGACACCGGACGGCGAGGGGCACGTGCGCGTGGCGTACGGCGACGCCCCGGGCGGGGACCGCGACCGAGCGGCTCAGCCGCACGGCGGCGCGCGGCCCGCGTCCGGGACGCGCTACGGCGAGGCCCCCGCGCGCGGCGCGGCGGAGGGCGAGCCGGACGAACCGCACGCGCGCGTGAGCGGGCGCGGAGCCGACCGCACCAGGAGCGACGGCGTCCCGTCGGGGCCGACCGGGCACGCCTACGGCACGGTCGACTGGGGCGGCTCCCCGGCCCGTGCGGACGGGCGGCGGACACCGCGCCCGGGGGACACGCCCCTGGTGCCCGGTCAGGGCGGCGCGCCGAGCATCGAGAGCCACTCCGGGTCGCTCCCGTCGGGGGCGCCGGGGGGCGGCCTCGCCTCCGCGCCTTCCGAGGACCGCTCCCCCGCCGGGGAGACGCACGCCGGCCGGTCCGGCCTCGGCTCCTTCACCACCGGCGCGCCGGAGCGCGAGGGGCGCGAACCGCACCCGCCCGCGCCCCAAGCCCACCCCCGCAGCACGCCCGCCGTGCCGCACACGGAGGACGACGGCGGCCCCTACGCGCACACCCCCGCGGACCACCCCGACGACGAGACCGGCGCTCAGCCCGCCTCCCGCCGCAAGGGCACGCCCCTGCGCGGCACCGAGATACCTCCGGGCGTCCGCCGTCGAGGAGGTCTCTCCGCGTGGGCGCGGAGGCTGACCGGCGGACGCGGCGAGGTCCGGGAGGACGCCGCCGGACCGCAGCCGGACGAGGGCGATCCCGCCGTCGCCGCCCCGGCCGCCCCCGTGGTCCTCTCCCCGTACCCCGTGCCGGACACCTGGCCGGACCCCGCCTCGCTGCTGCTGACGGCGCTGGGCCCCGGCCCCCGCCTCTGGGAGCGCGGCCCGGGTCACCCCGAGGCGCTCGCGGTGCGGCTCGGCACGGCGGACCGCGCGGCGCCCGACGGCTCGGGCCTGCTGCCCGCCGTCCCCGTGACGGCGGGACTGCGCGAGGTCGGCGCACTGGGCCTGGCCGGGCCTCGCCCGCGGCTGGCCGGGCTGGCGCGCGCGGTGCTGGCCCAACTCGCCGCGCTGCACTCCCCGGACAGCCTGGAGATCGTGCTGATCAGCACGGACCGGGCCCGCCCGGACGAGGAACGCGCCGCCGAGTGGTCGTGGCTGGGCTGGCTCCCGCATCTGCGCCCGGGGCACGGCCAGGACTGCCGGCTCCTCCTGGCCTACGACCGCGAGCAGGCCGCAGCCCGCGCCGACGAGCTGACGCGCCGTCTGGAGGACCACCTCGCGGACGCCGGGACAGCCGCCCCCACGCCCTTCCCCTCCCCCCGCGGCGCGGCCCACCGGCCCTCCTGGGCATCGGCGGACGACAGCCCTCAGAGCTTCCCCGGCCCGTACACGGTCGTGGTCGTGGACGGCGACCCCGGCGGCACGGATCTGCGCGAGGCGATGGACCGGCTGGCGTCGGCCGGCCCCCGTGCCGGGATACACGTCGTCTGCCTGGCGGAGACGCCCTCCGCCTCCCCCGCCTCCCCGGTGGCGAAGACGTACGAGGCGGCCTGCGCGGCGGCGCCCACGTTCCGCGCCTGCGGAGCGGTCGCGCTGCTCAGCGGTGACGTGGCCACGGCGCTGCGGCTGCTGCGGGTCGCGCCGTCCGGCACGGCGGGACCCGGGTCGGCGGGACGGGGGCCGGACGGGGAGCGGCCCGGCCCGGTCGGCCACGGCACCGTCGGCACGGTGGACGCCGTCTCGGCGGCCTGGGCCGAACGCTTCGCACGAGCGCTCGCCCCGCTGCGCCCCGACGGCGCCGGCGGCGAGCGGCACACGCGTGTGTCCGCGCCGCTGCCCCCCTCGGCGCGGCTCCTGGACGAGCTGGGCCTCGCCCGGGCGACTCCCGCGTCGCTGATGGCGCGGTGGGCGGACGCAGCCGACGACGCCGAGGCGGTCGGCGGCCGGGCGTGCGCGGTCCTCGGGGCGGGCCCGCGCGGCCCGGTCCCGGCCGACCTCGCCGCCGACGGCCCGCACCTGCTGATCGAGGGCCCGCCCGGCAGCGGCCGTACGGAACTGCTGCGGGCGGTCGTCGCCTCGCTGGCCGCCGCCGAGCGCCCCGACCGGCTGGGGATCGTCCTGATCGACGGCCGGGACACCGTGGGCAAGAGCGACGGGGGTTCGGGCGACGGTCTGCGCGTGTGCACCGACGTACCGCATGTGACGACCCATCTCACCGCCAACGACCCGGTCCGTATGCGGGAGTTCGCGCAGTCGCTGAGCGCGGAGCTGAAGCGGCGGACGGAGCTGGTGGGCCGTGCGGACTTCGCGGAGTGGCACCGGCACCGCGCGGTGTCGGGCCGTATCGGCCCGCAGCGGGGGCCGGGCGGTCACGGCGGCGCGCAGCCGGGCGGTCAGGAGGGCGGGGCCGCCGACCTGGACGGCCCGCCCAGCTCGACGCTGCGTCTGCGCCCGGGCGCGGCGGCCCGGCAGCGCACCGAGGCGCCCCCGCCGCTGCCCCGGCTGGTGGTCGTCGTCGACGACCTGGACGCGCTGGTCTCCCCCGCCCTCGGCTCACCCGGACGTCCCGCCGCGGGCTCGGTGATGCGCGCGCTGGAGGCGGTGGCCCGCGAGGGCGAGCGGCTCGGCGTGCACCTGGTGGCGGCCGCCGGTCCCGGGGGCCGTACGGCGGAGTCGGAACCGGCCCGGCAGGCCACGCTGCGGATCACCCTCGACCCGCCGGGCTCCGGCGTGGACGAGCCGGTGCCGGGCCGCGGCCGGGTGCGGACCGCCGACGGCCGGCTCACGCCGTTCCAGGCCGGCCGCGTCACCGGCCGCATCCCGCGCACGGCGACCCTGCGCCCCACGGTGGTCCCCCTGGAGTGGCAGCGCATGGGCGACCCCCCGGCCCGCCGCCCCGTACGGGAGCTGGGCAACGGCCCCACCGACCTCGCCCTCCTGGCGAGCGCCTTGGAACGGGCGGCCCGGGAGGTGTCGGCGGCGCAGGTCCCCTCCCTGCTCTGACGAGGAGGCCGCGCAGGCCTCGTTCCGTCACCTGTTCGGCCGTGGCAGGCGTGTCCGGCGCTCGAGAACGCGGGCGGCGGGCGCACTCCGTCACGACGCGGTCACAATCAGCCGCTTGACAGGGCAGGCGCTCTTGCCGACCCCCCGCGCCCGGCGTAGACCAGTGGCACGGGACAGCGCTCGGACGTTCGACGAGGACGAAGAACGGGGCAGTGATGCGCAGGAGCAGCACCATCCGCACACGCAGGACCGTGAGGACGGCCGCCGCGATCCTCGCGGGAGCGCTCGCGCTCTCGCTCACCGCGTGCGGCGGAGACGACGACAAGAGCGGCGGGGGCGAGAGCAACCCGGCGAAGGACCCGGGCAGCACCGTGACCCTGCCCGAGCTGAACGGCACGACGCTCGAGGTGGCCGCCGTGTGGACCGGCGCCGAACAGGCCAACTTCAAGAAGGTGCTGGCGGAGTTCGAGAAGCGGACGGGCGCCAAGGTGACGTTCGTGCCCGCGCAGGACCCGATCATCAACTTCCTGGGCTCGAAGGTCGCGGGCGGGCAGCCCCCGGACGTCGCGCTGCTTCCGCAGCCGGGCGCGATCAAGCAGGCCGTGGAGAAGAAGTGGGCGAAGCCGCTGGGCGCGGCGGCCCTGAAGGAGCTCCGGAGGAACTACTCGCAGGGCTGGCAGGACATCGGCAAGATCGACGGCCGGCAGTACGGCGTGTACTACAAGGCCGCCAACAAGTCGCTGTTCTGGTACAACGCGAAGGTCTTCGAGAACGCGGGGGCCGCCGAGCCCAAGACGTGGGACGAGCTGCTCACCACCGCGCAGACGGTCTACGACTCCGGTGTCACGCCGTTCTCGGTGGGCGGCGCCGACGGCTGGACCCTGACCGACTGGTTCGAGAACGTGTACCTCTCCCAGGCGGGCCCCGAGAAGTACGACCAGCTGGCCAAGCACGAGATCAAGTGGACGGACCCGTCCGTGAAGGACGCGCTGACCGCGCTGGCGCGGATCTGGGGCAAGAAGGACTACGTCGCGGGCGGCGCGGCCGGAGCGCTCCAGACGGACTTCCCGGCCTCGGTGACGCAGACCTTCACCGGCGGCGACCAGCCGAAGGCCGCCATGGTCTACGAGGGCGACTTCGCGCAGGTGAACATCGTCCAGGCGGGCGTGAAGGTCGGCACGGGCGCGAAGGTGTTCCCGTTCCCGAAGGCCGGCGACACCGCGCCCGTGGTGTCCGGCGGTGACGCGGCGGTGATCCTGAAGGACTCCGAGGGCGCGCAGGCGCTGGCGACCTTCCTCGCCTCCCCCGACGCGGCGGCCATCCAGGCCAAGCTGGGCGGCTATCTCTCACCGAACAAGAACCTCGACCCTTCCGTCTACCCGAACGACGTGCAGCGCAAGATCGCCGAGTCGCTGATCGCGGCCGGCGACGACTTCCGCTTCGACATGTCCGACCAGGCCCCGCAGGCCTTCGGCGGCACGCCCGGCAAGGGCGAGTGGAAGGCGCTGCAGGACTTCCTGAAGAACCCGGCGGACGTCGCGGGCACCCAGCGGAGGCTGGAGGCCGACGCGGCGGCCGCGTACGGCGGCTGAGGCGATGGCGTCCGTCACGGCGGCGAGGGACGGCTCGTCCTCCGCCGCCCCCGGGTCGCGCAAGAGCGTGACCGGCACGCGCTGGACCGTGGCAGCGCTGTTCCTGCTGCCCGCCTTCGTGCTGCTGGGCGCGCTCGTGGTCTACCCGATCGGGTACTCGCTCGTGCGCAGCTTCTACGACCAGTCCGGTGACGGGCTCGCCGGATTCGACAACTACGAGACGCTGTTCACGGACGACGGCATCCGCACGGCGCTCAAGAACAACGTGATCTGGGTGGTGTTCGCGCCGACCGTCGCGACCGCGCTGGGTCTGGTCTTCGCGGTGCTGACCGAACGGGTGCGCTGGGGAACGGCGTTCAAGCTGGTCGTCTTCATGCCGATGGCGATCTCGATGCTCGCCGCCGGCATCATCTTCCGGCTGGTGTACGACCAGGACCCGGACAAGGGCGTGGCGAACGCGGTGTGGGTCGGCGTGCACGACACGTTCGCGCAGTCGTCGGCCTTCCCCAAGGCGCACCCGGGGCGGAACTCGCCGCTGGAGCCGGTGAAGGGCGGCGGGTTCATCACCGGGGCGCCCGTCCGCGCCGGCGAGACGGTGACGCTGCCCCTGGTCGGCGTCGCGCCCGACCTGATGCCGGACGACGCGAAGCGGGCCGTCCTGCCGGTGGCCGAGCCGGGCGAGGTCACCGGCACGACCTGGCAGGACTTCACCCGCGGCAAGGGCGTCGGCAGGCCGGGGCAACCGGACGCCTCCGAACTGGGCTATCCGGGGATGCGGATCGAGGCGGTCAAGGACGGCACGGTGGTCGCCTCCACGACGGCCGCGGCGGACGGCAGCTTCACCCTGCCCGCAGCGGCCGACGGGGCGCGGCTGCGGCTGCCGGCGAGCAACTTCCAGGAGGCGTACAACGGCGTGGACTGGCTCGGCCCGTCGCTGGTCACGCCGGCGATCATCGGCTCGTACATCTGGATGTGGGCGGGCTTCGCGATGGTGCTGATCGCGGCGGGGCTGGCGAGCGTGCCCCGGGAGCTGATGGAGGCGGCGCGGGTCGACGGGGCGAACGAGTGGCAGGTGTTCCGCAGGATCACCGTGCCGCTGCTGGCGCCGGTCCTCGCGGTGGTCGCCGTCACCTTGATGATCAACGTGCTCAAGGTGTTCGACCTGGTCTTCATCATCGCCCCCGGCTCCTCCCAGGACGACGCGAACGTGCTCGCCCTGGAGCTGTACCGCAAGGGCTTCTCCGAGGACCAGCCGGGCGTGGCCAGCGCGATCGCGGTGTTCCTGCTGCTGCTGGTGATCCCGGTGATGTGGTTCAACGTACGTCGGCTGCGGCGGGAGGTGCGGCGATGATCGTCCACATCGAGACCGGGGGGACGACGGACGCGCGAGCCCGGCGGTCGCTCGCCTCGCGGGTCGTCGAGAGGCTCAACGGCGGCCTGGTCCGCGTCTTCCTGGTCCTCGTGGGCCTGTTCTGGCTGGTGCCGACCGTCGGGCTGCTGATCTCCTCGCTGCGCACCCCGGAGGACATGAGCGCGAGCGGCTGGTGGAAGGTGTTCGAGGAACCGTCCCGGCTGACCTTCGACAGCTACCGGAAGCTGCTGGAGAACGACGACATCACCGGCTCCCTCCTCAACACGGCGCTGATCACGGTGCCGGCGACGATCCTGGTGGTGGTCGTCGGCTCGCTCGCCGGATACGCGTTCGCCTGGATGGAGTTCCCCGGCCGCGACTGGTGGTTCCTGGGCGTGGTCGGCCTGCTGGTGGTGCCCGTGCAGGTGGCGCTGCTCCCGATCGCCGAACTGTTCGGCAGCATCGGCCTGTTCGGTTCCGTCCTCGGGGTGATCCTGTTCCATGTGGGCTTCGGCCTGCCGTTCGCGGTGTTCCTGCTGCGGAACTTCTTCGCGGAGATCCCCCGTGAACTGCTGGAGGCGGCCCGTCTCGACGGCGCGGGCGAACTGCGCCTGTTCGCGAGGGTCGTGATGCCGCTGGGCGGTCCGGCGATCGCGAGCCTGGGCATCTTCCAGTTCCTGTGGGTGTGGAACGACATGCTGGTCGCGCTGGTGTTCACCGACGCCGACAGCCAGCCGATCACGGTCGCCCTGCAGACACAGGTACGGCAGTTCGGCAACAACATCGACGTGCTGGCGCCCGGCGCGTTCATCTCGATGGTGATCCCGCTGGCCGTGTTCTTCGCGTTCCAGCGGCAGTTCGTGTCCGGCGTGATGGCCGGCGCGGTCAAGTAGGCGGCGGCGCAAGGGGGGTGGGCCGTCAACAGCCCGCCCCCACCGTTCACCCGGTGTCCCCCGGATGCCGTAGGCGAACGTAACCAAGTCACTCCATCGGCCGTTCCCGGGCAAGGCCCTGTCTTCTGCCCGCGCCGACCCATGGATGTGTTTTGCCCAGGTTCAGTGTCACCGTCCCCGCGTCGGAGGTCCGGGCGTACCCGCGGCCCGAGCGCCTCGGCTCCGTGCCGCCCCGGGTCCGCGTGCGCCCGCGCCGGCGGCGGGCCCACGGCCTCGGCCCCCTCGCCGTCCGGCCTCGGCCCGGCATGCCGGGCGCGCCCGCGGCGCCTCGGGCCGGGCGGCGGCACACCGTCACCCGGCTGAGGACGCACCGCGCCCGCCGCGCGCTGCGGGCGGCGGGACCCACGAGCCGCACACACGAGCCGCGCATGACGCCCGGCCGCGCAGTGCGCGCGGCGGCCCTCGAAGCCCGCCACCGACTGCGGCTGGGGCCTGTTGCGGGTTTCCCGCCTGCCGCGCGGCGCAGCCCGCGCTCCGCGCGGACGACGGGAAACCCGGAACAGGCCCTACGGCCGTCCGCGCCCGCCGGCCGCTCGGCACGCCTCCCGTACGCCCGGACGCCTTCCGGCCGACACGAGCCGCCCCGCCGGGGCCGCGCCCGGCGCCTCCTCCTCGGTCTGGAGCGGGCCCCGCGGCGCCCGTCCACCGGCCTCGCGGCCCCGGCCCGTGCCCGGCGTCCCGACGCGCCGCCGGGCACGGAGCCCAGCCGGGTGACGCCGCTCGCCGCGGCCCGGCCCGCGCCCCCGGCGCGCCCGCCGCTCACCGCCGTGCCGCGATCCGCCGGCGCCGCTCCCGTCACCGTGCGCCTCTGACGCCGTTTGCCCTCCGGGAGCCCCTCAGACGTCCACGGCTCGTCGCGGACCGGGCCCCGGCGACCACCGACAGAGAAAGAGCAGAATGCCCCGCTTCAGCATCATCGTCCCGTCCCACGGGGTCGTGGGCCGGCTGTCCCAGGCGCTGGACTCCGTCCTCGCCCAGTCCTTCGGCGACTTCGAGCTGATCCCGGTCTGCGACGCACCCGACGCCCCGGCCGCGACCGTCGCCGCCGGGTACGCCGAGCGGGACTCCCGCGTGACGGCGGTGCACTCCCCGCCGTCGGCGGGGCTCGCCGGGGCGCGCAACACCGGGATGCGGGCGGCGACCGGCGCCTACCTGCTGTTCCTCGACGGCGACGACACCCTCGCCCCGGGCGCGCTGACCGCCCTGGACGCCCGTCTGACGCGGACGGGCGACGTCGACGTCCTGTACGCCGAGCACGAGCGCACCCCCTGGTGGGAGGGCGAACCGGCCAACCCGGCGGCGCCGCTGCTGGCACGGACCCCCAAGGGCGCCTTCGCCCCCGCCGAAGCCCCCCGGGTGACCGGCGTGGAACTGCCCGTGTGGGGCGCCGCCTACCGGCGCGACTTCCTCATCGAGCACGAACTCGACTTTCCCGAAGGGCACTTCACGGATCTCGGCTTCGGCGGGCTGGTCACCGTGCGCGCGGAGCGCATCGCGGTCCTGCGCTCGGTCGTCGTACGGCACCACGTGCGCCGGCAGGGCAGCCGGATCAACCTGCCGGGCGCACACCACGCCGAACTGCTCGACCAGGTCGACCTGGTGCTGCGGGCGGCCACCGAACAAGGGCTCTCCGAACGGCGGTCGGGGCCGCTCTTCGAGCAGCTCTTCGCGCTCGTCCTGAGGACGGCCGCGCATCCGGCGCGGCTCCCGAGGGCGAGCCGCAGGGCGTTCTTCCGCCGGGCCGGCCGGCTCCACCGCCGGCACCGGCCGGACGGTTTCCGCACGCCCGGCGGCAGCGTGGGTGTGCAGCACCGGCTGCTCGCGGCGGGCGCGTACACGGCGTTCCGCGCTCTGCGCGGCGCCAACCAGCGGGCCTCGGCCGCCGCCCAGCGCCTCCCCCGCCCCGGCGGCCTGCGCACCCGCCTGTACTACCGGCGTCAGCTGCGCCGGCCTCTCGATCCGAACCTGGCCGTGTACTGCGCCTATTGGGGCCGCGGCTACGCCTGCAGCCCGGCCGCGATCCACGCCAAGGCCGCCGAACTCGCCCCGCACATCCGCCAGGTGTTCCTCGTCGAGCCCGACCAGGCGCACGCCATGCCCGCCGGCGTCGAGTACGCCGTCCTCGGCAGCCGCCGCGCCTGGCAGGTCCTGGCCCGCGCCAAGTACCTGGTGAACAACGCCAACTTCGCCGAGGGCGTCGTCAAACGCCCGGGCAGTGTGCACGTGCAGACCCAGCACGGCACCCCGCTGAAGAAGATGGGCGTCGACCAGTCGACGTACCCGGTGGTCGCGGCGGCGACCGGCAGCTTCACCAAACTCCTGGGCCGGGTGGACCGCTGGGACTACAACCTGTCCTCCAACACCCACTCCACCCAGATGTGGGAGCGGGCCTTCCCCGGCTCCTACGAGCACCTGGAGTACGGCTATCCGCGCAACGACCTCTTCTGCACGGCGACCGCGGACGACGTCAGCCGGATCCGGCGCGAACTGGGCGTACCCGAGGGCAAGACGGCCGTCCTGTACGCGCCGACCCACCGCGACTACGAGAGCGGCTTCGGCGCCGGCCTGGACCTGGAGGCGTTCTGCGAGGCCGCGGGCGACGACGTCGTGGTCCTGCTGCGCGCCCACTACTTCTACGACCGGGGCGCACGCACGGGCACCGGCCGGATCATCGACGTCACCGGGCACCGCTCCTCCGAGGAGGTCTGCCTGGCCGCCGACGTCCTGGTCACCGACTACTCGTCGATCATGTTCGACTACGCCAACCTGGACCGCCCGATCGTCGTGTACGCCGACGACTGGGACGTCTACACCGAGACCCGGGGCGTGTACTTCGACCTGATGGCGGAGCCGCCGGGAGCGGTCGCCCGCACGCCCGAGGAGCTGGCGCGCCTCTTCAGGGACGGCTCGTACGCGTCGGCCTCGGCCCAGGCCCTCAGGGACGCGTTCCGGTCCCGTTTCTGCCAGTTCGACGACGGCCGGGCCGCCGAGCGCGTGGTACGGCGGGTGCTGCTCGGCCTGCCGCCGGAGGCGATCGCGCCCGTGCGCCCCCTCGCCGAGCGCACCCCGGCCCCCGCCGCCCGCACCTTCGTAAGGAGCTGACCCCAGCAGTGCCTCGCTTCAGCATCATCGTCCCCTGTTTCAAGGTGCAGGGCTTCCTGCGCGAGTGCCTCGACTCGGTCCTGGAGCAGTCGTACCGCGACATCGAGGTGATCGCCGTCGACGACCGCTCACCCGACGGCTGCGGCGCGATCCTCGACGAGTACGCCGCCCGCGACGACCGCGTGCGGGTCCTGCACCTGCCGGAGAACGTCGGCCTCGGCCGCGCCCGCAACGCCGGTCTGCCCTACGCGAGCGGCGACTACCTGTTCTTCCTCGACAGCGACGACACCCTCACCGAGGGCGCGCTGCACGCGATGGCCGACCGGCTCGACGAGAGCGGCGACCCCGACGTGCTGGTCTTCGACTACGCGCGCACGTACTGGTGGGGCGGCACCCGCCGCAACGCCCTGGCGCACATCCTCGCCGAGTGCGGCGAGGACACCTTCACCGCCGCGCAGCGCCCGGAGATCCTCGACCTGCTGATGGTCGTGTGGAACAAGGTGTACCGGCGCGGTTTCGTCGAGGAGTACGGCTTCCGCTTCCCGCCCGGCTACTACGAGGACACCCCCTGGACCTTCCCGGTCATGCTCAGCGCGGGGCGCCTCGCCACGCTGGACCGGATCTGCCTGAACTACCGCCAGCGCCGGCAGGGCAACATCCTGTCCACCACCAGCCGCAAGCACTTCGACATCCACGACCAGTACGAGCGGGTGTTCGCTTTCGTCGACTCCCGCCCGGAGCTGGCGACCTGGCGGCCCTATCTGCACCGCAAGATGGGCGAGCACTGTCTGGACATCCTCGCCAAGCCGGACCGGCTGCCGCCCTCGGACAGGGGCGAGTTCTTCCGCCGCACCGCCGAACTGTTCGCCCGCCACCAGCCGGCCGGCGAGCCGACGCCCGCCGAACTGCGCGTGCTCCAGCAGCCCTACGCCGTCTACCGGGTCCGGCGGCAGAGCGGCCGGGCGGGCCGGGAACTGGCCCGGCGCGGGGCGTCGGTGCGCCGGGCGGCCGCCGTGCGCGCCCGCCGGGGCCTGACGGCCGCCCGGCCTCACCGGGCGCCGGACCGCGAACTCGTCGTGTACTCGGCCTTCTCGCACCGCGGCGTGCTCGGCGACCCCGCCGCCGTCTACCGCGCGGCCCGCGAGATCGCCCCCGCGCTGCGCGGGGTGTGGGTCGTGCGCGACGAGGAGACGGCGGCGCTGCTCCCCGACGACGTGGAGCACGTGCTGCTGGACTCCCCCGGCTACCGGCGGGTGACAGCGCGGGCCGGCTGGTTCGTCAACAACGTCAACTGGCCCGGCGCGCTGGTCAAACGGCCCGGCAGCGTCCACATCCACACCCACCAGGGCACCCCGCTGAAGTACATGGCGGCCGACCTGCTGACCAAACCCGGCGCCCGGCACGGCGTGGACGTGCCGCAGATGCTGCGCCGCGCGGACCGCTGGGACTACAGCCTGGTCGCCAACCCGCACTCCGAGCTGGTGTGGGAGCGGGCCTATCCGTGCCACTTCACGTCGGTGCGGACCGGCAGCCCCCGTAACGACGTGCTGGTGAACGCCGGTCCGGCGGACGGGGCGGCGGTGCGCGCACGGCTGGGGATTCCCGCCGGTCACACCGTCGTGCTGTACGCGCCGACCCGCCGCGAGTACCGGCGCGGCGGGCATGTGGACCGGATCGACCTGGCCCGGTTCGCCGCCGACCTCGGCGAGGGCCACACCCTCGTGGTGCGGCTGCATCCGTCCTTGGCGACCGGCCCGGCGCGCGGCCTGGGGCTCAGCGAGCTGCACCGGCGCGGCATCCTGGTCGACGCGACGGACGAGCCGCACGTCGAGGACGTGATGCTCGCCGCCGACGTCCTGGTCACCGACTACTCGGCCCTGATGTTCGACTACGCCAACCTGGACCGGCCGATCGTCGTCCACGCCGACGACTGGGACGTCTACAAGGCGAGCCGGGGCGCCTACTTCGACATCACCGCCGACGCGCCCGGCCGTGTCTCACGCAGCTACCGGGAGCTGACCTGGCTGTTCTCCTCGGGCAGTTGGCGGGACGAGGAGTCGGCGCGGCTGCGGGCGGGCTTCCGGGAGCGGTTCTGCGTGTGGGAGGACGGCCGGGCCGCCGAGCGGGTCGTACGGACGCTGCTGCTGGGCGAGCCGCTGCCGGAGCAGGCCTCGACGTCGGTTCTCTCGCCGGCCGCCGACGAGGGTGTGCTGGCGCCGACGTGAGGCCGCGCCCGGCCGGGCCGGCGGCCGTGAGGCCGGCGGCCGTGAGGCCGGCGGCCGTGAGGCCGGCGGCCGTGAGGCCGGCGGCCGTGAGACCAGGTCCTCTTGTCACTCGATGACGAGGTCGACCTCGATGTTGCCGCGGGTGGCGTTGGAGTAGGGGCAGACCTGGTGGGCCTGCTCGACCAGCTTGCGGCCGGTGGCCTCGTCGAGGGAGTCCGGCAGTTCGACGCGGAGGGCGACCTTGAGGCCGAAGCCCTCGCCCTGCTTGCCGATGCCGACCTCGGCGGTCACGGCGGCCTCGCTGACGTCGACCTTGGCCTGACGGCCGACCAGGCCGAGGGCGCTGCCGAAACAGGCGGCGTATCCGGCGGCGAAGAGCTGCTCGGGGTTGGTGCCCTGACCGTTGCCGCCCAGCTCCACCGGCATGGCCAGCGCGAGGTCGATCTTGCCGTCGGAGCTGACGGCGCGGCCCTCACGGCCGTGGGTGGCGGTGGCGACAGCGGTGTACAGCGCGTCCATGGATGAACCATCCCTCTCGGAAGTCGTGCGTGGTCAGGGGCGGCCTTGCCCTTTCGCCGCGGGCGTCCGGGCGGCCTCACGACGACAAGTAGAGCACACAATTAAGTTGTGCACAACTCAATTGCCCGCCCGAGCTACGCTGGAGGCATGACCCCGATGTCCCCCCACTCCGCCGCACCCGCCTCCCCCGCCCAGGGCGCCGCCGAAGCCCCGGAAGCCGTCGAGGCCGGGGCCGCTGCGGTCGCCGCAGTCACCGAAGCGAACTGGCTCCGGCTGGACCGCCAGATCTGCTTCTCCCTGCACGCCGCGTCACGCGCCTTCAACGGCGTCTACCGCGTGATCCTCAAGGACCTCGGGCTGACCTACCCGCAGTACCTGGTGATGCTGGTCCTGTGGGAGGAGGGCGCGCTGCCCGTCAAGAAGCTCGGCGCCCATCTGCGCCTGGACTCCGGCACGCTGTCGCCGCTGCTGAAGCGTCTGGAGGCGGCCGGTCTCGTCCACCGCGAGCGCAGCGCGCGCGACGAACGCTCGGTCGAGGTCCGCCTGACGCAGGAGGGCACGGCACTGCGCGAGCGGGCGCTGCGGGTGCCGCGCCGGATCGTGACCGCGACGGGATTCGAACTGGAGGAGATCCGCGAGCTGAAGGAGCGCCTGGACGTGCTCACCGCCGCACTGGACTCGGCGGCCGCCGAGGAGGACCCGGACGCCGCCGAACAGACCGGCACCGTACGCGCCGATTGACGCACGCAGAGTTATCCACAGGCTCTGCGGGAGCGCCCGACGCCTGATTCACTGGTTTTCGGGCGCACCGGGCGTCCGTGAGGGGGATGTGACGACATGACCTGGTTGATCACAGGGGGGGCCGGATACATCGGGGCGCACGTGGTGCGGGCGATGACCGAGGCGGGCGAGCGGGCCGTGGTGTACGACGACCTGTCGACCGGGATCGCCGAGCGGGTGCCCCGGGGTGTGCCGCTGGTGGCGGGCTCCACGCTGGACGGCCCGCTGCTGGAGCGCACCCTCGCCGAGCACGAGGTGACCGGTGTCGTGCACCTGGCGGCGAAGAAGCAGGTCGGCGAGTCGGTGGACCGGCCCCTGCACTACTACCGGGAGAACGTGGAGGGCCTGAGAGTCCTCCTGGACGCGGTGACCGCCGCCGATGTCCCCTCGTTCGTGTTCTCCTCCTCGGCCGCCGTCTACGGCATGCCGGACGTCGACCTCGTCACGGAGGAGACGCCGTGCGCGCCGATCTCGCCCTACGGAGAGACGAAGCTGGCCGGCGAGTGGATGGTCCGCGCGACCGGCCGGGCCACGGGGCTGTCCACGGCCTCGCTGCGTTACTTCAACGTGGCCGGCGCGGCGAGCCCGGAGCTGGCGGACGTCGGCGTCTTCAACCTGGTGCCCATGGTGTTCGAACGCCTCACGGAGAACACCGCGCCGCGCATCTTCGGCGACGACTATCCGACGCCGGACGGCACCTGCGTCCGGGACTACATCCACGTCGTCGACCTGGCGGAGGCCCATGTCGCCGCGGCCCGCGCCCTCCAGGACTCCCCGGGGCACACCCTGACCCTCAACATCGGCCGCGGAGAGGGCGTCTCCGTCCGCGAGATGATCGACCGGATCAACGCCGTCACCGGTTACGACCGCCCGCCGACGGTCACCCCGCGCAGACCGGGGGACCCGGCCCGGGTGGTGGCCTCCGCCGACCGCATCGAGACCCGTCTCGGCTGGAAGGCCGCGCACGACGTCCAGGACATGATCACCTCCGCCTGGGAGGGCTGGGTGCACCTCCACCCGGAGGCGGCCCGCTCGTAGGCAGGCGGCCCCGAAGGCGTGCTCCGGGGCGCCGGCGCGGAGTCACAGAGCCTTGATCGCCTCCGCGGTCGCCCGGGTCAGGGCCGCGAGGTAGTCCTTGGGGAGCTTCGGGCTGCGGATGACCACGGAGCGCCAGTAGAGCGGGCCGGAGATCAGGTCCAGGGCCAGTTCGGCGTCGGCGTCCCGGCGCACCTCCCCGCGCTCGGTCGCCGCCGCGACGATCTTCAGGGCGACGCCCTCCTGCCCGTCCCGCAGGGCCTTCTGGAGGGCCTCGGCGATCTCCGGGTTGCGGGCCGCCTCGGCCTGGAGGTCCGGGATGATCTGCGAGGCCACCGGGTGCCGCAACGCCCGTGACGTGACCTCGTACAGCATTCTCAGGTCGCCCTCCAGGCTGCCCGTGCACGGCGCGGGCAGGCCCTGTACGGCGATGGCCGAGACGATGTCCAGGACCAGGTGCAGCTTGGAGCGCCAGCGCCGGTACACGGCGGTCTTTCCCACCCCGGCGCGTCGGGCGATGCCCTCGATGGACATCCGGGCGTAGCCGACGGTCGCGAGCTCCTCGAACACGGCGGCCCGGATGGCCTCCGTCACGTCCTCGCGCAGCACGGCCGCTCCGGCGGGGGCCCGGCGGCGCGGACGCGTCGAGGGCTCGTCGGCGTTCGTCGTCATGCCGACCAGCATAGGGCGTGACGACGATACGGTTGCGTTCCGACGTCGACTCGCCTTACTCTCGCGTTGCGACGATACGGTGCCGTCCCGACGTAAGGAGACGGCAAGGAACGCGTGAAAGGAACGCCGCCCGCCCGTGCGCGCCGCCCCGAGGCGTCACCCTCCCCCCGAGTGAAAGCAGCGGATGTGAGTCAGGTCCTCCACACACCGCCCCCGACGCGGTCCGAGCCCCACGAAGACCTGGCGGCGCTCGCCGCCCGCCACGGCCTCTCGGTCAGCGGCGCCCGCCCTTCACTGCCCGCCTATGTGCGCCAGTTGTGGGCGCGCCGCCACTTCATCGGCGCGTTCGCCACCGCCAAGCTCACCGCCCAGTACAGCCAGGCGAAGCTGGGCCAGCTCTGGCAGGTGATGACCCCGCTGCTCAACGCGGCGGTGTACTTCTTCATCTTCGGCGTGCTGCTGGGCACCAAGCAGGGCGTGCCGGACTACGTCCCGTTCCTGGTCACGGGCGTGTTCGTGTGGACGTTCACGCAGAGCTCGATCATGGCGGGCACCCGCGCCGTCTCCGGCAACCTCGGCCTGGTGCGGGCCCTGCACTTCCCGCGGGCCGCGCTGCCCATCTCGTTCTGCCTCCAGCAGCTCCAGCAACTGCTGTTCTCCATGGCCGCGCTGGTCGTGATCCTGCTCTGCTTCGGCGTGCCGGTCTCCGCGTCCTGGCTGCTGGCCGTCCCGGTGCTGCTGCTGCAGTTCACCTTCAACGCCGGGGTCTCCATGGTCATGGCCCGGCTCGGCGCGAAGACCCCGGACATCGCCCAGCTGATGCCGTTCGTCCTGCGCACCTGGATGTACGTCTCGGGCGTGATGTGGAGCATCGACAAGCTGGCCGGCGCTCACCACGGCCTGCCGTCTTGGGTCGCCCCCGTTCTCCAGGCCAACCCCGCCGCCGTCTACATCGACCTGATGCGCTTCGCCCTGATCGACTCCTTCCACGCCGGTCAGCTGCCGCACCACGTGTGGCTGATCGCGACGGGCTGGGCGCTGCTCGCCGGAGTCGGCGGGTTCATCTACTTCTGGAAGGCTGAGGAGACGTACGGCCGTGGCTGACAACACCACCCCCGACACCAGCCGCGCCGGCGGCGAGCGGATCCCCACCGTCGTCGTCGACGGCGTCGACATCGTCTACCGCGTCAACGGCACCGGCGCCGGCCGGGGCTCCGCGACCGCCGCCCTCCACCGCGTCCTGCGCCGCGGGAAGGCCGAGAAGGCGGCCGGAGTGCGCAAGGTGCACGCCGTGAAGAACGTGTCGTTCGTCGCCTACCGGGGCGAGGCGATCGGCCTCATCGGCACCAACGGATCCGGCAAGTCGACCCTGCTCAAGGCGGTCGCCGGCCTGCTCCCGGTGGAGAACGGCAGGATCCACACCGACGGCCAGCCCTCCCTGCTCGGCGTCAACGCGGCCCTGATGAACGACCTGACCGGCGAACGCAACGTCCACCTCGGCGGGCTCGCCATGGGCATGTCCCGCGAGCAGGTCAAGGAGCGCTACCAGGACATCGTCGACTTCTCCGGGATCAACGACAAGGGCGACTTCATCACCCTGCCGATGCGCACCTACTCCTCCGGCATGCAGGCCCGGCTGCGGTTCTCCATCGCCGCCGCCAAGGACCACGACGTCCTGCTGATCGACGAGGCGCTCGCCACCGGCGACCGCTCCTTCCAGAAGCGCTCCGAGGAACGCATCCGCGAACTGCGCAAGCACGCCGGCACGGTGTTCCTGGTCAGCCACAGCAACAAGTCGATCCGCGACACCTGCGACCGCGTGCTGTGGCTGGAGCGGGGCGAACTGCGCATGGACGGGCCCACCGAGGAGGTCCTCCAGGCGTACGAGGCGTTCACCGGCGGCCCCGACAAGAACAAGGCCAAGCCGGCGGCGGCGCCGAAGGCCGCCTGAGCGACCTCACGGCCCCCCGACGACGACAGGGCGCCCCGAGCCGTGACGGCTCGGGGCGCCCTGTCCTCATGTGGCCTCGTGTACCCGCTACGAGTGCGTGCGCAGCAGCGTGCGCATCGTCCGCATCGCCACCGACAGGTTCGCCAGGTCGAAGGAGTCCGAACCCTGGATCTCCTCCAGCGTGGTGCGCGCCCGGCCCAGGATGGCCTGGTTGCGCTGCTCCCACGCCGTGAAGCGCTGCTCAGGCGTCGAGGTGCCGTTTCCGACGGCCAGGACGTCCGCGGTCAGCGCCGCGTGGGCCGCGTACAGGTCCTCACGGATGGAGGCGCGGGCCATGGACTGCCAGCGGTCGGCGCGCGGCAGCTCGATGATGCGGTCCATCAGCTGGGTGATCCGCAGCCGGTCGGCGAGGTCGTAGTACACCTCGGCGACGTCCAGCGGGTCCTTGCCCATACGGTCGGCCACCGACACGATGTCCAGCGCCGGGAACGCCGAGGAGAAGCCGGCGACCCGGGTGGCGAGCTCGTCGGGCACCCCGGCCCCGGTCAGCTCGTCGTGGATCATCTGCCACCACTCGAGGTCCGCGCCGCGCAGCAGCTTCGTCAGCTGCGCCCACACCTGCTCGACGCGCTCGGCGAAGAACTCGACCGTCTCGGCGAGCTGCAGCGGCTGCGGCCGGTTGTTCAGCAGCCAGCGCGTACCGCGCTCCACCAGCCGGCGCGAGTGCAGCCGGATCCGGGTCTGCACCTCCGCCTCGACCTGGTTGTCGAGCGCCTCGACCGCGTCCCACACCGGCGCCGAACTGAAGATCGCCCGCGCCGCGGTCTGCGCCCGCACGATCTCCTCCAGCGACGCCCCGGTCTCCTCCCGCAGCCGGTGCAGATAGGTCGTGCCGCCGGTGTTGACGGTGTCGTTGACCAGCACCGTCGTGGTGATCTCGCGGCGCAGCGGGTGGTGCTCGATCTGCTCGGCGAACTCCTCGCGCAGCGCCGTCGGGAAGTACGCGTACAGCAGGGAGTGCAGATAGGGATCGTCGGGCAGCGAGGTGTGCAGCAGCTCGTCCGACACCGTGATCTTGGTGTAGGCCATCAGCACGGCCGTCTCCGGGCTGCTGAGGCCCTGCCCCGCTCCGAGACGCTCGCGGATCTGCCGGTCGGTGGGCAGGAACTCCAGCGCGCGGTCCAGGTGGCCCTCGCGCACCAGGTGGCGCAGGAAGCGCTGCTGGGCGTGGAGCATGTCGTTGGACTGGGCGAGGGCGTTGGCGATCGCCGTGTTCTGCGCGTAGTTGTTGCGCAGGACGAGCGCGCCGACCTCGTCGGTCATCTCGGCGAGCAGCTTGTTGCGCTGCTTGACCGTCATGTCGCCCTCGGTGACCAGGCCGTTCAGCAGGATCTTGATGTTCACCTCGTGGTCGGAGGTGTCCACGCCCGCGCTGTTGTCGATGGCATCCGTGTTGGTCTTTCCGCCGGCGCGGGCGAACTCGATCCGGCCCAGCTGGGTCAGGCCCAGGTTGCCGCCCTCGCCGACGACCTTGACGCGCAGGTCCTGCCCGTCGACGCGGATCGGGTCGTTGGCCTTGTCGCCGACGTCCGCGTTGGACTCGGTGGAGGCCTTCACGTAGGTGCCGATGCCGCCGTTCCACAGCAGGTCCACCGGAGCGCTGAGGATCGCCTTCATCAGGTCGGCCGGGGTGACCTTGGTGACGCCGGCCTCGATGCCGAGGGCCTCGCGGATGTGGGCGCCCACCGGGATCGCCTTCGCCGTGCGGGGGAAGACGCCGCCGCCGGCGGAGATGAGGGAGGTGTCGTAGTCGGCCCAGCTGGAGCGGGGCAGCTCGAACAGGCGGCGCCGCTCGGCGTAGGAAGTGGCCGCGTCGGGGTTCGGGTCGATGAAGATGTGCCGGTGGTCGAAGGCGGCGACCAGACGGATGTGCTCGCTCAACAGCATGCCGTTGCCGAACACGTCACCGGACATGTCACCGATGCCGACGACCGTGAAGTCCTCGACCTGCGTGTTCACGCCCAGCTCGCGGAAGTGCCGCTTCACCGACTCCCAGGCGCCGCGCGCGGTGATGCCCATCGCCTTGTGGTCGTAGCCGGCGGAGCCGCCGGAGGCGAAGGCGTCGCCCAGCCAGAAGTCGTAGCTGCCGGCGACGTCGTTGGCGATGTCGGAGAACGTCGCCGTGCCCTTGTCGGCGGCGACCACCAGATAGGTGTCGTCCTCGTCGTGCCGGACGACGTCCGCCGGGGGCACGACCTCGCCGGCGACCATGTTGTCGGTGATGTCGAGCAGCGCGGAGATGAACGTGCGGTAGCTGGCGACGCCCTCCGCCAGCCACGCGTCGCGGTCCGCGGCCGGGTCGGGCAGCTGCTTGGCGACGAAGCCGCCCTTGGCGCCCACCGGCACGATGACCGTGTTCTTCACCATCTGCGCCTTGACCAGGCCGAGGATCTCCGTGCGGAAGTCCTCACGCCGGTCGGACCAGCGCAGACCGCCGCGCGCGACCTTGCCGAACCTCAGGTGCACGCCCTCCACCCGCGGCGAGTACACCCAGATCTCGAACGCGGGGCGCGGCGCCGGCAGGTCGGGGATGGCCTGCGGGTCGAACTTCATGGACACGTAGTCGTGCGGGGCGCCGCTCGCCGACTTCTGGAAGAAGTTGGTGCGCAGCGTCGCCTTGATGACGGTGAGGAAGGAACGCAGGATGCGGTCCTCGTCGAGGGACGCCACCTGGTCCAGGGCCGCGTCCAGCTCCTCCAGCAGCGCGTCGACGATCTCCATCCCGGCGCGCTGCCGGTCCGGCGACATCCGCGCCTCGAACAGCGACACCAGCAGCCGCGTGGTGTGGACGTTCGTGCGGAGGGTGTCCTCCATGTAGTCCTGGCTGAACGTGGAACCGGCCTGCCGCAGGTACTTGGCGTACGCGCGCAGCACCATCGCCTGCCGCCACGTCAGACCGGCGCCCAGCACCAGCGCGTTGAAGCCGTCGTTCTCCGCCTGGCCCGTCCAGGTCGCCGAGAACGCCTCCTGGAACCGCTCGCGGGCGTCGTCGCCGAGGTGGTCGCCGGCGCCGCCGCGCAGCGAGGTCGGGATGCGCAGGCCGAAGTCGTAGATCCAGGCGACGCTGCGGTCCGTGCGACGCAGTTCGTAGGGCCGCTCGTCGACGACCTCGACGCCGAGCCGGTTCAGCACCGGCAGCACCGCCGACAGGGAGATCGCGTCGCCCTTGCGGTAGATCTTGAAGCGGCGCTCGTCGGGGGCCGCGCCGACCGGCTCGTACAGGCTGAGCGAGAAGTTGCGCTCCTCGGTGAGCCGTTCGATGTGGACGAGGTCGGACACCGCGGAGCGCGGGGTGTGGTCGGCCTTGTAGCCCTCGGGGAAGGCGTTGTTGTAGCGGCGCAGCAGCTCCGCAGCCCGCTCCTCGCCGAGTTCGGCGGTGAGCGCCTCGGAGAACGCGTCGGCCCACGACCGGGCCGCCTCCACCAGGCGCGCCTCGATGCGCTCCTTGTCGGAGTCGGACAGCTGCGGCAGCTCGGTGCCCGGCGGGACGCGGACGACGAAGTGCAGCCGGGACAGGATCGACTCGGTGTTCCAGGCGGTGAAGTCGACGCTGATGCCGCCCAGTTCCTCCTTGAGGATGTCGATGATCCGCAGCCGCACGCCGGTGGTGTAGCGGTCGCGGGGCAGGTAGACGAGGGCCGAGTAGTAGCGCCCGTACTCGTCCTGCCGCAGGTACAGCCGCAGCCGCCGGCGCTCCTGCAGGTACAGCACGGACGTCACGATGGAGCGCAGCTCGTCGACCGGGGTCTGGAACAGCTCGTCGCGCGGGTACGTCTCCAGGATCTGCAGCAGGTCACGTCCGTCGTGGCTGTCGGGCGAGAAACCGGCGCCCTCCAGAACGGCGTCCACCTTGCGCCGGATCACCGGGACCCGCAGCACGGACTCGGTGTAGGCGGCGGAGGAGAACAGTCCGAGGAAGCGCCGCTCGCCGACCACGTTGCCGTCGGCGTCGAACCTCTTCACGCCGACGTAGTCCAGGTACGACGGCCGGTGCACGGTGGACCGGCTGTTGGCCTTGGTCAGCACCAGCAGCTTGTGCTCGCGCGCCTTGGCGCGGGCGTCGGCCGGGAGCCGCTCGAAGGAGGGGCTGACGGGGTGGGCGTCGCCCTCGGCGTGGTGCGGGTCGGCCCGCAGGATGCCCAGGCCGGTGCCCGGGACCGCCGCCAGGGAGTCGTCCTCCCGCAGCTGGTACTCCCGGAAGCCGAGGAAGGTGAAGTGGTCGTCGGCGAGCCAGCGCAGCAGCTCGCGGGCCTCCTCCACCTCGGGCCCGGGCAGGTCGCCGGGGACGGGCTCCTCGCCGAGCCGGCCGGCGATGCGCAGCGCCGCCTCGCGCATCTTCCCCCAGTCCTCGACGGCCTCGCGGGCGTCGGACAGGACGCGCAGCAGGTCGGCGGTGATCTGCTTGAGGTCGGCGCGGTCGGTCTCGCGGTCCGTCTCGACGTGGATCCACGACTCGACGTGCGCGTCGTGCGGCAGGTCGCGGGACGAGGGCGCCACAGCGAGCACCTCGATGAGCTTGCCGGTGACGTCCCGGCGGACCACGACCTGGGGGTGGATGACGAGGTGGATGCCGCGGCCCTGGCGGGTCAGCTCGTTGGTGACCGAGTCGACGAGGAAGGGCATGTCGTCGGTGACGACCTCGACGACGGAGTGGCTGCAGGTCCAGCCGTTCTCCTCGACGGTGGGGGTGTGGACACGCACGTTCGCCGTGCCCTGCGGCCGGTTCTCCGCGAGACGGTAGTGGGAGAAGGCGGCACCGAAGACGTCGACCGGGTCGCGGTCGGCGAGGTCCTCGGGGGCGGTGTGCAGGTAGTAGCGCTGGAGGAACGAGAGCACGGATTCGTGGTCGGGGGCGCCCGGGGTTCCCTCAGTGCCCTCGCCCGTCGTCCCGGTCGGTAGGTGCGCCCCGACCGGGCTGTTCTCAGCGACCCGGGCCGCCCTCTCGAGCAGCTCGGCCTTGGCTTCGTCCAGCTTGGTCTGCATTGTCCTCTGGCTCCTGTCGCGCGCCGTTGCGTGACGTAGAAGGAAGTACGGTCTCTTTCCGTGCGGCGTGACGCCACGACGCGGGGTGTCCGGTCTGCTTCGACGCTATGCCGCAGGCTGAGATGAGCGGGGGGATATCGGCCATACTCGGTGCTCCCTGCGGGTGTGACGCTGCTCTCTGCACCGTCGGCTCCGGGGATCTGCACGGCGTCCTGGGGGCCCTCTTGACCCCGTCCCGCCCGCGAGGACCAGCGACCGCCGCCCGGCCTCGGAGTTCCTCCGAGGTCACCGGGCGCAGGGCAGGGGCCACGACGCCCCCGCGAACTATCGCGCTGATCACGCCACAAGGCTATCGCCCTCGACCCGGGGGTCGTCATGAGCCGTATGTGTACAAAACCAGGGGTCGAAGTTTGACGTTCTGCACAGGGGCGGGGGCGGGTGGGATGTGTGAGGGGCGTGCCGCGACAGAGGTCGCCGCGCGCCCGCCCCGGAGGGACCCTGAGAACACGCCGCCGCTCGGCAGGGCCGTGCCGAGGGGCACGTCCGAGGAGCGTCCGTCCGTGAGGAGCCGCCCGACATGACCGTGAAGATCCTCGTCGTCACCGGCGACGCAGCGGAGAGCCTCGAAGTCCTCTACCCCTATCAGCGCCTGCGTGAGGAGGGCTACGAGGTCCACATCGCCGCCCCCGCCCGCAAACGGCTCCGCTTCGTCGTCCACGACTTCGAACCCGGCTTCGACACCTACACCGAGAAACCCGGCTACACCTGGCCCGCCGACCTGGCCTTCTCCGAGGTCGATCCCGGCGAGTACGCCGCCGTCGTCGTGCCCGGCGGCCGCGCCCCGGAGTACCTGCGCAACGACCCCGAACTCCGCAAGATCCTCAAGTCGTTCTTCGACGCGGACAAGCCCGTCGCCCAGATCTGCCACGGCCCGCTCCTCACCGCCGCGGTCGACGGCCTCACCGGCCGCCGCGTCACGGCGTACCCGGCACTGGAGCTCGACATGCAGACCGCGGGCGCGACCTTCCAGGACGCCGAGGCGGTCGTCGACGGCACGCTGGTCTCCTCCCGCGCCTGGCCGGACCATCCCGCCTGGATGCGCGAGTTCCTGGCCGTCCTGCGCGCGAAGGCGCCGGCGCTCTGAGGCCGGGTCACGCGCGGTCCGCTCCCGGCTCATGGTCCGCTCCCGGCTCGTCGGCGTCGCCGGCGCCGGCGGTCGACGGGGGCGTGGCTTTCGTGTGGAGCACCGCCCGGGCCTGCTCCGCCGCGCGGGCGGTGTTCTCGGCGACGAAGTCGAGGAACCGGGCGACGTTCTCCAGGCGGGCGGCGGCCGGGGTGTCGGGACCGAGGACGTCCACGCCCTGGCGCGCGACCTCGACGACGTGGGCGATGGCGCGGGCGCTGGCCATCATCGACTGGTACCAGACGTCGTCGTCGACGATGTACCGCTCGCGGCGCCGTTCGTCGCGCTCCCTGCGGACGAGGCTCTGGCTCTCCAGGAAGGCGATCGCCTTGGAGACGGACGCCGGGCTGACCTGGAGACGCCGGACCAGTTCGGAGGCGGTGAGGCTGCCCTCGTCGCTGAGGGAGAGGGAGGCCATGACCCGCGCCGGCATCGCGGTCATGCCGGAGGCCATCATGACGGTGGTGAACGTCTCCTCGAACTCGCGTACGGCCTCGGCGTCCCGCCCGTAGGGCTGGGGGGACGCGTCCGCTCCCCGGGGCGCGGCCTGCCTGCGCCGGTGCGTACGGCGCTCGGTGGCGCGGTGGGCCAGGTCGGCGCGGTAGGCGGTGGGACCGCCGTTGCGCATCACCTCACGTGTGACGGTCGAGGTCGGGCGGCCCAGGCGCCTGGCGATCTCCGCGTAGGCGAGGCCGTCGGCCAGCCCCAGGGCGATCTGCTGGCGTTCCTGCTGGGTGAGCCTGCCTCCCGGCATCGCGTTCTCCTCATGTCGCCCGTCGAATGCCGCCAGCTTAGCGTTCACTCCCATCCATTGCAACGATCAGACCTCCTGATGTTGCGTTAAGTTCTGATCCATTGCAATGATTTAGCCATTCTGAGCTGCACTTATTCACCTTGATTGCAATGTTGGTGTTGAGCGATCCATGAATGCAACGTAGCTTTTCCATCGTCAGAAACAAGCACGAGCAACGAGTCGATGGAGAACACCATGCAGACGTTCAACACCCCCGCCGCGATCGCCACCGTCCTCGACGTCCCCGCCGGCCGCATCCGGTTCATCGCAGCGGACCGCGCCGACACCACTGTCGAGGTCCTGCCCGCGGACGCCTCGAAGAGCCGCGACGTGAAGGCGGCGGAGCAGATGACGGTCGAGTACGGCGACGGCGTCCTGCGGATCGAGGCCGCACCGGCGAAGAACCGCGTCCTCGGCCAGTCCGGAGCGGTCGAGGTGACCGTCCAGCTGCCGGCCGGCTCCCGTGTCGAGGCGAAGACCGCCGACGCCGAGCTCCGGGGCGTCGGACGACTCGGCGACGTCGCCTTCGACAGCGCGCAGGGCACGGTCAAGCTCGACGAGGCCGCGAGCGCCCGCCTCGCCGTCCTCGCCGGCGACATCACGGTCGGCCGCCTGGGCGGCTCCGCCGAGCTCAGCACCCAGAAGGGCGACCTGCGGATCGCCGAGGCCGTCAGCGGCACGGTCGTGCTGCGCACCGAGTACGGCCAGGTGTCGGTCGGCGCCGCCCGCGGCGTCTCCGCCTCCCTCGACGCCGGCACCGGCCACGGCCGGATCGACAACGCGCTGAAGAACACCGACGGAGCCGACGCCGGCCTGACCATCCACGCCACCACCGGCTACGGCGACATCATCGCCCGCAGCCTCTGACCCGCGGCCTTCGAGGAGACACCCACCATGACGAACCTGGCCATCGCGGCGAACGGGCTGCGCAAGTCCTACGGCGACAAGACCGTGCTCGACGGCGTCGACCTGGCCGTCCCCGAAGGGACGATCTTCTCCCTGCTCGGGCCGAACGGCGCCGGCAAGACCACCGCCGTGAAGATCCTCTCCACCCTCGTCACCGCCGACGGCGGCCGGGCCAGGATCGCCGGCCACGACCTCGCCGCCGACCCGCAGGCCGTGCGCTCCGCGATCGGCGTCACCGGACAGTTCTCCGCCGTCGACGGGCTGATCACCGGCGAGGAGAACATGCTCCTGATGGCGGACCTGCACCACCTGTCCAGGAGCGAGGGCCGGCGGGTGACCGCCGAACTGCTGGAGCGCTTCGACCTCGTGGGGGCCGCGAAGAAGCCCGCCTCCACCTACTCCGGCGGCATGAAACGCCGCCTCGACATCGCCATGACCCTGGTCGGCGGCCCGCGCGTCATCTTCCTCGACGAACCCACCACCGGCCTCGACCCCCGCTCCCGGCACACCATGTGGCAGATCATCCGCGAACTCGTCACGGGCGGCGTCACCGTCTTCCTCACCACCCAGTACCTGGAGGAGGCCGACCAGCTCGCCGACCGCATCGCCGTGCTCCACGACGGCACGATCGCCGCCGAGGGCACCGCCGAGGAGCTCAAGCGGATCGTCCCCGGCGGCCATGTCCGGCTCCGCTTCTCCGACCCCGCCGCCTACCGGGGCGCCGCCGTCGCCCTCGGCGCCGCCACCCGGGACGACGAAGCGCTGGCACTGCAGATCCCCAGCGACGGCACCCAGCGCGACCTGCGCGCCGTCCTCGACCGGCTGGACTCGGCCGGCATCGAGGCGGACGAGCTGACCGTGCACACCCCCGACCTCGACGACGTGTTCTTCGCCCTCACCAGCCCGGCCGACGTCCCCCACCAGTCCAAGGAGAACGCCCGATGAGCACCCCCCTGGCCCCCGCCCGCCCGACCCGGCTCTCCCTCGCCGTCCGCGACTCGGCCACCATGCTGCGGCGCAACCTCCTGCACGCCCGCCGTTACCCCTCCCTCACCCTGAACCTGCTGCTCACGCCGATCATGCTGCTGCTGCTCTTCGTCTACATCTTCGGCGACACCATGAGCGCGGGCATCGGCGGCGGGGACCGCTCCGCCTACATCGCCTACCTGGTGCCGGGACTGCTGCTGATGACCATCGGCAGCACCACCATCGGCACCGCGGTGTCCGTCGCCACCGACATGAACGAGGGCATCATCGCCCGCTTCCGCACCATGGCCATCCACCGCGGCTCGGTGCTCATCGGCCACGTCGCCGGCAGCGTGATCCAGTCGGTCGCCAGCGTGATCCTGGTGGGCGCCGTCGGCGTGGCCATCGGCTTCCGCTCCACGGACGCCACCGCCCTGGAGTGGCTGGCGGCCTTCGCCCTGCTCGTGCTGTTCTCCCTGGCGCTCACCTGGATCGCGGTCGGCATGGGCCTGGTCAGCCCGAACGCCGAGGCAGCCAGCAACAACGCGATGCCACTGATCTTCCTGCCCCTCATCTCCAGCGCGTTCGTCCCGGTCGACGCGATGCCGGGCTGGTTCCAGCCGATCGCCGAGTACCAGCCCTTCACCCCCGCCATCGAGACCCTGCGCGGGCTGCTCCTCGGCACCGAGATCGGCCACAACGGATGGCTGGCCGTCGCCTGGTGCGTGGGGCTCGCGGTGCTCGGCTACTTCTGGTCGGCCGCGAAGTTCCACCGCGACCCGAAGTAACCGCCATGACAGCGCGGGCCGCCGCCCGCAGTCCGCACCGCCCGAGGGCGGCGTGTCCCGACACCACGTCGGAATGCGCCGCCCGGCTCGCGTTCCCGGGCCCCATCCCCTTACGCGGCCAGCTCCTGAGCCACCTCGACCGCCTCCGCCAGCGAGTCCACCACCGGCACGCCCACCACCTCGAGACTGGCCCGGCTGTGCGACCCGCCCGTGTACAGCACGGCCCGCGCCCCCACGTGCAACGCGGCCACCGCGTCGTCGGCGGCGTCCCCGATCACCACCGTGCGCTCCGGCTCGACCACGGCCAGCGCCTGGAGATGACGCACCATGTGCTGAGCCTTGCTGCCCCCGGACGGCCCGGTCCGCCCGTCCACCCGCACGAAGTGCGGCTCGATCCCGAAGCCCCTGACCAGCGGCACGAGTTCGTCGTGCACGTACATGCTCAGCAGCGACTGGCTGCGCCCCGCCCGCCGCCACCCGGCGAGCAGCTCCGCCGCCCCCTCGGTGAGCCCGCAGCGCACCCGGTGCTCGGCGTAGTAGCGGTGGAAGACCTCGTCCATGACCTCCCACTCGGCGTCCGTGGGCAGGCGGCCCAGCAGCCGCTCGTAGAACTTCGGCACCGGCACGCAGTACAGCGCCCGGTACCGCTCCAGTGTGATCGGCTCCAGGCCCAACTCGACGAACGCCGCGTTCGTCGCCCCGATGATCGCGTCGTTGTCGTGGAACAGCGTGCCGTTCCAGTCCCAGACGATGTGCGCCGCTGACTTCCCCATACCGGCAAACGTACCCGCCGCCGCCGACAATCAAGAGAACCGGGCTCGGCGGCCTCGGGGCCCCTCAGGCCCCGGAGCCGACCAGGTTGGGGATCTCCTGAGTGGCGAACCACAGCAGCTCGTGGTCCTCGACGCCGTCCACCAGCGACTGCGCGGCGCCGTCCCCGCCGTCCGCCGCCGCCAGCGCCTGCGCGCCGGCCCTCACGTCGGCCTCCGCGTCCTCGCCGTCGACGTGCACCGAGGCCGTCTTGGCCAGCGGCACCGCGACCGTGACCCGCACCCGGCCGAGCGCCGCCTCGTCGCCGCCCTCGTCGCCGGGGCCGGCGACCACCGCGCCGTCGGGCACGTCGACGGCGACGACGACCCGCCGGCGCGGGGCGGCCGACTCCGCCGCGAGCAGCCTCAGCGAGGCCAGCGCCGCCCGGCCGAGGGCCGCGTACTCCAGCTCCTCCAGGTCGTCGGAGACGTACCACTCGCGCAACGCGGGCGTGACGGCGTACGCGAGGAGCGGCCCGGACCCCAGCTCCCCCGCCTTGTGCGCCTCGGCGAGGGAGGGGAGGGTCAGGGGGACGTACACGCGCATGGCAGGCCGCTCTTTCCTGGTCGAAGACTCCGGTCGGCGCCCCGCGAGGGGCGGCTGCCACCTCCCGAGGGCCTTCAGGATACGTGCGGCAGTACTCTTTCGAGTCCCCGCCCGCGAGGGTCGAAACGTCCACCTCGCGCCTCGGAATTCACCCGCCGCACCGCGCCTGCCAGGCGTTTCCCCTTCCCCCGCCACCCGGACAAGTGAATCCCGCCCGCCCGCGCCGCACCTTCGGGGTTCCTTGCCATGGCCGGTCGCAGCCCGTACAAGAACGACCACGGAAAGTTACTGCCCGGTACGCAGAGTCGGGCACGTAAGAACGGGGACACCCATGCACAAGGTCATGAGCAGGACACCGCGCACCCCCGGCAGCCGCCCTCCGGGCCGCCGCGACACCCGCCGCCCCGCGGGCGCACCGCCCCGCACACCGAGCGGCGGCGCACCCCGCGCGACACCCGGCGACGGCCGCCCTCCCGGCTCCCCGGGCGCCTCCCGACGGGGCGGCACGGGCCCCGCCGACAACCGCCCCGCCACAGCCCCGAGCGCCGCCGGGCGCCCCACACCGGCCACCGCACGCACCGCGCCCCACCCGGGCCGCGACAGCACGGCACCGGGATCCGCCGTGGCCCCTCCCGGCCGGCCCGGCTCCATCACCGCACCCGGCCGGCCCGCCTCCACCACCGCACCAGCCCGGCCCGCGTCCGTTCCCGAGCAGACGCCGCGCCGGCCGTTCGTCCCGCCGCAGCCCCGCCCCACCGACCTCTTCGCCGACCGGCTGCTCGCCGTCCTGAGCGGGCGGCGCCCCGTGCACTGCATGCTCCGCCACACCGTCGGCCGCGCCTACGACGACCTGGCCCACCTCGCCGAACACGGCCCCCTGCGCACCTCCCGCGGCGTCAGCCCCGTCGTCCGCGACATCGGCTACTACCTCGCCCGTCCCGGCGCCATCGAGGCCTTCGCCCGCATCGGCGCCGGCGAGCGGCTGCGTGCGATGGCCTTCCGCCTGGAGCTCGGCGCCGACCAGCGATGGCGCTGCACGGCCGTGGAAGTCGACGGCCCCCGCCGACCCCGCCCCGCGGACGACTGAACCCCCCACCGCCCGGCACGGCGAAGGGCCGGGCCACCCCCACCTGGGTGACCCGGCCCTCGCACCACGCGAACCGCGGAACGGCTGCTTTCAGCGCGTCACTTCTTGCGACGCCGCCCGGCCTTCGCCTGCTTGCGCCGCTCCGCGCGCGTCAGCCCGTCGGCCTCCGACCGCACCGGCTCGCCGTCACTGTCGAAGTCACCCTCGATGGTGCCGCCCTCGCCGTCCACGGTGGGCGCGGAGAAGTGCAGGTTCCGCCGCTGCGGAGCGTCCAGCCCCTTGGCGCGGATCTCCGGACGCCCGTTCGCCTGCGCCGGCACCACGTCCTGCTTCTCCAGGCCGACCGGCGCCGCTTCCTCCACCGGAACCTCCTCGACCTGCTGCTCCACCTGGACCTCCAGGTTGAACAGGTAGCCGACGGACTCCTCCTTGATGCCGTCCATCATCGCGGTGAACATGTCGAAGCCCTCACGCTGGTACTCCACCAGCGGGTCCTTCTGCGCCATCGCGCGCAGACCGATGCCCTCCTGGAGGTAGTCCATCTCGTACAGGTGCTCACGCCACTTGCGGTCCAGGACCGACAGCACGACCCGGCGCTCCAGCTCACGCATGATGTCGGAACCGAGCTGCGCCTCACGCGCCTGGTACTGCTCGAAGATGTCGTCCTTGATGGACTCGGAGATGAACTCGGCCGTCAGACCCGCCCGGTCACCGGCCGCCTCCTCCAGCTCGTCCACGGTCACCTTCACCGGGTACAGCTGCTTGAACGCGCCCCACAGACGGTCCAGGTCCCAGTCCTCGGCGAAGCCCTCGGCGGTCTCCGCCGTCACATACGCGTCGATCGTGTCGTTCATGAAGTGCTGGATCTGCTCATGCAGGTCCTCGCCCTCCAGCACCCGACGCCGCTCGCCGTAGATGACCTCACGCTGCCGGTTGAGGACCTCGTCGTACTTCAGGACGTTCTTGCGCGTCTCGAAGTTCTGCTGCTCCACCTGCGACTGCGCCGACGCGATCGCACGCGTCACCATCTTGTTCTCGATCGGCACGTCGTCCGGCACGTTCGCCATCGACATCACGCGCTCGACCATCTGCGCCTTGAACAGCCGCATCAGATCGTCACCGAGGGACAGGTAGAACCGCGACTCGCCCGGGTCGCCCTGACGGCCGGAACGACCACGCAGCTGGTTGTCGATACGACGCGACTCGTGCCGCTCGGTGCCCAGCACGTACAGGCCGCCGAGCTCCTCGACCTCTTCCTTCTCGGCCTTCACCGCCTGCTCGGCCCTCTCCAGAGCCGCGGGCAGGGCGTGCGCCCACTCCTCGATGTGCTCCTCCGGGTCGAGACCGCGCTGCCGCAGCTCCGCCTCCGCGAGGTCCTCCGGGTTGCCGCCCAGCTTGATGTCCGTACCACGACCGGCCATGTTCGTGGCCACCGTCACGGCGCCCTTGCGGCCCGCCTGGGCGACGATCTGCGCCTCACGCTCGTGATGCTTGGCGTTCAGCACCTCGTGCTGGACGCCCCGCTTGGACAGCTGCTGCGACAGGTACTCCGACTTCTCGACCGACGTCGTGCCGACCAGGATCGGCTGGCCCTTCTCGTGCTTCTCGGCGATGTCGTCGACGACCGCCTCGAACTTCGCGACCTCGGTGCGGTAGATCAGGTCCGACTGGTCCATACGGACCATCGGCCTGTTCGTCGGGATCGGCACCACACCGAGCTTGTAGATCTGGTGGAACTCGGCGGCCTCGGTCATCGCCGTACCGGTCATGCCGGACAGACCGGGCTGTTCCTTGCCCTCGTGGTCGTGCCGCTTGTAGAGACGGAAGAAGTTCTGAAGGGTGATCGTGGCGAGCGTCTGGTTCTCGTCCTTGATGTCCACCCCTTCCTTCGCCTCGATCGCCTGGTGCATGCCCTCGTTGTAGCGGCGGCCGGCGAGGATACGACCGGTGTGCTCGTCGACGATCATGACTTCGCCGTCCATGACGACGTAGTCCTTGTCCTTCTTGAAGAGCTCCTTCGCCTTGATGGCGTTGTTCAGGTAGCCCACCAGAGGGGTGTTCACCGACTCGTAGAGATTGTCGATGCCCAGCCAGTCCTCGACCTTGCTGACACCGGCCTCGTGAATGGCGACCGTGCGCTTCTTCTCGTCGACCTCGTAGTCGCCGGTCTCCTCGATGCCCTTCAGCGGGTTACCGGCCTCGCCCCGCTTCAGACGGGTCACCAGCTTGGCGAAGTCGCCGTACCACTTGGTGGCCTGGTCCGCCGGACCCGAGATGATCAGCGGCGTACGCGCCTCGTCGACGAGGATCGAGTCCACCTCGTCGACGATGGCGAAGTTGTGGCCCCGCTGCACGAGCTCGTCCTGCGACCACGCCATGTTGTCACGCAGATAGTCGAACCCGAACTCGTTGTTCGTGCCGTACGTGATGTCGCACGCGTACTGCTCGCGCCGCTGCGACGGCGTCATGTTGGCCAGGATGCAGCCGACTTCCAGCCCCAGGAACTTGTGGACGCGGCCCATCATCTCGGAGTCGCGCTCGGCCAGGTAGTCGTTGACCGTGATCAGGTGGACGCCCTTGCCGGACAACGCGTTCAGATAAGCGGGCAGCGTGCCCACCAGCGTCTTGCCCTCACCGGTCTTCATCTCGGCCACATAGCCCATGTGCAGCGCCGCGCCACCCATCAGCTGCACGTCGTAGTGCCGCTGGCCGAGCACGCGCTTGGCGGCCTCACGCACCGTGGCGAACGCCTCCGGCAGCAGGTCGTCGAGGGTCTCCCCGTCGGCGTACCGCTGCTTGTACTCATCGGTGAGGGCCCGCAGCTCGGCGTCGGAGAGGTCGACGAAGTCCTCTTCGATGGAGTTGACCTGGTCCGCGATGCGGTGCAGCTTGCGCAGGATCTTGCCTTCGCCTGCACGCATGATCTTCGAGAGGACGGACACGGGGGTTGGTCTCCTTGCCGGTCGGGCCTGGGACGGTCGGTTTCCTGATGATGACTGAGCAACGGCCATCGTATGCGAGGACCCCGCCACGCCGGGAGGCCTGCCGTGGCGCGGACCGCACAGCGCGGCGCACATGCCCCACATTGTTCTTCACACTGCACAACCATTGTTCTTCACACTGGACAACGGCCGGGCCTCACGGATGGTGCCGCATCCCGCGAACGAATTACGCGAACCGTGATCACCCGCACACAGGGTGCACCCGGCCCGCACACCACCTGGCACCCGCGCCGCGTCCGGCCCACACATCACCCGGCACCCGCGCCGCGTCCGGCTCACACATCACTCGGCATCCGCGCTGTACCCGGCTCACACATCACCCGGCACCCACCCCGTACCCGAGCCGCAAATCACCTGGCGTCCACCCCGCCCACCCGCGCAGAATCGCCCGATGGAGCCCGTCACCCTCACCACGGACCGCCTCGTCCTGCGCGCCCCCGGCCCCCAGGACACCGACGCCGTCCACGCCTGCGCCCAGGACCCCGACATCCAGCGCTGGACCACCATCCCCTCCCCCTACCTCCCCGAACACGCCCGCAGCTTCACCGAACAACTCACCCCCGACGGCTGGGCCGACCGCTCCATGTTCACCTTCGGCGTCTTCCTCCCCGACCGCACCCTCACCGGCATGCTCAGCCTCACCATGCGCTCCCCGGGCACCGCCGAGATCGGCTTCTGGGCCGCCAAGGAACACCGGGGCCGCGGCTACACCACCGAGGCCGCCCGCGCCGCCTGCCGCTGGGCCTTCACCCACCTGGCCGTCGACCGCGTCGAATGGCGCGCCGAAGTCGGCAACACCGCCTCCCGCGCCGTCGCCGAACACACCGGCTTCACCCTCGAAGGCACCCTGCGCTCCGCCATCGACAACAAGGGAGTACGCCGCGACTGCTGGCTGGCCTCCCTCCTCCCCTCCGACCTGGGCCTGCCCTCCACCGCCCCCTACCTGCCGACACCGGGCGACCGGCCCGCCACGACCGGAGCGGCCTGAGAGCGCAACCCGCCGCCCGCCCGCGTCATCGCAGCTCAGCCCGCACTGTCAGACCCAGCCCCTATCGTGCCCACCATGACGACCCCGCCGCCCACCGCAGAACTCACCGCGGACGAAGCCCGCCGCATCGCCCTGAGAGCCCAGGGCTTCCTCGGCACACCCGACCGCCGGGCCGGCGTCCGCGGCGTCCTGCGCCACCTCGGCGCCGTCCAGCTCGACACCATCTCCGTCCTCGCCCGCTCCCACGAACTCATCCCCTACGCCCGCCTGGGAGCCGTGGGCCGCACCACCGTCGAGAACGCCTACTGGAAGGACACCCACGCCTTCGAGTACTGGTCCCACGCCGCCTGCATCCTCCCCATCGAGGAATGGCCCCACTTCGCCTTCCGCCGCCGCGCCTACCGCGCCCGCCCCCAATGGCACCACCACCTCCCCGACGGCGCCTACGACCAGGTCATCAAACAGCTGCGCACCGAAGGCCCCCTCACCGCGACCGAGTTGGGCGGCGCGAAGAAGACCAGCGAGTGGTGGGACTGGTCCGGCACCAAGGTCGCCGTGGAACGCGCCCTGATGTACGGCGAGGTCGTCTGCGTCGAACGCCGCGGCTGGAAGCGCGTCTACGACCTCGCCGAACGCGCCGTCCCCGCAAGCCTCCTGCACGACGAGCTGGACGACACCGAATGCCTGCGCCGCCTGGTCCGCCTGGCCGGCCAGTCCCTCGGCGTCGGCACCCGCGCGGACATCGCCGACTACCACCGCCTCAAGGGCGAGCAGGTCGACGAGGTCATCGCCGACTCCGGACTGGTCCCCGTCACCGTCGCGGGCTGGTCCAAGCCGGCCTGGGCCGACCCGGCGGCCCTGGAGACCGTCCCGCGCGGCCGCCACCGCACCACACTGCTGTCGCCCTTCGACTCCCTCATCTGGGAACGGGCCCGCACCGAACGCGTCTTCGGCTTCACCCACCGCCTGGAGGCCTACGTCCCCAAGCCCAAGCGCGTCCACGGCTACTTCGCGATGCCCGTCCTGTCCGGCGGCCGCCTCGTCGGCCGCGTGGACCCGGCCCGCGAAGGACGCACGCTGGTCGCCCGACAGGTCAGCCTGGACAGCCCCAAAGCGGTCCCCGGCGTGGCACAGGCCCTGGCCGAAGCCGCGAGCTGGGTCGGCTGCACGGACGTACGCGTGGAACGCGTCGACGCACCCGACCTGCGCGACCCGCTCACGAGAGAACTCGCCCGAGCCCTCGCCTGACCACCGCGCGCCCGCCTAACGGATCTCGAGGATCTTCTCCCGCATCGCATACACCACGGCCTCCATCCTGGAGTGCAACTGCAGCTTCTCCAGGATGTTGCGCACATGGTTCTTCACGGTGTTCTCGGAGATGAACAACTCCTTGGCGATGTCCCGGTTGTTCATCCCCGTGGCGACGAGCTTGAGCACTTCCAGCTCACGATCCGTCAGCCGCGGCGCGGGAACCAGCCGACGCTCGTCGGTCCGCTGGATCATCGATTTGAACTCGGTGAGCAGTTTCGACGCCATCGAGGGACTGATCTGCGACTGACCGTCGGCCACCGCGCGAATGGCGGTGGCGACCTCGTCCGTGGAGATCTCCTTCAGGAGATATCCCGTCGCCCCCGCCTTGATCGCGTCATAGAGGTCGGCCTCCTCGTCACTGATCGTCAACATGATGATCTTCGCGCTGGGGGCCACCTCCTTGATGGAGGTGCACGCCTCGATCCCTCCGCGTTTCGGCATCCGCACATCCATCAGCACGATGTCCGGCAGCAGATCGGCGGCCTTGTCCACGGCCTCCGCGCCGTCGCCCGCCTCACCGACGACCTGGATGTCCTCCTCGGCCGCCAGCACGATCTCCAGACCCCGGCGGAACAAGGCGTGATCGTCCACTACAAGGACTCTGATCGGCTCCCCGCGCTCAGTGCCCGCGTCCGGGCCCACGCCGACGACGCCCTCGCCGGCACCCCCGCCACGCATCGGTCCGAAGCTGTCCGCCATCGTTCCTCCCCCAGAAGGCTGTGGCCGTGGTCCTTTGCCATCGCCAACGCAAGGCACCGGCCCAACGGTTGAGCCGTTGCCCGCCATGATTCCATGCCCGAACGACAACACGGTGACAGAGCGGCGCCCCAGGGGGTCGCACACGGGTGCCCCCGGGGGCGCACACGCGCTCCACGGGGGCACCTTTCAACCGTCACCGCGCAGGGTCAGCCGCCCAGCGCGCCGCCCGCCTCGGGGGAATGGGCCTGCGTGACCATCGTGTCCGTGCTGAGGTGGATGACGCCGTAGTCGTAGGCGTGCCGCCGGTAGACGACGCTGGGTTCCTTCGTCTCGGAGTCGACGAAGAGGTAGAAGTCGTGACCGACCAGCTCCATCTCGTAGAGGGCCTGGTCGAGCGTCATCGGAGCGGCCACGTGCGTCTTCTCGCGGACCACGAGGGGGCCTTCGCCCTGCACCTCGAGCGAGCCGATCTTCTTCGTGGGCACACTGTCCGACTCCTCGGCGGAGACGGGCTGCCCGTTGCCGTTCAGGGTCGCGACGCCCGGAACGTGATCGGCGACCTCCGCCGCCGTGAGCCGGCGCGCACCGCGCCGCGTGTAACGCTTGTCGTGCTGCTTGCGGAGCTGGGCGTCCAGCTTCTCCGCCGCCAGATCGAGTGCCGCGTAGGGGTCGCTGGCCGCCGCCTCCGCCCGGATCACCGGACCACGGGAGCGGAGCGTGATCTCCACTCGCTCACACCGGTCGGCCTGTCGCGGGTTGGGCTCCTTGGACACCTCGACGTCGAGGCTGATCACCTTGCCGTCGAGCTTCTGGATCTTCTCCAGCTTCAGCTTCTCGGCCACGTGCTTGCGGAACCGCTCGGGCACCTCGGTCTTGCGGCCCTTGACGACGATGTCCACGCAGAACTCCGTTCCCGGATCGCTCCGCATCAACGGCGGAGCATCTCCCTTTTGCACCAAGCTCCGGTGAGCACCGGAACCTCGGACTCGGTGACTCCCACCTCCTCCTCCCCCATGGGCGCGATCTCCACCCCAGGCGCCACGGCCTCATAGCCAGAACCGCAGCACCGGATTCGGATTCGAGAGGTGTGGCCTGCGGCTTTCCCTCACAACCGAACATATCTCGCCCGGACGGATGGCGTCACCCTCTACTACCGCGTACCTCCGTTCAGGTGAATTCGCTCTCTCATTACCTGCAACGACGCAAGTCAGCACTCAGTTCCGGTTTATTTCCGGAGAGTCAGGAGAAGCCGCGACCACCGCAGCGAACAACAGCTCACCGCCACCGCGACCCACACCTCCTTCCCTCGTTCCCACACCCCGTACCCCACTGCCTTCCCGACCAACGTCCCGATACACAGCCCCACCCCCGAACGCACCCCGACCGGCCACACCGCCGGCCCGCCCCACCCTCCTCACAGCCGTACGCACGGCACGCGCCGCCTCCGCAAGGGACGCTCCCGTCGTGACGACGTCGTCGACCAGCACCACCGAGGCACCGCGCAGCAGCCGCGCCCCGCCGGGAACCACCGCCAGCGCGCCGCCGAGATTGTCCATCCGCTGCCGTGAGTTGAGCCCCACCTGATCGGCCACCGCCCGCCGCTGCCGCAACACCGCCGCCACCCGCACCGGCACCCCCTCCCGCCGCAGCACGACAGCGGCGGCGAGCGCGATACGGCGAGCGGGATCATGACCGCGAGCCCGCACGGCTCGAGACGCGGAGGGGACGGGGACGAGCAGTACGTGTCGTTGGTGTCGTCGGTGCCCTACCTGTTCCACGTGTCCTTGGGGTGGGGCCCCCTCCCCCACCCCCACCTCCCCCAGCCCCGCCCGCACCACCCCCGCCAACGCCTCACCTAGCGGGCGCGCCAGCGCCAGCGCGCCGCGTTCCTTGTGGGCGAGCAGCACTGCCCGTACCTCGTCCGCGTACCGGGCCGCCGCGTGCACGGCGGGCAGCCCGGGCGGTGCCGGTTCCGGCCGCACCCGGCGCGGCTCGGCTCCGCCGAGTGCCGTACGGCAGGCGGGGCAGAGCATCACGCGGGCCCGCCCGCACCCCGCGCACTCGGCGGGAAGGATGAGAGCGGCGAGTTCTTGCCACCACCGGCGAACGATGTCCACGCGTTCACTGTGCCGCGAGCGGGGCGAACGGGCCACCCCTGTGGAAAACCGCCCGAAAGCCGTCCCCGCTGCCTGTGGAAAACTCGCCGGACGCCACCCCGGCCCCCGCCTCACCCCGGGTAGAGCGCGGCCGAGGCCGTTTCCTTCAGGGTGCGCCAGCCGCTTCCGCCCGGCAGCCACAGCAGGCCGTCCTTGGAGGTGGCGAAGAGGGGGGCGTCGCCGTCCTCGGAGGCGGCGATGCTCTTCACCTCGGTGAGGCCGGGCAGTGTCCCCGTTTCGGGGACGGAGCCGTCGCACTGCACGTACTGCGCCTGTTCGACTCCGCCCGACTCGCGTCCGACGACGACGAGCCGGCTGTCCCCCGCCCAGGTCACGGCGGTGACCTGTTCCAGGTCGGGGGTGGTGGAGCGCAGTTCCTGGACGGAGACGGTGGGCTTGTCGCCGTTCTTGTCCCGTTCGATGCGCCCGATGAGCAGCGACTGCTTGCCGCCCTTCTCCACGACCAGCGCGATCCGCGCGCCGTCAGCGGCGACGCGTACGGTCTTGATCCGTCCGTCGAGGCCGGGGGTGAGGACCTCCAGGGGTTCGCCGCCGCCCTGTTCGAGCAGGAGGAGCCGGGGGTCGGCGGGGTTGCGGTCGGCGATCCACAGGTCGCCCTGGCGGTCCCAGCTGGGGGCCGTCAGCCGGTCGTTCTCGGTCTTTCCCTTGCTGGTCAGCGCCGGGTCGCCGAGGGAACTGTCGGCGACCATGGAGGTGACGTAGAGGCTTCTGCCGTCGAGGGCGACCCCGGCGGCGGTGTGCTCGTCGCGGGCGACGGCCATGGAGCGGAACGCCGTGCTGCCGTCGCCGAGCGGTCCCGGCACGGCGTCGGCCTTGGCGCTGTTGCCGCCGGTGCTGCTCATCCGGACGAGGCGGTGGCGGCCGTCGACGAAGTACAGGTAGGCGGCGTGGGTCTCCGCGCCGCGTTCGGCCACGGCGGTGGCGCGGTCGTCCGTGAGCGAGCAGAGCTGGCGGCTGCCGGCGCGCAGTTCGATCTCGTCGACGGTGGGGGCGAGGCTCTGCAGGCTGAACAGCAGTTGTGCGGCCATCTCCTCGCACTTTCCGTGGCCGATGCGGGCGGCCTTGTCGTTGAGCGGGACGGTGAGTCTGTTCTGGTCGTCGGGGGCGAGCGCGGCGCCCCGGGCGAGGGCGGTGCCGGTGGGGAAGCTGGACCGGACGACGGGCCGCAGCCAGCTGGTGGGCCCGTCGAGGACGGAGCGCACGATCTGGGTCATGGGGTCGACGCGTTCGCGTACGAAGACGGGGTCGGCGACGGCCATGGGCTGTCCGGAGCCGGCGGACGCCGTGTGGGAGGCGAAGTAGTACTTGTTGACGGACATGTAGTTGCGCTGGAAGTCCGACTTGCCCATGACGACGCCCTCGGGCAGGGCGTCGATGCGCCACTGCCGGGTCTTCTTGTCGCGGGTGAGGTGCACGGTCTGGGTGTAGTCGCCGGCCGCGGGCGTGTACGACTGCTGTGCGTCGATGTCGGCGACTTTGGTGCCGGTCAGGGTGAAGGTGAAGTCGTCGCCTTCTTCCCGGCCGCCGGACTGGCCGGCGAGGGTGCCGGGCCCGTCGGCGAGGACGGTGGTGGACCGTTCGGGTTCCCATGTCCGGGCGGCCGCGGGGGTGAGGTACTGGCGGGCCGTCGAGTAGCGGGGGTCGTCGCTGGTGAGCGCTTCGAGGAAGCCCTGGACGATCTCGGCGGGCTGTGCGTCGTCGCGGGGCGGCATGGCGAAGACCCGCACCTGGGTCTCCTGGCGGGGGGTGGACTCCACGTCGCTCAGGTCGCCGTGGTCGGGCATGGAGGCGCATCCGGCCAGCAGTACGACACCGCAGGCGGCGTACGCCGTCGCGCGCAGCGGTGTGCGCCGGCGGCCCCCGTCGTGGTCAGCGCCCACGGAATGTCTCTCCTCGCTGCTTCGAGCCCTTGGCTGACGCACCGGCGGCCTCGCCGACGGCCTCGTCGGCGGCTCGGCCGGTCTGCGCGGTGTCGCTTGAGTGGTCGGCGTCGTCATGGCGCCCGCGGCTCGCCTCGCCGGCCCTGTCGCGCTTGTCGGAGGTCTCGTCGGCGGTGCCGTGCGTGCGGCCGCGGTCGGATGCGCTCCCGGCGCCGGTGCCGGTGGACGCCGTGCCGGCGGCGGACGGCGGGTCGTCCTGGCGTCGGTTTCCGGTGGCGGGCCGGGGCACGACGCGCGCGCCGTTGCCGGGCAGTGCCGTGGGGTCGGCCGTGGGGGTGGCGGTGGTGCGGGGGGCGAGCGGGGTCCGGGCCGCGGACCGCTGTTGCGCGGCGGGCTGTACGGGCACGGTGGCGCTTTTCTCGCCTCCGCCTCGGGGCAGGCCGGCGTCGTCGAGTCCGCGGTTGCGGCGGGAGTCCTTGGGTTCCAGGGGTATGGGTGAGCCTCGCAGGGGCTCGTCGGCGGTCCTCGGCAGGGTGAGGCGGAACTGTGAGCCGCCGCCGGGTTCGCCCCAGGCCTGGAGCCAGCCGCCGTGCAGCCGGGCGTCTTCCAGGGCGATCGAGAGTCCGAGTCCGGTGCCGCCGGTGGTGCGCGCGCGTGCCGGGTCGGCGCGCCAGAAGCGGCTGAACACGCGGGTGGCTTCGCCGGGCTTGAGTCCTACGCCGTAGTCGCGGACGGCGACGGCGACGGCGCCGCCCGCCGAGGCGAGTTTGACGACGACGTCCCTGCCTTCGCCGTGCTCGACGGCGTTGACGACGAGGTTGCGCAGGACGCGTTCGACGCGGCGTGCGTCGGCTTCGGCGACGACGGGCTGCTGGTCGCCGAGGACGCGTATGTTCGTGCCCTTGCGGTCGGCGAGCGGCGCGGCCCCGCTGACGACGCGGCGCACGACGTCCCTGAGGTCGATGGGTTCGGCTTCGAGGGCGGCGGCGCCGGCGTCGAAGCGGCTGATCTCGAGCAGGTCGGCGAGCAGTGACTCGAAGCGGTCGAGCTGGTCGGCGAGGAGTTCGGCGGAGCGCGCGGTGATCGGGTCGAAGTCCTCGCGTGCCTCGTGGATGACGTCGGCTGCCATGCGCACGGTGGTGAGCGGTGTGCGCAGTTCGTGCGAGACGTCGGACACGAAGCGGCGCTGCATCCGGGAGAGGTCCTCAAGCTGGTTGATCTTGAGCTGGAGGTTCTGCGCCATTTTGTTGAAGGCCTCGCCGAGGCGTGCGATGTCGTCCTCGCCGGTGACCTTCATACGTTCCTGGAGGCGTCCGGCGGAGAGCCGTTCGGCGATTCCGGCTGCCATGCGCACGGGGGTGACGACCTGGCGTACGACGAGCCAGGCGATCGCTCCGAGGAGGACGACGACGAAGAGTCCGGCGGTGGCGAGGGTGCCCTTGACGAGGCTGAGGGACTTCTCTTCCTGGGTGAGCGGGAAGAGGTAGTAGAGCTCGTAGGGGTCGCCGTTGGGGTCGTTGATCTGTTTGCCGATGACGAGGGCCGGCTGGGCTTCCTTGTCGTTGAGGTAGATGATGCGCGAGTAGCTCTGGACGGCGCCGGTGCTGCTGTTGACGCGTTCGCGGAGGTTCTCGGGGACGCTCTTGTTGGGGTCGACGTAGCCGGAGGCGCGGGGTCCGCGGCCGCCGCCGCTGTCGTCGCCGGGGGGCAGGGTGACGACGTCGAAGGCGCCCTGTCCGCCGCTGGACAGCGACAGCACCAGCTCGCTCATCCATTCGATGACGTTCTGGGGGGCGGCGGCGTCCACGGCGGCGCCGTCGTCGGCCGCGGCGCCGGCCGCCTCGTCGGCCTTCTGTTTGGCGACGGCGAAGCCGCCGGTGGCCTGGCTCTGGGAGGCCTTGACCTTGGCGTCGAGCAGGCCGTTGCGGACCTGTCCGATGACGACGAAGCCGAGCAGCAGGACGACGCCGAGCGACATCAGCAGTGTGGTGACGACGACCTTGAGCTGGATGTTGCGCCGCCACAGCCGCATGACGGGCAGCAGGGGGCGGCGCACCCAGCGCAGCAGCAGCCGCAGGACGGGGCTGCCCTGGACTCCGCCCCGGAGCAGTCCGCCGTCCAGGAGGCGTGTGAAGTGTGAACCCGTCTTCCGGCCGACAGGCCGCTGCGGACGGGCCCCGGACCGGCCGGGGGCCGAAGCGGCACTGTCTTTGGACATGATCAGCTCGGTCCGGCCTTGTAACCGACGCCGCGGACGGTCACGACGATCTCCGGCCGCTCGGGGTCCTTCTCGACCTTGGAGCGCAGCCGCTGCACGTGCACGTTGACGAGGCGGGTGTCGGCGGCGTGCCGGTAACCCCACACCTGTTCGAGCAGCACTTCGCGGGTGAACACCTGCCACGGCTTGCGGGCGAGCGCGACCAGCAGGTCGAACTCCAGCGGCGTCAGCGCGATGGACTGCCCGTCCCGCTTCACGGAGTGGCCGGCCACGTCGATGACGAGGTCACCGATGGCGAGCTGCTCCGGCGCGGGCTCCTCCGACCTGCGCAGCCGCGCCCGGATGCGGGCCACGAGCTCCTTCGGCTTGAACGGCTTCACGATGTAGTCGTCGGCGCCGGACTCCAGTCCCACGACGACGTCCACGGTGTCGCTCTTGGCGGTGAGCATCACGATCGGCACCCCGGACTCGCCCCTGATCAGGCGGCACACCTCGATGCCGTCCCGCCCGGGCAGCATCAGGTCCAACAGCACCAGATCGGGCTTCGCCTCACGGAACGCAGCCAGCGCCTTGTCGCCGTCGGCTACGAAAGACGGCTCAAAACCTTCACCGCGCAACACGATGCCGAGCATCTCGGCCAGTGCGCTGTCGTCGTCGACGACAAGGACTCGTCCCTTCATAGACGACATCATCCCATTCTCATAACGGCGAAGGCGGCGCAGGTGAGCAGGGTCACCGGCCAGTGACCATAGTCGTACGCGACCGTCACTGTCTGCCCCTGTCCGCTGCCCTTGGTGTCAGCGCTGATGTCAGCCCGCTCAGGTGTCAGGAAAGTGCTCCTGCCACGGCCGCCGCCAAGAGCAGCAGACCGGTGAGCGACTGGAGCACGAGACCCACGCGGGATCCGAACGACGCGAGCTAGTACGCGCTCTCGGCGGACGAAGGTCTGCGCGCCTCGTACACGACGGGTACCTCCTCACCCTCCCACGGCGGCGGCTCGGGCGGGGTGACGAGCACCCACACCTCCTCGCCGTCGGCCGCCCGGAAGGAACAGTTGAGCAACTCCACCGCCGTGCCGCCGCGGCGTATGCGCTCCCTGCACACGGCCAGGGTCTCCACCCCGTGCTTCCTCAGCCGGCGGTTTCGCCGTTGCCGGGGGATGAACAGGAGCGACCCGATGCCGAAGGGAACGGCGATGGTCAGGAACGGGATGGCGTAGTTCGTGGTGCTCGCGAGCGTGGTGTGCAAGTGCGGTCCCCCGGTGGTACGCGTGATGCCGCACGCGTGATCGACTCATGCACCCCTGGACCCCGGCGCGGGGCGGGCGGGCCCACGGGCGGTCGCCGCCGGCGTGGGCCCCCTCGATCCCGCCGACGAGGCTCAGCCCGCGCCTTCCCGGCGGGCTCGCGCGCACAGCTCCTCCAGCGCCCCGGCGGTCACAGGCGAGACCACGCCCTGCTCCGTGACGATCGCCGTCACCAGCTCGGGCGGCGTCACGTCGAACGCCGGGTTGTACGCCTGGGTTCCCAGAGGGGCGATCGGGATGCCGCCGCCCGCGCCCGTCACCTGCACCTGGGGGGCCGTGATCTCGGTGACCTCGTAGCCGGGGCGCTGCTCGACCTCGACCGACGTCCCGTCCGGGGTGTCCGGGTCCACCGTCGTCACCGGCGCCACCACGACGAACGGCACATGGTGGTACCGGGCGAGCACGGCGAGCGGATAGCTGCCCACCTTGTTCGTCACCGAGCCGTCGGCCGTGATGCGGTCCGCGCCGATCAGCACCGCGTCGACCTCGCCGGCCGCGAACAGCGACCCGGCCGCGTTGTCCGTGAGCAGCGTGTACGCCACGCCGTTGCGGGCCGCCTCGTACGCCGTCAGCCGGGCCCCCTGCAGCAGCGGACGCGTCTCGTCCACCCACAGCCGCCGCAGCCGCCCCTGCCGGTGCGCCGCGAGCGCCACGGCGAACGCCGTGCCCTCCCCGCCGGACACCAGCGAACCGGTGTTGCAGTGCGTGAGGACGCGGTGCCCGCCGCCGGGCAGCAGCTCGTCGAGGAACGCCAGCCCGTGTTCGGCCATCCGGGCGCTGGCCTCGGCGTCCTCCCGGTGCAGCTGCCGGGCGGCGGCCAGCGCGGCCCGCGCGCCCTGCTCGGGGTCGCCGCCCCGGGCCAGCTCCGACCGGTAGGCGGCGCGGGCCCGCTCCACGCCGACGGACAGGTTCACCGCGGTGGGCCGGGCGCCCGCCAGCGCGGACGCCGCCTCGTCCACGTCGAACCCGCGGATGGCGGCGAGCGCGACGCCGTACGCCCCGGCGATCCCCAGCAGCGGCGCCCCGCGCACGGCGAGCGAACGGATCGCCTCCACCAGCGCGGACGCGTCCGTACAGACCAGTTCGACCTCCTCGGCCGGCAGCCTCGTCTGGTCCAGGAGCACCAGCACGGGCCCTTCGGGTGGTTCCTCCCAGCGGATGGCGGGCATGTCGGTGGGCCGCTTGTCCTCGCCGGATTGCGCGTACTGATCAGCCATGTCGTCAGTCTGCCCGTTATGGGGCGGACAATTGAAGGCATGCAGCCCTGACCGCGGCCGGTCACGCGAGAACCACCCCATGGCACGATGGCTGCCAACCTGCGACCGCGCCCGCGGACGGGCACCGAGAAGGAGCGACGATGAACGACTCTCCGGGCTGGGCCTCGCCCGGATCCGCCCCGTCCGACGGACAGGAGCCCGGGGCGTCCTCGCCCGTCTCGCCTGCCGAGCCCGCCGACCGGCCCGACGGCACCCGCCCCGCTGACGAGCCGGGCGCACCCGCGCAGGGCCCCGGCGCGAAGTGGTCGAAGGAGCAGCCGCCGCCCGCCCAATGGTCCGCGCCCGCAGGCCCCCAGAACCCGGCGCACAACCCGGCGCAACAGCCCCCACCGCCCGCCCAGGGCTGGAACGGCGGCCACCCCGGCGGCCCTGCCGGCTGGGGCGCCGGCCCCGCGGGCCCCGGACCAGGCGGCCCCGGGTACAAGGGCTACGGATACGGGCACCAAGGCCCCGGCGGCTGGGGCGCCGGATGGGGCGGCCCCCCGCCCGCGGCCAAGCCCGGCGTGATCCCGCTGCGCCCCCTCGGCGTGGGCGAGATCCTCGACGGCGCGGTCACCACGATGCGCACCTACTGGCGCACGGTCCTGGGCATCTCCCTGACCGTCGCCGTCGTCGTGGAAGTCGTCCTGGTCCTCCTGCAGGGCCTGGTCCTGAACGACACCGCCGACAGCACCGCCCTCCTCACCGACCCGAGCGCCACCGTCGACGAGAAGACCGGCGCGATCGGCGACGTCATGGTCAACTCCGGTGTCATCGCCCTGATCTCGCTGATCGGCACGATCACGGCGACCGCCCTGCTGACGGCGGTCACCAGCCGCGCCGTCCTCGGCAAGCCCGTCACCACCGGCGAGGCCTGGCGGGAGGCCCGCCCCCAACTGCCGAAGCTGTTCGGCCTGATCTTCCTCCTGCTGCTCATCGTGGCCGTCATCGGCGCCGTCGGCGTCCTGCCGGGCGCACTGCTGGGCGGCTCCGGCGGCGGCGCCCTCGCGGCGCTGGGCATGCTCGCCGCCCTCACCGTCACCGTGTGGCTGATGTTCCGCTTCTCCCTGGCCTCGCCCGCGCTGATGCTGGAGAAGCAGGGCGTCATCAAGGCGCTCAGCCGATCCGCCAAGCTCGTCCGCGGGTCCTGGTGGCGGGTCTTCGGCATCCAGCTGCTCTCGATGCTCATCGCGAACATCGTCGCCATGATCGTCGCCGTCCCCTTCGCCCTCGCGGGCGGCATCCTCAGCGACGGCGGCCTCGAAGCGTTCACGCAGGGCGGCTCCAACCTCAGCTGGACCTACCTCGTCGTCGCCGGGATCGGCTCGGTGATCGGCTCGCTGGTCACCTTCCCGCTCACCGCCGGCGTCGTCGTCCTGCTCTACGTCGACCAGCGCATCCGCCGCGAGGCCCTCGACCTCGAGCTGGCCCGCGCCGCCGGCGTCCCGGGCCACACCGGCGCCACTCCAGGGAGCTGATGCGGTGAGCTGGGCGGGGGAAGTCCTCACAGCGGTCCCGGCGCCACCACAGCCGGCCCCGGCCCTCGGCCGTCCCCTGCACGCCCTGCTGCGCGCCGGGGACCACCCCGCCCTGTCATGGGCACGCACGGGCGGCGAACCGCCGGTGACCGTCCCCCGCGACCCCGCGCGCGAGGAAGCCCGACGCGAGCTGTCCAAACAGCTGTACCACCAGAACGACCCCAACCTCTTCGAACGCGCCCTCGACGCCCTCTGGAACTGGATCGACAGCCTGTTCGGCGCCGCCGCCACCGCCACCCCCGGCGGCGCACTCGGCCTGCTCGTCATCACCGCGGCCGTCGTCGCCGTCGTGAGCGCCCTCTGGTGGCGCCTGGGCGCCCCCCGCCGCCGGCCCACCGCCGCACCCACCCTGTTCGACGACCGCCCCCGCAGCGCCGCCGAGCACCGCGCCGCCGCTGAGACGCACGCCGCGCAAGGCCACTTCAACCAGGCCGTCCAGGAACGCATGCGGGCCGTCGTCCGCGCCCTGGAGGAACGCGCCCTCCTCGACGCCCGCCCTGGCCGCACCGCCGACGAGGCCGCCGCCGAAGCCGGCCGAACCCTGCCCGCCCACACCGACCGACTGCGCGCCGCAGCCCGCGACTTCGACGACGTCACATACGGCGGCCGCACGGCGACCGGCGAGACGTACGACCGGATCACCCGCCTCGACCACGACCTGGCCGCCACCAAGCCGCAGCTCACCCACACCAGCACCCCGAACTCGGCCCACCCCACCCACCGGGGAGCCACCGGATGACCACTCAGGCCACCCCCGAACCCACCGCCACCGCCCCAGCGCCGACCTCGGTTTCGCCCACCGCCCGCCACCTGTGGACCCGAGGCCGAGGCATCGCCCTCGCCTGCGTGCTCCTCCTCGCCGGCGCCGCCGTCCTCGCCGTGCTCCGCTCCGACGCCCGCCACGGCGCCCTCGACCCCCGCTCCGCCGACCCCTACGGCAGCCGCGCCCTCTCCGAACTCCTCGCCGACCACGGCGTCACCACCCGCGTCGTCACCACCCTGGCCGAGGCCCGCGCAGCCACCGGCCCCGACACCACTCTCCTGGTCACCGCACCCGACCTCCTGACCGACCGTCAACAAGCCCTGCTCCACACCACGATCGACGCCTCCGCCGGCCGCACCCTCCTCGTCGCCCCCGGCAGCCACTCCGTGCACACCCTCGCCCCCGGCGTCACAGCAGCCCTCGCCGCCAGCCGCACCTCCACCCTCGCCCCCCGGTGCGCCCTGCCCGCCGCCCGCACCGCCGGCACCGCGGACACCGGCGGCATCCGCTACACCACCACCCTCCGCGACGCCGACGAGTGCTACCCCAGCAACCGACTCGCCACCCTGCTGCGCATCCCCGCCGCCTCCGGCACCGGCGACACAGTCGTCCTCGGCGCGCCCGACATCCTCCACAACAACCGCCTCGACCAGCACGGCAACGCCTCCCTCGCCCTCCAACTCCTCGGCACCCGGCCCCACCTGGCCTGGTACCTCCCCTCCCCCGCCGACACCTCCGCCGCCCCGGAACAGGACGCCAAGAACTTCTTCGACCTGATCCCCTCCGGATGGATCTGGGGCACACTCCAACTCTTCGTCGCCGCCGCCCTCGCCGCCTTCTGGCGGGCACGCCGGCTCGGCCCCCTCGTCCCCGAACGACTCCCCGTCGCGATCCGCGCCTCAGAAACCGTCGAAGGCCGCGCCCGCCTCTACCGCAAGGCCGACGCCCGCGACCGCGCCGCCACCGCTCTTCGCTCCGCCACCCGCACCCGCCTCGCCCCTCTCCTCGGCGTCCCCGCCGCCCAGGCCCACACACCCGAAGCACTCCTGCCCGCCCTCGACACCCACCTCCAGGACGACCGGCAGACAGCCCCGCACACCCTCCTCTTCGGCCCGCCACCCGCCGACGACACGGCCCTGACCGCACTCGCCGAACAACTCGACGCCCTCGAAAGAGAGGTACGCCGTCCATGATGGACCCGACCACTGACAACGCCGGGAAAACCGGGGAACAGGGCGACGCCCGAGCCTCCCTGGAAGCCCTGCGCGCCGAGATCGCCAAGGCCGTGGTCGGCCAGGACCCCGCCGTCACCGGCCTCGTCGTCGCCCTCCTGTGCCGAGGACACGTCCTGCTCGAAGGCGTCCCCGGAGTCGCCAAGACCCTTCTCGTCCGCGCCCTCGCCGCCGCCCTCGAACTCGACACCAAACGCGTCCAGTTCACCCCCGACCTCATGCCGAGCGACGTCACCGGCTCCCTCGTCTACGACGCCCGCACCGCCGAGTTCTCCTTCCAGCCCGGCCCCGTCTTCACCAACCTCCTCCTCGCCGACGAGATCAACCGCACCCCGCCCAAGACCCAGTCCTCCCTCCTCGAAGCCATGGAGGAACGCCAGGTCACCGTCGACGGCACCCCCCGCCCCCTCCCCGAGCCGTTCCTCGTCGCCGCCACCCAGAACCCCGTCGAGTACGAAGGCACCTACCCCCTCCCAGAAGCCCAACTGGACCGCTTCCTCCTCAAACTCACCGTCCCCCTCCCCACCCGCCAGGACGAGATCGCCGTCCTCACCCGCCACGCCGACGGCTTCAACCCCCGAGACCTTCACGCCGCCGGCGTCCGCCCCGTGGCCGGCCCCGCCGAACTGGACGCCGCCCGCGCCGCCGTCGCCAAGACGACCGTCTCCCCCGAGATCACCTCCTACGTCGTCGACATCTGCCGCGCCACCCGTGAATCCCCCTCCCTCACTCTCGGAGTGTCCCCCCGGGGCGCCACGGCCCTGCTGTCCACCGCACGCGCCTGGGCCTGGCTGACCGGCCGCGACTACGTCATCCCCGACGACGTCAAAGCCCTCGCGCTGCCCACCCTCCGCCACCGCGTCCAACTCCGGCCGGAGGCCGAAATGGAAGGCGTCACCGCCGACTCGGTCATCACCGCGATCCTCACCCACGTCCCCGTCCCCCGCTGATGGCCCCCACCGGACGCGCCGCACTCCTCGCGGCCCTCGCATCCCTCCCCGTCGGCATCCTCGAACCCGGCTGGACGGGCCTTCTCGCCGTCAACGCCCCCCTCGCGCTCGCCTGCGCCTGCGACTACGCCCTCGCCGCCCCCGTACGCCGCCTGCTCCTGACCCGCTCCGGAGACACTTCCGTACGCCTAGGCGACACCGCCGACGTCACCCTCACCCTCACCAACCCCTCCCACCGCACCCTGCGCGCCCACCTGCGCGACGCCTGGCCACCCAGCAGCTGGCACCCCGGCACGGAGACCAGCGCCTCCCGCCACCGCCTCACCGTCCCCGCAGGCGAACGCCGCCGGATCACCACCCGGCTACGCCCCACGCGCAGGGGCGACCGTCACGCGGACCGCATCACCGTCCGCTCCTACGGCCCCCTCGGCCTGTTCACCCGCCAGGGCACCCACAAGGTTCCCTGGACGGTGCGGGTCCTCCCGCCGTTCGCCAGTCGCAAGCACCTCCCCGCGAAACTCGCGCGTCTCCGCGAACTCGACGGCCGCACCAGCGTCCTCACCCGTGGCGAGGGCACGGAGTTCGACAGCCTGCGCGCGTACGTCCCCGGCGACGACACCCGCTCCATCGACTGGCGCGCGACCGCCCGCCAGACGAGCGTCGCCGTCCGCACCTGGCGTCCCGAACGCGACCGGCACATCCTGCTGGTCCTCGACACCGGCCGCACCTCAGCGGCCCGCGTCGGCGACGCGTCCCGCCTCGACGCCTCCATGGACGCGGCCCTCCTCCTGGCCGCCCTCGCCTCTCGCGCCGGCGACCGCGTCGACCTCCTCGCCTACGACCGCCGCGTTCGTGCCCTCGTCCAGGGCCGCACCTCCCGTGACCTGCTTCCCTCCCTGGTCACGGCGATGGCCACCCTGGAACCGGAGCTCACCGAGACGGACGCCCGCGGTCTCACCGCCACCGCCCTGCGCACAGCACCCCGCCGCTCGCTGATCGTCCTGCTCACGACGCTGGACGCCGCCCCCGTCGAGGAGGGCCTGCTCCCGGTGCTCCCTCAACTCACGCAGCGGCACACGGTTATGGTCGCCTCGGTCGCCGACCCGCACATCGCCCGCATGGCGACGGCCCGCGGCACGGCGGAGGCGGTGTACGAGGCCGCTGCCGCCGCCCAGCACCAGGCCGAACGTCATCGCACCGCAGAGAAGCTGCGTCGCCACGGGGTCACGGTCGTCGACGCGACACCGGACGAGCTGGCGCCGGCACTGGCGGACGCCTATCTCGCTCTGAAATCCGCAGGACGTCTCTGAGCCATGATTCTGAGCTCAGGGCAGCCGCCTTTCAGTGGCCAGAAATGCAGAAAGCCCCGTGCCGATGGCACGGGGCTTTCTTGAATGATTGTTCGGCGGCGTCCTACTCTCCCACAGGGTCCCCCCTGCAGTACCATCGGCGCTGTGAGGCTTAGCTTCCGGGTTCGAAATGTAA
>NZ_JBIWPF010000021.1:0-123661 GCF_044768125.1 Streptomyces sp. NPDC101166
TCCAGTAGTCGCTCACCGACGCATTCAACCGCCATCGCAGCCCGTCTGCCAGCCACTATGCACGCCGCCAGTCGCCAATTGAGATGACTTCTAAGGAGGCGAACGGGTGAGGCTTCGGCGCACACCCCCGGCTCATTTCGGGGGGCCGGGCGTCATGCGTGAACCGTCCAATGGTCTCCAGCTCCCCGGGAAGTTCGTGAAACGCCCCGGACGTTGCTTCCAGGTATGAAGATCAGCGAAGCGTCCAGGGCCAGCGGCGTGAGTGCGGGGTCATTGCGGTACTACGAGGATGAGGGCTTGATCGTCCCGGGTCGCTTCAGCAATGGGTATCGCGACTACTGCAGGTCGACCCTCGACCGAGTCCTCGTCATCCGCTCGCTGCTGGAGTCCGGACTGCCAGTGCGCTTGATCAAGCCGCCTCCGGCGACACCAGCCTGAGCACACACGACTTGGTTTTCACCCGTCCCGTGCAGGTCAAGGGCCTGCACATCGGCGCGCTGGCAACTGCGGCCCCGTCTATCTAGGGCGAGCTGCTCGCCGAGATCGACGCGCTCATCGCCGCCGGCGTGTACTTGCCCGGCACATCCCAGGTCCACCCCCTGGCGGAGGGACCGTCCCTGCTGCAGGAGCTCGAAGCGGGCCGGACCCGTGGCAAGCACGCTCTCGATCCTTGGCGCTAGGAACCGGCTGTGACTCACCGAAACGCCACGTTGTCGTTCACCAGACCAGGATGAAAAAAGATGGTCGAGCGAAACAGCAAGTATCGGTCCTGAATAAGCGATGTGCTGCGAAACCCTCTTCAGCCACGAGCGAGTGGGGCACACTCGACCGCTGTGACGACACCCGACATCGAGGGTCTGGATCAGCTTGAGCGTGCCGTTCTGGACGAGGACGTCTCGTTGGCCACCGCCCTTCGCCGGTTTCTGCTCATAGCTGGCTATGCCCACCAGGAAGAACTCCGCGCCTGGGCGCTGAAGCAGTTGGATGGGTATGAGGTCGACGAGCAAGTGCCCGGGTTTCGAAAGGTCGCAGCAACGCTCGTGATAACTCTGGAGCCCAGTACCCCTGGCCGACCGCAACCAGAAGACACCCGGCAGATCAGCCCGAATCAGCTTCCTCAGTCGGTACGTGATCGCGACGTCGGGCAGCATGCCCCGATCCGATACGGGGTCAGGGAGATGGAAGCTCTGATCGCCATGGGGTGGAACCTGGAGCTCCGCCCGCCGGGTTCAGACGAGTACCTGGCGGAGGTGACGGATGAGCTGGGCCACGGCTCCGCCGTGCTGTCCCTGTATTGGAGAGTGCGGCTGACGGCGCTTCAGCAAGTCCTCGATCACATCAGGACACGCTTGACGCAGTTCGTCGCGGAGGTGAGAGCGACCATGCCGCCCGGCCAGCGAAACCCCAGCCTTGATCAGATCGGTTCAGCTGCGCAGCAGGCGTTCAACATCACGGGGGGCTACGGAACCACCATCACCATTGTCGCGCCGAGCGCGAAAGCCGCTGGTGGCAGCACAGCGACCGCCTCCGCCAACGAGCCCGTGCCGACACTCCCGCAACCCTGGTGGCATCGCAGTTCGGTGATTTGGAGCGCCATCGCGGCGACGGCGACCATTGCCGGTGTCATCGCTACCGTGGCCGTGGCGAAATGACATGTTGCGCGGGCGCGGACTTTGCGGTGGGAGGCATTGTTTCTCCCTGTGGTGCAGCCGACGGCGTCCTACGCCGGACAGTTCCGTTGTCGATGATGCGGTCGGCGGCCGACTTGACCACCCCGAACTGCGGGGCCTGTTGGCGTTAGGTCACATTTGTTCCGGCGGCAGAGTCCAGGGTCGGCCCTTGCGGACCAGGTCCGCACAGCGGTGGCCAGTTGGCGAACCGGCGCGGTCTCAGCCCGATGAACGGGGCTGTTCAGGACGGCTCCGTCTCCGTGAGCGAACCAGTCCCAGCGAGATCATTCCGCTCTGAACCGTCCCCTGAGATCGAATCTCGAGCGCACGCTGCGGAGCTGCGGCTAGAGTGCCGTGCGACGCAATGAGGGGGCACGATGGCCAAGGTCAATATCAGTCTCGACGCCGAACTCGTCGTGGAAGTGATGGTCCTGGCTGGGATCGGCTCGCCCCAGGACGCTGTCGAGGCGATCGTGCGTGACTACATCGCCCGCGGCCACCGCACGGAGGCCCGCACCGAGCTCAAGGACCAGAATCTGCGCGACCTCGACGTCAAGCCGCAGGAGCCGCAAGGCTGAGCCCTCATGCTCAGGGCGCGAGCCAAGTCATCGAGAATGCGGGCTACCGGCTTGACGCTGGATCAAGTGGATCGCTTACAGGCACTGTTGACCTCCAGGCGACCCCATACGACGAACTCGCTCACTCACCCTGTGTACGACCGATTGCTGCCTGACCGGTCGCCGATCCCGGGAAAGGGCGGGCCCGGGAGCGGAAGGTGCGGCGGTAGGCGTCCGGGGGCACGCCGAGGGTGCGGTTGAAGTTTCGGCGCAGCGTCGTGGCGGTGCCCATGCCGGTGGCCGCTGCGATGGCGTCGATGCTCTCGTCGGTTTTCTCCAGCAGTTCCTGGGCGTGACGGATGCGTTGGGTCAGCAGCCATTGCAAGGGCGTGGTGCCGGTCGCCGCTTGGAAGTGGCGGCCCAGGTGGCGTGAGCTCATCCGTGCGTGGCGGGCCAGGTCCTCCACGGTCAGCGGCTGGTCGAGCCGTTCGACGATCCAGGGGAGCAGGGCGGCGAGCGGGTGGTCGTCCTGGGTGGGCACCGGGGCGGTGACGAACTGAGCCTGGCCGCCGGCTCGGTGCGGTGGTACGACGAGGCGGCGGGCGACGACGTTGGCGATCGACGAGCCGTGGTCGAGGCGGACGAGATGCAGGCACAGGTCGAGCGCTGCGGCCTTGCCCGCGGAGGTGAGCACGCTGCCGTTGTCCACGTAGAGGACGCCCGGGTCGACCTCCACGTCGGGGTAGCGGGCGGCCAGGACGTCGGTGTGCGCCCAATGGGTCGTGGCTCGCCTGCCGTTCAGCAGACCCGCGGCGGCCAGCACGAACGCGCCCGTGCACAGGGAGACCACGCGGGCGCCCGCATCGTGGGCGGCGCGTACCACCTCGACCAGTTCGACGGGCGGGGCCACGTCGACGTCGGCCCAGCCCGGGACGATCACGGTGTCGGCGTCTGGGAGCCGGTCGAGGCCGTGGTCGGGCTCCAGCCGGAACCGGCCGAACCGCACCGTGCCCGGCCCGCAGACCGAGACGTCGTACCACGGGACGGTGACTGCGTCCGGGGCGGAGCCGAAGACCTCGTGGGCCACGGACAGTTCGAAGTGCAGCATCCCGTCGGTGACGGCCAGCGCGACAGTTCTCATGTCCGTAATTGTATGGGGGATGTCGTTCCAGACACTCACTGTTGCAGCTTCACTCCCGCCAGGATGGTCGCAGTCGATCGGTTCGAGCACAGGGGAGAAGTCATGGCGGCGGGGCAGACGGTGACGGTGTACGGCGCGTATGGGCACACCGGCCGGTTCGTGGTGGCACACCTGCGGGAGCGCGGGTTGGTCCCGGTTCTGTCCGGGCGCGACGCCGGCAAGTTGAAGGCGCTGGCGGACGAGTACCCCGGAGTCGAGGTGCGCCCCGCTTCGGTCGACGACCCGGCGGCCCTCGACCGCGCACTGGCAGGTGCGGCAGCCGTCATCAACTGCGCGGGTCCCTTCGCCACGACGGCCGCCCCGGTGATCGAGGCGGCCCTGCGTGCCGGGATCCCGTACGTCGACGTGGCGGCCGAGATCGAGGCCAACGCCGACACGTTCGCGCAGTTCGCGGATCGTGCCCGCGACGCGGGGACGGCGATCGTCCCCGCGATGGCCTTCTACGGCGGCCTCGGCGACCTGCTGGCCACCGCAGCGATGGGCGACTGGACCGAGGCGGACGAGGCCCACATCGCGTACGGGCTGAACGGCTGGGCCCCCACGGACGGGACGCGCGCCGCGGGCAAGGTCTCCGTGGAGCGGCGAAACGGGCGCCGTGTCCGTTTCACGAAGGGGCAGTTGGAGTACCACAACGACGACCTGCCCACCCTGCAGTGGCCTTTCCCGGACCCGCTGGGGACCAGGGCTGTCATCGGCGAGTTCACCATGGCCGACGTCGTCACCGTCCCCAGCCATCTGCCCATCCCCGAAGTACGTACCTATATGACGACCGAAGCGGCCAGGGGCGTGTCGGCCCCGGACACGCCGACGCCCACGGCGGTCGACGAGCACGGGCGGTCCGCGCAGACCTTCCTCGTCGACGTCGTCGTACGCCGTGGCGACACCGAACGGCGCGCCGTGGCCGACGGCCAGGACATCTACGCAGTCACCGCGCCACTCGCGGTCGAAGCGGTCCACCGCATCCTCACGGGCCGGACCAGGACCGTCGGCGTCGCCTCCGCCGGCAGGATGTTCGACGCGGCTGACTTCCTCGACGCGCTGTCCCCGCACATCTCCCTGGAACTGCGTCCTTAGTACCGCAACGGCGCTCGTTCCACTCCCCCACGGAGATCCGGTTCCGAGAGGCCGCCGAATTCGGACGAAATCGCGTGCGGATGCGTGCCGCTCTGGGAAGATCCGTCCATGCACACCAAGGGGGAGGGGCTCCGCACCTGGGTGATGGGGCTGGACGATCGCGCTGTCCGTGAACTGCTGATGATCCCCGGCATCTTGGCTCACATTCCCGGGATCGCCACCACCGTGAAAAACGGGCTGACGCCGCGTCTGAGGCGACGCGAGGTCATGGCGGCCCGTACCTGGCTGAGCCGGGCGGGCGCGGGCAGCCTCACGGCGATGGCGCACTACGCGTCGGGGTGGGCGATGTATCGCCTGGAGCGGTGTTACGGACATCCGGCGGAGGAGTTGTCGCGACCCGCCGCGGAGGATCTGCGGCAGATGCTCCGCGACCTCAGTCCCGTTCTGGCACAGATCACCCTCTACGGCATCTCCGGCAGTTCCGTCGCCGACGGTACGTCGGTCGGAGACCACTGGGACGACCTGTGGGGGGCCGCCACTGCCGCCGGTTCGCCTTGCGTGTGCGCGCGTGGCGACGGCAGGTGCCGTCTGGTCGGCCAGGGCGAGGACACATCGGGCGCGGACGAGGGAGGCGTCGAGGCAGATGCCGTACACGGAGAAGAGCACAAGCCGTTGACCATGGAAATCAGCGAGGATCAACTGCTTGTGTCTCGGCAGGAGTTGAGCGAGCGGTCTGCGGAACTGTGCCCGTTGCTGGAGGAGGTGCTCGCCCAAGTTCGAGCCGGACGGGCCGTTTCGGAACTGCCTGCCGTGCGGTTGGAGGAGTGGAGGCAGGCCCGCTCGGGCATCGTGGACGCACTCGCCGTCGACGGCCGGGAGTGGACAGAGGAGGACGGCTTCGCCGAACTCGACACGATCGTGCAGGAGCTGCGGGACGCCTCGGAGGAGCGCGCCGAGGAACTGCGCAGGCTGGACGAGGACCGCGAAGGGCTCCGCGTCGTGCTGGACAGGACCGCGTCCGACGCCCCGCACCGCATCCCGCTGCAGCAGTCCCTGGCCGCGCTGGAGGCCCGCATCGGTGAACTCCTGGCGGCAGGGGCACGCACCCCCGCACCGCCGGGCGGCGCTCCGCCCGACGCCGTGCCCGTCCCGGACCGGACCATCGGTTCGGGCGCGGGTCCTGTCCCGACGGTGGAATCCGGGCCTGAGTCGGCCGTCGAGGCCGAACCAGCCGATGCACCGGCCGAGCCCTCCGACTCGAATCCGCAGATCGAACGAGAAACGGTCCCGGACGCGGTGTCGGATGCGATGTCGGCCGCCGCGCCGTCCCTTGAGGCCGAGCCTGCCACCGCGCCGACGCCTGACTCGCCCGCGGTTTCGGCTGCGCAGCCCGTCGCCGCTCAGGAACTCGCCCCGGCACCCGAGACGGACAACCTTCACCAGGCGGCCCCTGCGACCGAAACCGCGCCGCACACGAAGGAGTCACAGGCCCCGCCACCGGAACCGACCGGTGAAGCAGCCCCGCCACCGGAACCGACCGGTGAAGCAGCCCCCAGCGCCCCTACTGCCCTCACGGACACGGCAGCCCCGAACACGGGTCCGGCGGACCCCCGGAAGTCCCACTTCACACCCTGGACCCCCTCGACGACGTCCAACGACGGCGAAGCCGTGGTGGCCCGCCTCATCGGTCAGGGCCGTTTCCAGGAGGCCTACTGGGCGACGGTCGGCTCGACGGAGCCCGTGCACCGCGCGGACTGTCTCGCCTTCGCCGAGGCCGCCTTCACGTGCGACGACGAGGAAGAAGCCGCGGCCGTGATGACCGGCTTCGCCCCTGAGATCCAGCCGCTCCAGGCCGACAGGCCCGCCCTGGTGCTCGCCACGGTCGCCTCGCTGCGGGCCGGCCTGCTGGCAGGCTGGCCCAACGACCTGCTGATCCAGGCGGATCTCTCCACCGCTGTGCCCGGCAACTGGGGAAAGCTCCTTGAGAGGGCCGTCGAGGCGTTGCGCCGCTACCACCGGCTCGACCTCAACGCGACTCGCCTGACCACCGACAGCGCGGGGCTCACCTCGGACCTGATCGCCGCCGAAGCCGCCACCCTGCATGACGCCCTGCGGCGCCAGCGCATCGGCTACACCCGCGCGACCCAGGTCAGAACCCGGCTCATCGACTCGGACCAGCCCTTGGGGAAGGCCCTGGAGGGGGTCAGTGCCTGGGCGGCCGGCACGGTCGGTGCGGCCGCCCTCGACCAGGTCTGGGAGCTGTTCCGCAAGCGCGGCTCGGCGGAACGCATGATCGAGGAGGCGGACGCCCAGATCCGCACTCCGAAGCAGGCGAAGGAACCGATCGAGGCCGCCGCCAAACGGGCTCTCCTGCGCAGCATCGAGCAGGTGTCCGACCTGCTGTCCCGTGCCCGGGCGCTGGCCGCCCCCGTCGTCGACGAACGAGCGGACAGCGCCACCGGCCTGCGCCACGCCCTGGAGCAAGTGCGCCATGAGACGCCCCCGCCGGGCGTCGAAGGGGCCGCGGTGCTGCGGCTGCGCACGTGGCTCCTCGAAGGCGACCGTTCCCGCGGGGCCGCCGCCCCGGCGCGCGACCCCGACGCCGTACGGGTGACGGACCCGCCCCGGACCGAGGCCCTGCTCGCAGCGCCGGGACTGCCGCGCTCGGCCGAAGGGGCGCCCCTGCCCGAGGAGGACGGGTTCGCGGAGGCGGTGCTCGCGCTGCTGGAGCCGGTCGACGCGCGCGCGGTGCTCCGGCGGTACCTCGACCTGGGCGACCTGCATCTCGCCGACGCCCTGGTCTCCGCACTGGAACAGGACCTCGTCCCCGCCCTTCCCGACGGTCTCGACGCCGTGCCCCGCGACTGGAGGCAGATGCGCGACCCCGAGTGGACGCGCTGGAGCACAGTTCATCGCAAGGCCCACACCGCGGCGAGCACCCTCCTCGCCGAACTGCGCACCCAACAGCTCGACATGCAGACGGAACGTGAATTCGTCGGCCGTCTCGAAGAGTTGCGGCGGCCCGTTCCCGAGGGCGCGTTCGGCCGGGCCTGCGCCGGCATCGCCGTCCTCGAGGCCGAGATCCGGGCGAAGGTACAGGAGTACGTGAAGCGCCTCCGTGAGGGCTTGACGGCGTTGAACCCCTCGGAGGAGGAACTGCGCCGCCTCGCCTCGCTGCTCGACGCGGGAGACACGGTCACCGCCGAGGAGTGTCTTGCCCTGCTGCGCGAGGGCAAGCCCCTCCCCGACTGGAGCGGTACGGACTCGGGAGCGGAACTGAAGCGGTTCACCGCCGGCATCGAGCTGCCCTCGGTGCGCAAGTCCTCCGGCGCCCAGGGTTACTCCGCCCGTCCGTGGGCCGAGTCGTACCTGGACGGCAAACCCCTCACCGAGGGGGCGCGGAGCGGGCTGGACTCGTGGGACGCACTGTGCCGCCCCGCCACCCGGGGCTCGGAATGGCAACGGCACATCCCGTCGGTCCTGCGCGTGCTGGGACTGGAATGCCCGCAGACGCCGGTCCGGAACCAGCAGCACGAGGTGCGTGGCGTCATGCGTCTCACCGCCCGGGCGCGGGCGAGCGAGTCGGCTCCCGGTTACGTCGCCGCTCTGGGGTCGGCCGCGTCGGCGTACACGATCCTCGTGGTCTCCGACGAGCAGCGCGGCCGCAGTCCGCTGGAACTGCTGGACAGCAGTGATTCCGGCGCCTGCCTGATCCTCTATCTGTATCCGCTCGGATTGAACGCGCGCCGGGAGATGGCGACACGGGCACGTACCGCTTCGTCCCAGCAGGCGCTGGTGGTGGACCCCGCCGTGTTCGGCTGGGTGGCGGCACGCTCCCCCCGGTCTTTCCGGGCCACTCAGCGGGTGACACTGCCCTGGACGGCGTACAACCCGTACACGCCCTTCGTTGCCGGGCTCGTGCCGCCGGAGGTCTTCTACGGCCGGCAGGAGGAGATCGCCGCCGTCACCGACCCGCTCGGCGCGCTGTTCCTCTACGGCGGCCGCCAGTTGGGTAAGTCCGCTCTGCTGCGCAAGGTGCAGGCGTCCTTTCCCGGCTCCCCGGGCCGCAAGGCCATCTACGTCGACCTCAAGGCGCGCGGAGTGGGCGAGGCCGAACCGGCCGAACGCATCTGGGCGGTGCTCGAGGACGAACTGAAGCGCGTGGGAGTGCTGAAGGATTCGGCGGATTCGGCCGGCGCCCCGGATGCCATGCTCGCCCAGGTGGAGAGGTGGCTGGACGAAAGCCACGACCGGCGGGTGCTGGTGCTCGCCGACGAAGCCGACGCCTTCCTCACCGCGGACTCGAAGGCCGTACGCGGTCGGGGCGGGGAGGCCACCTTCGCCAACGTGCTGCGGCTCAAGGGGTTGATGGACCGCACCGACCGCCGCTTCAAAATCGTATTCGCCGGTCTGCACCAGGTCCAGCGCTTCAGCCACCTGTCCAACGTCCCCCTTACGCACGGCGGTCCGGACGTGCTGATCAGCACGTTGAAGCCTGCGGAGGCGCAGCGCCTGGTCGTCGAGCCGATGGCGGCCTTCGGGTATCGCTTCGAGCGGCCCGAACTGGTCTGGCGGGTGCTCGCCGCCACGAACTACCAGGCGTGTCTGGTCCAGATGTTCTGCGAACGGCTCGTCGCGACCCTCCGCGCGAAGGCGCTCGCCTCGGCGAACTGGCCGATCATCGTCACGGACGAGGACGTCCGGTCCGTGACCGGGTCCGCCCAGGTCCACCGGCACATCGCCGAGCGACTGCGCATCACCATCAACCTGGAGGACCGCTACCGGGTCCTCGCGCTGGTGATCGCGTTGCGCAGCCAGGAGGACCGCTACCGGTACGGATACGACGCCGACGAGCTCCTGCGGGCGGCCAGGGAGCGCTGGCGGGAGGGGTTCCACTCACTCACCGCGAGCGATGTGCGGATCTACCTGGACGAGATGGTCGGCCTGGGGCTGCTCATCCAGCTGGCCGACGCCCGGCGTTACGCCGTCCGCAGCCCGAACGTCGTCAGCATGCTCGGAACTCGTGAAGACCTCGAACTCGAGTTGCGTCAGACCGAGTTCGACCTTCCCTACGACTACAACCCGCGTTTCTCACGGCGATTCGTCGGGGCGGACAGGGAAGGCATCGCACGCTACAGTCCGCTGACGGAGCATCAGCTGCACATGGTGACGGCCCCCGGTGTGGCGGCGGTGTGTCTGACCGAGGCCCATGGGCCGGCGCTCGTGAAGCACGCGGTGAGGTCGTACTCCACCGCGAGGGGACTGGACTTCCGGGAGGCGGCTGTCGCCGATCCGTCGCAAGCTCTGGCGGAGGACGCGGACGACCGGCCGTTCCTCATGCTGGCCGACGTCCGGGGGCTCGGGACGGACGCGGTCGCCGCCTGGGCGAAGACCTTGCACGCCCACACCTGTGCGCCGGAGGGGGGCGCGCCGCATCGGACGGCCGTCCTGCTGGTGGACCCGGTCTCTCTGGGCCGGAAGGACGAACTCATCACTTGCGTGGTGCGTCCCGAACGTTGGACGGCGGACAGTCTCCGCGCCTGGCCCGAGTGCCCGTTCGACACCCCTGACAAGCGGCGGCAGGTCATCGAGCTCACCGGTGGCTGGCCCCACCTCCTGGAGCGGACCGTGCACCGCATCACCCGGGAGGGGTCCACGCTCGAAGCCGCTCTGGAGGCCGCGCGCGGCGTTGTCGGCCAGTGCGACTTCGCCCGTGTGCATGTGGAGCGGGTCGGGCTGGACGCCGGTCTCACCGAGGTGCTGACTGAGTGGAGCCAGTACGTGGAACCGGGCGAGGGATGCACGTACACGGACATCGCGTCCGTCACCGGGATGCGGCTCGACGACGTCAGAACGCTCGTCGGTCGGCTGCTGGACCACGGCGTCCTGGACGACGGGCCGGAGGGTTGCTCGCTCGACCGGATCACCTTCCGGGCACTGCAGGTCCTGTCGGAACGGTCGTGAATCCCGTGTCGCACGCGTCCTTCGGCATCCCGGTGAGCACACTGCCGGGAGTGCGGTTGTGGACGCGGCGGTTGCTGGACGACCTGCGGTCGGGAAGGAGCTGTCTCTGCATCTTCCCGCAGGCCGGGGCGACCGGTGTTCCCGCCGTTGCCGAGGCCCTGCTGGACGAACTGCTCCACGAACTGGCGAACTTCGTCCTCGTTCCCGCACCTGGTGACGTCGTGGCGCGCGGAGACCTCGCCCGTCCCGCGCCGCCTCCACCGCCGCCCGTGCCGTCGCCGCAGTGGGACGGTATGGACCCGGTGCTGGACTACGACGACGGGTTGGCCACGTTCTCGGCCATGCGGACGGTGAGCACGGCGGTTGCGCCGCCTCGCGCGGCTTCGGCGCCTGAAGTCCAGCCGGACGAGCCCGGCGTCGACTCCCTGGCCGACCGGATCGTCAAGGAACTCGGCGATGCGGGCTCCGGCGAGAGCCGGGAGCGCACCGGGATCGAGGGGCTCCTCGACCGCCTCACCACAGCGGGCGGCTCAGCTGCGACCCGGGTGATCGTGGTGCGCGGCTGGGAGGAAGCGGCTCCGACCGCTGCGACCGACCTGCTGAGAAGGCTGTCCGCCACGGTCAAGGCGGCCGGCCTGCCCCCGGGGCGCCGCCCGCGGCTGCTGCTGCTGTCCGGCTCGACGGGGCTGCCCGTGGAACTGCCGGAGCAGATCGCACGCGAGGACACCGGGGTGCACTGGTGGTGGGGCGCCCTTGGCCGACTGGACACCGCGACCGTGGTCGCCATGTCCAGGCCCTGCCCGTCCGGTCCGGCCGCCCGCCATCAGCTTCTCGAGGCGGTGGCGCAGGCCACGATCGTGGAAGTGTGCGGGCCCTTCCTCGATCTGGCGGCGCGACTGGCCGTCGAGTGGGACGGACTCCCGGACAGCCTTCCCGCCCAGTTGCATCGGCTCACGGCGGGGCCAGTGGCTGACCGCTCCCCCGTGCCCGGCCCCCGGCGGACGGAGCCGACCGCGGCCACGCCGTATCCGAACGCGTCCCTGCGCACCGAATGGAACCTGGGCACGTGCGACAGATGGGAGGGTCGGCTGCGCCGCCGTCCGGGCGGCGCGGCCGAACAAGAGCACAACGTGCGCACCCGAATCTGGCTGGCTCAGAATCACGCCCTGCTGCCCCTGCTCGACGAGGCCCGTGAGCAGTTCACCGACGTGATCCGAGCTCGATCCCGCGTCCCCGCGACGGAATTGGCCGCTCTGTACGGCCGCCGCACCGAGATGGAGCTCGGTGCGATGTGGCGCGCGCACTTGCAGGGGCACGTACGACTCACCCGCGCCGAGGCCGACCGGCTCCGCACCCTGTGGATGTCCCGCAACAAACTCGCCCACCGCACGGCACTCGACAATGCGGCTCTGGAGGCGCTGATCCATGTGCTGTGCTCATGAGGCGGTGACGGGCGGAGGCCGAGGGGAGAGCCGCCGCAGACTCTCCGGTCACCAGCGGGAGAACACCTCGCCGGTGTACGTCGTGGGCCCACCGGGCGGCGGCCTCGGCACATCACGCCTCGCCGCGTTGTCCCTTGGCGATGGCCACGAGGTCGGAGTAGCGCACGAGTGATCCGCTCGCGCCCCAGGTGCCGTCGGGCTGCTCGTGCACCAGGACCCACACCCGCGACGCGTCGGCCTGGGTGAGTCCGGCGGCGGACAGCACGGTCTCCGTGGAGTGCTTGACCAGGTCGGCCTTCCCCTGCTCCGACAGCGCGCCCAGGGGAACCGTGACGTCGATGAGGAAGCGGGGGGCGTCGTCCTCGGCGGTGGTCTGCGCCCCTTCGGGCAGTTCGACGAGGTAGCTCCACAGCTGGGCGCGGAAGAACGGCGTGTCGGGCGCTCCTTCCGAACGCAGCAGGACGTCGGCCAGGTCGCGCTGGACGGTCTTGCGCCCCTCCTCCGTGAGGGAGCCGGACGGAACGGTGAGCCGGATCATCGACATGACGAAGTCTCCTTTGTCGACTGCGACGGGCGTTGCGGTCGGACAGGTTTCCTGGTGACCACATCCGGTGCGCCGTCGCGCAGGCAGAATCGTAGCCCTTTCAACTTTCCTGCCCGGCGGGAGCTACCCCGGTGGCACTAGGCGCCGGCGCCAAGCCCCCGCGGCGGCCAGTCGGGGGCGGGGTCCTCGGCGAGCAGAGGCCGCAGTGCGCCGAGAACCGCGCCCACGCAGACGTCGCGCAACTCGGTGCGGGTGCAGGTCTCCTGAGTGAGCCAGTCGACACAGAGGACCTGGACGAAGACCAGCCAGCTCTTCAGAACGCCGGAGACGGCCTCGCGGGCGCTCTCGTCCGCGAGGGGGAGCACGGCCAGCAGTCGAGCCCGGAGCGCGTCCAGCTCATTGGCCATGATCGTCTGGATCAGCGGGTCGCCCGCGAGGACCCGGTTCGCGGCGAGGACGGCGTTGCGGTTCGCCACGAAGTAGTCGAGGTGGACGTCCATGCCCTGGATGAGCTGCTCCACCAGGGAATCGGTGGGGTCGAGCCGCGTCTCGGCCAGCAGTCGGTCCGCCGCCTGCTGGTAGACGGCCGCGAAGAGAGCGTCCTTGCTGGGGAAGTGACGGTAGAGCAGGGCCCGGGAGACGCCGGCCTCACTGGCCACCTCCTCCATCAGCACGTCGGCGTAGGGATGTGCGGCGAAGAGCCGTGCGCCGACAGCGAGGAGCTGGGCGCGGCGGTCGGCGGGGGCGAGTCGTCGTCGGTGGGGAGGCACACGGAAAGCCTAGTTGACACCCGTCTACCGGAGCGGCCATGTTAGTAGACGCATGTCAACTAAGCTCCGACAGGGATGACTTGGAGGGAACATGGCCAGGGTTCTGCGCCTGCTCACGCAAGTGATGGGCTGGTCCTGCGTGATGATCGGTTTGTTCCATGTCGCGCTCGGCAACGCGGCGATTCCTGGAGCCGGTTCCGCCGGCTCGACGGTCGACAGCTGGGGCCGGTTCATGGGGGCAAGCTTCGTCGGTTACGGGCTGGCCTGGCTCTGGGCGGCGCGGCAGCGTCCGATCCCGGCCCGGGCGGTGCGGTGGCTGGCCGGAGTCTTCCTGCTGGGCGGTGTGGGCCGGCTGCTCTCACTCGCCGTCCACGGCCGGCCGCAGTGGTTCCAGATCGCGCTGGCGTTGATCGAACTCGCCCTGCCCCCGGTCTTCTTCTGGCTGGCCGATGCGGAGGAGCGGATCCTTCGCTGCGACGTGGAGGCCGCGGCCGCCGCTCGGTGAGCGTGCCCGACTCCGGCCGAGCGCCGCCGGATGGCACCGCCGCCGCAGCTTCAGCGCTGACCAGGCAGACCTGACGCCTGCCGGCAGAGAGCAGCAGGGGCGGCGAGCTCGATCTCATGGTCGGCCGGCCTCGCCGTCGGTTGACGCACCCCGTGGCGCCGCGCCGCTCCAGACCGGGATCAGACGGAGATCTCATCCGCCTGGTATCTGCACGCCACCTCGCCGAGTGCCTTGAGGCCGCTTCGAGTCGAGGGTTCGGGTTGCGGTTCCGGGGGCGTTCCCATGGCGCTCATGACTCGGACTATGCCGGCACCGCTTCTCCAGGAGGCTCACCCGGACGGTGGAACCTGGCGCTCGAAATACACGCCTTTGCGGAGCGGTGACGCGAGGCTGTCCCTGTCGGTCGTCGACAGGGCGGCCGCGTCGCACCTCGCACCCCCACGGCTGATGGAGCTGACATGTCCCACGTGCCCACCGATCTCAAGTACACCGAAGAACACGAGTGGATCCACACCGACGGCGGGACCGTCACCGTCGGCATCACCGATCACGCCCAGAAGACCCTCGGCGACATCGTCTTCTTCGATCTGCCCTCCGTCGGCAAGGTGGTCGAGGCGGGGGACTCCGTCGGCACGGTGGAGTCGGTCAAGGCGGCGTCCGACCTGTTCAGCCCGGTCGGCGGGGAGATCGTCGCGGTCAACGAGGATGCCGTGGACAGTCCCGAGGAGGTCAACAGCGACCCGTACGGGATGTGGCTCTACAAGATCAAGGCTGCCCGGGGCTCCTTCGAGAACCTGCTCGACGCCAAGGCGTACCAGAGGCTCGTCGACGGGGAATGACCCCCGCCCGAAGGCCGCGAACGTGCCGCGACATCCGCCGGCCTTCGGCGTCCGCATCCGGCGGCCGGCGCCCCTCAGCGCCGGCCGCCCCAGGCGCAGCCCGCCGTCCCCCTGACCGGTGCGGGAAATCCGAGCACCGCGCCGGAGGCCGCCGTAGGGGTCTTCACCCCGTGGCGGGCGGTGGTGACGATGACGCGGTCGCCGTCGGGGGGCAGGCGCACCGATGTCGGGTGCGGGGCGGGGACGGTCTGGGTGTGGAGCCTGTGGCCGTCGGGGTGGTACCGGCGGACCTCGCCGGCGCCCCACACCGCCACCCACAGGCAGCCCTCCGCGTCGACGGTCTTCCCGTCCGGGCCGCCTTCGCCGTCGCGCAGGCGGGCGATGGTCTCCGGGCCGCGCGAGAGATCGCCCGAGACGGGGTCGACGCGGCAGCGCAGGATCGTGCCGGCCGCCGTGTCGGCGAGGTACACGGCCGTGCCGTCACAGGTACTCGCGGGTGGGTTCACGGGTGCGCCAGCCGTCGAAGGCGGGGACGCGGTCGGACAGCCCGCGTTCGTCGAGGAAGTCCAGCAGTCCGGCGAGTGAACGGGCCACCGTCTCGGCGCGGTCCGGGCCGGGCACGTCGGCCAGCGCGCGGTGCCAGGCGTCGGTGTCGGCGAAGCCGGGGACTGCTGGTACTCCCAGGAGGACGACGAGGTCGGCAACTGCGACCTGGTGCCGGCGGACGGCGCCCCCGGCCACTACGCCCGGCTGCGCGGCCCCCTCGAACGCGCGCTGAAGCTGTTGAAGGCGCGGCACACCTCCATCCCCGCGACCTGCTCGGTGGGCGAGCCGTGGTCCGGCGAACTCGACGACCTGCCCGGGCAGGCGGAGATCGCCCACTTCTACGTCTACGGCGTGCTGGGCGCCCTGTACGAAGCGGTCGGCCTCGGCCACGGCACCGAGGCGGCGCCCGAGACCGCTGCCTGGCCCACCCCCGAACTGACCGCCATGCTGCGCCCCGACGCGCCCGACTTCGCCGACCACCACCCGGACGAGCCCTGGCGGCTGGCCGCCACGGGGATACCGCGCGAACTGTTCTACGCGCACGACTGGGTCGACCCCGACCGCTGGGACCTGTGGCTCTACGAGAACTATCCGACGCACCGGCAGGCCATGCGGGAGACGCTGGCCTCGTGGGTCGACTCCGTCGCGGACTTCGCCCGCCGCCGGGGCGTCCCCGCCGTCCTCGGTGAGGGTGTCGTGGGCTACACCCCGCTGCTGACGCGCTTCGAGGAGCACGCCGTCGGCAAGGACATCGCGGAGTTCGTCGTCGACCGCTGCCTCGCCGCGGGTTTCCAGGGCGTCGTCCTGACCTCCAACGCGGCCCCGCACCACCCCATGTGGCACACCGACCGGGAGTGGATGCGGCGGGTCAACTCCCGCGTCACGACAAGCTGAACCAATCTTTCACAGGCGGGACCCGCTCAGGCGGAGACGGGCTCCAGCCCGGCATCGCCGAAGGGTGGGCACTTCTCGCCTCCCATGCGCTCGGCCGCGTCGATGTAGCCGGCGAGAGCGTCACGGGATCGAGCGAGCGCGGTCATCCGATCGTCCAGTCGCCGCAGCCGTGACCGCATCGCGGCCAGCAGTTCCGGACACCCGAACAGTTCCGGAGCCTCTCCGGTCGCACAGGGCAACAGGTACGCGATGTCCTCCGAGGACAGGCCGGCGCCGAGCAGGTGCCGGATCTGCTTCACCCGCAGCACGGCGTTCTCCCGGTACTCGCGGTAGCCGTTCGCGCCGCGATCCGCTTCCAGCAGGCCCTGGGCCGCGTAGTAGCGCAACTGGTGGGCGTTGACGCCCGTACGACGACTCAGTTCCCCGATCAGCATCGAAACCTCGCTTGACCTTCACACCGGTATCAACGTCGACGATGCTGTCATGAACAACGAAACCACTGCACCCGTGGTCGTCATCGGACTCGGCCTGATGGGGCGGGCGGTCGCAGGCGCGTTCCTGAAGGCCGGTCACCCCACCACCGTGTGGAACCGTACGCCCTCCAAGGCCGACCAGTTGGTGGCCGCGGGCGCGCGGCTGGCGCCGACGGTGGGCGACGCTCTCGAGGCGGGTTCCCTGACGATCGTCTGCGTCACCGACTACCGAGCCGTGCACGGGCTGCTCGACGCGAGCGGTGTCGAGCTGGACGGCGCCGTGCTGATCAACCTGACCTCCGGCGACTCGGCCCAGGCACGGGAAACCGCTCAGTGGTCCGAGCGGCGCGGCGCCCGCTACCTGGACGGCGCGATCATGGCCGTGCCGCCCGTGATCGGGACGGCCGAGGCTCTGATTCTCCACAGCGGGCCGGAGTCGGACTTCGAGGCGCACAAGTCGACCCTCGGCGCGCTCGGCACGGTCACCTACCTCGGTGCGGACCATGGGCTGGCCGCTCTGTACGACGTGGCGGGCCTTGCCATGATGTGGAGCGTGCTGAACGCCTGGCTCCAGGGCACCGCCCTGCTGAGAACGGCTGGTGTCGACGCCGCGACCTATGCGCCGTTCGCGCAGCAGATCGCTGCCGAGGTGGCTCGATGGCTGCCCGGGTACGCCGAGCAGATCGACAGCGGTTCCTTCCCGGCCGAGGTGTCGGCCCTGGAGACCGACGCGCGGGCGATGGCTCATCTGATCGAGGAGAGCGAGGCGGTCGGCGTGAACGCCGAGCTGCCGAAGTTGTTCAAGGCGATGGCCGACCGCTCGATCGCCGCGGGGCACGGCGGGGAGCAGTACCCCGTGCTGATCGAGGAGTTCGCCAGACCGGCCGACGACTGACCGGTCACGACACCACCGAGCACCGAGCAGCGAGCGCTCACGGTGCCGTCCGCGGCGGGGTCGAGGGCCGGTCGGGCGCCTGCCAGGGCGGCCGGGCCAGCGGGCGGAACACCTTGCGCAGATCCTCCGCGGTCCGGGTGGTGTCCGTCCCCTCCTGCTCGACGTTGGCGAGCGGTGCGTAGTGGTAGTCGACGCCGTGCGGCTCCCTGCGCTGCGGGTCACCGTTCGCGTCGGCCGGCCACAGGACGTCCCCGGTGACGACCCGGGCGGGGATCAGCCAGTAGTCGCCCGCCCGATAGGACCGCTTCGAGGGGCCGGGGGCCGCAGGAGCAGCCGGGGCGGGCTGTGGCACCGGCTCGAACAGGACCTCGATCCCGTCCTCGATAGGCAGCCACCGGCCCTCCTCGATCAGCAGCGCACCGTCGCCGGGCACAGCCGTGGAAACGCTCCGGGCGCCCGCGTCGCTTGCCGCCGCCCCGGTGGCCGGCTCCGGCGGCCGGTGGTCCCAGCGGCGCAGCAGCGGGTGACGCTCGGGGTGGGAGCCGAGTTCCGGCTGGTGGGGATCGGCCGCAGGTTCGGCGTCCAGAACCACTCGGCGGCCGACGTGGTCCACCTCCGTGATGCGGTACAGCCGCGGCGCCTTCCCCGCCACGTCCCGGGCAGCCCTGCAGACGGAGGCGTCGTCGACGACCTCGACGGTGTCCCCGGTCTCCAGCCCGAGCTTGTCGTCCCTGCCCAGCGTGTCCAGTTCGAGCGTGGGCCCCGCGATCGCCCTGATCGGCAGGACCACCGACGCGTTCTCCCGCGACCATTTGAACGTGGCACGGCCGGCCTCGCCGCCGCGGTGCACCTCCACCCGGTACAGCTGGTTCTCCGGGCCCCGGTATCCGGAGTCCGGGGCCACGTCGCACAGGTCCGTGTCGCCCTCGGCGAGCCGGGTGCGGGCCGCGAGCCGCGCCCGAGGGCCGAAGCGGACCCTCAGCTCCTCCTTCAGCCAGGCCGGCGCGGTCTCGGGGGCAGGGATGGGGATGGGGCGCTCGGGGCTCAGCGGCAGCCAGTCGATCTGCCACACGACCCGGGTGCGCGCCGTCGTGTCGGGGCCGTGCAGACCGAGGGCCGGCTCCCGCAGCTCGGGCGCCTCATGGGCCGTCACCAGACGCTCCCACACGCGCAGGTACACCAGGACGGCGCCTTTGGGCAGTTGCCCCTCCGCGTCGTCCCGCTCCTGGTCGAGGTAGCCGTCGGGCTGGCTCCAGTACTCCGCACCGTCCTCGCACTCGCAGAGGATGCCGTCGACGTACATGCGTCCCCGGGCCACGGTCAGCACGCCTTCGTCGACGGCGACCCTGAACCCGCCGGGGTCTGTGTCCCGCGGGCCGGCCGCACAGGCCGCCGGGCCGAGGACGTCGGTGACCAGGGTGCGCAGATAGTGCTGGAGGATCGCGCTCTGCTCGTTGATCTCCGAGTCGAGCTGCACGCGTCCCTGTTGGGACAGGACCCCGGAGAAGTGCCGGTCCGGGTCGAACGTGACCCGGGAGAAGTCGCCTTGCATCGTGGTGCGCTCCCTGACGTGAGGAGGGGCTCGTCCGCGTGCGGCCCGTGGCCGCCGCTCAGGTGACGAAGAACAGGCCGCTGTCGCAGCCGGCGGGTGTGTACTCGTCGAGACGGGTCCGCAGGTTGTCCTCCCGCAGCGGCTGGAACAGGTCGTGCAGTGCGCCCGGTTCCGAGCCGTCGTCCGCGCCCCGGCGGATCTCCTCGGCGCACCCGTCGGCGAGTTGAACGTACCCCGGAGTGCCGTACCGGGTGCTGGTGAAACGCAGTGCGACACGTCGCGGGTCGCCGGACTGCTCCGGTTCGCAGTGGAACCGGGAGGGGGTGCGGGAGTCCGGCGGCAGCCAGCAGAACCGCACGCAGCCGGCGCCCCGGTGGGAGACCCTGACCTCCCCGTCGAACAGTGAGTTCTCCAGCAGCTCCACGGCCCGCACCCGCACCGTCCCGATCACCGTGGTGCGACGTGCTGTGAGCACCGCGTGGGCGGCCCGGCCCTCCGGGCCGGTCAGCGCCGCCGTCCGACGGTCGGTGGCGTCCAGTACGGAGTCGGCGAGAGTGACGTGATTGGGTTCGGCCGCCGTCTCGTTGCGTCTGACGACGACGGTGCCGAGTACGGAGTGTTCGACCCGCAGCCGAGCCGGGGTGTCGACCAGCTCCAGTCCCGGCTCCTCGGGGTGCCGCGGGCAGGCCCCCTCGTCCAGGTCCCAGCCGGGCACCAGGGTGCAGTGCCGGACGACCACCTCGCCCACGGCCCCGTGCACCTGCACGCTGCGCCCGGCGACCAGCAGGCCGTCCAGCACGATCGTCGGCAGCGGCCCTTCGCCCCTGCCCGTGCCGGTGATCCGCAGGGCGTCGGGACGGTTGCCGGACCAGTCCAGCAGACGGAGCACCGGCCGCACCCCGTCGGCGGCCCGCAGCGTGAGCCGGTCGCCCTGGTCGAGGGCGACCGTGAGGATCTCCTGGTAGGCGTCGTTCCCCGTGATCTCGAAGACGGTCTCCGGCCGCCGCCCGCCCTGCCGCCGCTCACCGCGCCAGTGCTCCAGCGCCTGGGTGATCCGCCGGTACCGCTCGCCGGGCCCGATCCGGTAGACACGGGCGGCCGCGTCGGTGTCCAGCGCGCCGGGGCGCGGATACTCGCCGCCTCCCAGGTCGGCTGCGGCGCCGTGATGGTACGTGACCAGGACGCCGGTCTCCGGCGCCTCGCGAGCCGGGAAGGCGATCCGGCCGAGGACCGGATCGACGGCGACCTGACCGGACCTGGGCCGGTACGTCCACCCCGACAGGTCCGCGGCCACGATCCTGTCGAGCGGCACCGGGTCCGCCTCGGCGCCGGGCCACACGCACAGGCTCTTTCCGGGTCCGTAGTAGTCCGCGAGCCGCTCGGCGAGGGCTCGCCGTCTGATCGGCGCCGGGACGTTCATCTCGTCCGCGGTGTGACACGGGGATGGTTCGGCCACCGGCCTGGTGAACAGCGGGGTGTCGTTGCCGAGGATGCTGAAGGTGAATCGGTGGGGCGCGCGGTCGTCGCAGTAGGCCGGGGCGCGGGTGACCGCGTGGGCGAGCAGCCGCCACACGTGCAGTCCCACGCCGGGGATGCCGTATCGGCCGGCCCGGCGTGCGGATCCGGGTCGGGCCGCCTCCACGGTGCGGGCCAGTTCGTCGAACGGGCCGGAGACACGGTCGAGGACGTCCACCCTGCGCAGGTCCGGCAGCCGGCCGTGGCGCAGCCTGCGCCGGGCCCCGCGGTCGTCGGCCGGATAGCGGCGGACGGGCTGGGTGACGGCGAGCAGCCGGCGGTACTCGACGGCGCGGGCGGGCCACCCGGCCACGTCGGCGGCCAGGTCCTCCAGAAGGGCGAGGGTGCCTTTGCGGCGGCGGTTGGCGACGGTGACGGCCACCTCCCGGCGGGGGGCCGCGGCTGCCAGCCAGCGCTGCGCCTCGGCCGTACCGGCGCCGAGGGCGGCGGCCGCCCCCGGAAGCAAGCGATGGCCCACGAGGTCCCCGAGGTAGGGGACGGCCCAGTCGGCACAGGTCTCGATGAACCAGTCGGCGTAGAGCCGTTCGATGTCGGCCTCGACCAGGTCGGCCTGTTCGGCGACGACGGCGAGGAGCGCGCGCAGCCGCCCCCCGGTCTCCTCGTCTCGTCGCCGGTGGACCGCGGGCAGCAGGCCGAACAGATCGTCCGGGGTCATGGGATCCTCCGCAGGACGAGGGTCTCGGGTGTGGCGGGGTCGAGCACGGCGAGCTGCGCGGGCCGCAGCCCGCGCCGTACGACCAGCTGGGGGAAGGAATCCTTCAGCCTGCCCGCGAGCGCGCGCTGGTCGATGCCGGGGTTGAGCCGCAGGAGCCGGTCGACCGTGAGTCCGTACTGCCGGGCCACGGAGGTGAGGGTGTCCCGGTCGGCCGTGTCGTGCCGGGTGGCCCGGTTCCCCGCCGGCCGCGCCGGAACGCAGGGACGGGCGGCGGTGAGGGTGCCGGCGAGCCGGGTCAGGGCCGCGGTGTCGATGTCGTCGGGGACGCCCGTGAACAGGTCCACGTCCACATGGTCGACGCCGGGCACGGACTGGGCGACGCGGTAGGCCGTGCTGAGGTGGGCGGGGGCGGCGAGTTCGGCGCTCGCGAACCCGAGGGCGTCGTACAGTGCGGCGCGGACGGCGGGAGCGACCGACTCCCAGGTGCGGTCGGGCTGTACCCGCACCCCGGCCGCCACCATGAGCAGCACCCGCTCTCGCACGGCGACGCGCACCGGCAGGTGGGGGTCGCCGTGCTCGGCGAGCGCGGTCTGCAGGGCGGTGACCAGGGGCGAGCTCGAGCTCAGTGGGACGTCGTCGACGGCGGCGACGGTGACCAGGACGATCCGGCGGCGGCCGTCGACGACGTGCTGCGCGCTCGCCTTGCCGATGCCGGCGAAGGCACGGGCGAAGTCCTCGTGGTCGCGCAGCGAGACCAGCCGGTCGAGGGCCCGCAGGCGCAGCGGGACGCGGCTTCGGGTGTCGTCGGCGCCGTCCGCGTCGGTGCCGCCGGTCGCGGGCAGCGGGTTGGTGACGGCACTGACTCCCGGGGGCCTGCTGACCACTTGGTTGACCTGTCCGGCGGGCACGTTGCCCGCGCTGCCGGAGCCGATCCGGTAGCGGGCGACCACGTTCTCCGTGCCGGTGGGCAGCCGACTGCCGTGCCGGCCGTCGCCGAACTCCACGGCGGCGGCGCCGTCCGCGCCGGTGCGCAGTCGGTATCCGGCGTCGGTGGGGCCCAGTTCGGTGAGGTCGTCGGCCCGCTGCCACATCAGGTCGGCGACCCGGACGGTCAGGGCGTCGGCCGCGCCGTCGGGCGTGGCCGCGGGCAGGCAGGTGAGCGGGCCCTGGCGCAGCGGGAAGGTCTGCCGGGCCTGGCCCGCGTCGCCGCTGCCGAGGACCTCGGTGCGGGTCTCGCCCACGGTGGCGGGGGTGACGTTGCCGTGCACGACGACGGTGTCGCGGCGGTAGTGGTAGGCGAGCCGGGTCGTCAGGAGGAGCGTGGTGCGGGCCCGCTCGCCGGGGCGCCGAGGGTGGGCCTGGCTTACACCGCCCAGCATGACCAGCTCGGTTCCGCGTACGCCGTCGACGAACGGCACGTCGGTGCGCTCACCCGTGATCACCAGCCACTGGCCGGGTCTCAGCCCCTCGTACGCGGCGTCCAGTTCGATCTCCCCGCCGGCTACGTCGTCCCGGAGCGGGGCGTCGGTCACCGGGAGGGCTTCGCCGGCCGCCCACACTGTGGTGTCGCGCCGGCCGTCGTCGGTGAAGTACTTCGGCGGCAGGGGCGTCTCCAGTCGCAGCTGGGTCGACTTGACGGCCAGGTTGCGGCCCATGGCGGCGGGCTGGCGAACCTCTTGGACCTGGCGGACGAGCGGGTCCTTGCCGCCGCGTTCCACGACGATCCAGCTGTGCGCGACGATGGTGTCGTAGACGCCGTCGAGGGTGAGCTGGCGGCCTTGGGGGGCGAGCCCGTTGTTGCGCTCAGGGCGGTCGACGTCGATCAGCCGCGCTCCCCTGGTGCCCCGCTCGCGGAAGACGGCGCCGGCGGGAGCGGCGCGGACGCGCAGCCACTGCACCTCCAGGAAGGCTTCGGGTGCCGCGACAGAGACGGAGTTCAGCGCGCGGTAGAGCCCTCCCGCGAGCCGGGGGCGGGCGGCGGCGAGCAGTCGGGGCAGGGCGTCCGAGTCGGGGGCGAACAGGTCGGCGACGCCGGGCGGCCTCACCCGGGGGCGGGCAGGCGGGCGGGACGCGGCGCCGGCCAGCGCGTCCACGGCGGGTGCGAGCCCGACGAGCGCCGGGGGGTGTTCGGCCGGCGCGGCGGACCGTGTCGTGGGGGCGCTGACCACCATGCCCGGATCGGCGAGCCGCGGCACGCCCGTCGCGGCGGCGACCGCGTCCGACACGGCCCGGCCGCGCCGGACGACTGTTCTGAGCCAGTCGGCGACGGCGGTGTCGCCTGTGGCGCGGGCGACGGCCAGGTGTTCGCCGAGCCGCCTGAGCGGGTCGGCGATCCGTGTGACGTACTCGCCGATCCGCGGCTGCATACCGGTGGCGGCGAGCGGCTCCAGCACCCGGGTCCTGATGTCGTCGGCGGTCACGCCGGGCGGAGTCTGGAGCACGGCGGCTCGGACACCGCTGCTCAGCCGAGCCATGGCATCCGCATACCGCTGTTCCCCGTTGGGGGAGGCGAAGTACACCACGGTGCGTCCCCGTGCGGGGTCGGGGCGGGCCTCCCAGACGGTGCGCACCCTGGCGTCCTCGGGCGTCGAGAAGCGGAACAGCAGGCGATCGCCCGGCCGGATCGAGGGGTGCATGCCCGTCAGTTCGAGTTCGCGCAGGCCCAGGACACGGTCCGGGGTGAGGGCGAGCGGTGCCGTGCGGCGGACCGGGAGCTCGTTCCACTCGGCGCGCGCGGTGAGGTCCTCGGAGGTCTCGAAGGTCTGCGGCAACCCTCCCTGCGGCGGGGCGCTCTTGACCTGCGAACCGGCCGGGATCGTCGCGCCGGTGCCCGGGTCCAGGGTGTAGGCGAGGTAGGTGGCGGCCGCGAGTGCGGGCCGGGGGCGGTGCCCGACGAGCCTGCCCAGCCGGGTCAGCGAGTCCTGTTCCGTCGCGGTGCGCAGATACCCCTCGTCGGCGATGCGCTCCTGGTAGAAGGTCAGGACGTCGGCGATGACGGCCCAGCCGTCGAGCAGGGCGATCGAGAAGTCGTCCGGCTCGCGGGTGGTCAGCGGGGCCAGTTCGCGGCGGTCGTGGTCCGAGAGCCTGGCCAGCATCGAGTCCAGGAACTGGCGGTGGGTGCCGATGCGGCGGTCCAGTGCGGGCAGACCGGGGCGGTTCCAGACCGCGACCGGGGTGGTGGACCGGGTGCCGGCACAGCAGCCGCGACGGCGGGGCGAGCCGCTCATCTTCCTCCTGTCACAGTGACGGTCAGCCGTCCGTTCTCGGGGCGCGCCGGGTCGTCGTCGAGCCGGGCGATCTCCAGCGGCCGCAGCCGCAGGACCCCGGAGGGCGGCACCGCCTCCACGGTGACCGGGGTGGCCGCTGTGGGAGCGGGGGTGGACGACCCGTGCAGCCGGCGCAGGCAGGTCACCTCGACGTGCCGGACGCCGGGGACGGCCGCCGCGGCGGCGACCAACCGGCTCACCCGCACCGGGGTTCCGAAGGTCAGCTCGTCAGGGTCGAAGAAGCCCCGTCGGCCCCCCGGGAGGGGGCCGGGCCGCAGTTCGCGCTGCACGTCCCGCCGTACGTGTCCGCCGATGTGGTGGGGTTCGGCGGTGACGGCGAGGGCGACTTCGAGGGGCACGTGCACGGCCGGGCCGGTGACCACGTCGTGCCCGATGCGGCGGAAGCGGTGCAGCTCCTGCCGGACCTCCGTCAGCAGCCGGTGCGGGACGTCGGCGCCGGCCAGGGCGTCCACCGCGACGTCCGCCTCGTACCAGCTGCCGGTCCAGCGCAGGGCGGCGGCGGCCCGCTGCACTCCGGGGTGCAGGCCCGCGAGCGTGGCGTAGTCCGCGGCCGTGACGGCGCGGCGCAGGCGGCGGAAGGGCTCGCGGGGGGCGGCGAGCCGTACCGCGGAGACCGGTTCGGGGTCGGCGCCGCCGGTGGCGGGCAGTGGATTGCGCACCAGGGTGATGGCCGACAGGTCTGCCGCCGGGCCGGGCGAGTCGGCGGAGACGAGGCAGATCGTACCGGCGCCGACGTTGCCGGCCTCGCCGTTGCCGATCCGGTACTCGGCCACCAGTGCGCTGCCGGTGGGCGGTTCGGCTCCGGCGCCACCCGAGCCGAACCGGAGGGTGAGCATGCCGTCGTCGTCGCTCTCGCCGACCAGGTGGCGGTCGCGCGGGCCGCTGGCCAGGAGGTCCCGGCGGGGGACCCACGGCTCCTCGGACCGGTCCGGGCGGCCGGCGTGACCGTCTTCGTGAGTGCGGTGCGTGTGGCGCGTGTGGTGGGCGCGGGCAGCGTCGGCCGAGGTGTTGCGGTGCGGTCGGTCGATCTGCTCTCTCCGCGCTGTGTGAGATGTGCGCGTCTCCCGGGCCTGCCGGGCTCGCAGGTCTTGCCGGGCCTTCCGGCCATGGTCCCCCGACTGTTCCTCGACCGACGGCCCGCCCCCCTCTTCCGGCACGTCCACCGCCACGGACGCGTCCACCCCGGCGGGCGCGACGGGCTTTTCCGGCGCGACGGATTCGTCCGGTGGGACGGTTTCGTCCTCGGCGGTCCCGCGCGGCCAGACCCGCAGGGCGGGCAGCGCCTCGCGGGGGTCGGGGAGCAGTGCCTCGCGTGCCGGACCGTGCAGGGCGTGGTTGTCGGGGGCGATCAGGCGCCAAGCTCCCTCGCCCCAGGTGTGGTCGAGCTCCCAGCCGGTGTCCGCCTCCTGGAGCACGTACCCCGAACGGGCCTGCCGCGCCAGGGCGTCGATGCGCCGGAGCTTGCCTTCGAGGAGGTGGTCGAAGCGGGAGAGCAGAGTGTCCAGCGCCGCGCCCGGGTGATCGTCGAGACGGACCCGGTCCAGGACGTGGGGCCCGAACAGCGTCCGCAGGAAGGCGCGGTCGGTTTCCCCCGGCCCGGTCCCCTGCCCGCGGAGTTCTCGCAGCCGGTCCCGGGCCGCTTCGGGCAGGCGTTCCACCCGCCGGGCCTGCGCGGCGGCGATGTCGGCGGGACGGGGGTAGGCCGCGGTCCGGGTGATGTGGCTGCCCCGCAGGGTGTGGGACCGGCGTCCCACGGGCGGCGGCAGCTCTTCGCGGCTGCGGCCGGCCCATGTGCTGGAGAGGCCGTGCTCGACGAGCACGGTGTTGCCTCGGACGACTCCGACTTCGAGGTCCTTGCCCGCCGGGCCGCGGACGCTCACGCAGAAGGGGAAGGTCAGCGCGTCCTCGGCGGCCCAGGCGATGTCGAGGACGGGGGTGCCGGAGAGCGTGTCGACCGTCGGGCTGACCTCGGTCAACCGGACCGCCTGCCGGTGCGAGGGGAGGGCGTCAGCCGGTGATCCGGTGCCCGCGCCCAGCACTTCCTCGAAGACGAGGACGTCGCCGGGGAGGAGCCGCAGCACGCGCTGCGGGGGCCCCTTCTCCGTTCCCGTGTCGCGCAGGGTGGCCGTGGTCGTGCCCGCGGGCAGGCAGCATTCGGAATCCTCCCACGTCCACAGGGAGATCCTGTTGTGGGCAGGGCGCAAGGTGATGTCCCGGTGGTGCACGGGTTGGAAGACGGGCCACCGCATGGCGTCGACCTCCGCCGCTGGCAGGACCGGTTCGAGCGGGCAGGCGGACGGGCCGGAGGGCAGCACGGTGAAGGCCAGGCGCCCGCCCGGCAGGGTGACCTCCTCGTTCGTCTCCAGGCAGACGAACGTGCGGGAGGCGCAGCCGTCGTGCATGGGGTAGTCGACCAGCCGGGCGTGGCGGCGGACGGAGGTGCGCAGCCGGGCGGTGTCGAGGTATGCCTCGGTCGCGACGGCGTCCTGCTGGTAGCTCAGCCGGTCGCCGACGTGCGCGAGCAGCTCGACCAGGGTGATGCCCAGGTCGGCGGCGTGCCGTTCGGTCCATCCGGGCAGGGTCAGGGAGAGCCGTTCGAGCAGCAGGCGCCTAAAGCTCGGGAAGTCCTTGGCCAGGTAGTCGATGACGGGCGCCGGCCCGGGCGGCTCCGGGAAGGGTTCGCCCTCGGGCGCGCAGTCCAGACCCGCCGGGGCGGGCCGGAAGCTGAACTCCCGGGTGTCATGGCGTGAGTCGAATCCCGGGGCCAGGGCGTGCAGTCGGTAGACGGATGTGTCGCCGCACCGGTCCAGGGTCAGCCGGAGGCAACAGCGGTCGCCGTCCGGGTCGTCGTGCTCGGCGACGGCCACGACCCGGATGCCTGTGACGCGCCGACCGCCCTCGACGGCGAAGTCGTGCCGGTCGAGACCGGTGGGCGGCGTGCCGAAGAACGTGACGGTCAGTGTGCGCCGATCGGCCTCGACCGAGACGTCCTCGATGCCGGCCAGGCCGTGTTCGCGGACCGCTTCGCGTCTCCGCTCGCTCTCGCATCCCAGCGTCGAGGCCCCGGGCCCGCCCCTGGACGGCGGGCCGTACGAGGCGCTGTAGGCGGTGGCGTACGAGGTGCCCTGTGCGGTCTCCTTCGCCGGCCGGTCTGCAGCTCCGGTCATCGCGCGGTCCCTCCGTCGATCCGGACGCTTCGTCGCTCGCCGGTGGCGAGGAGCCGGTAGGCGACGAACACGTTCAACGCGGACTCCTCCACGGTCACTTCGAGGGCCTCGACGGCCAGCAGGTCGCCGAGCCAGCGCTGCAGGGCGGCCTGGGCAGTCATCTCGACGGTGGCGGCCACCTCCCGCCCGGCCGGCCCGAAGACCAGGTCGAGCAGCCCGCAGCCGAAGTCGGGCCGGCGCACGCGTTCGCCCGGAGTGGTGAACAGCACCTGTTCCACCAGGTTCCGCACGTGCTCGGGGTGTCCGGTGACGGCGGTCCTGCCGCGCGCGTCGATGCGGTAGGGGAAGTCGACGTTCACGGCGCTCACATCCCCCACACCCGGATCTGGGCGGCCTGCACGATGGGGGGCGCGGGCGGGGCGGACGTACTGAGCCCGGCGCCGGGGGACGGCGGCGGAGTGGGCTGCAGCAGCGCCGGCAGCCCGTTCACGAGCACCCGTGCGGACACGCTCAGCCACTTGATCGCCGTGCAGGGCGGGGGGCCGGTCCCGGTCAGCGCGCATCCGGTGACCAGGAAGGTGTCCGCGGTCGTGGCGACCGGTTGGGCCATGACCAGCACCCGCTGCTGGACGGGCGTCGGGATGTTCACCAGCCCGGGTGGATGGGCGCAGGTCATCGTGGCTCCGAAGTGGAACAGCAGCCCGGTCATCGCGTACTCCTCACTGCACCATCAGGGCGCCGTCGTTGACGATGACCTGCTTGCCCATGAGCCTGATGCTGGCCAGCCCGGGGCCGCAGGACAGCTCGATGCCCTTTTCGTCGATCTTGATGAACGGCCCGGCGGGGCCGTGGAGCTGGAGGGTGATGCCGCCCAGCGGCGCGCTCTGGTCGCTGATCACCAGGGCGTTCTGGCCCGGAGTCGCCAGCACGATCTGCGGGATCCCGGGGGCGGTGGTCCTGGCGGCCGGAGGGACCTCGGCCGGACCGCCGCGCCAGAAGCCCAGCCACACGGGCCGCCCGAGATCTCCCCCCAGGAACTTCACCCACACCCCGGAGTTGACCGTCGGCACGACGTACATCCCGTAGCCCGCGCCGGCGAGCGGCGAGAGGGACTCCGCCCAGAACCCGGGAGCGTCGCCGAGCACTTCGGGCACGCGCAACAACAGCCGACCGCTCTGGGTCGGGTCCACGTTGGAGACGACGACGCCCTGGTAGAGGCCATCCCACCGCTTCGTGGCGGGTGCGGGCACGGTCATGGGATCACCACCGGTGTGTTGGAGACGAGTCCGTCCCGGCTGAGCGTGAAGCTCTGCTTGTACTCCCCGCGCCGGATGTCGTGGGTGACACTGCGCACGTAATACACGCCGTCGTACGCGAGCCCGGCGCCGCGGACGCCGACCAGGTTCCGGGCGCTGAGCACGTGGCCGTAGCGCAGCACATCGAGCTTGCCGCTGCCGGTGACCGCGTCCGCGGAGGCGGAGGTGCGGCTGAGTCCGAGCAGCAGCGCCTCGGGGATCGTGCGGCCGGTCAGGTCGGGCACGGGCTCCTCGCGCATGGCGAGGGCCGGCCGTAGGGCGAGGGGCGGGCGCAGCAGGCTGACGTCCGGCACCGGCACGTTGAACGTGATCTTACTGTTGGGTTCGGTGAGCGGGATCGTGTACTGGGTCCGGCTGAGCCCGTCGTAACCGAGGGTGAGCGACTCGACGTTGGTCGCGGCCCCCGAGTCGACGGTGAGCGCGGGCTGAAGGATTCCGGCCCGCACCTCGGGGCCCCAGTAGGCGATGCTCACGCCGGGGGCGGGCCCCGGTTCGAGGAAGAAGACGTAGCCGACGTCGGTCGCCATGTCCCGGAGGTACCTGAGGTCGGTGGACGACTGGGCGGGGATGTCGATCGTGGGGTCCGGGATGTTGCTGATCACCGTGGGCACGGCGACCGGGACGACGCCGTACTGCGCGTAGGGGGCGCACACGGCCAGCGCCCGCAGATGGCACGGCATGCCGGGGTAACTGCGCTGGACGTGCCGCAGGTCCATCAGGAGGGTGAGGTCCTCGCCGGTCAGCGTGAGCTCCGAAGTGCCGGGCGAGGTACCAGGGTTGATCTCCTGCCGGGTGACCACGCCGTCCATCAGCACGTGAGGGACGCCGGCGACGACCGCGACCACGATCACCCTGGTCTTCGGGTCGAGGGCCCCCGAGGGCAGCAGCACCTGCGTCACCGGGGAGCGCTTGGCGACGGCGAAGGTCAGCTGGAAGCCGCCGGCCGCGCCGCTGGAACTGGTGACCTGGACGGACTGGAGCGCGTCCAGCAGCACTGCCGGGGCGGGCACGGCGATCACCTTGCCCATGAGCAGCATCAGTCGCAGGTTCGCGCTCATGACGGGGCGGCTCCGGCGGCCGTGATGCCGGGCAGCCCGGCGGGGAGGGTGATGCGCAGGCGGCGGCCCGGGGTCGCGGTGAGGTCGTCGGGCCGTACCACCCGGTGGGCGTCGGCGATCCGCCAGTCCTGGTCGGGGTCGCCGAAGTGCCGGGCGGCGATCATGTCCAGCCGGTCGCCGCCCACCACGACATGCACGCCCAGCGGCGCGAGCTCGTCCGGCTGCGGCAGGAAGCGACGCCGGACGTAGCTGACGGTTCGTCCGTCGGGCGCCGTCCAGGTCGCGGTGGCGATGCCGTGGTAGCGGCTGGTGGGTTCGAACATCCGCTGCCTTCCTCGGGTTTGTCCAGGTCGTGTCCGGGGCGAAAGTCACAGGGCGGTCAGACCCAGCACCTCCGGCCCTCCGTTGCCGGCGAGGGCGGCGAGCCGTTCCTTGGTCTGCTGGTAGCGCAGGTAGAGGACGCCCGCCTTGTGCTCGAAGCCGACGTCGTCGACGGTGAGGGTGCGCATGGTGAGCCCGACCTTGGCCCGGATCGGGTTGAGTTCGCCGTCGTACGCCTCTTCGGTGACGGTGAAGTCGGTGACGCGCACGGGAACCACCCGCCGGGTGCCGAGCACGAGCACGGTCAGCGGCGCCTCCATCGGAGCGATCTCGATCATCCCGGACGAGGCGAGGCTCTCTTCTTCGAGCAACTGCGCGCTGGACGGGTACACGGCGCTCTCCAGCGCCGCCAGCGCTCCGAGCAGCCCGGTCCGCCCCGCCTCCGTGGACCGGCACCCCGTCGGCTCGAGCTGGTCGGCCGCGTCGAACTCGGCGTCGAGCTTGAACGTCTCCTTCGGCGGCCCCTTGAGCCGCAACGCCTCCAGTCGCGCCCCCGCCTCGTCACCCACGCCCTGTGCGGTGAGCGTCCTGGTCACCGAGTCCGGGTTGTACTGGAACGGCACGACGCGCAGCACCCGCCCCTGTTCGGGGTCGAGGAACACGATGCCGCCGCGCAGCGCGGCGGGTCCGGAAGGGGGCATCAGGCAGTCTCCGCTCGGATGGAGGGTGCATCATGGCGGGGTCGGCGCAGCACGGGCCGGCGCGTTCTGGGCGTCGAAGTGGAAGTACCACTCCTTGAGAAGCCGAGCCCACGCCATGAGGTAGTTGTCGTCGTCGGCGAGGCGGTCGCGCAGATCGGTCGCCTCCTTGATGGCGTTGTCCGACAGGTTGATGAGGTGCTGGAGATCCACACCCAGTTGCCACAGGTGGGCCTGCTTCGCCTCGGCGCCCTCGTCCACGACGCGAACGGCATGGGCGATGTCCAGCAACTTATTCGCGGCGCTCCGACGCTGCTCGGCACGTTTCTTGTAGGTCTCGATCCTGCGGATGTCGGTGTTCGTGTCATTGAGCCGGGAGTCCACGGTGGACGAGGCTGACGCGAGCGCCCAGGTCGTCTTGCGGATCGCGTCCAGGTCTCCCGAGGCGCCGATGGCCACCAGCGAGGAGGCCAAATTCCTCAGCTGCTCGCTGTACGCGTCCTGTTCGGCCCGGGCGTCGACGAGCAGGGTGCACATGTCCTGGAGCTTCGCCGCCTCGTCGCGGAGGATGGTCGGTTCCCCCTTTCCTGCCTGCTCCGCCTGCCACTGGACGGCGACCATCTGGTCGTACGCGGCGAAGGGGACCTGAACGAACTCCACCGCCTTGTACACCTTGGCGAGGGCCGAAACGGCAGCCAGGACCTTGAGACTGGTGGGCAGTTTCCCTGCCAGGCTGCCGGCGAGTTTGACGCGGGCGAGCGCCACGCCCCGAGCCGAGGGAGGCGGATCCACGACGACGATCCTGAGCGGGATCCGGCCGAAACGGGCTCCGCTGCGGGCCCCTTCGGCGGTCTCCCTGAGGATTGCCTGCTCCGCGGGGCTCTTGTCCGAGAGACCGGGCACCTCGATGTGAATCAGCAGGGCGTGGGGCTTTTCGTACACCGTCCTGTTCCACGTGCCCTGCGCGCTCTTGCCTTCACGTTTCGCGCCCTCCATGGGCCAGTTCTTGGCTGCCTCGGGGCGGTCGATTGCAGCGCGGAACCCCGTGACGGCGTCCTTCACGTCGTCTGTGATGCGTTTCTGCAGGGCCGCCGTGCTCATGTCGTTCTGAATCGTGAGGCGCTTGATCTGGATCCAGGTGCCGCCCGTAGCCCGTTCCGTGACCTCGACCCGCCCCCCTGCCTTCGGGTTCGTCGTCTGTGTGTACTCCACGGCGCTGCCCCCCATGACCAGATCGATCCCGAGCTGGTCCGTCTGTGGCCGACGGGCGGGGGGGTAGTAGAAGGCGTGCGTGTCGCCCTCCAGGAGCTTGTGGTCCTCGGAACGGTGCACCCCGACCCGGGCCCCCACCCGCACCTTCCGGCCCGGTACCGGATCGTTGGCGATGCGGTCCGCCTCGAACTCCGCCGCCGCGCCGTCCGCGTGGCCGGCGGCACCGAGCTCCTGCTGGACGACGTGTGCCAGTTCGTGAGTCAGCAATCGGGTGCCCGCCACAGTCCCGGGAGCAAAACGGCCGGCGGCGAAGGCGATGTGGTGACCGACGGTGAAGGCGTCGGCCCGCAGGGCCCGGGCGGCCCGCGCCGTTTCGGGGCCGGTGTGGACACGGACGTGACTGAAGTCGTGTTGGAAACGGTGCTCGGCGTCTGCCCGTACCGCCACGGGCAGCGGCGCGCCCGGGCGGCGTACCACCTCCCGGGCCGGTTGCGGCAGTCCGGCCTCGGGCACGGACTGATCGGCCGACCGTGTCCGCAGCCTGCTGAAGTCCTTCGCCCATGTGCCGGGCCGCCGGATTTCGTCCGGCCCCGGCCCGGCGGCCCGTCGCGGCGGGCTCGCGGGGACGTGGGCCGGCGCGGTCGGCGTCGTGGCAGTGCCCCGCGGGGCCTTCGCGCTCAACGCCCGCTCCCCGGCAGGCAGGTCAGGCCGGTGTGGATGGTCAGTGCGAGCGTGTGGCCGAAGGCCGTGGGATCGGAGGGCGCGGGCATGGTCAGGGAGGCAAGGCGGTGAATGTGGTGGGGGGTCATGGGTGGGCTCTGGGTGAGAAGGTCGGTGAGGCGGGCGGTGAGCGCGGCGCGGACGGCCGGGGCGTCCGTGGGGGCGATGCCTTCCAGCACGATGCGGCCGATGTGGAGTTCGATCCTCACAGGGTCGCTCCCTTCCGGGCAGGAGCGGGCCAGGTCAGGTCGCCCTCCGGCACCGGGGTCTCCGTCTTGCGCAGTTCCGCCCGTACGGCGGCCAGGACGGTCGGCATGGTGATCGCGGTGCCCGCGGCGGCTGCCGCGAAGGCGGCGTTGAGGGCGATGTTGCGGATCATGCCGCCGCTGAGCGGCAGGCCGGCCAGCCGGTCCAGGTCCAGCGGCTCGACCGGGGCGCCCGCGGGGAAGGCGCGCGCCCACATCTCGCGGCGCTCCCCCGCCCCGGGGAAGGCGAAGGTCACGATGAAGCGCAGCCGCCGCAGGAACGCCGTGTCCAGCGCCCGACGCTGGTTGGTGGCGAGGATCGCCAGCCCTCGGTAGGCCTCCATCTGCTGGAGCAGGTAGCTCACCTCGATGTTGGCGTACCGGTCGTGGGAGTCCTTGACCTCGCTGCGTTTACCGAACAGGGCGTCGGCCTCGTCGAAGAAGAGGACCGCCCCGCCCGGCTCGACCGCGTCGAAGAGCCGCCGCAGATTCTTCTCCGTCTCGCCGATGTACTTGCTCACCGCGGCCGACAGGTCCACGCGGTACAGGTCGAGCCCCAGGTGCCCGGCGAGGACTTCCGCGGCCATGGTCTTGCCGGTACCGCTGGGCCCGGTGAACAGGGCACTGATGCCGAGGCCCCGGCTGCCCCGCTCACCGAAGCCCCACCGCTCGTGCACCGTGGCCCGCTGCGCGACCTGGTCGGCGATCTGCCGGAGCAGGGCCGTTTCCTCGTCGGGCAGCACGATGTCCTCCCAGCCGACCCTGGAGTCCAGCCGCTGCGCCAGGGGGCCGAGGCGGGGGCGGGTGCGTACCAGACAGCCCCGCCAGGCCTGTTCAGGGTCGCCGCCGGCCGCGGTGGCCACCTCGTGGATGGCCGACAGGTCCAGGGTGAACTGGCCGGCCAGCCGGTCCGCGTCCGCGGGCCGCAGCACGGCGCTCCATGCGGTGGCGCGCTCCAGGGCCGATGGCGGCACCACCTCCACGGCCGCCGTCGGCGCAGGTACGTCGGCCCGGGCTTCTCGGGTCGTCACGAAGCAGGGGCCGCCACTGCGTTCGAGGAACCGGGCGAGATGTCCGGACCGTCCGTGAGCCTCGTCGGCGTCCGGTGGCGTGTCGTCCGCGTCGAGACAGAGCGCGAGCGGCGCCAGCAGCGTCTCGCGCTGCCACAGGCGGGCGAGGACGTCGAGTTCCTCGGCCGAGTCGGGGAGCAGCCGGGCCGGCATCCCGTACAGCAGCAGGCCGGAGTCGGCGGCCGCTTCCTCGGCCACCGACCGCTTGCTCTCCCGGTCCGTGCCGAGCAGCTGGATCACCGGCAGCCCGTCGGCCGCGCCGGGCCCCGGAGCCAACCAGTGGCCGAGGACCTCCTCCACCGCCGCGTGCCGGGCGGCCGACGGCCGACGGCCCGTGTCCGCCGGGGCGGACCGCAGGGGAGTCAGGAGGGCGTACAGGCGTGCGTCGAGGTGGTCGAGGCCCTTGATGTGGTTGACGATCCGCTCGTCGGCCCGCAGAGGGCTGGTCACCAGCGGCTGTCCGGACGCCCGGTCGACGTCCACGAGCCGCCAGTACCGCAGCCCCCGGTACGGGGAGAGCACGTCCCAGGCCGGGTCGGGGAAAAGGGACAACGCGAGGGCGAAGGTGGGGTGGAGGGCGAGCGGGCTGCTCTGGGCCTGGGCGTACAGGTCGACGATCCGGGGGTCGAACTCCGGTGCCGCGCACAGCAGCAGGGTGTCCCGTTCGAACGGGGAGAGGCCGAGCCGGTCGCCCAACGCGACGAGGGCCGGGGTGTGCGCGGTCGACGCGGGGGGCGCTTTTGACGACGAGGGCTGGTCTCCGGCGGCTTCGGTGGATGCCGCGCTCCCTTCCGGGGCCCCGGCTCGGCTCGCGGCGTCGTCCGGATCCGTAGTCGGGTCGGACTGCACGACGGGGTCCGGCTCCGCGGCCCCCTCGGAGGGTGAGCCGGTGACCGCTGCGATGCGGTCGCGCAGGAGGGTGCGCAGGCCGGCCAGCGACTCGGCCAGGTGGCGGTTGTTGTGCTCCTCCCACTCGTCCCGCACTGTCGAGGAGTCGGCTCTCATGCCACCACCACCGCCGCATCGGTCGGAAACTCCGGCCGCCCCGCCGCGTCGACGGCGAGTGGGCTTTCCACGTCGTCGACCCGCAGTCGCAGAGCGTGCCGTCCGGGCCGGGCGTCCGGCCAGCGGAACCGCAGCCGGTCCGTCGTGTTCACAAAGGCATCCTGCGGATCCAACGGATGGTCCCCGACGATCAGTTGGACCCGCTGGCCGGGCTGCACCGGCGGGGTGCAGCGCACTTCCAGCCGTGCCGATCCGTCGCCGCCGAGCTCCGCTGTCAGCGGCAGCGGCCCGGTGAGGCGCGGCGCGACGCCCACCTGCAGTGCCCGGGTGGCCTGCCGGGTGCCGTCCGGCGCGGTGAGCACCACGGCTGCGGACCAGATGCCGGCGGCCAGGTCCTCGGGGAGCCCGAAGCGGGCCTCGGTGACGCCGGCCACTTGCGCGGGGAGGTCCACCGGTCCGCCCAACAGGGGGTGGGTGAGGCGCAGCAGGGCGTCCCCGCCGTCGAACCCGGTTCCGGTGACGGTCAGTTCGCCGCCGGGCCGCACGTTCCCGGGGAGCACGGCCGTCAGCGTCGGCAGCGGGCCGGCGATGTTCGGGGCCGCCTCGGAGCCCCGGTCCTGGTCCCCGCGGGCCAGCACGGGAAGGGGCGCCCGGCCGGGCAGCGAACTGTCGATCAGCACGATGCGCGCCTCGTAGGCCACCGAGGTGCGGTACTGGCTCTGGAAGGCGGTCCACAGTTTGGAGATGTCGTCGGTCGACACGGTGACCGGGGTGAGCCGCACGGGTTCCGGCTGAAGGTGGAGATCGCTGAAGGGCGCCGCCCGTCTGATCTCCTCCGGTCCCAGCTCGGCGTGGTCGTGCAGCGCGACCATGGCGGCGCCGAGGATCCGGTGGGCCGTGGACTCCTCGCCGTCGCCACTGGCGTACGGGGTGAGGAGGTAATGCAGGACCAGTGGCACCGCCGGTCGCCCGGTCTCGCCGGGGCGGGTGCCCGCGGGGTCGAGGTTGCGCCAGCTCCCGTCGACGGAGGTCCGGTACAGGAAGACGTTGAGGGCGGCGGTCGGCCGGTCGGCGGTGACCTCGTCGGGTGGGCGCGCGGTGACCACGGCGCCGGGCACCTGGCGGCCGACGGCCCCTTGGAGGATCGCCCGCAAGGTGTCCGTCACGGCGGCCACGGCGAAGCTGTCGCTCACGACCGCCCCTTGAGGTATTCGTCGAGGCCGAGTCGCGGCTGTCGGCGCGGGGGACGCGTGGTGGCTGCGGGTTGCGGAGCGGCCCGGACCTCGAGCCGGTCGATGGTGATGCGCACGACCGGCTCCGCGGCCTCGGTCGGCGTCCCGTACGGCCCCGCCGTCGGGCGGGGCGGCCGACCACCGGGCGGGGCTGCGCGCACGGGACGTACGGGGTGTTCCCGGCGCCCGGGGGATGCCGTCGCGCGCGGGGGATGCGTGGGAGCCGGGTGGTCGAGATCGAGGCCCGCTTCGACGGGCACGCCTGCCGGCGGGGCGGCCGGCGGGAGGAGCCCGGGGACATCGCCGGGCAGCGCCGCCGATGTCCCGCGCGAAGTGGGCCGGGTCTCGGACACTGCCGGCGGTTTCCCGGGAACCAGGCCGGGCCGGGGCGCGGCGGACGGTGGAACGGCCTCCGGGACGTCGCCCGGCGTCTCCGACGACGCCTCCCCGGGCGGGAGTCGGGTACCGGACGCGGCCGCCGGCGTCCCGGGAGTCAGACCGGCCCGGGGCGTTGTGGACGATGAAGCAGGCTCCGAGGCCTCGCCGGTCCGCACCGACGGCCCTTCCACGGGCGGGGGTTGGGCTCTGTCTCCATCCGCCGGCATCCCGGCCGGACCGGTACGGGGCGAGAAACTCCCCTCACCCGGCGCCCGGACGTCGGAGACCTCGCCGGCGGCGGGCTCGGGGCGGGTCGCCGGGAAGGCGGGCCGCTCGGCGGCGATCGCTACCGGGCGCTGCGCGCCGGTCGCCGTGTGCCGTGCCGCGGGGCTCTCGGCGCCGGTCGCCGTGTGCCGTGCCTCGCATGTATGTCCGATGGACGGCACGGTCCCACGAGAGGTTGCCGCGAGGTGGCGGTCCGGGGGCCCCGCCGGGTCTTGTGTGCCTTCGGGCGGGACGAGGTGGCCGGGCTTCGGGGGCGGGCCACCCGGGTACCGCACGCGGGACGAGGGGTGCGCGGCCCGGTACGGCGGGGACGGCGGCATCTCCTCCTCCGTCACCTGACGGGGGTCGTCCGGGATCCGGAGCCGGGTCGCCCCCGGGTCGAACAGGGTCGGCAGCTGGGGGCGCAGCCGGGGGCTCGGTGCGCCGAGAAGCCGGCTCACGAAGTCACTCATGCGGTCGCCGCCTCCAGGTAGTACTGCCGTCGGACGGGGCTCACTCCGAGGACCTCGGCCTCCGTCCACCCGTAGGCGCGGGCGAGCACATGCACCTCATGGAGCAGTCGGCGGGCGTAGGCCTCGACCTCGGCCCACACGTACCCGGCGAGGTCGAAAGCCGCCGTCCAGCGGTGACGGCAGTACGGGCAGGTGAGCGCCACCGCGGTGTCGGCCCCCGGGTCGAGCGCGCCCAGCCGCTCGGCCACCGCTTCCAGGACCGTGTCGCTCGGCCCCTCGGGCGCCGGTGGTTCGGCGAACAGCACGCACCGGCCCAGCAAGGTCTGTCGGGCCCCGGGCGCGTCGGGGTCGACGGCCAGCAGGTCCGCGCCGGTCAGGGCGCGGTAGGTCACCTGATGCCCGTCGACGCGGACCCGACCGGTGGCGGGCGTTCCGCCGGGACGGGCGGTGCGGTCGCCGGGCGGGCGCAGCTCGGCGGTGGTGAGGGTGACGTCGAGTTGCTCGGCGCAGTGCGGGCAGTCCGCGGCGCACGGCAGTGCCGTACCGAAGCAGCGTTCGCGCAGGTCGAGCAGCAGGGCGTTGAGGGCGGCCAGGGTGCGTTCGGCCACTGGCCGCGTGCCCGCCCGCGGGCCCGGCTGCCCGCTTCCGTCCGGTCCCGGCTCGGGGCGGGCCGGCCCGTCCGGTTCCAACAGCGCCGCCGCGGCAGCGGCGAGCAGCAGGGCGCGGGCCGGCGGTCGCCGTCCGCTGCCCGTCTCCCAGATGTCGAGGAGCCGGGCTTCGGTCAGTTCGGCCGTCACCGGGTCAGCCCGAGGCCGTGTCGCTGAACTGCGGCAGCTGCGGCGGCTCGGTCCGCTCCCGCACCCAGCCGTGGTGTTCGAGTTTGATGTGCTCGAACGCGACCGCGTTGGCGTTGGCGTCGAGGTCAGGCAGCGCCTGGTACTCCGAGACCCAGCAGTCGTGGATCGAGTAGGAGAGCACTTTCTGACCGCCCTCGTCGAACACGTCGACGATGAGGTCCCTGCGGAAGTCCTTCAGCGAGGTCTCCAGCGATCCGGAGGCGTTGCGGAAACTCCAGACCCGGTTGGCCCACTCCTCGAAGACGGTGTCGGTGGTGCAGCCCCGCTCCAGGGTGACGGGTTCGTACTCCGTGCGGCCCGGGAGCTTGCGGCTGGTGCCGGGGCTGCCACCGTCGCGGTGTTTGATCACCTCGGTGGTGCGCTTGAGACCGCTGACTTTGCTGACCCCGGCGATGTACTCGGTGGACCCGCTGAACTTGACCCGGAACCGGAAGTTCTTGAAGGGGTCCCTGCGCGTGATGTCGGGCATCGGACGTCCTCCTGCTTCAGGCCTGGATCTGGCCGGCGAGCTGCTCGATGTGAATGATCACGAACTCTGCGGGCTTCAACGGCGCGAAGCCGACCTGGATGTTGACGATCCCCCGGTCGATGTCGTTCTGGGGGTTGTTCTCCCGGTCGCACTTGACGAGGTACGCCTCGTCGGGCGTGCGCCCCTGGAAGGCGCCCTCACGGAAGAGGGAGTTCATGAACGCCCCGACGTTCAACCGGATCGACGACCACAGCGGTTCGTCGTTCGGCTCGAACACCACCCACTGGGTGCCGCGGAACAGGCTCTCCTCCACGAAGAGCGCGAGGCGGCGGACGGGAAGGTACTTCCACTCGTCGGCGAACCGGTCCGCACCGCGCAGAGTGCGTGCGCCCCAGGCGACCGGCCCCACCAGCGGGAGTTGACGCAGGCAGTTCACGCCGAGCGGGTTCAGCAGTCCGTTCTCGCGGTCGGTGAGCACGGTGGCGAGCCCTGTGACCCCGGCGAGCGAGGCGTCCGTGCCCGCCGGCGCCTTCCACACTCCGCGCTGGACGTCGGTGCGGGCCAGCACACCGGCCATGACGCCGCAGGGCGGGAAGGCCTCGGTCTCGCCGTCCAGGGGGTCGACGGCCAGGACTTCGGGAAAGTAGAGGGCGGCGTTCTTGGCGGAGTCGCCAGGGAGCACGGGCTTCGCGAGAGCCGCCTCCGCGACCTGGGAGGCATCTTTGCCCTTCCACTCGCCAGGCGGATCGACGAGGAGGATCGCGCGCCGCTCGACGCACAGTTGCAGGGCTTCGGGCAGGACCGATTCCGGAGCCCCCGGCAGGCACAGCAGGTTGAAGATGTCCGTCTTGAGGAGGGCGTGGATGCCGGTCTGGCGGTCGGAGCTGCCGCGGTAGTCGGCAGCAGTGGGTTTCGCATCGGGGGTTCCTCCCCCTCCGTCAGGCACCTCGAAGAGGACCGCCTTGTCGCCATGCACTTCGCCCTCGCCCGGTTCGTCATCCGCGTCGTCGTGCGCCTCCCCGGGTTGCCCTGCCACCGCCGGCACTTCACGCGGGCCCGCCAGGAGATCGCCGGAAGCATGCGCCGGGGTGTCGTGCGCCGACGGTCGCTCCGGTCCGCCGTCGTCTGCGATCACGACCAGCCGCGAGCCGCTGAGCGCCTTCGTCAGGCCGCGTGGGCCCTTCGACCCGGCCTCGATGTTGGTGTATCTCTCCTGCACACCGGTCCCGGCGTCCCGGACGGTCAGGTTGTAGAAGCCCGTGTCCTCATCTCGGATGCCGTCGTAGTCGACGCGGACTCGTAGGCTCTTGCCCCAGACCCCCGGGCTCGCGGCTTTGAGCGTGGGGCGGCCGTTGTCACCGCCTGGGGCCTTCTTGCCCACCCGCACCGTCGCCGTGCCGCTGTTCCCGAGCACCCGGACGATCTGGGCGTCGGTGCCGCCGTTCAGGAAGAACTGGTAGACCGCGTGGCCCATACCGCGATTCTCGTCGAGCCCGCCGAACTGGGCTTCGTAGCCGGCCCAGCCGGTGATGTGCACGGGGGTGTCGACCGGGCCGCGCGGAGCCGGGCCGACGAACGCGGCCACAGACGTCGGAACGCCGGTGACGGTGCGCACCCGGCTCTTCACTTCGTGGATGTAGACGCCGGGGAACGAGACGTTCACAGGCATGGGCGGGCCCTCTCTCCAGCTGTCGACGCGGGTTCCAAGGCAGGAACGACGGGCGGCCAGCACCGTAGGCACAGAAGGCGGCCCGCGTGCGGCCGCCGCTCCGCCGACCCCCGTTTGCCTGCCCCGTCCGGCCTATGACGTGAGGGAGAAGCCCCCCGGTTCGTCCGGGTCGTCCCGACGGGCGCCCGGTGTGGGCGTCAGTCGTCGCTCCTCGTGGCGACGACGGCCCAGGTGCGGTGCGGGACTTCGATCAGCTCGCCGGGGAAGCGGTCGTGCAGCACCCGGCCGAGGGCGTCGTCGAATCGTTGCACCTCGTCGGGCGGCAGGCCGGCGCCGACTCCGGCGCTGGCCCGGATCCGGCCCCGCCACGCCTCGGGCGGGTAGGGCACGGCCTGGTCGAAGGAGAAGGTCTCGATGCCGGTGAGGCCCGCGGTGGCCAGGTCGGTCAGCCAGCGGGGGTACAGGCCCGTGCCGCCGCCCATGGTCCAGGCCGGGTTGAAGGAGAGGATCAGTTCCTCGGTCGCCTCGACCACGTTGCCCGGCAGCGGCAGCCAGTCGAAGTGGGCGATGACCGCCCGGCCGCCCGGGCGCAACAGCCGCCGTATCTCGGCGGTGGCCTTCGGGGCGTCGAACCAGTGCCAGCACTGGCCGGCCGTCACCACGTCGTAGGAGCCGTCCGGCAGGCCCGTCGACTCCGCCGTGCCCACGCGGTAGTCGGTCTCCACGCCGGCTTCCCCGTCGAGCGCCCGGGCCCGCTCGAGCAGCGGCGCCGCCGGGTCCACGCCGGTCACCCGTGCCCCTGCCCGCGCGAACAGCCGGGCGAGGGTTCCGGTGCCGGTCCCGAGGTCGAGCACGTACTTGCCGGGGAAGGCGATGCCGTGCCGGTACAGGTGGGTGACGATCTGTGGGGGGAAGCCGGCGCGGTGGCGGCCGTAGTCCTGCGCGGTGAGCCCGAAATCCGGACGGAACGTGCTCGTCATGGCGGGCTCCTTGCAGGGGAACGGGGCAGGGGCCCGGCCGCGGTCCGGCCACGAACGGACCCGCGCGGCCGACACGGCCCACCCTGCCATCCGTGGATGATCAACAAGGCTGCAGGTCGGGACCGGGACGCGCAGGGCGGTCGCGGCCAGGGACCGCCCCCGCTCTGCGCTCGGTCGCGCCGTACGATCACTTGCCGCCCACGCCGTCTCGCACGTTTCAACCGGTCACCGTGAGCGTGGAGTTGCCGCTGCTCCGGTAGCCCTCGGTCGCGAGGATCATGTAGTAGCGGAAGCTGCCGAGACCCATGCCGGCCCTGGCCCACGCGTCGAAGTGGTTGCCGGTGGTGATGCTGCCGCCCGTCCTCCTCGACTGGCGGACGCTCCAGTACTGGTCGAACGTGCGGACCCCCTCCACCGAGGGGGCGTTGTACCGCGTCGTGCGGTAGATGTCGTACGTGCCGCCGTCGCTGGTGACGGTGCCTCGGTGGGTGCCGGTGGGCCGGTAGGAGCCCCAGTTGTCGACGATGTAGTACTCGACCAGCGGGTTCGACGTCCAGCCGTAGAGGGCGAGGTAGCCGTTGCCGGACGGGGAGAAGCCCCCCGAGTAGCGGACGGTCCTGCGCCCGCCGTTGCTCCAGCCCTTGCCGCAGACGAAGTTGCCGCAGTTGGTCCACGATGTCCGGTAGGCGCCCGCGGACGACAGCGTCATGGAGACCGCACCGCCGCCGTCGGTCCAGAACGAGTAGTAGAAGCCGTTGTTGACGCCCGTCTGGTTGGTCGTGATGGTCGTGTCCGCGCGGGCCGTGCCGGGCAGGATCAGTCCCGACGTGACGGCGAGTGCGGCGGCTCCCGCGCCGCCGATGAATTCCCTGCGGCCCAGCCCACGGGGCGGGATGTCACGGTTGTGCATGTCTGCTCCTCGTGAAAGCCGACGGAGGACACAGCCGACGGAGTTGCGCATGGATCCAGCCGCGGCTGCGCCGGTCCGGCGGTCGGTGGGGGGTCTGTCGCCGTCGTCAGTGTTGGACCGGCCTGATGGACTGTCAACACTTTCGGTGCGGGAACCGAATGTTTCGAACCGGCTCAGCGCCCCCGTACGGCGCCGACGGCCCTGAGCGTGCGCACCGCCGCCCGCTTCAACGACGGATGGTCCCGCACGAGCCGGTGTGCGGCCCTGGTCGGTTCGCTGCGGAGCCAGTGCAGGGTGCCGCCGGGTCCGGCGGTCCGCAGGGCTCCCTCGTGGACGAGGAGGTCGCCGGTCTTGAAGGAGTTCTTGTAGGCGGCGTCGCCTCGTCCGAAGTCGAACAGGCGGATGCCGGACGCGGCGGCGGCTTCGATCATGCGGAGGTAGAGGACGCGGCCGGGCGAGTAGGTGGCCAGGCTGCGGTCGTAGGAGGGGAACCAGCAGGAGAAGACGGTCTGCGAGCGCAGGCCGAAGTGGGCGGCGACCGGTCTGTCGGCCGCGTACAGCACGGAGAGGATGCCGGAGCAGTGCGGCGAGGTGGTGTGGGCGAGCCGGTCGACGAGCTCGGTGATCCAGGGCTGGGCGAAGGGGTCGCGGCGGCCCGTGCGCCGGTAGTGGGCGGACTTCCAGGACAGGAGTGTGCGCAGGGCCGCGGGGTCGCGTTCGTCGTGGACGAAGCGCAGGGGCCCGAGTTGGCGGCTCATCCGGCGCTCCTGAGCACGTGCCGTCTTGACGAAGCGGCGCGAGTGCGTGCGCAGATGCTCCTCGTACCGTGCGAAGCCGTGTGTGAGGTCGACGACCGGTGAGGCGAACTGGCCGGTCGCGTAAGGGAGGAAGAGGTCCTGACCGCTCTCGAGGTGGTTGAACTCCCAGGCGTTCAGGGAGCAGGCGCGCATGAGGTGCAGCGGGTCCAGCTGGGCGTCGGGGTGCAGCACGGCGCCCTGGCAGTCGGAGACGCCCAGACCGACCGCCCGACCGTGGCCCCATCTGCTGCGCTGGTAGGGGAAGTAGCCCAGCCGTTCTCGTCTGCGGTGCAGGACGGCCACCCGTGTGTCGGGCCGCACCTGGCCCATGGCCCGGGTGAACTGTGCGCTCATGAAGGGGTTCACCGCGTCCGCGGTGGCGGTGCGCAGTTCGCCCCACAGTTCGAGGTCCCCCGGTGTCAGATCGTCGGGGTGCACGACGTGGATGCGCGGGAGGCGGGGTGTGGACATGTCATCTCCTGGTTCGGCGGCGGAGCGAGTGGTGCGGCTTCGCCGGGTGAGGTGCGTGGGCGGCTGCCGCCCGGTGCGGCTGTGCGGGCGCGCGAGGGTGCCCCGCAGGAAGCACGGGGGAACGCCGAGGGGGTTCGCGAAAAGGCTCGGCGGTGTACGGAGTCGCTTGGGGCAGGACGTGCGCGGTCAGCGCTCGGTGACCTGCCCGGGCGGTGTGGACGCGCTGTGCTTCGGGGGCGGACCTCGACGTGCTGCCGCGCCGGTCGGCAGCGCCTCGGGAACGGGTGTGTCGTGCCGGTCGCCGTCGACGCCGGTGAGCGGGCCGTTCCCGGCGTCGGGTACCGGAGTCCGCGCGGACGCCAGGGCGCAGAGCCGGTGGGCGAAGGCTCTCAGCGCTTCCTGCATCATGACGGACAGCGGCGGCCCGGAGGGCGCGGCAGCGCGCAGGGCGCCGGTGGTCACCAGCGTCATCACCAGATAGAGGGCCGCTCCCATCTCCCCGTGCAGCGCGGCGGCCGCGGGGGTGGGGTCGCTGAGACACGCCAGCCAGCAGCAGGCGGACGCCTGCGCGAGAAGCATGGCTCCGAGATCCGCGGCGAGGGACCTTTCCCTGGGCGGGCGCAGCAGACGGCCCACGAAGAGCGCGAGCGCCACGGCGAGTTGTCCTGTGACGGGGGCCGTGCTCGCGAACGCCAGGTGGTGTCCGGCGACGGCCAGGGGTGTCGCCAGCGCCGCGAAGGAAGCGGCCCCCAGCACTCGCGTCCGGGCCGCTCCGCTGAACAGCGGGCGGCTCGGCCGGGTGAGGAGGCATGCGTGCGGGCTCATGACCTGACCATCGTCCGCGAGATGTCCGACCGGCGTTCCTGAACGGGGAAACTTCCCCACACGAACGTCCGCTCGAAGGCTCACCTGTACGGGTGAGCCTTCGAGCGGTCCGGAGCCGCTCGGGGCCGAGGGTGTGCAGGCGTCCGCCTCACCCCTCGGTGTTCGTCACTTCACCCCGGTCGCCGCCGCCGTCTGCTCCCCGGGCCGGGCCTCCCGGCGCCGGCAGTGGTCGCGGGCCAGCAGGAGGTAGCTGCTCGCGGTCCAGGTGTAGGCGCGGTCGCGGAGCCCCTGGCCGGTCAGGGCGTCGAAGTTCTCGGCGAAGCCGGAGGTCTCGCACAGGGCGCGGAAGCGGGCGCTGATCTCGTCGGCGAGGCGTTCGTGGCCGGCCCGGCGCAGGCCGTCCTCGACGAGGACGGTGGCCGGCGCCCAGATGGGCCCGCGCCAGTAGCCGTCGGACTCGTAGTGAGGGGAGCCCGGTTGTTCGGTCGCCAGGCCGAACTCGGTGAGGTGGGTTTCGATCCGCTCGGCCAGCCGGTCGCGAACCTGCGGGGGAAGGCGGTCGCCGAGCACGACGGGCATCAGGTCGAGCAGGCTGGCGCTGTAGGAGGGGGCTCCGCCGTGGGCGGGGCGGCTGGTGAACCGTTCGCCGTCCCACAACTGCTCCAGCAGGGCGGCCTGGAGGGCGTCGGCCGTCCCGGCGCGACGCCCGGCTTCGTCCTGGAATCCCAACTCCGCTGCCAGACGGGACAGTTCGTCGAGCTGGAGGATCAGCACGGCGGTGAGGTCGGCGGTGACGGTCACGCGTGCGGGGTCGAAGGTGGTGGCGTTGTCCCAGCCGCTGTCGTTGCCGTGCTGGTAGTGCGGGAGGACGGCGGCGGGTGCGCGCCGCGCGGTGAGCCAGAAGTCGGTCCAGCGCGCCAGTCTGCCGTACACCTCTGTCAGTTGCGCAGGGCCGAGGGGGTCGGGGAGCCGGTGGCGCAGGCCGCGCAGGGCCCAGCCGTGGATGGGCGGTTTGACGAAGTTGTACAGGACCTCGGAGTGGGTGACGGAGTCGGGCAGCGCCCCCGTCTCGTCCTGGTGGTCGAAGGGCAGGGCGAACTGGTCCCAGGCGAGTTCGGGGCGACCGGGGGCCAGGGCGAGGGCGTTGAAGCAGTGGTCCCAGCTCCAGACCTTGTCCATCCAGTGTTTGGACATCAGCACCGCGGGCCGGGTGACCAGGCCCGCCGGGGACACGGTGGCGGACCACACCACGTAGGCGGCGAGTTCGGCTGCCGGGGTGTCGGCCGAGCGCCAGGGGGCGACCGCGTCGGCGAACTCGGCGAACGACTGCCGGGCGCTCTGCGTGATCTCGGCGAACGTCGCCGACGGGCGGTGGGGCGGTCGCGCGCTGTCCATCTCCTCGATCGCGATCTCCCACGGGGCGCCGGTCCCGGCGGTGACCGTGATACCGCGGTCGCCGGCTCCGAGGGCCTGGGAGCCGGACACCTCGGCGACCGTGCCGGACAGCACGGTGATCCGGTAGCGGCGGCCGGTCTCGTAGGAGGTGAAGGTGTGGGCGCCGTCGACCGGGTCGCGGTAGAAGTAGGTCCCGCTGAAGGGGGTGAGGGTCTTCGCCGCCGCGGTGACGCGCAGGCCGAGCCCTTCACCGCGCACGCGCACGGTGTCGGGCGAGGCGTAGGCGAGGTCGATGCGGCCGTCCGCACCGGTCCAGGTGAGCTGGCTCGGGGTCGCCCGCACATCGGTGTGCGCCCGCCCGCCGTCGGCCGGGCCGAGGGGTACGAAGCGCAGGACGGCGTGCATGCCGTTCTGGTGCGAGACGAGGTGGAGGTCCTCGGCTCGGGTCTTCTCCGCCAGCACGGGCGAGATGCCGAACCAGGAGCCGTGGGTGCTGAACGGGATGTCGTGGACGCAGAAGGCCGGGCCGGACGGGGCGGCGGTCATGACGCTGACTCGTTTCTCGAGCTGGGGCGGGCGGGGCACGGTGGGGGGCTCAGTCCTTGACGGCGCCGGTGGTCACCCCGGCGGCCACGTAGCGCTGGGCGAGGACGAGGATCACCGCGGCGGGCAGTGAGGCGACGACGGCGGTGGCCATGATGGCGTTCCACTCCTGGTTGTTGTTGCCGATGTAGTGGTAGACGCCGAGCGTGATCGGCTCGTGGGCGCCGCCGTTGACGAGGGTGTTGGCGAAGACGAAGTCGGACCAGGACCACAGGAAGGCGAAGAGCGAGACGGTGACGACGGCGTTGCGGCTCATGGGCAGGACGACGGACCAGAAGACGCGCGGTGCTTTCGCTCCGTCCATCTGGGCGGCCTGGAGCAGTTCGCCGGGGATGCCGGACATGAACGCGGTGAAGATCAGGACCGCGAACGGGACGGCCAGGGTGGAGTCGGCGACGATGAGGCCGGGGACGGACTGGAGCAGGCCGAGCTGGAGGTAGATGGCGTAGAAGCCCATCGCCATGATGATGCCGGGGATCATCTGCGCTGCCAGCAGGAGGAAGCCGAGCAGACCGCCGCCGCGTGGGCGGAGTTTGGCCAGGGCGTAGCCGGCGGGTGCGGCGAGGACCACGGTCAGGGCGACGGTGCCGAGGGCGACGACGAGACTGGTGGCGAGGTACGGCAGTTGCTCGTCGAGGACGGTGCGATAGCCGGCCAGGGTGCCGTGCAGGGGCAGCAGGTCGGGCGGGCTCTTGCGCATGTCCTGGTCGCGGGTGAGGGACACGTTGATCATCCAGTAGACCGGGAAGAGCATGATCCCGGTCAGCAGCAGGCCGACGGCGGTCTTCCATCCCGTACGGCCGGAGCCTCGGTTCATGACAGCGCCTGCTTTCGCTGGATGCGGAGGTGGACCAGGCCGAAGACCAGGGCGGCGAGCACGAGCAGGTTCCCTACGGCCGCGCCCGGGCCGAAGGCGGGCAGGAGATTGCCGAAGCCGAGTCGGTAGGACCAGGTGGCGAAGGTGGTGGACGCGTCCGCGGGGCCGCCCTTGGTCATGATCCAGATGATGTCGAAGACCTTGAGCGTGTAGACGAGTCCGAGCAGCAGGGTGATCGCCGAGACCGGGCGCAGCAGGGGGAAGGTGATGCGCCAGAAGCGCTGCCACGCGTTCGCCCCGTCGAGGGCCGCGGCCTCGTACAGCGCCGCGGGGACGGACTGCAGGCCGCTGTGGAGCAGGACCAGGTTGAAGGGGACGCCGATCCAGATGTTCGCGATGATCACCGAGGTCAGCGACCAGGACGGCGAGGTGAGCCAGTTGACCGGGCCGACGCCCACGGCGTGCAGGGCGGCGTTGACGATGCCGGAGTCGCTGTTGAGCATCCATGACCAGGTGGAGGCCGACACGATCAGCGGCAGCAGCCAGGGTACGAGGAACAGGGCGCGCAGGGTGGCGGAGAGCCGGAAGTGCTGGTGGAAGAAGACGGCGAGGGCCAGCCCGATGACGTATTGGAAGACCAGGCAGACGGCGGTGAAGACGACGGTGTGCAGCAGGGCGGGCGCGAAGGTCGGGTCGGCGAAGACCTTGTGGTAGTTGTCCAGCCCGGTGAAGGGCGCGTCGCCCTGGACGAAGGAGCGGACGGTGTAGTCGCGCAGGCTGAGGTCGAGGTTGCGGTAGAGCGGATAGGCGTAGAAGCAGGCGAGGTAGAGGGTCACCGGGGTGAGGAAGGCCCAGGCGGTCCACTGCGGGGAGGCGGGGCGGCGCCGTGGTCGCGCGGGTGTGCGGGGCGGGGTGGGGCCGGCCGCCTCGGTGCGGTCGTGCGTGGGCCGCCGTTGCGGCAACTGTGTCGTGTGGGTCATCTGCGGGCCGCCATCCCGGGTCACTTGACGGCCGACTGGGCCTCTGCCAGCGCGTCCTTCGGCGATCGGGCGCCGCTGAGCGCGGACTGGACGGCCTTCCACATCTGCTCGGAGATCTTGGGGTAGCGGGTGCCGAGGTCGTCGCTGGTGCGGCCCTTGGCCCCCTTGACCGCCTGCACCCACGGCTTCAGTTCGGCGTTCGCCGCGACCTGCTTGTCCTGGACCTCGCCGGTGGGCGCCACGTACGAGAGGGTCGTGTCGGTGTCGTACAGGTTGTCGGTGCTGGTCAGGCAGGTCACCAGTTTGCGCGAGGTGGCGTAGCGGGCGGTGTCCCCCTGGGCCGGCAGGGTGACGAACTCGCCGCCGGTCGGGGCCGCCGCGGCGCCGCCGGTTTCGGCGGGGACGGGCAGGACGCCGTACTCGAAGCCGGCCTTCCCTGCGGCCGCGAGCTGCCATGTCCCGTTCTCCGCGAACGCGTAGTCGCCACTGGCGAACTCCTGCCAGCTGGTCGTCTGGGTGTTGTTGAGCACGGAGTTGGGGGCGTAGCCGCTCTTCACCCAGTCCTTCCACAGCGACAGGGCGGACACGGCCTGGGCGGAGTCGAGTTCGGTGAGCTTCGCGCCCGAGCCCCAGAACCAGGGCAGGAACTGGAAACTGCCCTCCTCCGTGCCGATCGCCGAGAAGGTGATGCCCTTCTTGCCCGCCTTATGGACCTTCTCCAGCGCGGCCGTCAGGGACTTCCAGTCCTTGACCGAGGCGATGTCCACTCCGGTCTCCTTGAGCACCTTCTTGTTGTAGTAGAGGGCGAGGGTGTTGGCGCCGATCGGCGTGCCGTACGTCTTGCCGCCCGCCTGGCCCGCGGCGAGCAGGTTGGGGTCCACTTTCGAGGTGTCCAGCTTGTTGTCGTCGGTGGTGGTGAGGACGCCCGCCTCGGCCAGGGTCGACACCACGGGGTTGTCGACGATGAGGACGTCGGGCGAGTTGCCCTGCTGGGCCGCGAGCAGGGTCTTGTTGGCCAGGTCGCCGGTGTCGAAGGCGGTCCGCTTGATCTTCACGCCGGCCTGGGCGCCGCACCGGTCCAGCAACCGCGTCCAGGCCGACCCCTTGGCGAACTGCGGGTAGGGGTCCCAGACGGTGTACGTGCCGCTGTCGGCGTTCTTCGAACCGGCGACGCCCGAGCCGGAGGAGCAGGCGGTGGCGCCGGCGGCCACGGTGAGGACGGTCAGGGCGGCGGCGGTCAGACGGCGCTGTCTGGAGGTGCTGGGCATGGCGGATCCTTCACTTCTGGGCACGAGGGTGCCGTGGGAGGGGTGACGGACGGGGGGGGGAGGCGGGCGCGGCGAACGGCGGCGGTGGGGGTTCGGATGCCCGGGGCTCGGTGCGGGGAGGGGGCGGGTGCCTGCGCCGGGTGGCAGGGCCGCCCGGCGGTGCGGTGGCCCCATGCGGAGGGCGCGGTAGGGCTGTGCGGTGGCCCCGGAACCGAGGCCGTAAGGCTGTGCGGTGGCCCCCGGGGTGGAGGCCGCGGGGTTGTGCGGTGGCCCCGGAATCGAGGCCGCAGAGCCAGCTGTGCGGTCGGACCCCGAAGCGGAGGCCATCGGGCTGTGCGGTCGGCCCCCGCGGCGGGGATGCGCGGCGCGGGTGGGGCCGCGGGACTCGGGTGGGAGGTAGGGCGTCAGATGGGCTTCGGTCTCAGGCGGCGCCGGGGGCGGGGCCGGTGCTGCCCCGTAGGGAGATGGGCGGGGTGAGGAGGTGGTGTCGGGGCGGTGCGTCGGGGTGGTCGAGCCGTTCGACGAGGAGGTCGACGGCGCGGCGGCCCAGCTCCTCCGCCGGTACGTCCGCCGCGGTGAGCTGCGGGGTGACCGTCTCCGCCCACCGGCCGGCGACGACTCCGGTGACGGAGAAGTCGTGTGGCACATGGCGGCCCGCCTGGGCGAGCCCCCGGTACAGGCCGCCGAGGGCGGCCTCGTTCAGTGTGACCAGGCCGGTCGTGGCCGGGTCGTCCCGCAGGATCCGCTCCAGGCACGCCTGGCCCGAAGCGGCGTCGTCCCCGCAGGTGTACGTCCGCACCGTCAGCCCGCGTTCGGCCGCGGCCTTGGTGAAGCCGTCCAGGCCGCGGTGCGCCGACTCGTATCCCGCCCGCAGGAGTTGCTCGGGCCGGTTGACGAAGGCGACGGTGCGGTGGCCGAGGTCGGCGAGGTGGTGGACGCAGGCCGCCGCCAGCGCGGTGTGGTCGAGGCTCACCCACCAGCCGCCCTCGGGGTGGGCGGTGCGGCCGATGGTGACGGAGGGGAAGTCCAGGGCGGTCAGGTGGTCGGCACGGTCGTCCTCCAGCCTGATCTCCATGAGGATGGCGCCGTCGACGCGCCGCTCCCCCAGCATCCGCTGGAACGACCGGTCGCTGTCGACGCCGCTCGGGGACAGCAGCACGTCGTAATCGTGGGCGGCGGCGGCTTCCACGACGCTGCCGATGAAATCCAGCTGCATTCCGGTGTAGTGGTTGCCCGCCGGTGGGAAGACCAGGCCGATCGTGCTGGTCCGGCCGTTGGCGAGGGCGCGGGCGCTCGCGTTGGGCCGGTAGCCCAGTTCGTCGATGACCCGCTGGATCTTCTGCCGGGTGTCGTCCGACACGGGGCGTTTGCCGCTCAGCGCGTAGGACACGGTGCTCCGCGAGACACCGGCCCGCCGGGCGATCTCACCGATGTTCACGGATGGCTCCTTCGTCGCATCGGTTCGTCCGCGACCGGTCGTCGAACCGGTTCGCGTGAAGTGAACGTAGGAACAAGCCCGGCGGCTGTCAACATCTGCGACGGCACTTTTCCCGTCGCTTTCCGAAACCGGCCCACCGGCCGTCTCCGCTTGTGCCGGAGGTATTGCTGAGAGATTTTCCCGGGTGTTAGCTTCCAGCGAACCGGTTCGATGAAGTGATCCTTCCGGCGGCCCCGGAACCCCCCTCGCCGACGGCGGCACGCCGACGCGCAGCCGGCCCGGCCGGGCCGACCGGAACCCGTTACTCAAAGGATTGAGGACGCACTCCATGTCATCCGCTGACAGTTCCGCCCGGCGCCGGAAGGCACCGGCCGCCGTGGCCCTGGCCCTCGGCGTGGGGGTGCTGGCCACGCCGGCCGTGCCCGCGCAGGCGGCCGGCGCGCCCCCGCCCACGGTCCGCTACACCTTCGACCAGGACGACCTCGCCTCGGGAAGGATCGTCGACAGTTCCGGCAACGGCCTGACGGCGAGCCTGGTGAACGGGGCCACCGCACGGTCCGTCGAGGGCGCGGACGGTGGCAGGGCGCTCGCGCTGCCAGGCGGCGCGCCCACCTCCGACGGGGCGTATGTCCGGCTGCCGCGCGCGGTGCTCGCCGACACGACCGACCTGACGGTGTCCGCCCGGGTGAAGTGGGGCGACGACCGGTCGCCCTGGCAGCGGATCTTCGATCTCGGCACCGGCACCGGCAAGTACCTGTTCACCACCCCGTCCCACAACGGCGGTGTCCTGCGCACGGCGGTGACCACCGGCGGAGGGGGCGGGGAGGCCCAGGTCTCCGGATACGCGGCGCTGCCGGCCGGCACCTGGCGGACGGTCACCGTCACCCTCGACGCCTCCGCGGGCCGGGTCACGACCTACCTCGACGGCGTGGCGGTGTCCTCCGCCGCCACGACCGTCAAGGCCCGTGAGCTGCTGGACGATTCGGCCACGGCCGCCGGTTACATCGGCAAGTCCTTCTACCCGGACCCGCTGCTCAAGGGCGCCATCGACGACTTCACGGTCTGGCACGCGGCGCTCACCCCGGAGCAGGTCGCCGGCACGGTCGCGGACCCGCCCGCGCTCCGGGAGCTCTCGCGGACGTCGTTCGCGGTCCGTACGACGGCCGGTACGGCTCCGGCGCTGCCGGCGTCGGTCCGTGCGTCCTTCTCCGACGGCTACGACCGTGACGCTCCCGTCGTCTGGGACGCCGTGCCGCCGGAGAAGTACGCGCGGCCCGGCACGTTCGGCGTGGCGGGGATGGCGGCCGGGCGGGCGGTGGAGGCGAGCGTCACGGTGGTCCGCGAGGGGCAGTTGACCGTCGACCTCGGCTCGGACACCGGCGCGTTCCACGGCGGCGCCTCCGGCACGCTGTACGGCGTGTACGGGCCGGACGTCCCGACCGGCAACCTCATCGAGGGGATGGGCCTGCGCACGGTCTCCACCAAGGCGCAGGACGGCCCCCAGCATCCCGGGGCGGACGCGCTGGAGGTGGTGAAGCCGCTGGCCGACTCCACCGACGGCGACGTGTACATCTACATGACCGACATCCACCGCGGCTTCCCCTACGAGTGGCCCGGCGGCAGCCCCGCGGAGAAGCTGCGGCTCTACCAGGAGAAGATCGCCAAGCAGGTCGACCAGGCCCTGAAGCTGCCGAAGGAGTACCAGGACAACATCGTCTTCGTGCCGTTCAACGAGCCCGAGGGCAACATGTTCGGCACCGGGCAGTGGAGTTACGACAAGGTCAGCTGGCTCGACGACCCGGACGAATACTTCGCCGCCTGGGACAGCTCCTACCGGCTCATCAAGGACAGGATGCCCGGCGCCCGTATCGCCGGGCCCAACACCAGCATCCTCTACGACCAGGTGAAGGGCTTCCTCACCCACGCCCTGGCCGCCGGCACCCTCCCGGACGTCATCACCTGGCACGAGCTGAGCCACCCGGAGGCGGTGCGCGACAGTGTCGCCAAGTACCGGGTCTGGGAACGGGAGTTGTTCGAGGGGACGGACAGGGAGGGCAGCCGGCTGCCCGTCAACATCAACGAGTACGCCTTCAACTACCACACCTCGGTGCCCGGTCAGATGATCCAGTGGGTGTCCGCGATCGAGGAGTCCAAGGTGGACGCCGACATCGCGTACTGGAACATCGACGGCAATCTCTCCGACTCCGCAGTGCAGTCGAACCGGGGCAACGGCCAGTGGTGGCTGCTGAATTCGTACGCCTCGATGAGCGGCCACACGGTGCGGGTGACCCCGCCGTTCCCCGGCGAGAACTACACCATGCAGGGGGTGGCCACGCTCGACTCGGCGAAGAAGCAGGCGCGGCTGATCTTCGGCGGCTCCACCGGCAAGGGGCACATCACCTTCGCGGGCGTTCCGCGCGAGCTCTTCGGTGAGCGCGTCCACGCCTGGGTCCGCGAGATCGAGTGGACCGGGCAGGTCGGCGACTCCGCCGGTCCGAAGCTGCTGACGGAAACCAACCTGCTGATCAATCAGGACGGCACGGTGGCCGTCGACTTCGGCGACGGGGCGCTGCCCTCACTCAAGGAGTCCTCCGCGTACGAGATCGTCCTCAGCCCGGCCGGTGCGGCGAAGGCGACGCAGACCGCGCCCGTGCGGTGGAAGGGGTCGTACGAGGCGGAGGACGCCGCCCACACCGGGTCCGGCTATTCGAAGAACGGGCCGGAGGGCTCCCCGCGCGACGTGTCGAAGTTCTACACCTCCGGCGGCCACGACGTGGGCGGCCTGCGCACCGGCTCCGACCTCACGCTCGACTTCGCCGTGGACGTCCCCGAGGACGGCGTGTACGACCTGAGCGTCTTCGCCAACTCCCTCAACACCTACGACAAGGTCGCCGAGCAGGGTCCCACCAACGTGTTCCTGCGGGTGGACGGGCAGGCGGACGGCGAACAGGAGCTGCATCTGCCGCTCGGCTACAAGTGGGTGGTGTGGGACCACACCGACACCCAGGTGCGGCTGTCCAAGGGCAGGCACACCCTGACCCTCGCCGCGAGGAGCGTCGACGGAACCCGCGCCACGAAGGGCGACGCCATCGTCGACCGCGTCACCCTCACTCTCCCCGAGGCGTCCGCTGACACGCAGGTGTACGAGGCCGAACTCTCCTGGCTAGACGGCGGAGCACAGCCCGTCTACGACCTGCCGAAGAAGGCCGACACGCCCGCCACCGGATCGGGCGGGGCCCTGATCGCGCAGAACCAGAGCGCCACGTTCTGGGTGTACTCCCCCGCCGACCGCGAGGCCACGCTCCGGGTCGACACCCTGGACGGCAAGGGCGCCCGGCTCTCCGTCAACGGGCATGACGTGCTGCGTCTGGCCAAGAGCAGGACCAGCGTGGCGGTCTCGCTGTCCGGCGGCGTCAACAAGGTCACGCTGACGGGAGGTTCGTCCGCCACGCTCGTCGACCGGCTGACGGTCACGCCCACCGACGGCGCGCTCGGCTCACGGACGTACGAGGCTCAGGACGCGCGACTCGCCGGCTCGGCCACGCTGACCCCGCTCTCGCTCGCCACCAAGGGCACCGCGATCACCGGCGTCGGCGGCGCACCGGGCAACGGCAACACGGCCACGTTCACCGTCACCGCGGACAAGGCCGGTCTGCACGCGCTGCGCATCCGCTACTCCAACCCCGAGCAGTCCCCGGCCACCCACTACAACCCCGACCCGCTGGCCCGCTACGCCGACATCGCCGTCAACGGCGGCGCGGCACGGCGCGTGGGCTTCCCGCACACCTTCCACCAGAACAACTTCTGGGAGCTGACCGTCCCCGTCCAGCTCGACAAGGGGCGGAACAGCGTCGTCTTCCGCGCCGAGGAACTGCCGAACTTCGACGGCACCACATACGCCTCGGACACCTTCCCCGGGGTCCTGCTCCGCTCCCGCTACGCCCCCCTGATCGACCGCATCACGGTCACGCCGTTCGCGCGGGAGGTGCGATGAGGTGATCCGCGCGCACGGCGGCCGTCCTCATCCCTCGCGCAGCGCGGGCCCGAGCGTCTCCAGCCAGGTGTCGCGGAGGGCGGCCCACTCCTCGGCGCAGCCCCGGGCACGGGCGAGGGGGAGGACATCCGGGCGTACCAGGTCCTGATGCCGGCCGGGAGCGGAGCCGTAGAGGTGGCAATACGCGCTGACGGCACGCTCCCGGTCCGGGGAATGCTCGTCCTCGGCGTCGCCGTCGGCGTTCTCGGCCGTCGCCGCCAGGAGGTTCCACGCCTCGGCGGCGGCGCGCAGGCGCCGCTCGCCGGCGGCGCCCTGCCTCAGCAGCATCAACGCGGCGAACTGATCGGCGAAGTCCTCCTCCCGGCTCGTCGTGCGCACTCCGAGGTCGTCGACGACGGCGTGGGCGGTCTCGTGGAACACCGTCTCCTGGATCACCGCCGCGACCGCGTCGTCCATGTCCCGGCGCCGCCCGGCCTGCGCGAACAGGTCCCGCGTCTCGGAGACTTCCTCGTAGCAGATGTCGATCCTGCGGGCCTCGGGATCGTAGGAGGAGCCGTCACCGTCGCAGGACCGGACGACGAGGGGGACCGGCCGGTCCAGCGTGAGGAGGTCGGTGACCGCCGCGGCGGCCTCCGTCACCGGATCGCGATCCCGCAGGAAGGCGGCGGCCGCCCGGTCGGAGCGCGCCGGTTCCTCGAACCGGACGACGAGGGCCGGTTCTTGAGCGTCGTGACCGGACTCACCGGCGTTCCGGCACGCGGCGCCTCCGGTCACGACGGCAAGCGCCACCAGCCCGAGCAACGACCGCGACCGGCCCGTCGGGACGGGCCGGCTCCTCTGTGCTCTCGCTCCCGTTCGCACGACTCCCCCGACTCCCGGTCCTGGACGGTGCGTTCGCTCAGGCGCGCTGTGCGGCGTCGTAGAGGGCCTGGGCGGTCTTGTCGAACGTCGGGCCGTACATCGGGGAGCCGCCGTCGCCCGCGCCGTGGCTGTTGACGGAGACCAGGGTGCCCTTGCCGGTGGCGGAGTCGAAGCCGGCGAGCCAGGGGCCGCCGCTCGCGCCGCCGCCGAGGTCGCAGGGGACGCGCTGCTCGTTCTCGGGCGCGACGGCGGACGTGCCGACGCAGTACAGGAGTTGCTCACCCCGCTGGGGGGTGGTCCCGGGGTAGCCGAAGGTGACGATCCGCTCGCCGGCCGCGCGGCCGAAGGCGATCTTCTGCTCCCCCACCGCGTCGGTGAGCCGCTTGCCGCCGGCCGGGGTGGCGACGACCATCGCCGCCACGTCACCGACCGTCTTCTCCACCCAGGAGCGCGGGGTCATGGCCGCCTTGACGGCGTAACGGCCGTACGGTGTCTTGCCCTTGGCGTAGCCGGGGGCGAAGACCATGTCGGTGAAGGTGTTGAAGGACGACGAGCCCACGCGTGCGCAGTGGGCGGCGGTCATGATCACCGATCGGTTGCCGCTGGTGACGGCGCTGGCCGTGCACCAGCTGTCCTGACCGCGCGAGTTGACGAAGAAGAGCCGGCCGATGCTGGGGATCGCCTTGCCGGTCCAGGTCTTGGTGAGCGGTCCGGTCGCGCCCAGGTCGACGGTGCGGCCGGCCTGCGCCATCCGCGCGGGCGTCCAGTACGACAGGGCGGCCGTCTGCTCGGCCGCGGTGTAGGCGACCGTGCTGACCTGCCCGGTTCCGGCGGCGGCCGCGGCCGGCACGGCCGGGACCGCCAGCGGTCCGGCCAGGGCCAGCAGGGCGGCGGTGGCGACGCCGGAGACGGCGCGGCGGACGCCTCGGGACGGGGTGTGCGGCATGGATGTCCTCTCAGGTGATCAAGATCGTGCGATCACCCGGGAGGACGTGATTCGGGCGGGCGGGGTGCATCCGCCGAGGCTACTTTCGTCGGGGTCACGTGGGGTCGGGGACGAAGAGGCACACACGGTAGAAGGCCGGCGTCGGCGCGCGTCCGCACGCCATGTCGATGCGGACCGTGGACAAGTCGACGGGGTCCGCCCCCGTGCTCAGCCGGCGCAGAAAGTCGCGCAACTCTGCCGCGTCCAGCGTCTCGAAGACCGCTTCCCAGCGTCCCGGTCCGTTGGTCGCAGATCGTCGCCCGGCGGCTTCCCGCTGTCGCTTCCTCTTCCGTTGTCCCGGCACAGGCCCACCCTGGCCGAACCGGGTCGCGGGGGCAAGCAGAAACACGGGCGTCCACGGCGGCCCGCCCGCTGGCGGGTCCGCTCCCGGGGCGGGACCATGAAGATCTCGTGGGTCTGGTGGTGAGAGGCATGGCGTCTGCGGACCGGCAGGAAGCGTTCGGACCGGCGACTTCGGCGATCGGCGGCCCCGGCGCAGTCGACCCGACGGACGCGACCGCCGTCGTCACCGCCGCCGGTGAGATCATCGGCTGGACCCCCGGTGTGGAGGTACTCCTCGGATACGCACCGGAGGAGGTCGTCGGCCGCTCGGGGGCCTTCCTGTTCGCAGGGCACGAGGACCGCGCCCGGACGGCGAGGATCCTTGAGCGGTGCCGCACGGGGCCGGGGTGGAGCGGCGTGACGACGGCCCGCCGCCGCGACGGCCGGACGATCGAGGTCGCCGTGCAGGTCTCCGCCGCGTTCCGGCTGGCCGGCCAGGAGTGCTTCCTCGTCTCCGGACGGGAGCGGCGACCGGAGTGGACGATCGGCCAGTCCGTGCTCGACGGGTTCCTGACCCGCTCCCCGATCGGCATGGCGGTCATGAGCCCGGACCTGCGGTACGTCTGGCTGAACGACACCCTGGAACGCTTCGGCGGGGTGCCCCGCGAGCAGCGGATGGGCTGCCGGCTCAGCGAGGTGGTGCCCGGTCTGGAGGCCGAGGCCATCGAGGCGATCATGCGCCAGGTGCTGGACACGCGCGTGCCGGTGGTCGACTACGAGTACCAGGGCTGGAGCTGGGCCGACCCGCACCGCCGGCACGCCTACTCCACCTCGTTCTTCCCGCTGGTGGACGCGCGGGGCGTCATCACCGGGGTGTGCTACATGGTCATGGACGTCACCGACCGGTGGAACGCCCAGCAGCGCCTGGCCCTGATGAACGACGCCGGGGCCCGCATCGGCAGCACCCTGGACGTGATGCGGACGGCTCAGGAGCTCGCCGACGTCACCGTGCCGCGCTTCGCGGACTTCGTCGTCGTCGACCTGCTGGAGTCGGTGCTCAGCGGCGAGCCCGCGGTCCCCGCCGTCCCCGGGGACGAGCCGCCCGAGAGCAGGCCGAGGATGCGCCGGGCCGGGATGCGGTCGATCCACGAGGGCTGTCCGGAGGCGGTCGTCCAGATCGCCGAACCCGTCGACTTCACCACCCCGCGGTACGACGCCAGCCACATGTTCCACGGCGAGGCCGTGTTCATACCGGCCCTCGACCCCCTCGACCAGGCCTGGACGACCGAGCAGCCGGCGCGGGCCGCCAACATCCGCCGGTTCGGGCTGCACACGCTCATCTCGGTGCCGCTGCGGGCGCGGGAGACGGTCCTGGGCGTGGCGACCTTCATGCGGTCGGAGAACCTCGCCTCCTTCGAGCGGGACGACCTGCTGCTCGCCCAGGAGCTGGTCGCCAGGGCGTCGGTGTGCATCGACAACGCCCGCCGCTACAGCCGGGAGCACGCCACGGCCCTCGCACTGCAACGCAGCCTGCTGCCGCGGACCCTCGCCGGCAGTCCGGTCCTGGAGGTGGCCTCCGCCTACCTGCCCGCGGACACGAAGGACGGCGTCGGCGGCGACTGGTTCGACGTCCTGCCCCTGTCGGGCGCTCGGATCGCCCTGGTCGTCGGTGACGTGGTCGGGCACGGCATCACCGCCGCGGCGGCCATGGGACGGCTGCGCACCGCCGTGCACACGCTCGCCGACATGGACCTGCCGCCGGCCGAGCTGCTGGCCCACCTCGACGACCTGGTGCTGCGGCTGACCGACGACGAACCCGAGGACGAGCCCACCCGCACCGCCGTGCTCGGCGCGACCTGCCTGTACGCGGTCTACGACCCCGTCACCCGGCACTGCGAACTCGCTCGCGCCGGGCACCCGCCGCCCGTCCTGGTGGGTCCCGACGGGACGGTCAGCTTTCCCGACCTGCCGTTCGGCCCGCCGCTGGGCCTGGGCGGTCTGCCGTTCGAGGCGACCGATCTGGAGGTGCCCGAAGGGAGCCTGATAGGTCTGTACACCGACGGTCTCATCGCGACCTCCGGCCAGGACGTCGACGCGGGGATGGCCCGCCTGGGGCGGGCCCTGGCCCAGACGGGTCTGGATCTGCGGGAGCTCTGCGACGCGGCGGTGGGACGACTGCTGCCGGGCCCGCAGCCCGACGACGTCGCGCTGCTGCTCGCCCGTCCCCGTCCGCTGGCCCCCGAGCAGGTGGTCACCTGGGACGTCCCCGCCGATCCCGCCGCCGTGGCGGCCACCCGGTCCCTCGCCGCGCGGCACCTGGACGGCTGGGGCCTGGGCGAGCTGGTCATGACCACGGAGCTGATCGTCAGCGAGCTGGTCACCAACGCCATCCGCCACGCCACCGGACCCGTCCGGCTCAGGCTGCTGCGCCAGCCGCTCCTGATCGTCGAGGTGTCGGACGCCAGCAGCACCTCGCCGAGGCTGAGGCATCCCCGGACCACCGACGAGGGCGGCCGCGGTCTCTTCCTGGTCGCTCAGCTCGCCCGCCGCTGGGGCACCCGGTACACCGACAACGGCAAGATCATCTGGGCGGAGCAGGACCTCCCCGTCGGCACACGCACGACCGGCGCCCCCGGCTCCGACCCGCTGCCCGCGAGGCATCCCATGTCCGGCGACGAACCGGCCGCCGCCGCGCTGTAACCGATTCGGGCGTCGCCGCCCACGTCCGCACGAAGCCGCACGTGGGAAAGGTTTTTCCGTTCGCACCCTGGACACGGACGGGCGTCGTCCCCGTTAATCCATCCCATGTCGCCGGTTTCCGACCGGTGACCGTGCGTGAATCCGTCATCCCGCACACGCCGCTCATTGATGGGATGCATTTAGGGCGGGCACACCCACCTGTCGGGCATGAACCGAGTGCTGTGCCCCGATTTTCAGGGGTTTCCCTGCCGGACACCTAGACACCCCACCCACCCTCCCTCTATAAACATCCCATCTCTTCACGAGCGACATCTCACCGTCGCACCCGTGTACCACCCCGCTTCGGGACCAGCGCGAGGAAGTACCGATGAGACTCAGAACAGTCCTCTGCTCCACCGCATCCGCCGTCTCCGCCCTGGCGCTGCTCAGCGCCTGCGCCGGCGGCTCCCAGACCGCCTCGTCGTCGGGCGAGCCGCTCGTCGGCGTCGACTACCCGCGGTCCGACACCGACTTCTGGAACTCGTACATCAAGTACACGCCCCAGTACGCCAAGGAGCTGGGTCTGAACCTGAAGACCACCAACTCGCAGAACGACGTCGCCAAGCTCACCGCCAACGCGCAGACTTTCATCAGCCAGGGCGTCAAGGGCGTGGCGATGGCCCCGCAGGACACCGCCGCCATCGCGCCGACCCTGGCGCAGCTGGAGGCGAAGAAGATCCCGGTGGTCACCGTGGACACCCGCCCCGACACCGGCAAGGTCTACATGGTCGTACGCGCCGACAACCGCGCCTACGGCGAGAAGGCCTGCCAGTTCCTCGGCACGAAGCTGGGCGGCAAGGGCAAGGTCGTCATGCTCCAGGGCGACCTCGCCTCCGTCAACGGCCGTGACCGCACCGAGGCGTTCAACGCCTGCATGAAGAAGGACTACCCGGACATCAAGGTGTTCGGCGAGGCCACCAACTGGGACGGGGCCGTCGCCGCGCAGAAGCTCCAGACCGACCTGACCGCCCACCCGGACATCAAGGGCGTCTACATGCAGTCCAGCTTCGCCCTGTCCGGCACCCTCCAGGTGCTCAAGCAGAAGGGCCTGCTCGTCGGCCCGCAGGACGACAAGCACGTGTTCGTGGTCTCCAACGACGGCATCCCCGAGGAGCTCAAGGACATCGCCGCGGGCAAGATCGACGCCACCGTGTCCCAGCCGGCCGACCTCTACGCCAAGTACGCCCTGTACTACCTGAAGGCGGCGATCGACGGCAAGACGTTCCAGCCCGGCAAGACCGACCACGACAGCACCATCATCCAGGTCCGTGACGGACTGCTGGAGGACCAGCTCTCCGCGCCGCTCGTGACGGCCGACGGCGCCACCTACGGCGGGGTCGCCAGCCTCAAGAGCGACGACAAGTCCCTGTGGGGCGACAACCTCGGCTGACCACCCCCTGCCAGGCAGCCAACGGCTATGGAGAACAAGGCGGTTGAGATGAGCGACGGGGAGCGAGAAGTCACCCCCGCGTCCGCCCCGGCGGACGGCGGACGGGTCCCGGCGGACCCGCCCGTCGTCGAGGCGACGGGCATAGTCAAACGATTCGGTCCGACGGTGGCCCTGAACGGCGCCCGGATCACCATCAGGCCCGGCGAGACCCACGCGCTCGTCGGCCGCAACGGAGCCGGCAAGTCGACCCTGGTGTCCGTGCTCACCGGCCTGCACGCCCCGGACGGGGGCGCGGTCGTCTTCGGCGGCGCCCCGGCGCCGCGGCTCGCCGACCGCGACGCCTGGCGGCAGCGGGTGGCGTGCGTCTACCAGAAGTCCACCGTCATCCCCACACTGACCGTCGCCGAGAACCTCTTCCTGAACCGGCACGACCACGGCCGCGGCCGCCTGATCAGCTGGCGGGGCGTGCGCAGCCGCGCCCGGGACCTGCTGTCCACATGGTCGGTGGACGTCGACCCGCAGACCCTCGCCGGCGATCTGGACGTGGAGCAGCGGCAGTTCGTGGAGATCGCCCGGGCGTTGTCCTTCGGCGCGCGGTTCATCATCCTCGACGAGCCGACGGCGCAGCTCGACGCGGCGGCCATCAACCGCCTCTTCGACCGCATCCGCGATCTGCAACGCCAGGGCGTGACCTTCCTGTTCATCAGCCACCACCTCCAGGAGGTCTACGAGATCTGCGACATGGTGACGGTGTTCCGCGACGCCCGGCACATCGTGACCGCGCCGGTCGCGGAGCTGCCCCGAACCGACCTGGTCGCCGCGATGACCGGCGAGGCGGCCGCAGACCGGCGTGAGGACCGGGCGAGCAGCCATGTGCCCGCCGCCGAGGCCGCGTTGAGCGTGCGCGCGCTGGACGGCGAGGCCTACGGCGACGTCAGCTTCCGGGTCGGCGCGGGTGAGATCGTCGGGCTGGCGGGGGCGGCCGGCAGCGGGCGCACCGAGGTCGCCGAGACCGTCGTGGGGCTGCGTTCGGCGGCGGCCGGCGAGGTGGAGATCGCGGGGACGCGGCCCCGGCCGGGCAGTGTGCCCGCCGCGCTCGCGGCCGGGGCGGGGTTCGTCCCGCAGGACCGGCACCACCAGGGCTTCGTCCCGGACATGTCGATCGCGGACAACGCCACGCTGTCCGTGCCCAAGCGGCTGGGCCGGGGCGGGCTGCTGGACCGCGGCCGCCGGGACCGGCTCGCCGAGGTCATGATCGAGAACCTTGCGATCAAGACGCCCGGCCCCGATCTGCCCGTCTCCGCCCTGTCCGGGGGCAACCAGCAGAAGGTCGTGATGGCGCGCGCCCTGGCCGACGACCCCCGGCTGCTGGTGCTGATCAATCCCACCGCGGGCGTGGACGTGCGCTCCAAGGAGTTCCTCCTCGGCAAGGTCGAGGAGACCGCGGACACCGGGACCGGGGTGCTCATCGCCTCCGACGAACTCGACGACCTGCGTATGTGCGACCGGGTCCTGGTGATGTTCCAGGGCCGGGTGACGACCGAGATGGCCCGCGGCTGGCACGACCACGACCTCGTGGCAGCGATGGAAGGAGTGGACCTGAATGCCTGAGGCAATGCCTGAAACGGTCCTCGCGCACCCGCCCGCGCCCCCGGCCGCGAAGCCGCGGCCGAAGCGGACCGCGCTGCTGGGCGGCCGGGTGCCGCTGGCCCGGCTGCGCGACCTGGCGCTGGTGCCCGCGATCGTGGTCATCGCGATCGTCGGTCAGATCGTGAACCCGGTCTTCCTCCAGACGGACAACCTCATCAACGTCCTGCAGACCATGTCCGAGATGGCGCTGCTGGTCCTCGCCCAGACGATGATCCTGATCGTCAAGAAGATGGACCTGTCGCTGGAGTCCACGATGGGTCTCGCGCCCGGAGTGGCGGCCTGGCTGGTGGTCCCCGTCGGCGCCGGACACGGGCTGGGCCTGCTCTCCGGGGCCTGGGCCGTCCCCGTCACGCTCGCCGTGGGCGCGCTCGTCGGCGTGCTCAACGCGCTGCTGATCATCCGCTTCGGCCTCAACGGCTTCATCGTCACCCTCGGCATGCTGATCGTGCTGCGCGGCGTCCTCACCGGTGTGTCCGGCGGCCAGACGTTCTTCCAGCTGCCCGAGTCGATGCTGTACCTGGGCACCGCGCAGTGGTTCGGGATGCCGGCGTCGATCTGGATCTGCCTGGCGCTGTTCGCCGTGGCGATCGTGGTGCTCGGCTGGACCAGTTTCGGCCGGTCCCTGTACGCCATCGGCGGCAACGTCGACGCGGCGAAGGCGGCCGGCATCCGCACCGACCGGGTGCTGTGGATCGTCATCGTCACCGGCAGCGTGCTCGCCGCCCTCGCCGGCCTGATGCTCTCCGGACGGCTCGCGTCGGTCGCCTCGGCGCAGGGCAACGGCTACATCTTCACCGTCTTCGCCGCCGCCGTCATCGGCGGGATCAGCCTCAACGGCGGCAAGGGCACCATGTTCGGGGCGTTCAGCGGCATCCTGCTGCTGTTCATGATCCAGAACGTGCTCACCCTGGCCGGCGTCCCCGCCCAGTGGATCGGCGCCCTCAACGGCCTGATCATCCTCTTCGCCCTGATGATCTCCCGCATCACCGGCGGCAAGGTCCAGGACTGACCGGGCGGCCCGCGCCCTGAGCCGTCTTCCATGTCTCGTCGCGAGGGGCCGCACGCCCCTCGCCCCTCACAGGAGTTGCCGCAATGTCCTCCACTGTGTCCCCTTCCCCGGCGTCTGCCCACATCATCGCCCTGGACGTGCTGGACGTGCGCTTCCCGACGTCCGAGCATCTCGACGGCTCGGACGCGATGAACCCCGAACCTGACTACTCGGCCGCCTACGTCGTCCTGCGCACCGACGCGGGGGACGGGCTGGAGGGCCACGCGCTGGCCTTCACCACCGGCCGGGGCAACGACGCGCAGGCCGCCGCCATCGCCACCCTCGCCCCGCATGTGGTGGGCCTGTCCGTCGAGCAGGTCTGCGCGGACCTCGGCGCGTTCGCGCGCGGTCTCGTCCACGATCCCCAACTGCGCTGGCTGGGGCCGGAGAAGGGCGCCATCCACATGGCGACCGGCGCGGTCGTCAACGCGGCCTGGGACCTCGCCGCCAAGCGGGCCGGAAAGCCCGTCTGGCGCTTCCTGGCCGAGATGACGCCCGAGGAACTCGTCGCCCAGGTCGACTTCCGCTGGCTGAGCGACGCCCTCACCCCCGAGGACGCGCTGGAGATCCTGCGCCGCGCCGAACCGGGCCGCGAACGGCGGACCGGCCTGCTGATCGACGAGGGCTACCCCGCGTACACGACCACCCCGGGCTGGCTCGGCTACTCGGACGAGAAGCTGGCCCGTCTCGCCCGCGAGGCCGTCGCCGACGGCTTCACCCAGATCAAGCTGAAGGTCGGGGCGTCGCTGGCGGACGACACACGTCGTATGCGGGTGGCGCGTGAGGCGGTGGGGCCGGACATCCGCATCGCCGTGGACGCCAACCAGAGATGGGACGTGGGCCCCGCCGTCGACTGGATGCGGGAGCTCGCCCCGTACGACCCGTACTGGATCGAGGAGCCCACCTCCCCCGACGACATCCTCGGCCACGCCGCCGTCCGCGAGGCGCTGGCCCCGATCAAGGTCGCCACCGGTGAGCACGTCGCCAACCGGGTCGTCTTCAAGCAGCTGTTGCAGGCCCGCGCGGTGGACGTGGTGCAGATCGACTCGGCTCGGGTGGGCGGCGTCAACGAGAACATCGCGATCCTGCTGCTCGCCGCGAAGTTCGGCGTGCCGGTCTGCCCGCACGCCGGCGGGGTCGGCCTGTGCGAGATGGTGCAGCACCTGTCGATGTTCGACTACGTCGCCGTCACCGGCACCACCGAGGACCGGGTCATCGAGTACGTCGACCATCTGCACGAGCACTTCGTCGACCCGGTGCGCATCGTCGACGGCCGCTACCTCGCGCCGACGCGGCCCGGGCTGAGCGCGCAGATGCACCCGGAGACGCTGAAGGAGTACCTCTACCCCGACGGCCCGGTCTGGTCCGCCCGTGTCTGAGCCGCTGCCCTTGGTCGACGCCCACCACCACGTGTGGGACCTGGACCGGCGTCCCCAGCCCTGGCTGGACGAGCCCGGCCTCGAACCGATCCGCCGCACCCACGGCATGGACGACCTGCGGCGGGCCGCGAGCCGGCCCCTCGCGGGACGGCGGCTGACCCGGACGGTGCTGGTCCAGTGCGTGACCTCGGTCGCCGAGACGAGGGAACTGCTGGCCCTCGCCGAACGGGATTCACTGATCGGCGCGGTCGTCGGCTGGGCGGACCTCACCTCGCCCGCGGTCGGCGACGTACTCGACGAACTGCTTGCCGGGCCCGGCGGCGGGCGCCTGCGGGCCCTGCGCCACCTCGTCCAGGGCGAGCCGGACCCGGAGTGGCTGCAGCGGCCGGCCGTGGAGAGGGGGCTGCGCGCCGTGGCGGAGCGGAGGCTCGGGTACGACGTGCTCATCCGCGACCACCAGTTCCCGCAGGCCATCCGCCTCGCCCGGCGCTTCCCGGACCTCCCGCTGGTCCTGGACCACGCCGGCAAGCCGCCCGTCGGCCGGACCGACCTCATCGAGTGGACGCGGCAGGTGCGTGCGCTGGCCGGCTGCCCCCAGGTGCGGTGCAAGGTCTCCGGGCTGATCACCGAGGCCGACCACCGCACCTGGACCCTCGACGACATCCGGCCCGTGTGGGACACCCTGCTGGCCGCCTTCGGCCCCGACCGGCTGATGTTCGGCTCCGACTGGCCCGTGTGCGTCCTCGCCGGCGGCTGGGACCGCTGGGCCGCCGCCGTGGAGGAACTGCTGCACGGCTGCTCCGCCGACGAGGCCGGGGCGATCCTGGCCGGCGCCGCGACCGGGTTCTACCGTCTGAAGGACACATCATGCTCCTGACCGAACTGCTGCACCCCGGCATCCTCGAAGCGCTCGCGGGAGCGGGGCACGGCGCCCGCGTCCTGCTCGCCGACGGGCACTACCCCGCGAGCACCGCCGTCGGCGAACGGGCGAGGACCGTCCATCTCAACCTCTCCCCGGGCGTCCTCGACGTCACCACCGTCCTCGGCGTGCTGCTGCGGGCCCTGCCCGTGGAGTCGGCGCAGATGATGGTGCCGCCCGAAGGCGAGCCGGAACCGCCCGCCGTCGCCGAGTACCGCTCGCTGCTGGCGCCCGTCGCCGTCGACACCCTCGGCCGCTTCGCGTTCTACGACGCTGCCCGCTCACCCGATCTGGCCCTGGCGATCGTCACGGCCGACACACGGACCTACGCCAACCTGCTGCTGACCATCGGCGTCCGCGCTGAAGGGACCCTGACCCCGCGATGACACTCGCCGTCCGCTACACCCGCGCCCGCACCCTGGACACCGCACCCGCGCTCAACGCGCCGCCCGGCCCCGGCGAGGTGGAACTCGCCCCCGCCTATGTCGGCATCTGCGGCACCGATCTGCACATCTTCCACGGCGACATGGACGCCCGGGTCGCCGCACCGGCCGTCCTCGGGCACGAGATGTCCGGCCGGGTCGTCCGCGTCGGACCCGGCGTCGAAGGCCGGCGGCCCGGCGACGCGGTCACCGTGATGCCGCTGCGCTGGGACGCTTCCTGCCCCGCCTGCCGAGCGGGTCATCGGCACATCTGCCGGCACCTGGACTTCATCGGCATCGACTCCCCCGGCGCGATGCAACAGCGCTGGACCGTGCCCGCCTCCACCCTGATCCCGCTGCCCGAATCCCTCCCCCTGGACCGGGCCGCGCTCGTCGAGCCCACCGCGGTCGCCGTCCACGACGTCCGCCGCGCACAGGTCACCGAGGGCGAGAAGACCGTCGTGGTCGGCGGCGGCCCCGTCGGCGTCCTCATCGCCCTGGTCGCCCGGGCCGCCGGCGCCGACGTCCGCGTGGTCGAACTCAACGCCCATCGGCGGCTGCTGGCCGAGGACCTCGGCCTGACCGCCTGGGACCCGGCCGCCCACGACATACCCGAACTCGTCGCCCGGTGGACCGGCGACGCGGGCGCGGACGTCGCTTTCGAGGTGTCCGGCGCGGCGGCCGGAGTGGACACCGCCGTCGAAGTACTCGGCGTGCGCGGCCGGTTGTGCCTGGTCGCGATCCACTCCCGGCCCCGCGAGATCGACCTGCACCGCTTCTTCTGGCGTGAACTCACCCTCGTGGGCGCCCGGTTGTATGACCAGGGCGACTTCAAGGAGGCGGTCATCCTGGTCGCCGACGGCACCGTCCCGGCCCAGCGCCTGATCAGCAAGGTCGTACCGCTCACCGAGGCGGCCGCCGCGTTCGAGGCGCTGGAGAGCGGCGGCGACGTGATGAAGATCCTGCTCGACTGCACCACCACCCACCATGAGGCCGCCGTATGAACGCCTTCGACCTCACCGGCAGACTCGCCGTCGTCACCGGCGCCCGGCGCGGGATCGGCCGGGCCATGGCCCGCGCGCTCGCCGAGGCCGGTGCGGACGTCATCGGCGTGAGCGCCTCGCTGGAGGAGTCCGGCAGCGCGGTGGAGAAGGACGTCACCGCCGCCGGCCGCGCCTTCGAGGCGATCCGCGCCGACTTCGCCGACCCCGACGCCGTCCGCGCCCTGGGCGCCGAACTCGCCGCGCGGGAACGCCCGGTGGACATCCTCGTCAACAACGCCGGCACCATCCGCCGCGCACCCGCCGCCGAACACAGCGACGCCGACTGGGAGCTGGTGCTCCAGGTCAATCTGAGCGCACAGTTCGCCCTCACCCGCGCGGTCGGGGTGGGCATGGTCGCCCGTGGACACGGCAAGGTCGTCTTCACCGCATCGCTGCTCAGCTTCCAGGGCGGCATCACCGTCCCCGGCTACACCGCCGCCAAGCACGGCGTCGCCGGGCTCACCAAGGCCCTGGCCAACGAGTGGGCGCCGCACGGCGTCAACGTCAACGCCATCGCCCCCGGATACATCGCCACCGACAACACCCAGGCGCTGCAGGACGACCCGGCCCGCAGCAAGGCCATCCTCGACCGCATCCCGGCCGCCCGATGGGGCAGCGCCGACGACCTCGCCGGCGCCACCGTGTTCCTCGCCTCGAACGCGGCCGACTACGTCCACGGCGCCGTCCTGCCCGTCGACGGCGGATGGCTCGGCCGATGAGCGGCGACGGCCTGACGGCCGTGCTGGCGGGGTCCCGGCTGCTGCCGGTGCTGACGGTCGCCTCCGCGTCCGGCGCAGGTCCGCTGGCCGACGCGCTCGCGGCGGGCGGCGCCCGCTGCGCCGAGGTCACCCTCCGCACACCCGACGCCGAACAGGTCCTCAAGGCGATGGCGGCGCACGGCGCTCTGACTGTCGGGGCCGGCACCGTGCTCACACCGGACCAGGCGGAGCGAGCCGTGGAGGCCGGCGCCCGGTTCCTCGTCTCCCCCGGCTTGGACGCCGACGTCGTCGACAAGGGGAGGGAGTTGGGGGTGCCGGTCGTGCCCGGCGTGGCGACGGCGACCGAGTTGATGCGTGCGCTGAAGGCCGGCCTGGACACGGTCAAGCTGTTCCCCGCCGAACCGCTCGGCGGCACCCGGATGCTCCGGGCCCTCGCGGCGCCGTTCCCCGGGGCGCGGTTCGTGCCCACCGGCGGTATCGGCCCGGACCGGTTGTCCTCCTATCTGGCCCACCCGGCGGTCCTGGCGGTGGGGGGCAGCTGGATGGCCGCCGACGGCCGCCTGGAGCGCGGGGAGTACGCGGAGATCCGCCGGCTGACCGCCGAGGCCGTGGAGCGGAGCGCGCCATGACCGACGTGATCGCCCTGGGCGAGGTGATGCTGCGCTTCGACCCCGGGGAGGGACGCATCCGCACCACCCGCTCCTTCCGGGTCTGGGAGGGCGGCGGGGAGTACAACGTCGTACGGGGGCTGCGCCGTTGCTTCGGGTGGCGTACCGCCGTGGTCACCGCGCTCGCCGACAACGCGGTGGGCCGGCTCGTCGAGGACCTCGTCCTCCAGGGCGGCGTGGACACCTCGCTCATCCGCTGGACGCCCGACGACGGCGCCGGCCGCACCGTGCGCAACGGACTGAACTTCGTCGAGCGCGGCTACGGCATCCGGGGCGCGCTCGGCGTCAGCGACCGGGCGAACACCGCCGTGTCCCAGCTGCGCGAGGGGGACGTCGACTGGGACGCCGTCTTCTCCGGCCCGGTGCGCTGGTTCCACACCGGGGGCGTCTTCGCCGGTCTGTCCGACACCACCGCCGACGTCGCCGACGAGGCGATGGCCGCCGCCCGCCGCCATGGGGTGACGGTCTCCTACGACCCCAACTACCGCCCGAGTCTGTGGGCCGGCCGGGGCGGCGCCGACCGCGCCCGCGAGACGGACCTGCGGCTCGCCCGGCACGCCGACGTCGTCGTGGGCGCCCTGGGTCTCGCGGGCACCCGGCCCGGCGACGGACGCCTCACGCCGGCCGAGGTCCCCGACGCGCTCACCTCGGTCGCCGGTCTGCTGCCGGACGCCGGGATGCTGGCGACGACCCTGCGCGAGGTTCCCTCCGCCGGAATCAACGACTGGTCGTCGGCCGCCTGGTCCGCCGCGACCGGCGTGGTGACCGGCCCTCTCATGCCCGGCCTGCACGTCCTGGACCGCATCGGCTCAGGAGACGGTTTCGCCGCCGGACTCATCCACGGCCTGCTCACCGGCGCCGGCCTGGAGCGCGCCCTCGCCTACGGCACCGCGCACGGCGCGCTCACCATGACCACGCCCGGGGACGTCTCCATGGCCACCCTCGCCGAGGTCGAGGCGCTCGCCTCGGGCGCCACGGCTCACATTCGACGCTGACCACACCCGCACCCGCACGACCGAGGAGCACGTCTTGCACCACCGGAAGATCCGCGGCACGGCGGTCGCCGTCTCCGAACTCGGCTTCGGCGGCTCGGTGATCGGCAACCTGTACCGCGTCACGCCGGCCGAGGAGGCGGCCGCCGCCGTCGACACGGCCTGGGACGCCGGCATCCGCTACTTCGACACCGCGCCGCACTACGGCCTCGGCCTGTCCGAGCGGCGACTCGGCGCCGCCCTGCGCGGCCGCCCCCGCGGCGAGTACACCGTCTCCTCGAAGGCCGGCCGGCTCCTCGTCCCCAACGAACGGCCCACGGGCGTCGACAGCGAGGGCTTCGCCGTCCGCGACGGCCTGCGCCGCCGGTGGGACTTCAGCCGCGACGGCGTGCTGCGCTCCCTCGACGACACGCTGCGACGCACCGGCCTGGACCGGATCGACATCGTGTACCTGCACGATCCGGACGACCACTGGCCCCAGGCCGCCGACGAGGCCATGCCCGCCCTGGCCCAACTCCGCGACCAGGGGGTGGTCGGCGCGATCGGCGCGGGCATGAACCGGTCCGCGATGCTCGCCCGCTTCCTGCGCGAGACCGCCGCCGACGTCGTCATGCTCGCCGGCCGCTACACCCTGCTCGACCAGTCCGCCCTGGACGACGTGCTGCCCGCCGCGCACGACACCGGCAAGAGCGTCGTCGCCGCCGGCGTGTTCAACTCCGGTCTGCTCTCCCGGGACCGGCCCGCCGAGGGCATGAAGTACGACTACCAGGACGCCCCGTCCGGCCTCGTCGCGCGGGCCCGCGCCCTCGCCGAGGTCTGCGAGGCCCATGGCACCACTCTCCCGGCGGCCGCCATCGCCTTCCCCCGCACCCACCCCCACGTCGTCAACGTCACCCTCGGCATGCGCGACCCCGGCGAGGTCGCCCGCAACGCACGACTCCACCGCGACGCCGTCCCCGACGCGTTGTGGGACGACCTGCGCGACCGGGGACTGATCAGGGCCGACGTGCCCTCCGTGAGGAGCGCCCCGTGTCCCTGACCGACAAGGCGATCACGAGGATCCGCGAGCTCATCGCCACCGGCGCGCTGCCCCCGGGCTCCAAGCTGCCCCCGGAGCAGGAGCTGGCCGCCCAGCTCGGCCTCTCCCGCAACCTCGCCCGGGAGGCGGTGAAGGCCCTCTCCGTGGCCCGCGTGCTGGAGATCAGACGCGGCGACGGCACCTATGTCACCAGCCTCCAGCCGAGTCTGCTCCTGGAGGGCCTCGGGGGCGCGGTGGAACTCCTCCAGGGCGACCCCGACGCGGTGCTGGACCTCATGGAGGTGCGGCGGCTGCTGGAGCCCGCCGTCGCGGCGCTGGCCGTCGCCCGGATCTCGGACGACGGGCTGGCCGAGGTGAAACAGCACCTGGACGCCATGCGGGCGGCACGCAACGACATCGAACGGCTGACCGTCCACGACGCGGCGTTCCACCGGGCCATCGCGGACATCACCGGCAACGAAACGCTGATCACGCTGCTGGAGGGCATCGCGGGCCGCACCCTGCGGGCCCGTATCTGGCGCGGCCTGGTGGACGCCCGCGCCGCGGCACGCACCCTCGCCGAGCACGAGGCGATCTACGCGGCCCTGGCCGCACGGGACGTCGCCCTCAGCCAGGCGGCCGCGCTGCTGCACGTCAACAACACCGAGCAGTGGCTGCGGGAGCACCTGGCGGCCGGCGGCGCCCGGCGGGAGACCGTCGCCGCGTCCGGACCAACCCCGTGACACCGGACCGCCGTACGCGGCCCCGGAGTCCTGGCTCCGACACCAGGGAAGGGCGCAGCTGATCAGCCACTGTTGCCCGGGCGGTAGACGCTGAGGTCGCCGTAGGCCGACAGGACGCCGGCCAGGTCACCGGGGGTGTGCCGCAGGGTGGTGTCAAGGAAGGCGAGAGTGGTCGCGGCGACGACGCGCGGGCTCTCGATGCGGCCCAGGGAGCCGACCACCGAGGGGACGGGCGGGAGGTACAGGGGGCCGTCCATGAAGGTGAGGTGCGCGGCGCCGGGGATGGTGAGCCGGTAGCTCGTCGCGGCGCTGAGCTTGAGGACCTTGGCGAGGCGGGGTATGTAGTGCGGGTCGGTTGCAGGGGTGATGGCCTGAGTGAGCGCGAGCGTCGGCTGGCGGAGGGAGGGCGAGGTGGGGCCGTGGGGGTAGCCGTCGAGGTCGATGACCGCGTCGAACCGGCCGTCCTGCCGGGCTGCCTGCAGGGCGGCAGCACCCCCCATGGAGTGGCCGGTCACCGCGACCCGGCTGGTGTCCAGGCGTCCGGTCAGCGGGCCGGCGATCTCACCTCGATCCAGACGGTTCAACTGAGTGAGAACGAAGCTGAGATCAGCGGCCCGAACAGCCGTCCAGCCGGCCGCCAGCCTGTTGTCCTTGTCCCGGTCGCCGGTGGAAGCGGTCCTGGTGTGAATCGCTCGGCCGTCGTTGAGGACGACGGCGGCGGAGTCGTACGGGTGGTCAAGGGCGGCGACCACGTAGCCGTGGCTGGCCAGTTCCTCCGCCCAGGCGGTGTTCTGGGTGCGCACTCCGCCCGACCCGGGGGATAACAGTACGACCGGGAATCGTCCGCTCCTGCCGGCCACTGCGGCGTCGAAGACCGAACGGGTGTGGGCACGCGGGATACCGTCGACCAGGAAGCCGGGCAGGCCGACCTGGCGAGCGAGGGCGTCAGAGACGATGCGCGCCTCGTGCTCTGTGCGTCCCAGGTACTGAGCCCGCCGCGCGCCTGCGGGGCTCTCCTCCGCGGGATACCAGAGCTGGACCACGACCCTGCGCCGGTCCCCACGGTCGGCGGTGAAGGTCTCGGAGCGGTGTGGGTCGGTCCACTGCACCACACGGGTGCCGACCGCGAAACGACCTGACGGCTCGGGAAACACGGGCACGGGAAAGGACCAGGCTGCCACCGGGCCCGTGGCGATCAGGCCGACGCAGGCAGCCGACCCCGGCAACGCCAGCCACCATCGGGCCCGCCACGCCGGCCGACCGCTACGGCGTCGCATGAAAGGAGAGAGGGCGAACGGCAGCGCGAAGGCAGCGCCTGCCAGTACCGGCAGCACCTGCCAGCGGATCCCCGCCACACTCAGCACGATCGCGGACAGCACCAGCACCACCCCCGCCGCGATCGTGACGCGCGGGCGGGCAGCGACGGGAAACCAGCGCGCCACCACCAGCGCGACGGCACCCAGCACGGCAAGCAATTCCAGAGGGGACATGTACAGCCCCGTGATGATGTCGGTCATCCGGCCATCCTCAGCGCGGGACACGCGATGCCACATCGATCCAGGGTCGCCATCGCGTGCGACCGGAGTCGCAATCCGTGGCATGTCCCCCGTGCGACCGAAGTCGCGATCGGACACGCCGGTTCAGCGGTCGCTTTGCGACCACGGGGGTAGCGGGAGTCCTCCTACGGTCGCATCTCAGCGCGCCGTCATCAGACGGTGGACTCATGCGTTCCGCTGAATCTGCGGCCTACCGTGACAGGGCCGTGAAACCCGCCGGGCAGGCCGGGGCTTCGCTTCCCTCGTCCGACTCGAATCCGGCTGTACGCGGTGGTGGCCCCGGGCGGGGTCACCATGATGCTCAATCGACGGGTACATGTGATGACCCAGGTGGCCCCGGAACCCGACAATGTCCTCCCTGTGCTCTACCCGGACCGCGTGCGGCGGACGAGGACAGCCGTACGGCTGACGAGGACAGCCGTGCGGCTGACGAGGTACGCCGACCTGGCCTCCGTGCGAACGGGGCGACTGGCGAGTGCCGCCCGGAGCCGACGGCCGGACCCCGTTCCGGTCGGGCGGGACGGCCTGCGATCCGCGCCGGGCGCACCGCTATCATCGACGTCACACTTCAGGGCCTTCCCGCCCGGGACTCGACGAGACGAACAGGGCCCGTGCGCGCGGCGCACTCGCGGAGAGGAGCTCCCCTTGTCCCTGACCGACAGGGCCATCGAGCAGATCCGTGAGCTGATCCGCTCGGGCGCGTTGCCGCCTGGAGCGAAGCTGCCGCCGGAACCCGAGCTGGCGGCGCAGCTGGGGCTCTCGCGCAACCTGGCACGCGAGGCGGTCAAGGCGCTGGCCGTCGCCCGGGTCCTCGAAGTCAAGCGGGGAGACGGCACGTACGTCACCAGTCTCCAGCCGAGCCTGCTCCTGGAGAGCCTCGGGGGCGCGGTGGAACTCCTCCAGGGCGACAACGGAGCCCTGCTGGACCTGATGGAGGTGCGGCGGCTGCTCGAACCGCTCGCCACGGGGCTCGCCGCGAGCCGGATCTCGGACGCGCAACTGGCGGACGTCAAGCGCCACTTGGACGCGATGCGCGAGGCGCGTGACGACGTCGAGCGGCTCAACGCCCATGACGCGGCCTTCCATCGCGCCGTCGTCGAGGCCACCGGCAACGAAACGCTGCTCACCCTCCTGGAGGGCGTCTCGGGCCGCACCCTGCGCGCCCGTATCTGGCGCGGACTGGTCGACGACCAGGCGGCCGGGCGGACCCTCGCGGAACACGAGGCGATCTTCGACGCGCTCAGCGCCCGTGACGCCACCCTGAGTCAGGCCGCCGCCCTGCTCCACGTCGGCAACACCGAGCGCTGGCTGCGCGAGCACCTGCGCTCCGGCGGCTTCGAGCAGGAGCCGCGCTGACCGATCGGGCCGCGCGTGCCGCACTGACGGACCGGCGCCGTCCTGCGCTGCCGGCCCCGTGTCACACCCACGTCGACGATCCCCGCGGATGAACGCCCCTCAACAGACGTGGCGTTCATGATGACGGTCGGCGTTCAGGATGACGGCCGCTTTTCACGATGAGGTCGGAGTTCCGGTCGCGTGCGTGAACACCGGCCCGGGTGACGGCCATTGACCATTGCGGCGGGATTCCCAATCATCCTCCCTGTCCGACTCCCCGAGTGACGTTCGAAAACTCGGACATCGAGAAGGAGTAGTGATGTCGATGTCGAAGCCCACATCATGGCCCGCCCTGGTCGCGGGACTGCTCGCCCTCGTCACGATCACCGGCGGCACGGCGCTGACCGACGGCACGAACGCACCACGCGCGGCGCTCGCCGGGGCCGCGGCGCCCGCGGCGACCGCCGGGTGCGGAAAGGCGCCCGGACTCGCCAGCGGCACCCACACCCTGCAGGTCAACGGCAAGAGCCGCAGCTACATCCTGCGGGTTCCGGACAACTACGACCGCAACCGCGCCTACCGCATGGTCTTCGGCTTCCACTGGCGCGGCGGCACCTCCACCGACGTCGCCACCGGCCGGACCGTGCAGAACGGGACCTGGGCCTACTACGGCCTGCAGCGGCTGGCGAACAACAGCGCCATCTTCATCGCGCCGCAGGGCCTCGGCAACGGCTGGGGCAACGCCGGCGGCGAGGACCTCACCTTCGTCGACTCCATGGTCCGCCAGATCGACGCGGCGCTGTGCGTGGACACCGCCCGCCGCTTCTCCGTCGGCTTCAGCTACGGCGCCGCCATGACCTACGCCCTGGCCTGCTCCCGGCCCACGGTGTTCCGCGCGGTCGCCGTGCAGTCCGGCGGACAGCTCAGCGGATGCAGCGGCGGCAACCAGCCCGTCGCCTACCTCGGCATCCACGGCATCCGGGACGGCGTCCTCGGCGTGGCCGGCGGACGCGGCCTGCGCGACCGGTTCGTCAGGAACAACGGCTGCGCCGCCCAGAACCCGCCCGAGCCCGCGCAGGGCAGCCGGACACACCGGGTGACCGCCTACTCGGGCTGCGCGGCCGGACGCCCCGTGGTCTGGGCCGCGTTCGACGAGGGCCACATCGCTGCGCCCCAGGACGGGGCCGGCGGCGACAGCGGCTCGCGGACCTGGGTGCCGGGCGAGATCTGGAAGTTCTTCACACAGTTCTGAGCCCCACCCCCGTCGAGGAGAACAACACCCCCCACTGCCAAGGGAGTTCTCATGCCCGACCGAACCAGGCCACGCGCGCTGCGGCACCTCCTGCTCACCGCGGCGGTGGCCGGCGCGCTCACCGTCGGCATGCTGACCGGCACCGCGCCGGCCGCGCCGTCCACCGCGGCCGCACCCGCCGCCGCCTCGCTGCCCTGTGACCTCTACGCCGCCGGCGGCACCCCCTGCGTGGCGGCGCACAGCACGACCCGCGCGCTGTACGGGGCGTACAACGGCCCGCTGTACCAGGTGCGGCGCAGCTCGGACAACGCCACCCGGGACATCGGCGTCCTCGGTGCGGGCGGGGTCGCCAACGCCGCGGCGCAGGACTCCTTCTGCGCCCGCACGACCTGCCTCATCACCGTGGTCTACGACCAGTCCGGCCGCGGCAACCGCCTCACCCAGGCACCGCCCGGCGGCTTCCCCGGTCCGGCTCCGGGCGGTTACGACAACCTCGCCAACGCCACGGCCGCGCCGACCACGCTCGGCGGGCGCAAGGCGTACGGCGTCTTCGTGGCCCCCGGCACCGGGTACCGCAACAACAACACCAACGGCATCGCCAAGGGCGACCAGCCGGAGGGCATGTACGCCGTCCTCGACGGCACGCACTACAACGGCGGCTGCTGCTTCGACTACGGCAACGCCGAGACCAACAGCCGCGACAACGGCAACGGCACCATGGAGGCCATCTACTTCGGCAACAACAAGGTCTGGGGCTACGGCTCGGGCAACGGCCCCTGGATCATGGCGGACCTGGAGAACGGCCTGTTCTCGGGGGTCAACCGGCGTTACAACGCCAACGACCCGTCGATCAGCCACCGTTACCTGACCGCCGTCCTCAAGGGCGGCCCCAATCGGTGGGCCGTCCGCGGCGGCAACGCGCAGTCAGGCAACCTGGCCACCTTCTACAACGGGGTCCGCCCCAACGTGCCGGGCTACAACCCGATGAAGAAGGAGGGCGCCATCATCCTCGGCATCGGCGGCGACAACAGCCATGGCGCGGCCGGCACCTTCTACGAGGGCGTGATGACGTCCGGCTACCCTTCGGACGCCACCGAGAACGCTGTACAGGCGAACATCACCGCGGCTGGATACGGCAGGTAACTCCCCTGCGGAAGCGGCCCGTTCGTCGCCCTCCCGGCCTCACCGAGCGGCCTCTCACGAGAGTCACCCGAAGGGAGTTCACGAACGGGCCGCGATATCCCTGGACAGGATTCGCGCGAAGACGCCGTGGCCGGGTTCACCGCGTACACGGGAGCGCACGCGGCCACCCCGCGTACGGGTGCCGCACCCCGAGGAGTTCGCCCGCCTGCACGCCATGCACCTCGAGGAACACCTGCCCGGACCGGTCCGCGCCCGAACGCGGGAGTGAACGCCTCGCCCGGTCACGGAATGGCGCCCTTCTCGCAGACGAGGCGGGCCACGTCGCGGAGTTTGAGGTTGTTCTCCTGGGAGTAGCGGCGCAGAACGTCGAAGGCCTGTTCCTCGCCGAGGTGGTGACGGCCCATCAGGATGCCCATGGCCTCGCCGATGAGGTGGCGGGTGGCGATGGCCTGCTCCAGCTGGGCGTGGGTGCGGGCGCTGGAGAAGGCGACCGCCGCGTGGGAGGCGAGCAGCCAGCCGGCCAGCTCGCTGGCCTCGGTGAACGCGCCGGGGCGGCGGGAGTAGAGGTTGAGCGCGCCGAGGTCCTCGTCCTCGGTGAACAGCAGGAAGCCCATCATGCTGCCCACGCCGAGGGCGCGGGCGCGGGGGGCGTAGGCGGGCCAGCGGGGCTGCTCGGCGGTGAAGTCGGCGATACGGAAGACGCGCTCGCCGGTCGTGGTGTGGGCGGCGTCGAAGCAGGGGCCTTCGCCCAGCCGCACCTGCAGCCGGTCGCTGTCGACGACCAGCTGGTCGGTGGCGGCGAGGGTCTCCACCTCGGATCCGCGCAGCAGGAGGATGCCGGCCGCGTCGCACCCGTCGACCAGTTCGGTGGCCGAAGCGGTGATCCGCTCCAGAGTGGCGTCGACCGACTCCTGCGCCAGGAGGTCCCTCGCCATGGACGCCATCTGCTGCGCGAACCGGTCCCAGTCCACCGTGTCCTCCCTGACTGCCTCGGCCGGACGCCCGCCCGACGGAAAACCTCCTACCCGGCTTTTTCCACCGCGCCTCATGTCCGGCCCTCAGTCGTCGTAGTCGGGCGTCCACTGGGCGGCGTCGATCGCGGTGCGCAGTTCGTCCTCGGTCGCCTTCGGGGCGACGCCGTCCTCGACGGCCGCGAGGGCCGCGGCGAGGGCGATCTCGCGGGCGGCGTCCCGCATCCGGCCCAGCGGCGGCAGCAGGGGCGCCGGGGAGCCGTCGTCCGGTGCGGAACGGGCGGCGCAGCGGCCCACGGCTCGGGCCGCGGCGACCATCATCCGGTCCGTCACCCGGGTGGCGCGGGCGGCGGTGACGGCGAGGCCGATCGCGGGGAAGACGTAGACGTTGTTGGCCTGCGCGACCGGCACGTCACGGCCGTCGATCCGAAGGGGCGGGAACGGGGATCCGGTCGCGACCAGCACCTTCCCGTCGGTCCAGCGGGCCAGGTCGGCGGGGTCGGCCTCGGAGTGCGAGGTGGGGTTGGACAGCGGGAAGACGACCGGGCGATCGCAGCCGGCGGCCATGTCCCGCACGATCTCCTCGGTGAACGCCCCGTGCGCGGTGGACAGCCCGATCAGCACGGTGGGCCGCACGCGGCGCACGACCTCGGCGAGGCCGGGCGCCCCGTCGCCGTCCCAGTCGCGCACCTCGTCGTCGTCGCGGGCGTACGTTCGCTGTTCCCCGGTGAGGCCGGACCTCGACTCCGTCAGCAGTCCGTCGACGTCGACGAACCAGAAGCGGGAGACGGCGTCGTCCGCCGACAGGCCCTCCTCTTCGAGGGCGGCGCGGATCATGTCGGCGACGCCGACGGCCGCGGATCCGGCGCCGAGCACCACGAAGCGCTGGTCGGACAGGCGGCTGCCGGCGATCTCGGTCGCCGTGGTGAGCGCGCCGAGCGCCACGGCCGCCGTTCCCTGGATGTCGTCGTTGAAGGTCAGCAGCCTGTCCTGGTAGCGGGTGAGGATCGGGCGGGCGTGCGCGGTGGCGAAGTCCTCCCACTGGAGGAGGGTGCCGGGCAGCTCCGCCTCGACGGCCGAGACGAACAGCTCCACCAGCTCGTCGTACTCGTCGCCCGTGACCCGGCGGCGGCGGGTGCCGAGGTAGTGCGGGTCGGCCAGCAGCTCCTCGTTGTCCGTGCCGACGTCCAGCAGGACGGGCAGGGTGCGCGCCGGGTGGATGCCGCCGATGGCGGTGTAGAGGCTGAGTTTGCCGATCGGGATGCCCATGCCGCCGACGCCCTGGTCGCCGAGGCCGAGGATGCGCTGGCCGTCGGTGACGACGATGACGTCGACGTCGGCGTGGGGCCGGTTGCGCAGGATCTCCCGGAAGCGGTGCCGGTCGTCGTAGGACAGGAACAGTCCGCGCGGCCTGCGGTAGATCTCGCTGAAGCGGCGGCAGGCCTCGCCCACCGTGGGGGTGTAGACGACCGGCAGCATCTCCTCCAGGTGCCTGGTGACCAGCCGGTGGAACAGCACCTCGTTGGTGTCCTGCAACTGGCGCAGGTAGATGTGCCGGTTGAGCGGCTTGTCGTAGCCGAGGAACGCTTCGTAGGCACGGTCGGCCTGCTCGTCGAGGGTTTCGACGGCGGGCGGGAGAAGCCCGTCGAGGCCCAGGTCGGCGCGGTCGCGCCGGCTGAAGGCGGTTCCCCTGTTGCGCAGGGGGTCGGACAGGAGCGCCGTGCCGCGGGTGGTGTTGCTGGCTGTCATGCCGGTCGGCTGCCCGGGATGTCGGGGTCCGCACCCCAAAATTCGGTAAGGCGCGGGAGCCCTGCCGTCACAGGAAGCGGCGTATGGGCTGTACGACGGCTTCGTAGGCGCGTTGCCGCAGCGGGCGTCTCTTCCAGCGGCCGGGCACGATCGGCGTGCTGACCGCGGTGTCCTCGTCGAAGTGGGCGTCGAGGGCGGCGGTGAACCGTTCGTCCAGCACGGCGAGCATGACCTCTTCGTCGTGGTCCAGGGAGCGCCGGTTGAAGTTGGTGGAGCCGACGAGGGCCGCCGTGCGGTCCACGGTGACGATCTTGGCGTGCATCATGGTCGGCTGGTACTGGTGGATCTTCACTCCGCAGGCGAGGAGGTCCTCGTAGAAGTGCTGGCCGGCGAGCTGGCAGACGCGCTTGTCGGTGTGCGGTCCGGGCAGCAGGATCTCCACCTCCACGCCCCGGCGGGCGGCGGCGCACAGCAGTTCGACGAAGTACGCGTCCGGGGAGAAGTAGGCGGTGGACAGCCGGAACCGTTGCTCGGCGGACTCGATCATCACGCGCATCAGGGTCTGCATGTCCTGCCAGCCGAAGCTCGCGGAGCCGCGCACCACCTGGACGACGGCGTCGCCCTGCGGGCGGTGCTCGGTGAAGCGGTCGCGGTCGTCGAACAGCTCGTCGTGGCACTCGGCCCAGTTCTGTGCGAACGCGGCGGCGACGCCGTCGACCGCGGGACCGGTGAGCCGTACGTGCGTGTCGCGCCACTCGCCCGGGTTGCGGGCGTCGCCACACCACTCCTCGGCGATGCCCACCCCGCCGGTGAAGGCGACCTGTTCGTCGACGACGAGGACCTTGCGGTGGCAGCGGTGGTTCTGTTTCAGCGGCGACAGGTAGAGCGGTCTGCGGAACCAGGCGACCTGGACGCCGGAGCGGCCCATCTCCTCCAGCAGGTCCTTCTCGATCAGCCGGCTGCCGAAGCCGTCGAGCAGCAGCCTCACCCTGACGCCCGCGCGGGCCCTCTCCGCCAGCGCGCCGGCGAACTGGCGGGCGATGTCGCCCTTCCAGTACACGAACGTCATCATGTCGACGGTGTGCTCGGCGGACCGGATGCTCTCCAGCATCGCCGGGAAGATCTCGTCCCCGTTGCGCAGGACGACCAGGGCGTTCCCCTCGGTGGCCGCGATCCCGATGAGCCGTTCGAGCCGCCGCCGTATCCGGGCGGCCCGCTCGGTGAAGTCGGACCGCCCGGCACCCCCGGGCTCCCCGGCCGCTCCGGCCCCGCTGCCGTGCTCGGCCCGCTCGACGAGTTTCGACGGCCCGTCCACCGCGCTCGTCGTGGCGCCGGGCGCGTTCTCCTGTGTGCTGGTCATACCTGCCCCCTCTTCCCCGGCCCGACATGCGGCGACCGCGGGCCGCCGGCGAGGCCCGGCGCGGTGCAGGGCGACTGTAACGCCGGGGCGGCCGGGGTGTCGGGAGGCCGGGGTGCGAGACGGATCACTGGGTGATCACTGGGCGGGGGGCGGGGCGGGGTCACGACGCGGGGCCGGTCAGCGGCCGCGGGGAGGGGGCCCCGCCGGCTGACCGGCGAGGGCGTGTTTCGAAAGTAGCGTCGTCCGCCCGGAGGGCGGGCTCGCGGCGGCGAGGGGGGCACCTCCCGCGCGAGTTCGGTTCGAGCGTGGGGGAGCGTGCGATCGCAAGGCGGAGGGTCGCCCTCGTACTGGGCGTACGAGGGCGATCCCGACAACGCGGCGAGCGCGCGTGCCAGACGCCGCGAGCCTGGGGGCACCTCCCACCCCCTCAGGGCAGTGGGGGGAGGGACTTTCGAAACACGCCCTGGTCTGTCACCGGTCGGCCGGTGGAGCCGCCTCGCTCTCTCCGCGTGCCCGCTGCCAGGCCCCCTCCGTCAGCAGGCGCAGGCCGTTGAGGCCGACGAGGACGGTGGAGCCCTCGTGTCCGGCGACGCCGAGCGGCAGGGGGAGGGCGCCGAGGAGGTCCCACAGGACGAGGACGGCGATGAACGTGCCCGCGATCACGAGGTTCTGCACGACCAGGCGCCGTGCGCGCCGGGAGAGCGCGATCACGGCGGGGACGGCGGCGAGTTCGTCCCGGACGACGACGGCGTCGGCCGCGTCCAGCGCGAGGTCGGAGCCGGTGCGGCCCATCGCGACGCCGGTGTGCGCGGCGGCCAGGGCGGGCGCGTCGTTGACGCCGTCGCCCACCACCAGGACCCGGCGCCCCTCGCCCTCCAGCTCGCGCACGGCGGCGACCTTGTCCTGGGGCAGCAGCCCGGCGCGCACGTCGGTGATGCCGACCTCCTCGGCGAGGCGACGGGCCGCGCGCGGGTTGTCGCCGGTGAGCAGGACGGGCCGGCGGCCGGTCAGGGCGGTGAGGCCGCGGGTGGCGGGGCCGGCGTCGGCGCGCTGCCGGTCGGCCACGCCGAGGAGACCGGCGGGCGTGCCGTCGACGGTGACCAGGACGGCCGTACGGCCCTGTTCCTCCAGTCGCTCCGCCGCGGCGCGCGCGGGGTGCCCGTCGGGCAGGAGCCGGGCGGGGCTGCCGACGCTCACGGTGCGGCCGGCGACGGCGGCGGTGACGCCGGAGCCGGGCACGGAGCGGAACCCGGTCGCCTCGGGCGGGGTCAGCCGGCGGCCACGCGCGGCCTCGGTCACGGCGCGGGCCAGCGGGTGCTCGCTGGCGTGCTCGGCGGCCGCGGCGAGCCGGAGCAGCTCGTCCTCGTCCGTGCCCCCGTCGGGCAGGGGTCGTACGTCGGTGACGCGGGGCAGGCCCTGGGTGAGGGTGCCGGTCTTGTCCAGGGCGACCGCGTCGACCTGCCCGAGGCGTTCCATGACGACGGCGGACTTGACGAGGACGCCGTGCCGGCCGGCGTTGGCCATGGCCGACAGGAGCGGCGGCATGGTCGCCAGGACGATGGCGCAGGGCGACGCGACGATCATGAACGTCATGGCCCGCAGGAGCGCGTCCCGCAGCTCGGCGCCGAACAGCAGCGGAACGGCGAAGATCAGGACGGTGGCGGCGACCATGCCGACGCTGTAGCGCTGTTCGATCTTCTCGATGAACAGCTGGGTGGGCGCCTTGGTCTCGGCGGCCTCCTCGACCATCTTCACGATGCGGGCGATGACGGAGTCGGACGGGTCGCGTTCGACTCGGACGCGCAGGGCGCCGGTGCCGTTGACGGTCCCGGCGAAGACCTCGTCGCCGGGTTCCTTGGGGGCGGGCAGGGGCTCGCCGGTGATGGTGGCCTGGTCGACCTCGCCGGCCCCCGCCAATACGCGGCCGTCGGCGCCGATCCGCTCGCCGGGCCGGACGAGGATGACGTCGCCGGGGGTCAGGCGGTCGGCCGGGACGGTCTCCTCGCCGTCCCGCGTGAGCCGGGTCGCGGTGTCGGGCGCGAGGTCGAGCAGTCCGCGCACGGAGTCGGCGGTGCGGGCGGTGGCGACGGCTTCGAGGGCGCCGGACGCGGCGAAGATGACGATCAGCAGCGCACCGTCCAGCACCTGACCGATGGCCGCCGCGCCCAGCGCCGCGACGACCATCAGCAGATCGACGTCCAGGGTCCCCTCCCGTGCGGCCTTCAGCCCCTCCAGGGCCGGCTCCCGGCCGCCGGTGACGTAGACGGCGGCGAACAGCGGCCCCCACGTCCACGCGGGCGCGCCGAGCGGGTGCAGCGCGAGGGCGGGGAGGAACAGGGCGAGCGCGGCCAGCGCCCACCGGGCCTCGGGCAGGGACAGCAGGCGGGTGCGCCGCCCGGGCGGCGCGGGGCTCGGGCGGGGGCCGGTCAGGCCCGGGGCGGGGCGCTGGTCCAGGGCGGAAGGCATGACGGATCGACCCCTCGGGGCATGGCGGCAGGGACCCCCACACCATACAGGAACATATGAACAGGTCTTCATATGTCGTCGGTATGCTGTCCCCCATGGGTCATGGAAGCGTCACCACCAGCACCGCGACCACCCGCGAGCGTCTCGACGCCGTGGGCACCGCGGACGTCGCCGCCACCCTCCAGGCCCTGGCGACCCCGTCACGACTGCACATCCTCGCCCGGCTCCAGGAGGGCGCCTGCTCGGTCGGGGACCTGGCCGCCGCCGTCGACATGGAGCCGTCCGCCTGCTCCCACCAGCTGCGGCTGCTGCGCAACCTCGGCCTGGTGACGGGGGAACGCCGGGGGCGCTCCATCATCTACGCCCTCTACGACCGGCACGTCGCCGAACTGCTCGACCAGGCGCTGTACCACGTGGAGCACCTGCGCATGGGCATCCGCGACATGCCGGCCACGGACGCCGCCCCGGACGCCGCCGACGCCTCCGGCTTCGCCGGCTGACGCCTCAGGGGCCGGCCCCCTCACCGGCCCGTGCTCAGTCCGCGGCCGCCCGCTCGCCGGCCGGACGCCTGCGCAGCGCGGGCTCGGTGAGCGGCCGGGGCTGCCAGACGCCGTCGGCCCGGTACAGGTCCGTGCCGGGCGCCACGATCTCGTCGATCCGGTCGAGCGTCTCGTCGTCGAGCAGCAGATCGGCCCCCTTGAGCAGCGACGTGAGCTGGTCCATGGTGCGCGGGCCGATGATCACCGAGGTGACGGCCGGGTGCACCAGCGGGAAGGCGACGGCCAGCTCCGGCAGGGTGCGGCCCGACTCGTCCGCCAGCAGGGCGAGTCGCTCGGCGGCCGCGAGCTTCTCGGCGTTGCCGGGGACGGCGGGGTCGAAGCGGTGCGGGGTGAGCTTGGCGCGGCCGGCGGTGAGGTCGACGGGGCGGCCCTCACGGTAGGCGCCGGACAGGAATCCCGAGGCGAGCGGCGCCCAGGTCAGCACGCCCATGCCCAGGCGGTGCGCGGTGGGCAGCACCGCCCGCTCCACACCGCGCGCGAGGATCGAGTACGGCGGCTGCTCGGTGCGCAGTCGCATCAGCCCCCGCCGCTCCGCGACGTGGTGCGCCTCGACGAGGTCCTCGGCGGGGAACGTGGAGCAGCCGAACGCACGGATCTTGCCCGCCCGCACCAGATCGCTGAGGACGGACAGCGTCTCCTCGATGTCGGTGGTGTGGTCGGGACGGTGCACCTGGTAGAGGTCGATCCAGTCCGTGTCCAGGCGGCGCAGACTGTCCTCGACGGCCTTGAGGATCCAACGGCGGGAGTTCCCGCCGCGGTTGCGGCCCTCCCCCATCGGGAAGTGCACCTTCGTGGCGAGCACGACGTCGTCGCGGCGGCCCTTCAGCGCCTTGCCGACGATCTCCTCGGACTCGCCGGCCGAGTACATGTCGGCGGTGTCCACGAAGTTGACGCCGGCGTCGAGGGCGGCGTGGACGATGCGCGCGCAGTCCTCGTGGTCGGGGTTGCCGACGGCGCCGAACATCATGGTGCCGAGGCAGTGGGTGCTGACCTCGATGCCGGTGGTGCCGAGGACTCGATATCGCATGCCGCTTCTCCGGGTCGGGTAGGGCCAACTGGGAGCGTCACTGTAGGAGTTGGAGTGCACTCGAACGCAAGCGCGGCGAGGCGGAGCGGAGGGGGCGGGATGCTCACGTTGGCCGAGGTCGCCGACGAGCCCGCGATCCTCACCCGGCGGGTGGGCCTGGGCGACGGCACGGAGGTCGTCTTCCGGCCGCTCACACACGCCGACGTGGAAGGGCTTGCGGAGTTTCTGCGGGAACTGTCCCCGGAATCCAGGCGGTTCAGCACGTTCGGCGGGTACGACCTGGCCTTCGCACGGGAGTTGTGCGACGCCATAGCCCGGTACGACAAGCTCAGGCTGGTGCTCGACGAGGTGGGGTCCGGCAGGATCGTCGGCCTGCTGGAACTGGCCCTCGATCTGCACCCGTCGGACATCGCCCGCTACAGCGAGGCCGGCATCGCTCTGACGGCGGCGGACTGCCGCTTCGGCCCGACCCTGGCCGACGACCACCAGGGCAGGGGCGTGGGCACCCTGGTCTTCCCGCTCGTCGCGGACGTCGCCCGGCGTTTCGGCAGGACGCGGATCATCCTGTGGGGCGGCGTCCTCGCCGACAACGCGCGCGCCGTCCGCTTCTACGAGAAGCAGGGCTTTCGGACCGTCGGCGCGTTCACCGAGGCCGACGGGACACGCGCGCTCGACATGATCCTCGACCGGTCCGGGCCGCCGGGCGGCTGACGCCGTCTCACGCCGCCTCACGTCGCGGGAGCCAGCGCCCCCTCGATCAGCGTTTCGAGCTGCTGTGCGACCTGGTCCAGGGGGTGCGCGTCGCGCTTGGCGCGGCACATCGCGGTCGCGCCCTCGACGGACGCCACCACGAGGGCCGCGAGGCCGTCGGCCCGGTCGGCGTCGACCCCCTGTCCGCGCAGCGAGTCGGCGAGCAGCCGCTCCCAGTCCTCGAACGCCTCGGCGGCTGCGAGGAGGGCGGGCGGGACCTCGTCGGTCTGCGGTTCCTCGACGGAGACGGCCAGCACCGGGCAGCCCGCGCGGAAGCCGCTGTCGACGACGATGCCGCGCCACAGGGCCAGGAAGGCCCGCAGTCCCGCGACCGGGCCCGCGTCCAGTTCCTGGCGCAGGACGCGCGTGACCGCCGCCCCCGCGTACCGCACGGCCTCCGTGGCCAGCTGCCCCTTGCCCTGCGGGAAGTAGTGGTAGGTCGAGCCGAGCGGTGCTCCGGCGTGTTTGGCCAGATCACGGATGCTCGTGGCGTTGAGGCCGCGCCTGCTGATCAGATCGGCGGCGCCGGCCACGATACGTTCACGCGACGGCGCGCTGGGTTTGCCCAAGACTCCGCTCCCCTCTGGATATAACGCACGTCATAGCCTATCCGACGCTGTCCGCCCCCTACTGTGACGCCCGGCCGTCACCCGCCGGCGAGCCGCAGCGCCAGAAGCGCGACGTCGTCGAGGCGTTGCGCGCCGACGCCGGCCCGGGCGAGCAGCGTGTCCACGAGCGGGTCGAGCTCCCGTTCGCGGGCCTGTGCGAGGTGGTGGGCGAGGCCGGCGATGGCTTCGTCCAGGTCGAGGCCGGGCCGTTCGACCAGCCCGTCGGTGTAGAGGACGAGCATCAGCCCGGCGGTGAGCGGCATTTCGGTGACGGGGAAGGCGGCGTCGGGGTCGATGCCCAGCAGTGGGCCGGGCGGGACGTCCAACGGCCGGGCGTCGCCGTCGGCCCGGCGCACCAGCGGCGGCGGATGGCCGGCGCTGGCCAGTGTGGCGCGGCCCGCGGCGAAGTCGAGGTGGGCGTAGAGGCAGCTGGTGAACAGGTCGGGACCGAGGTCGGTGAGGAGGCGGTTGGTGCCGGACAGGACCGTGTCCGGGTCGCCGGCGACCGAGTGCGCGTGGACGGCGGTGCGCACCTGGCCCATCAGGGCCGCCGCGGCGACGTCGTGGCCCTGGACGTCGCCGATGACGGCGGCGACGGCGGTGTCACCGAGCCGGATCAGGTCGTAGAAGTCCCCGCCGATGTCCATGCCGTGGGTGGCGGGCAGGTAGCGGGCGGCGACGTCCAGTCCGGGGACGACGGGGAGGTCGCGCGGGAGGAGGGCCTGCTGGAGGCCGTGGGCGAGCTCGTGTTTGACGTCGTAGAGGCGGGCGCGGTCCAGGGCCTGGGCGATGAGCCCGGCGAGCGAGGTCATGACGGCGCGGTCCTCGGCCGGGAACTCGCGGGGTTCGTCGTAGGACAGGACGCAGATGCCGACGGGCCGGCTGGAGATGATCAGGGGGAGGAAGGCCCAGGCCTTCTTGCCGCTCACCTGCTGAGCCTCGGGGTAGATGCGCCGCATGTCCTCGGGGCTCGTGAAGAACGCGGGGATGCCGCTGCTCAGGGCGCGGCCGGCGGGGGTGAACGAGGTGCCCAGCGGCAGGCCCTGGAGCCGTTCGATGACCTCGGGGGCATAGCCCCGGTACCCGGTGATCCGCAGCCGGCCGGCCTCGGCGCTCGACAGGACCAGGCCCTGGGCGCCGAAGGCGGGCATGATCTGCTCGGCGACCAGGTCGACGACGTCCTGGACGCCGACGACCTCGGTCAGCGCGGCGGCAAGATGGGTGAGCTGGTAGAGCCGGCCGGCCCGCGCCGGCGCGGCCGGCTGAGCGGGATGGTGGGAGGCGGGCGAGGCCGGCGGGGGGTCGCCGTTGGGGACGATGCGGACGCTGATGCCGCTGGCGTCGGGGAAGAGGTGGAAGTCCAGCCACTGGTCGGGCGGGCGGCAGGCGGTGAAGGCGACGGGTGCGCGGCTGATCACAGCGGCGCGGTAGCGGTCCTCGTAGGTCGGGTCGTCGAGCCAGGGCAGGCTCCGCCAGGGCAGTGTGCCCAGCAGTCGGCCGGCGTCCCGGCCGAGCAGTTCGCAGGCGCCGTCGCTGAGGTAGGTGAAGTGCCCTTGCAGGTCCAGGGCGCAGCTGCCGCCCGGCAGGCGTTCCACGAGGTCGGCGGCGGCCGCCTCGGAGCCCGACCGCAGCCCGGTTTCCGCGGGCAGGGCACGCGGGGGCCGGGCGCAGGCCGGCGGTTTGCCGTGGTCGAGGGCTTCCTCCAGCAGGCGGGCCAGCCGGCGGCAGCTCGCGAGGATGTGGTTCTCCTCCCGCCGGGTCATCCGGGGCGGGTGCGTGGACGGCCACATCAGCAGCAGCGACCCCCAGGTGCGGACGCCGGTGACCGGGGCGGCGGCCAGCGCCAGGGGGTAGGGCAGCGCCATCGCCGTGCGGGGGTAGGAGTGGGCCAGCTCCCCCTGGCCGGCCATCCACACCAGGCGGCCCTCCCGGACGGCGTCGGCCACCGGCGCGGGCGACGCCGTCGGCACCCTGGTCCACGGCGTGGCGAAGTCGGCGGGCGCCCCACACAGCACGTCGAGACAGAGCACCTGCTCGTCGGGCGCGAGCAGGTACAGGGCTCCGATGGACGCGCCCGTCCTGCGGACCGTCTCCGCCAACGCGGCGTCGAGCGCGTCGGCGACGGCGGCCCCGGAAATGTCCGGGCCGGTCACACGGCACCTCCAGCGTGATGAGGCGTTCTCCTCACCCACGCATACCCCGCCTCACCCACATGTGGACGCTACGCCTGTGCGCGGCTGCCGGCACCTGGCGATGTCCTCCCGCCCCGTCACGACCGCCGGCGAGCGGCGCCGGGCGCGTGGTGCGCACGCCCGACGCCGACGGCTGTGCGGGGTTCAGCCGGTTCCCCCCTGCCCCCGTGCCTCGTCGGCGACCTGACCACCCGACCGGCGCGCCTGATCCTTGAGCTCGGCCGCCTGGTCGCGGGCCTCGTCCTGCGTGGTGCGGGCGGCTTCCTGGGCGGTGCCCTTCACTTCCTCCATGGCGCCCTGCGCGACGTCCTTCGCCCCCTCCCGCAGGTTCTGCGCGGAGTCGGCGGCGGCCTCCTTCAGCGGCTCCAGTGCCTCGCCACCGCGTTCCATGAGGTCGGCGGCCTTCTCCTGCTCCGCCTGGGAGGCCGGGAGCAGCGAGGACGCCAGCATGCCGGCGCCGAAGGCGATCACTCCGGCCGCCAGCGGATTGCCCTGCGTGCGGCGCATCGCCTCGTCCGGCGCCTGCCGTACCGCTTCGCCCGTCTGGCCTGCCGCGTCGCGCGCCGTGCCGGCCGCTTGCCGGGTGCCCTCCTGCAGCGAACCGGCCGCCGACTGGGCGCCGCTCGCGACCTCGTGGGCGGTGTGTGCGGCCGTTCCCATGACCCTCTCGCGCACGCCGGAGACGGCGCCGCGCATCCTGCGGGCGCGGCGACGCGCCACGCGACGCGGGCTGGCCCGGTCCGCGAGCCGGTCCACGTCCGCGGACAGCCGCTCCCTGGTGGCGGTGATCTCGGCCCTCATCTGGTCGGGTGACGTGCCCATTGCGCGTTCTCCTTCATCGTCTCGACTGTCTGCTCCGGTCTGGGCGCCACGGCGCGCATGCGGGTGCGGCCCCGCGCGTAGAGGACGGCCGCGATCACCGCCCACACGGCGGCGACGATCAGAGCGGCCCAGCCCCCGTCCATCACGTCGGCCAGGCCGAACACGGCGGCCAGTGACAGGAACAGGAGCACCATGTATCCGGCGAAACCGGCGCCGCCGTACATGCCGGCGGCCTTGCCCGCCTTGGTCGCCTCTTGCCTGACCTCGGCCTTCGCGAGTTCGACCTCCTGGCGGAACAGGGTCTGCACATTCGACGTGACGACGGACAGCAGTTCGCCCACCGAGTCGTCCCCGCTGCGCGTCGGCGCCGGATGGGACGGAAGAGAGGTCATGGTTCACACCCCCGGCCGGCCAGGCGCGTCGCCGGAGGGCGCGCCGACGGACGGCGGGTACTCCGGGACGGCGGGCGCCGCCGGCGTGGCGGTCTGTGCGACGTCCGTGACGGAAGAGGCCGGGACCGCCGTGGCCGGCTCGCCCAGCGTCATCTGCTGTGTGTCGGCGGCGAGTTCCCGCCGTCCTGTCCCGGACGACGTGCCGGCGCCTGAGGACGTGTCGGCCTTGGCCGCCACCTTCATCAGCCGGCCGACGGCCATCCCTGCCAGCAGGGCGCCGCCCAGAAACGCGCCCGGACGACGGCGGGCGAAGCCCTGCACGTCGGAGAGGACGCCTTGGACCCCCTGCTTCTCCAGGTAGTCGGCAGCCCGGTGTCCGCCGTCCGCCGCTTGGGCCGCGAGACTGCGTGCGGGTGAGTCGCCCGGGGCGTTGTCGGCCAGTCCGGCCAGGTCGTCCGCCCAGTGGTGCAGCTTGCCGGCGGCCCGCCGAGCCTGCCCCTGGACCTCGTCCATCGCGCGGCTCCGCAGGTCGCCTGCCATGGCGCCGACCTGCTGTCGCGCTTCACCCGCCACGGTTTTGGCCTGGTCCACGGCTGCGCCGGCGACCTGCCCGGCAGCCTGCTTGGCCTGGCCGGCCGTGGCCGAAGCCTCCGCTTTGGCCGTCTCACCGGTCTGCTGCAATCTCGTCGTGTCGCCCTGGATCGTGTCACTCATCGGCCACGCCTCCCAGCCCTGCATGCAGAGATTTATCCTTTCCGCAACCGAGTGACTGTTTTGTTCTGCTTCACACCCGTATGACCTTCGAAACTCTCGGCTCTCGATGGAACCCCCACCTGGCACGAACCACGGTTCGACCGCATGGTCATGGTTTGCCGTGGATGCGAGCGCGGCACTCGGTGCACCCAGGGGTGTGCGCCCCTGGAGGGTCGGAAACAGAGGCGGCCGATGACGACGATCGGTGTGGAAGAGGAGTACCTGCTGCTCGACCCGGTCACGGGCCTGCCGGTGCCCCACGCGGACAAGGTGCGCGTCGCCGCGGGGCTGGGGTCGCTCGCGGCCGACCAGGAGGTGCAGTGCGAGCTGCTCCAGGCGCAGGTCGAGGTGGCCACGCCGGTCTGTGGCGACCTGGAGGAGGTAGGAGGGCATCTGCTGCGGCTGCGGCACGCGCTCGGGGCCGCGGCCGAGGCGCACGGCTGCCGGATCGCGGCCTGCGGGACGCCGCCGCTGCGCCACGGCAGGCCGGTGGCCGTCACCGACCACGCCCGTTACCGCGCCATGGCTGTCCAGGCGCCCCAGTTGGTGGCGGAGCAGCTGGTCGACGGCATGCATGTGCATGTGGCCGTGCCGAGCCGGGATGCGGGCGTGCAGGTGCTGAACCGGATCCGGGTGTGGCTGCCGACGCTGACGGCGATGTCGGCGAACTCGCCGCTGTGGGACGGCCATGACACGGGGTTCGCCAGCTGGCGCACGGTGATCTTCAGCAGGTGGCCGGTGAGCGGGGTCCCTCCGTTCTTCCGCGACGCCGCGGACTACGACCGGCGGGTGCGGCGGCTGCAGGACAGCGGTCTGATCTCGGACAGCGGCCAGCTGTACTGGCAGGCGCGGCTGTCGGACCGCTACCCCACGGTGGAGGTGCGGTGCCTGGACGTCCAGTTGCGGGCGGACGACGCGGTGATGTTCGCCGGGATCGTCCGGGCCCTTGCGGAGACCGCGCTCGTCGAGGCCGCCGCCGGGGCGCCCGCGCCGGACTGCGCCCCGGAGCTGCTCCAGGCCGCGATGTGGCACGCGGCCCGGCACGGTCTGAGCGACACCCTGATCGATCCCGCGGGCGGGCGGGCCAGGGCCGGCGACGTCCTCTACGAGCTGGTGCGGCGTATCGCCCCGGCGCTGGAGGCGGCCGGAGACACCCGTGAGGTGACGGCCCTGATCCACCGGTTGCTCCAGGACGGCACGGGAGCGGACCGGCAGCGCACGGCCCTCGCCGCCGGAGGCCTCCGGGCGGTCACGGACCTGATCTCCGTCGAGAGCACGACCCCGTGAGCACAGGCCGCGAAGCGGTGCGGCGGGTCGTGCGCGGACCCGGCGGTGTCCCCCGGCGGCGGCCCCGGCTGCGCTTCGACGGCTGGATCGCGGGCGTCGGCACGTCGTCCGGGACACGGATCGTGCTGGGGCACTGGCAGCGCTCACCGTTCGGCCCGTTCAGCGACGTGATGCTCGAACGGGCCGACGGGCGGCGCCTGTTGCTGGCGCCCACGCGGCGGACGGCGGACTTCGTCAGCGCGACGTACACGTTCGACGCCGTCGAGGTCACCCCCGTCGACGTGCGGGTCGCCGGCGACATCTGGACCGTGTCCGCCGGTTCGCTGGAGCTGCGTCTCGTCACCGGGCGGCGGGGGCTCCTGGGGTGCCTGCTGCGGGCGGTGCCCGGCGTCCTCGCCGGCCGGCCGGAGTGGATCGCGCTCACGGACAGCGTCGCCCGCGTCCTGCTGCCCGGCGTGCGCACGCGCGGCCGGGGGGCGTCGGGTCTTCGCGCCTGGTACGGGGCGCGGGACCTGCGCCCGATCCACGGCGTGTCGGCGTCCTTCGAGGGCGGCGACCTGGGCACGGCGGCCCCCGTCGAACCGCCCGTCCGCTTCGGCTTCGGATCGGTGCCGCGCACGCCGGCCCTCACGCGGATCACGACGACGGTGGAGACTCGGGGCCCCGGGTGAACTCACCCGGAGGAGTCCGCGGCGCGAACCGCTCAGGCGCCCACGAACGAGGCTCGGGCCGCCCTTGGAGCGGCGGTCAGCCGGAGCGCCCCTGCGTGCCTTCCGTCGCCTTCCCGCTCCACTTGCCGTTCGCCTCGCGCGGGCCGTGGCGCCGCAGGCGCACGTCGACATGGCCGTCGAGGACGCGGGTGTCGAAGGCGGGCTGGGGCGCGGTGGCGGGGCCGCGGACGTTCCAGCCGTCGGAGAGACGGAAGACGCTGCCGTGCCAGGGGCACTGGACGCACCCGTCGGCGACCGTGCCCTCGGACAGCGGGCCGGCGAGGTGGCTGCACCGTTCGGCGAGCGCGTGGATCTCTCCGCCGGTCTCGCGGACGACCAGGATCGGCACGTCGTCCACGACGCGCCGGACGGGCTCGCCGGCCGGGAACTCGGCGACCGCGCCCACGCGGTGCCAGGTGTCCCGGATCACGTGCGGGACCTCTTCGGCGTGGTTGGCGCCGGAGGCCTGACGGTAGGCCAGGTGCCCGCCGAGCATGCCGCCGATCCCGACCGCCGTCAGCCCCAGGAAGCCGTAGGCGCGGCCGGCTGCCGTGCGGCCCTTGACGCGGCACACGAGGGAGGTCGCGTAGAGGCCCACGGCCGTCCAGTTGGCCATGGCGTGGACGAGTCCCACGCGTGACTGCTCGCGATGGAGTTCGGCCCAGTCCACGGCCCCCGACAGGGCGGCGGGAGCCGCCGCGGCGAGGCCGACGCCCACCAGCAGGCCGGCCTCCCGGGAGCGGCCCGGCCGCATGTCGAGCACGGCCGCGGACATCCAGCTGCCCACCGGCACCTGCACCAGCAGCGGATGGACCGGATGCCCGAGCCACCTGCCGTGCAGCAGGTCCCGGCCGCGCCCGAGCGGCAGGGAGCGGATCCCCGACTGGAGGGTGTCGATCAGCCGATCGGCCCTCGGTTCGCGCTCCAGGCGGTCCAGGAGCCCCAGCATCCGGTTCTGCTTCGTCCGACGGCGACGCTGCATTGCGCTCATGGGCCGCCGGGTTCCCCGCCCGGCCCTGGACAAACGGCCTGGACGGGGAGCAACCGGGGTGAACGCCTACGGCGAGGCCGGCTCACCGTGTCATGTCGCGGGTCATCCGGGTGGAACGGCCGCGACCGCCCCGGTCGGTGTCGCCCGCCGCCATGGCCGCCGCGAGGGCGAGCAGCAGAGCGATGACCCCGACGATGATGTTGTTGACGACGGTGCGCGTGGTGTCCACCTCTCCGGCCACCGCCCACGGCGCGATGATGGTCCAGGCGCCCAGTACGACGGCCGCCCAGGCACGGGCGTGGGTGCGTTCGTAGGCGTGCCCGAAGCCGCTCAGCAGCAGCGCGTAGGCGATGCCGGTGATCAGGTTGTTCACGGTCAGGGTCGTGAGGCCGTTGAAGCCCGCGATCCAGGCGGATGCGGCCAGGTACAGGCCGGTCAGCATGGCCAGCGCCTCGACGGCTTGGCCCTGCTGGGTCGACGCCGCTCGCTCGGCCCGCTCGTGGCGCTCGCGCATCTCCAGGATGTCCGGGTGCGACTCCATGGTCGTATGGGTCCGGTCGGTCATGTTCGCCTCCAGGGGAGGAATGTGCGGTTCCAGGCCCCGTGCCGCCCGGGTACCCATCGAACGGCCCCCACCCCGGACACCGCGCACCGGATTTCCCGGCCACACCGACGACCTCCCGGCGACCCCGCGGGTGGTCAGAGGTCGGGCGCCGGGCGGATCGTCACGTCCTGGGTGACGGTGACCTGGTCGATGTCGGTGAGGCGGACGGTGAGCGCCATCGTCCAGGCGCCGGGCAGGGCCAGACGGAGCCGGTCGGCGGCCCAGTAGCCGTTGCGGTCGACGAGTCTGACGTCCAGCGGGCCGATCTGCTGCTCGCGGTGAGTGAGCGTGAGCCGGACCTCGGGGACCGACAGGATGCCGCCGTCCGCCCCGTACACCAGGGCCTCCACCGTGTTGTCTCCGACGCGCGCCGGGGCGAACGTGATCTGCACCTTGCCGCTGCCGTTGGCGATCCCGGTGTCGAAGGGCACCATGACCATCCGCGCCGTCGGCGCATGGGCCTCGGCGGCCATGGCGGCGTTGCGGACGGCGGCCCGGCTGGGCTCGGTGCCGGTGAGCAGCGTGGTGATCGCCAGGACCAGGACGCCGAGGACGGCTTCGAAGGCGACCGAGCGGCGCAGGGAGCGGCGGTGGCTTTCGGGGTCGGGGGCTGCCTCATCGGGGGCCGGCTGGTCAGGCGCCGGTTCGGCGGGGGCCGCCGGGGTCGGCTCGGTGTCGACGGGGGCGGTGGCGTCGGCATCCGCGTCGACGGAGGCGGAGGCGGGGGCGGCGGCATCGGAGGGCGCGTCGGCCGGCGGCCCCGCCGGGACGGTTTCCGCCACTTTCCGGCGGGCCGCCTCGGGGGCCTTCTCCCTGTCCGTCCGCGCCGGTTCCGGCTTCAGGAGCCGGCCGGTCAGCTGGCGGGAGAAGGAGGCCACCGTGAGCACCAGGACCACGGCGCCGGCCTTCAGGGTGAGAAGCCGGCCGTAGTCGGTGGTGCTGAGGGCGTCCAGCGAGCCGACCTGGCGCCAGGACTGGTAGAGGCCGGTCACGACCAGGACCACGACCGAGGCGAACGCCAGCCGGGAGAAACGGGCCACCGCCGGCGCCGGCACCTCGGAGTCGGCGGGCGTCCGGTACAGGGCGACCCCCAGCGCGGCCAGGCCGCCCCACCACACCGCCATGGCCAGCAGGTGCAGCACGGACACGGGGATCGCCAGCGGGACCTGGATGCCGGCGGAGGCGTGTTCGGCGGCCGCCCAGGTCAGGGCGAGGGCGACGGCGGTCAGCGCGCCCGCGACCCGGACACCGGCGGCCATCGCGTCGCCGAGCCGGGCGCCGTACTTCCTCAGCGCGACGCCCACCGCGGCGAGCAGGACCAGCCGCGCGCCGAGGGCCGACCCCGTCCTGCCGGTGATCGTGCCCTCGAGGAGCGACGGGTCGAAGGCGGAGGCGAGGCTGCCGCCCGACTCGTACGGGCCGCGCAACAGCAACAGCAAGGCGGTGGCCGTGGTCAGCGTCGCCCAGCCGGCCGTCAGCAGCCTGCGCAGCGGACGCAGGCCCGCGCCGGCCGGCCAGCACGCCGCCACGAACAGGGTGACGCCGATGAGCAGGGCCAGGCCGCCGTAGGCGACGTAGCGGACCGCGTCGTAGAGGCGGGAGGCGGCGGTGCCGTCAGGGGAGTCGGAGGCCGGCACGGCGGTGGAGAAGGAGGGTTGGCCCAGCGAGAAGGTGAAGGCGCCGGAGATCGGGTGGCCGTCGGCGGAGACGACCCGCCAGCCCACGGTGTAGGTGCCGTCGGGCAGCTTGTCGGCCAGCGTCACCTCGGCGGTGTCGGCGGTGCCGGGCGCGTGCCGCACCGGCCCTTCGTCGACGCGCAGGCTCTCCGGGGAGAGCACGCGCAGCGAGCCCGCCGAGAGGCTGACGGTCTCGGAGAAGGTGAGGGTGATCCGCTCGGGCACGGTCTTGATCACCGAGGAGTCGGCGGGGACGGCGCGGACGAGCGTCGAGTGGGCGGAGGCGGGGCTCGCGCCGCCGACGAGGAGGGCGAGCACGGCGCCCGCCAGGAGCAGGAGGACGGTCAGCCGCGACCGGGACGCTCGGCGCACCGCCGGGGCGACGGCGGCCGTCATGACGCGCTCGGCGCGGCGGACGGGGCCGTGGTGGGGCCGGTGGACGGGGCCGTGGTGGGGCCGACTCCGCCCAGTCGGCGGATCGTTCCGCCGAGCTTGGTGCGGAATCGCTCCAGCATCTCGGGCTCCTTCGCGCTGACGATCCACCGCGTGCCGACGAGGTACGTGCCGCCGTAGATGGCCGCGGAGTCCAGCCAGGCCTCGGTGAACCGGTCCTCGGGGAAGGTGGTGATGAGGTAGTCGATCTCGGGTGTGTGGCAGACGCCCTGGCGCAGTTCGTCCGCCTCGATGCGGATCTTGGGCGTGCAGCCGGTGAGGCCGGCGATGACCTCGACCTTGGCGGGCGCCACGACGCCGGCCGCGGGGGCGGCGGAGATCTTCGACGGGTCGCCGTCGCCGGCGGCGTTCTTGTCCGTGCCGCCGTCGGCGCCGCTGCACGCCGTGGCCAGGGGCAGCAGGGCGAGGCTCAGGGCGAGGGCTGCGCCGCGTATCGAGCGGGCGGAATGCGGGGTCCGGCCGGTGCGTCCTCGCTGCGGCTGTCGTGGCACGTGCCTCTCCGTATCAGGTGGGGGTCCGCCCGTGGGGGCGGGCAGGGGCGGCTGTTGCAGGGGGTACGGATGAACGGGATGCGGCGTTCACCCCGGTATGTCACGTCGGCATGTCATCCAAGAGGGGATGTCACCCGGGGTCTCACCTCAGCAGGTCACCGAGACGCGGCGGGAGGGCCTGGGGCACGTCTCACGGCCGTGGGAGGCGGGGACTGCGAGGGGGGCGCGGGCGCGCGGACGCCGGAAGCGGAGTCCGACGGCTCAGCGGCGGAAGGACTGCAGGGCGCTCAGCGCGGGTGCCCGGCCGCCGCCCGGGTCATGGACGTCCCGCGCGGCACGGGAGGGCGCGGGGCCGAACGCGGCCGAGGCAACGGGGACCACGTCCGCGCTCACGTCGGCGGTGAGCGCGGGCGTCCCCTCGGGGTGGCCGGAGCGAGGGGGCAGGACGAGGGCGTCGGCCTGGGACTCGTGGTGCGGGGCGCCGAGGGCGCCGCCGTGCAGCGCCGCGGCCACGGGCCGCTGTCCTGCGCCGGACCTCTCGGGGCCGGCGGCGCCGGTCCGCGGCATGCTTTCCGTGTCGCCCGCGACGGCCGTCGCCGCCACCGGGTTCACCGGGGCGGCGAAGAAGTGGTGCGGTGTGCCGAGGTGCAGCAGGACGGCCGCGGCGAGCAGCACCACGGCTGCGGCCATGCGACGTACCACCACTGACGCCCCGACTCCTCGAACTGCTCGTGAGCGCTGACCGCTCCCGGCCGCCGGCTCGTGCCGACGGCCTGAACGTTACCGGTCGGGGCCCTCCGGGCAGCGCGAACGCGTCAGGAGCGGGAGTGACATGGACTACACCGGCGACGCCGAGGCGTCAGACCACGGGCTCGCGGGCGACGTAGCAGTCACCGGGGTCGTCGACGACGGCGCTCGCCCCGCCCCCCGTCGTCCCTCCCCCGCTCGTCCCGCCGCCTGCCGATCCTCCCCCGCCCGACGGCGTCGCGTCGTCGGCCGGGGGCAACGGGGGGAACTGTGGGGTACGCGCCGCCTCGGCCAGGACGCGGACCTTCAGGCACTCCGGCGGCGGGCGGGAGGCCGCGAGGGCGAGCCACGCGGCGGCCTCCTGGTGACGGGCCGTCTCTCGGGCGCACTCGGGGCACTCGGCGCAGTGACGGCGGAAGGCCTCCCGTTCCTCCTGGTCCAGCGCGTCCATGGCATAGGCGCCGGTGAGGTCGTTCGCGTCGTCCTTCGTCATCGGGGGGCTCCCAGGCATTGCCGCATATGGGTCAGTGCCCTGCGCAGACGGCTCTTGACGGTGCCCAGCGGCAGGGACAGGACTGAGGCGACCTCCGCGTGGGTCAGGCCCCGGTAGTAGACGAGCAGCACCGGTTGCAACAGCTCGGCGGTGAGCTGCCGCAGGCAGGTGCGGAGCTCCTCGCGTTCGCCGAGCGCCTCCACGGCTTCCGCGACGTCGTCGAAGGCGGGCACCGATTCCCGCTGGGAGACGGCGCGTTCGCGTTCGGCGGCCCGGCGCACGGTGCGGACGCAGTCGACGGCGCGGTGGTGGGCGATGGTCATCATCCAGGTCATGGCGTGCCCGCTCTCCGGCCGGTAGCGGGGGGCTGTCTGCCACACCTCCAGCATGACCTCCTGGGCGACCTCCTCGGCGCGGGCCGGATCCCGCAGGACCTGGCAGGCGATTCCGTAGATCGGGCCGGCGACCGCGTCGTACAGACGGGTGAAGGCGTCCTGGCTGCCCTCGGCCACGGACAGCAGCAGTCGGTCGGCCTCGGAGGCACCGATGTGCTGGGCCCAGGAGGCTTGTCGCTTCGCCACACCCTCTCCCGCCTGCGCGCCTGCCCCGGCCTCGCCGCCGGGTTCATGTGTCCCTCCTCACAGTCTGTGAGGCACGGCCGTCGACCGCATCTCGCAGGGGCGCGGAGTCCGCCGTCCGGGAACCGGTCCAGGTCTCGTCGTCCTGGAAGGAGCGGCCGGTCCACAGGTCGGGGGAGGCGGCGGGGGGCGCGGTGCGGGCGGCCAGGGAGCCGGCGGCGTCGGGCTCGACGGGGCCGAGGACGTCCTCGCCGTAGAGGGCCTGGACCCAGTTGGCCTGGTAGACGGTTTCGAGGTAGCGCTCGCCGAGGTCGGGGGCGATGGCCACGGCGGTGAGGCCGGGTGTGCCGTGACGGGCCAGCCAGTCCATCGCCCCGCTGACGACGGTGCCGGTGGAGCCGCCGAAGAGGAAGCCGCGCCGGGCCAGCCGACGGCAGGCGCGGATGGTGTCGGCCTCCTCGACGTGGACGGCCTCGTCGACGTACCCCTCGTCGAGGAGCGGGGGGCGGACGCTCATGCCGAGGCCGGGGAGCATCCGGCGGCCCGCCTCGCCGCCGAAGGTCACCGAGCCGACGCTGTCCACGGCGACGATGCGGACGGGGCGGTGCCATTCGCGGAACCAGCGTGCGCAGCCCATCAGGGTGCCGGTGGTGCCGGCGCCGATGAACAGCACGTCCAGACGGGGGAACGAGCGGGCGATGGCGGGCGCCGTCTGGTGGTAATGGGCTTGCCAGTTGCCGGGGTTGGTGTACTGGCTGAGCCACAGGTAGCGGTCGTCCGAGGCGCAGAGCGTGCGGACGTAGTCGATCCGCGCGCGCAGGAAACCGCCGTGGGCGCTCGGTTCGGTGATGACGTGGACGTGTGCGCCGAGGGCCTCCATCAGCAGCCGGGTGGACAGGTTGCAGCGGGAGTCGGTGACGCACAGGAACGGGTAGCCCTTGCTCGCGGCGATCGTGCTGAGGGCGACGCCCATGTTCCCGGAGGAGGACTCGAGCAGGACGGACCGCGATGTCAGGGCTCCCTGCCGTTCGGCGGCCTCCACCATCTCCGTGGCGGGCTTCAGCTTGATGGACCCGGCGAAGTTGAAGCCCTCGCACTTCAGGAAGAGTTCGCCTCCCAGCACCGATCGGAGATCGACGTAGAGGTCCTCCTCGTTGAAGGTGTAGGGGTCCGATATGACTGACACGATGGCCTCCGCGGGTTGAAGGTCGGCCCGGGGCCGGATGGTTGTTCATCCGTACCTGTTCAGTTCGTGGAAGAAGTCGTCGACGATGTGCAGCTCCTGGGAGGCGGCCACCTCGTCGTGGACGTACTTGCCGACCGCGAGGTCGAGCACTCCGAGGCCGAAGGGCGAGAACACCGTCGTCCGGTCCGTCGGGGGCGTGAGGCGTCCGGCCAGCACGTCCGCCAGCGTCCCGGTGACGAAGTCGCGTCGGCCGGTGAGCTGTTCGGCGAGGTGGACGGAGGTCTGCGCGGTCAGGCAGTGGTCGACGTCGTCGACGAGGTTGGCCGAGGCGAGCACGACCTCGGGGGCGAGGTCGCGCAGGGACAGGTGCAGTACGAGCGGGTGGTGGGCGAACCACGAGGGCGCGTGGATGTGCGGCCGGCCGGCGACGGTGGCGAAGACGACCAGGTCGCTCGCGCGGATCAGGGCCTCGGGGCTGTCGTGCACGACGATGTCGCCCGGGGCGCCGGAGCGCTCCAGGTAGCCGCGGAACCCGTTCGCGCTGTCGGCGGACAGGTCGTGGACGCCGATGGCGTCGAAGGACCAGCCGGTGCCGGTGAGGAAGGTGTGGACGTAGCGGGCGATCAGGCCGCAGCCGATGAACCCGACGTGGGCCGGGCGGGGCCGGCCGGCGCTGAGCCGGTCCGCGGCCAGCGCCGCGGACGCCGCCGTGCGGGTGGCGCTCACGATGGAGGCCTCCATGCACGCGAACGGGTAGCCGGTGTCGTGGTCGTTGAGGATGAGCACCGCCGACGCCCTCGGCACGCCGGCCGTCACGTTCTGCGGGAAGCTGGAGATCCATTTCAGTCCGTCCACCGGTGTCTCCCCGCCGATCGAGGCGGGCAGCGCGATGATCCGCGAGGTGGGTCGGTCGGGGAAGCGCAGGAAGTTCGACGGCGGGTTCACCGTGTCGCCGGCGTCGTGGAGCCGGTAGACGGCCTCGACGAGTTCCACGATCTGCTTCTCCCGCCCGCGCAGGGCGCGGCGGACCTGTGCGCCGGGGACGACCGCGAACGGCGGCACGGCCGCCGGGGTCGCGTCGTCGCGGGGAGCCGTCATACGGGGGTCACCTCCACGGTGGGCGAGCAGTCGGCCAGCCGGACGGGGTCCGCCATCGCTACGAGCACCTCGCGCGGCCCCTCGTAGGGCTCCCTGCTGTGGGCGGTGCGGACGTTGTCGACGAGCATGAGGTCGCCGGACTGCCACGGCTCGCGCACGGTGTGCGCCTCGTACACCTCGTTGAGCAGGCGGACGGTGTCCTCCTCCAGGGGTGAGCCGTCCCCGTAGCGGGTGTTGAAGGGCAGCCCGTCGGCGCCGTAGACGTCCACCAGGTACTCGCGAACCTCGGGGGCGAGGGTCCACTCGTTGAGGAAGGCGATCTGGTTGAACCAGCAGCGCCGGCCGGTGAGCGGGTGGCGTACGACCGCGCTGCGGCGCTGCCGGGTGCGCAGTCCGCCGTCGGGCTGCCACTCGAAGGCGATGGCGCAGGCGCGGCAGTGGGCCTCGATCGCGGCGCGGTCCTCGGTGCCGAAGGAGTCGGCGAGGGAGGCGCCGATGTCCTCGTTGTAGGTGCGGGTGAGGAGCCAGCCCTGCCGCAGGAACCGTTCGACGAGGTCGGTGGGCAGCGCGCCGAGGACGGTCGGCGCGTCGGCGAGGGCGGTGGCTCCGCCGGCGGCGGGCGCTTCGAGGCAGGCGAACAGCATCAGCCCGGGGAACTCCAGGGTGTAGCTGAGTTCGTGGTGCATGCACATGGGCTGGCTGGGCGGCCACTTGGCGGAGGAGTACACGCCGTCGGAGTAGGTCCGCCGGGCCGCGAAGGCCTCCTTCTCGGCCATGGGCGGGCCGCCGGCCAGTTCGCGCAGGACGGCCCCGGCCGTGTCCGGGTCGGCGAGCGCGAGGCCGCGGACGAGGACCGCGCCGTGCTCGGCGACGGCGGCGCGCAGCGCGTCCCGGTGCTCGGCGGCCCAGCTCACCGCGTCGCCGGTGAGGTCGGCGCGCAGGACGGGAGGTCTGCCGGGCCGCAGGTCGACGCCGGGCGGCGACAGGGGGATCGAGGACGGCATCTCGGTCTCCTTCCGGAGGCGGTGAGGCGGTGGGCTCTATCGGTGGCGTCCTGGCCGTGTGGTCCGGGCCGTGCGGTCTACGTCGTGGTCCTGCGGTCCGGGCGGCGCGGACCGCTGGAAGCGGGTGCCGGTGCGGTCTCGCGTTCGTCGACCGTGCGGGCCAGGTCGGCGAGGACCGGGTGGCGGGTGAGGTCGGTGAGGTCCACCGCGCGGTCGAGGGCGATCGCGAGCCGGACGGCGGCGAGCGAGGTGCCGCCCTGGTCGAAGAAGTGGTCGTGGCGGCGGACGCGGTGTTCGGGTACGTCCAGCACCTGGGCCCATGCGGCGGCCAGACGCCGTTCGGTCGGGGTGCGGGGGGCGTCCCTGTCCGGGCCGTCGGCGCCGGGAGCGGTGGTGGCGGGCGCGCCGGCGGGTCCGTCCGCGCCGAGCCGGGCGGCGAGCGCGGTGAGCGCCTTGCGGTCGGTCTTGCCGTTGGCGGTCAGGGGCAGGCTGTGCCGCCAGTGGAAGTCGGAGGGGACCATGTAGGCGGGCAGCGACTCGCCGAGCCGGGCGCGCAGGACGGCGTCGTCCAGCGGGTGCGGGCCGGCGTAGAAGGCCACCAGACGTCCGCCCCTTCCGGCGCCGTCGGCGGCCACCACCGCCCCGTCGCGTACTCCGGGTACCCGCAGGAGGGCGCTCTCGACCTCGCCGATCTCGATGCGGAAGCCGCGGATCTTGACCTGGTTGTCCCGGCGGCCGAGGAAGTCCAGTTTTCCGCCGGGCAGCCAGCGGCCGTGGTCGCCGCTGCGGTAGAGCCGTTCGCCGGGCCGGTGCGGGTCGGCGGTGAAGGCGAGCCGGGTGCGCTCGGGGTCGTTGACGTAGCCGCGTCCGACGCACACCCCGGAGAAGACGATCTCGCCGGGCGCGCCCAGCGGCACCGGTGCCAGGTGCTCGTCGACGACGTACACGCGTACGTTGTTGACGGGGCGGCCGAGCGGGACGCGGTCGCCGTCGGGCGGCCGGTCCATCACCTCGTGGTTGGTGTCGTCGGAGGTCTCGGTGAGCCCGTAGGCGTTGACGAGCGGGATCCGGGGCTGGGCCGCGAACCAGCGCTGGGCCTGCTCCTTCTTCAGGGCCTCTCCGGTGACCGACACGCGGCGCAGGGCGGGCAGGTCCCGCGGGTGCCGTTCCAGGTAGGCGAGGACGGCGTCGAGGTACGAGGGCACGACCTGGAGCACGCCGACGCGGCCGTGGTCGACGGTGTCGACGAACCGGGGGACGTCGAGGATCGCCTCCTGTTCCACCAGCAGGGTGCTTCCGCCGGCCAGGAGCCCGGCCAGCAGCTGCCACAGGGAGATGTCGAAGCACTGTGGCGCGGTCTGGGCGACCACCTCTCCCTCGCCGATGCCCAGGTCGTCGATCTTGGCGTGGAGATGGTTGAGCAGGCCGGCGTGCTCGCACATGGCGCCCTTGGGCTCGCCGGTGGAGCCGGAGGTGAAGAACAGGTAGGCGAGCTGGTCGGCGGCCACGGGCACGCCGAGGTCGCCGGCGGGGTGGTCCTCCGCGTACGCCTCGGCGACGGGAAGCGCCCGGACGGCGGGCAGGGCGTCGAGGGCCCGGTCGAGCGTGGCGGCGGCGCCCTCCTCGGTGAGCACGAGGCGGCAGCCGGCGCGGGAGAGCATGGTGGCGACGCGGTCGGCCGGGAAGTGCGGTTCGACGGGCAGGTAGGCGCCGCCAGCCTTGAAGACCGCGAGGACGGCCGCCGCCCAGTCCAGGGTGCGTTCGGTCACCACGGCGACCACGTCCTCGGGGCCGAGGCCGCGCGCGAGCAGGGCGCGGCCCAGCCGGTTGGCCCGCTCGTCGAGTTCCCGGTAGGTCCAGCCGCGGTCGCCGCGGACGACGGCGACGGCGTCGGGGTGGGCGCGGACGCGCTCCTCGAACAGTTCGTGGACGCGGCGGTCGGGCAGCTCACGGCGGGGGCCGGCGAGGGCGTCGAGCTGGAAGCGGAGCTCCTCGGGCGTCAGCAGGCTCTGTCGGTCGTGCGAGGCGTCCGGGTCGGCGGCGATCAGCCTGAGCGCGCTGAGGTGGTAGCCCGCGATGCGGGCGGCGCTCTCGGCGTCGAGCGCGCCGGTCCGGTAGCGCAGGCGCAACAGGGGGCGGCCGTCACGCTGTGGGAGTTCCAGCCGCAGCACGGCGTCCTCGGGCAGTTCGCCCGCCGCGCCGGTCGGATCGAACACGGCCTCGGTCGACGGCCCGGCGCGGCCGGCTTCCCTTCGGAGAGCGTCCACGGGGAAGTCCTGGTGGATCACCAGGGCGACGGCGGCGCGGTGGGCGTGCTCCACCAGCGTGCGCCAGGGGCCGGGGTCGACCGTCAGCCGGCAGGGCAGCGGCCGGCCGCCCTCGGCGACGACGTGAGCGGTGGTGACCTCCCGCTCGCCGGAGAGGGCGGCGAGCACCTTGGCGTGGGCGGCGAGCAGCACCGAGCCGAGGAGCGGGTCGCCGGGCAGGCCGGTCGCCCGGAGCGCGGCGAGCAGGTCGTCGGGCAGCGGGGTCTCGTGCACGGCGGTGCCGCGGGCGGCCGTGGGGCCGGCGTCGGCGGTCCGCCACCGGGGGATCGTGGTGGCCCCGCCCGAGGCCAGGACGTTCTGCCAGTGCTCCCGGCCGGCCTGGGTGACCAGCGCTGGTGTCGATGTCGCCATGTGGACCTACCTCCCCTCGCCGCTGCCGGACGGGCCCAGCGGCGTGGCCGGATTGCCGCCCCAGCGGGCGTCCTGGGGGACGAGCTCCCCCTTCATCAGGAAGGAGTCGGGGGCGAGGACCGCGCCGTCGCCGACCGTGACTCCGTAGTGCACGAACGCGCCGACGCCGAGGGTGCAGCGGGAGCCGAGAGCGCTGCGGTCGGACTTGAAGGTGCCGTCCTCCTGCGAGTGGCACTGCACGACGGTGCCCGCGTTGAGCGTGCATTCGTCGCCGAGGGTGACCAGGGCCCGTTCGGTCAGGTAGCAGCCGTCGTCGAAGACCCGGCGGCCCAGGCGGACGCCGAGCAGCCGCCAGACCAGGTTCTTGTACGGGGTGCCGTTGAAGATCCGCAGGTAGGTCTCGGAGGGCACCTTCCAGTAGCGCTCGTGCCGCCAGAAGCGCGGGTCGTAGATCGAGCAGAGCAGCGGGCGCAGCCGGACGACGGCTGTGAGGACGCGCTCCAGGAGCACGAAGTACGCGACGGTGAAGACCAGGCCGAGCACGTCGGCCAAGGCGATCGCCGGCGCGCCGAACCTGGCGTAGCACTCGGAGGCGGCGGAGGCGAGCAGGATGAGGCCGAAGGCGTAGATCCACCGGGTCCCGAGGTACCACAGCATGGTGGAGGCGTTGTGCCGGTTCTTCGCCGCGAGGGCGGGCCGCAGCTCCTCGGGGCTCTTGAACCGGTCGAACCGGCTGTCCCTGAGGACCGTGCGGGGGATCTCGAAGCTGGGCGAGCCGAGCAGTCCGACGCCCTCGCGGACCTTCCCGTCGACCGGCACCATGACCTTCGTCGCCAGCAGGCAGTTCTCGCCGGTCCTGCCTCCGGCGGGATAGGCGATGCGGTTGCCGAGGAAGTTGCGGGGGCCGATCGCCGCCCGGGAGACGCGGAAGGCGCTGCTGGAGTAGTCGGCGTTCACGATCGACAGCCCGTCGGCGACCATCGTGCCGCGTCCGACGAAGCTCAGGTAGGGCGTCTCGTGCTTCATCTCGGTGCCGAAGTTCGATCCGGTCTGCTCGACCCTGGACAGGTCGTAGCCGAGGCACCGCAGATAGTGGACGACAACGGAGCTGTCGCCGAACAGGCGCTTGAGGAAACGCCAGTTGGTGAGGGTCGTGATGGTCCGGTGCACGCCGTGGTGGAAGCCGTACAGCGGGTAGACCCGGTCGGGCTTCACGGTCTTGCCGAGCAGCCGGGGGACGGTGGCGAGCACGAGCAGTCCGGCGGGGACGGCGCCGAAGACGAGCACGAAGGAGAAGGCGAGGGCGTCGCGGTAGAACGTCCAGTCGCCGAAGACCGCGGGTCCCGGCTCCAGTGCGGACCGGATGTCCGGGGTCTCGGCGAGCAGCGCGTACGCGCCGCCGACCGCGATCGGCAGGTACACGGCCAGGGCGATCAGCAGTTGCAGCCCGCTGTGGACCGTCCGGCGCAGCGGGCCGCAGGGGACCGAGCCCACCCTCCGGTAGTCGGTGTCGGCCGGCTGGGCCGGGGAGCCGTGCCAGTGCTCTCCGGCGGGCACGGTCTGCCCGCGGTGCAGCGAGGAGGCGTGGCCGAGCTGGGCCCCGTCGCCGAGACGGGTGTCGATGTCGAGCACCGTGGCCTCGCTGACCAGCACGTCGTCGCCGAGGGTGACGGGGCCGGTCTGGATCAGTCCGTCGTGGGCCCGGTAGCAGGTGAAGGAGGAGTCCTTGCGGACGACGGTGTCGGCGCCGATGGTGAGCAGATCGGTGCAGACGGGCACGGTCCGCGAGAGGATCACGGAGCCTCGCCCCACCTTCGCGCCCAGGGCTCTCAGATAGACGAGGTAGAGCGGCGATCCGTGGAACAGCACGAGCGGGTCGGAGCGGATGAGCGCCTTGACGATCCAGAAGCGGACGTAGGCGAGGCTCCAGACGCGGATCTCCCGGGGCTTCCACCGGCCGACGAGCGCCCATTTGGCGACGACGGGCAGCACGCACAGGGCCAGGAAGACGGCGGCGCCGAACAGGACCGACCGCAGGTACACCTCGCCCGCTCCGGAGCCGGCGGTGATCCACTCGTAGCCTTGTTCGACGACCAGGGCGATGAGGTAGGCGTAGGCGAGGAAGGCGAAGAGCTGGAGGGCGCCGCACAGGACGTAGTGCGGGGCGCCGGCCGGGGGCGGTGCCGCCTGCCCCGTCCGGGTGGGGGCGGACGTCCGGGCCGGCTGCCCGTCCGGGGCGGCCGCGATGACCGCCTCGGCCCGGGCCGCCTCGGCCGTGGCGTCGGCGAGGGCCGTCGCGAGGCTGCGCAGCGTCGGATGGCGGTAGACGTCTTTCATGGACACCGGTGGCAGGTCGCCACGTTGCCTGATCTTGGCGCAGAAGTGCGCCATCACCAGCGAGTCGGCGCCCAGCTCCTCGAAGAAGTGGGCATCGGCCGGGATCCGCTCGACACGGACCACGTCGGCCAGTACGGGGATGAGTTCTTCTTCGAGTACAGCCGGGTCGCCGTACCCGTCCAGTAGAGCCGTGGACTCCTCCCGTGCGAAGGGCAGTGTCTCCACCGGCTTGTCCGCCATGTCAGCTCCGAAGGTTCCGAGGAAGTGCCGCTCGGCACTGGCCGGTTCGCGTGGCGCACCGGTGTCGGCCAGGGTCGTGGTCGCACCCATGTCCTTCATTCGGCACGGAGGGGCGAGGAGATCTCCCAAGCGTCATATTTCTTACATTTCGGACATTGTCTCGCGAGGTGAGACGCCGAGAACCCGGGGGTGGGCCGACGGCCCTTGTCACCCAGGCACGAACCCCGGCCCCGGGGGACTCACCTCTCGCACACAGAACGGCCAACCACTCGGCCCCTCCCCGCCCCGCTGCCATATTCGGTAGCCACTTCGGAGGTGGCTGTGACACCAGAAGCGACGACGTCCCCGACCAGAAGCTCCCCCACGGGGGCGCCCCCGCCCGCGATCCGGGCGCCCGACGGCACCGCCGAGCGCATCGCTGCCCTGGAACGGCGCCGGGCGCGGGCGCTCTCCGGGGGCGGCCCGAGAAGACGGGGCGAGTTCGGCGCCCGGGAACGGATCGACCTGCTGCTCGACGAGGGCTCCTTCACCGAGACCGGTCAGTTCGTCCGGGCCCGCGCCACCGGCGACGGCGCCGGCCGCCCGTACGGCGACGGGGTGGTCACCGGGCACGGCACGATCGACGGCCGGCCGGTGTGCGTGTTCGCCCAGGACCCCACCGTGTTCGGCGGCAGCATGGGCGAGGCCTTCGGGGAGAAGACCGTCGCCCTGATGGACCTCGCCCTCAAGACGGGCTGCCCGGTCATCGGGCTCAACGACGGCGGCGGCGCCCGCATCCAGGAGGGCGTCGCCTCACTCGCCCTCTACGCCGAGCTGGTCCGCCGCAACGTGCGGGCGTCCGGGGTGATCCCGCAGATCTCGGTCGTCCTCGGGCCGTGCGCCGGCGGGGCCGCCTACTCCCCCGCCATCACCGACTTCACCGTGATGGTCGACGGCGCCTCGCACATGTTCGTCACCGGGCCCGACGTCATCGAGACCGTCACCGGCGAGCGGGCGAGCGCCGAGGAGCTGGGCGGGGCCCGTACCAGCAACTCCGTGAACGGCAACGCCCACTTCCTCGCCGCCGACGAGAAGGAGGCCCTCGACACCGTCCGCGACCTGCTGTCGTACCTGCCGGCCAACAACATGGAGCGGCCCCCGCGCTACGCCCCGGCCGACGCCCCCGTCGGCGCGCGGCTCGACGAGACGGTGCCCGACCGGCTCGGGCAGGCGTACGACATGCGCGACGTCCTGCGCGCGGTCGTCGACGACGGGGAGCTGCTGGAGGTCCAGGAGCTGTTCGCGCCGAACATCGTCTGCGCGCTCGCCCTGGTCGAAGGCAGCCCCGTCGGCGTCGTCGCCAACCAGCCGCTGCACGCGGCCGGCGTCCTGGACATCGACGCCTCCGAGAAGGCGGCGCGCTTCGTGCGCTTCTGCGACGCGTTCGGGCTCCCGCTGCTGACCTTCGCCGACGTCCCCGGCTATCTCTCCGGCGTCCGCCAGGAGCAGGCCGGCATCATCCGGCGCGGCGCGAAGCTGCTCTACGCGTACGCCGAGGCGACCGTCCCCAAGGTCACCGTGGTGGTGCGCAAGGCGTACGGCGGCGGCTACGCGGTGATGGGCTCCAAGCACCTGGGCGCCGACATCAACCTCGCCTGGCCCACGGCGCGCATCGCCGTGATGGGCGCGGAGGGCGCGGTCGGCGTCCTGCACCGTCGCGAGCTGGCCGCGGCGGCCGACCCCGCGGCGTTGCGGGCCCGTCTGGTCGCCGCGTACGAGAGCACGCACGGCACGCCCTACCTCGCGGCCGAGCGGGGTTACGTCGACGCCGTGATCGCCCCGCGCGACACCCGCGCCCATGTCTGCCGCGCCCTGCGCGCGCTGCGCGGCAAGCGCGCCCCGGCCCCGGAGCGCCGGCACGGCAACATCCCCCTCTGACTCCCCCCTCGGCACCTGGATACCCCTCCGGGTCATCCCGGCAAGCGCCCCCGCGACGTGAGGAGCCCCGCTCGATGGACAACCGCCGCCCCCCGCTCGCCCCCGCGTGCAGCACTCTGCCGGAGTACGTGCGGCACTGGGCTGAGCACGCTCCGCAACGCCGGGCGTTCACCTTCGTCGACCATCCCGCCCCGCACGCGCGCGGCGTGCACCGCACCCTGACCTGGCGCCGTCTGGACCTGCGGGTGCGCGCGGTGGCCGCCCGGCTCGCCGAGGAGGCCGCACCCGGAGCGCGGGTGGCGCTGCTGTGCCCCCAGGGCCCCGAGTACGTCACCGGCTTCCTCGCGGCGCTCACCGCCGGGCTGGTCGCCGTACCGCTGTATCCGCCCGGTCTGCCGGGGCACGGCGACCGGCTCTCCGCCGTGGTCGCCGACGCGGATCCGGAGCTCGTGCTGACGTCCCGTCAGGCAATGGATGAGGTGCGGGAGTTCTGCGCGGGACGGGCGGTGCGGGTGCTCGCGGTGGACGACGTGCCCGACGCCGCCGCCGACGAGGCACGGCCGGGCACACCGGTCGCGTCGGCGGTGGCCTACCTCCAGTACACCTCCGGTTCGACCCGCACGCCGGCGGGCGTGGAGATCACCCATGCGAATGTGGTCGCCAACGCCCTTCAGGCGCTGACCGCTTACGGCGCGGAGACGGATCCGGTCACCTGTGTGGGGTGGCTGCCGCTGTACCACGACATGGGGCTGGTGCTGAGCGTCGCCGCCCCGGTGGTGCGGGGCCTGCTGTCGGTGCTCATGGATCCGGTCGCCTTCCTCCACGAACCCGTGCGCTGGCTGCGGCTGTTGGCCGCCCATCCGCGCGTGGTGAGCGCGGCCCCCAACTTCGCCTACGACTTCTGCGCCGCGGCCGTGACCGACGCGCAGAAGGCCGGCCTGCGGCTGGACGGGGTCGCCGCGCTGATCAACGGCAGCGAGCCGGTGCGGCCCGGCACCGCCGACCGCTTCCACGCTGCCTTCGCCGCGCAGGGCCTCCCGCCCGGCTCGCACTGCCCCTCGTACGGGCTGGCCGAGGCCACCGTGTTCGTCAGCGCCGCCCGTCCCGGGGAGCCGTTGCGGCGGTTCGCGCTCGACCGGGACGCGCTCGCCTCGGGGAAGGCGCTGCCCGCGCGAGCCGGGGACCCCATGGCGGTCCTGCTGGCCGGCTGCGGCGCTCCGGCGGGCCAGCGGGTCCGCATCGCCGATCCGGTGTCCCGTGCGGCCCTGTCGGAGGGCGAGGTGGGCGAGATCTGGGTGCAGGGTCCCAACGTGGGGCGCGGATACCGGGGACAGGGCGGGCTGACCCGGCGGGTCTTCGGCGTGCCGCTCGACGAGGGTGCGGGCGCCGGGGGAGGGCCGGAACGGAGCGAGGGCGGTTCGGGGGGCTGGCTTCGCACCGGGGATCTGGGGGCCTTCCTGGAAGGGCAGTTGATCGTCACCGGCCGGCTGAAGGACCTCATCGTGGTCGACGGCCGCAACCACTATCCGCAGGACGTCGAGGCGACCGCCCAGGAGGCGCACCCGGCCGTGCGGCGCGACCGGCTGGCCGCGTTCGGGGTGCCGGGCGACTCGGGCGAGCGGGTCGTCGTCGTGGCGGAGCACGCGCGGACCACGCTCGTCGCGGACATCGACGTGCCGGGGCTCATGCGCGCGGTGCGCGCCGCCGTCTCCTCCCGGCACGGACTGCGGCTCGCGGACGTGGTGCTCGTCCCGCCGGGGACCGTGCCGCGCACGTCGAGCGGCAAGGTGTCGCGGGCGCTGACCCGGGAGCGCTACCTCGCCGGCGCCTACCCGGCGGGGGCGGCGGGATGAGGGCGGCCGGAGAGGGCGAGCGGCGGCGGCCCGCCGAGCCGCCGCATGCGGGAGAGGTGCGTCGGCTGGTCGCGGCGCGGGTGGCCGAGCGGGTGGCCGGCTGGAGCGGGGCGGCTGTCGGGGACGTCCCCATGGACCGGCCGCTGGCGGATCTCGGCATGTCCTCTCGGGACGCGGTCGTGCTGGCCGGGGAGCTGTCCGAGATGGCCGGCCGGGAGCTGCCGGCGACGCTGGTGTGGGAGGCGGCCACGGGCGACGACCTCGTGGCACGGGTGTGCGACCCGGCGGTGCGGCCGGATACGCGGGTGGGCGACCAGGCGGTGCGGCCGGGTACACGGGTGGGCGACCAGGCGGTGCGGCCGGGCTCGTCCCCTGCGGGCCGGTCGGACTTCCCCGCCGTCCCTCCCGCGGGCGCGGCCGGCGAGCCCGTCGCCGTAGTCGGGGTGGGCTGCCGGCTGCCGGGCGGTGTGCACGGGCCGGACGACTACTGGCGGCTGCTGTGCGAGGGGCGTGACGCGATCCGGCGGGTACCGGAGGACCGGTGGCGGGACTTCACCGCCTTCCCGCCCGCCGACGCGCCCGCGTACGGCGGCTATCTCGACGACGTCGCCGGCTTCGACGCGGACTTCTTCCGCGTCACCCCGCGCGAGGCCGCGGTGATGGACCCGCAGCAGCGGATCCTCCTGGAGGTCGTCCACGAGGCCCTCGACCACGCCGCCGTCCCGGCCGCGTCCCTCGCGGGCACCGCGACCGGCGTCTTCGTCGGCGTCTCGGCCCCGGAGTACGGGCAGCTCACCGGCGCCGACCCGGCGGGCGTCGATCCGTGGGCTCCCGCCGGCGGGGCGCTGAGCGTGGCCGCCGGCCGGCTCGCGTACGTGCTGGACACGCGCGGGCCGGCGATGGCCGTCGACACCGCCTGCTCCTCGTCGCTGGTCGCCGTGCACCAGGCGTGCGTCAGCCTGCGCTCGGGCGAGTGCGACACGGCGATCGCCGCGGGCGTCAACCTGCTGCTCTCCCCCACCGTCACGGTCGCGTTCCGGCGGGCGGGGGCCCTCGCGCCCGACGGTCGGTGCAAGCCGTTCTCACCGGCGGCCGACGGCATCGGGCGCGGCGAGGGCTGCGCGGCCGTGCTGCTGAAGCGGCTGTCGGACGCCGAGCGGGACGGCGACCGCGTTCTCGCCGTCATCCGCGCCACGGCCGTCAACTCCGACGGCCGCTCCAACGGGCTCCTGGCCCCCAACCCCGCCGCTCAACAGGCCCTGTTGGCGACGGCGTACGCTCGGGCCGGGCTCGCCCCCGCGCTCGTGGACCTCGTCGAGGCGCACGGCACCGGCACCCCGCTGGGCGATCCGATCGAGGCGGGCGCGCTCGGCGCGGTCCTCGGTGCGGAACGCGACCCCGACCAGCCTCTGCTGCTCGGTTCGGTCAAGGGCAACCTCGGGCACCTGGAGTCCGCGGCGGGCGTCGCCGGGCTGGTGAAGACGGTGCTCGCGCTGCACCACGACCTCGTCCCGCCGTCCCTGCACTGTGCCCAGGGCAGCGCCCTCACCGACGAACGGCTGAGGGTGGTGACCGAGCCGGAGCCCTGGCCGCGCTACAGCGGCACCGCCACCGCCGGGGTCTCCGGATTCGGCTTCGGCGGGACCAACGCCCATGCGGTGCTGGAGGAATGGCGGCCCGCCGCGGGGCCCGGGGAGGCTGCGGGGTCCGGAGGCTTCGCGGACTTCGTGGGCCCTGTCGGCTTCCTGGGCTCGCGGCCCGCGCGGGAGCCAGCCGCCCGGCTGCATCTGCTCAGCGATCTCGACGCGGTCCGGATTCGGGACACCGCCGCCCGGCTCGCCGTACGGCTCGACACGCCCGAGGGGAGCGCCCTGTACCCCGCCGACGTGGCGCGCACCCTCGCCGGGCGGACGGGGCGGGGGCCCGTGCGGGCCGCCGTGGTCGCGCGGGATCACAGCGAACTCGTGGACGGGCTGGAGGCGTTGGCTCGGGGAGACGCGCACCCGCGGGTGGCGACCGGGGAGCGGGATCTCGTCGGATCGCGCGGGCCGGTGTGGGTGTTCTCCGGGTACGGCAGCCAGTGGGCGGGGATGGGACGCCGACTGCTGCGGGAGGAACCGGCCTTCGCCGCCGCAGTGGAGAAGCTCGACGGGCAACTGGCCGCCGAGTGCGGTGTGTCCCTGCACGGTCAGCTGGCGTCCGGACTGCCGCTGGACCGGCTGGAGGTGTGCCAACCGGTTCTGTTCGGCTTGCAGTTGGCGCTGGCGGAGTTGTGGCGCTCCTACGGCGTGGAGCCCGCCGCCGTGATCGGTCACTCGCTCGGCGAGGTGGCCGCCGCGGTGTGCGCGGGCGCCCTCGACGTGTCGGACGCGGCGCGGATCGTCGCCGTACGGGCCCGGCTGCTCAGCGGGCTGCACGGCGGGGCGATGGCGGTCGTCGACCTCGACGACAGTGAACTCGTCGCACTGGAACGGGACTTCCCCGGTGTGCAGGTCGCCGTGCACTCCTCGCCCGGGCAGAAGGTCGTCACCGGGGACGAGCCGGCGGTGGACCGGCTGGTGCGCCGGCTGGAACGGGAGGGGCGGGCCGCGCGTTCCCTGCGCGTGGCCGGCGCCGGACACTCACCCCAAGTCGATCCGCTGTTGCCCGAGTTGATGAACCAGTTGTCGGATCTCCCGGCCCGGCGGCCCGAACTGCCCGTCTACTCCACGGTGCTGGACGACCCGCGCGGCGACTGCGTCTTCGACGCGGGACACTGGGCCGCGAACCTGCGGCGGCCCGTGCGCCTGGACCGGGCCGTCGCGGCGGCCGTGGCGGACGGCCACAGCGCCTTCGTCGAGATCTCGCCCCACCCGGTGCTGACCCGGGCCGTCGCCGACAACGCGCCCGGCGTCCTCGCCGTCGGGACACTGCGCCGCGACGCCGACGGCTCGGCCGGATTCCTGACCCAGGTGGGCGCCATGTACGCGGCGGGCGGGCGGCTGCCGCTGCCGCCCGGCCGGGTCGTCGACCTGCCCGCGCCGCGCTGGCGGCACGTCCGCCACTGGTGGACGGACGGACGCGCGCCCACGACGGCCTCCCCCGCTGCCGGCGGGCCCGCCGAGCCGCCGCCACCGGCCGCACCGACGACGCGGACGGCGGCCTCACGGGAGGCCGACGCGGCGCGGGACGCCTCGGTCGTCGGCCGGCTCTGCCATCACATCGTCTCCGTCACCGGCCACCCGCCGGGCCGCGTCACCCCCGCCACCGCGCTCGCCGACCTCGGCTTGGACTCGCTGATGGCGGTCCGCGTCCGCGCGGCGCTGCAAAGGGAGCTGGACATCGAGCTGCCGCTGCGGGAGCTGCTCGGCGCGGCCACCGTCGCGGAGGCGGCGGCGTCCGTCGAGCGGGCGCTGTCCGTGCGGCCGGAGGGCCCGCTGCGGGTGCTGAGCGCCGTCGGCTCGCGCGCCCCGCTGTTCCTCTTCCACGCCGCCGGCGGCAGGTGCGACGTCTACCGAGGGCTCGCCGAACGGCTCGGCTCCCGGCCCGGGGGCCGGCGGCCGGTGTACGGCTGCGACCGGCTCGACGACGTCCGCACGGTCGCCGGCAAGGCCCGCCGCTACGCCGACGCCATCGCCGCGGCCCACCCCGACGGGCCCTGTGCGCTGGGCGGTTGGTCCTTCGGCGGCTTCCTCGCCCAGGAGACCGCGCGGCAACTCGTCGCCGCCGGGCGTGAGGTGGAGCTGGTGGCGCTGATCGACTCCGTGCGGCCCCTCCCCCGGCCCGACCGCGCCCCGGCGGACCTGGCCCGCGACCGCTTCGAGGGGTTCGCCCGGCACGCCGCCGACGCCTACGGGGTCCGGCTGGAGCTGCCGTACGACGAGCTCGTGGCGATGGACGACGACGGCGACCGCGTCGACGCCGTACTGCGGGCGCTGCGCGAGGCCGCCCCCGGCGTGCCGCCCGCCGCGCTGGAACACCAGCGCGCCTCCTACCTGGACCTCGGCATCGGCGAGGCCCACCGGCCGGGCCGCTACGAGGGGCGCGTCGTCCTGTACCGGGCTGCCGAGCCCGCCCCGCACACGGTGCGCGATCCCGCGTACGAGCGTGAGGACGAGGCGCTCGGCTGGGACGAGGTCTGCCCGGACCTGACCGTCGTGACGGTGGCGGGACACCATCTGTCACTGCTCGACCCGCCGCACGTCGACGAGATCGCCGACCGTCTGCATCGCGAACTCAGCCGCACCTGACCCGAGGAGAGCCGCATGTCCCACCGCACCCGCGACGGCGTGTCACGGCGCGCCGTCGCCAGAGCCGCGACGGCCGCCGGCCTGAGCGCCCTGTTCGCCGCCGGGGGCGGCGCGGCGCGGGCCGCGACCCGGGTCGGGCCGCGCACCGTCGACGTGTCGGTGCCGTCCGTCGCCCTGGGCCGCAGCGCGCCGGTGCGGCTGATCCTGCCGTCGGGCTTCGACGCCAGGCCCTCGCGGACCTACCCGGTGCTGTACCTGCTGCACGGCGCCCACGACGACTACACCTCCTGGACCCGGGAGACCGACATCGAGGCCTTCACCGAGGGCCGGGACCTGATCGTCGCGATGCCGGACGCGGGCCGGACCGGCATCCCCAGCGACTGGCGCGCCGGCCCCGACTACGAGACATTCCAGCTGACCGAGGTGCCCGCACTGCTGGCCCGCCTTTACCGGGCCTCGGGCGTGCGGGCCGTCGCCGGCGTGTCCACGGGCGGATACGGTGCGATGGCGCACGCCGCGCGCCACCCGGGGGCCTTCGCCGCCGCGGCCTCCTACAGCGGCATCCTCGACACGACCGCGCCGGGCGTGCCGCCCCTGGTGGACGCCATCGTGGCCCGCGAGGGCCTGCTGCCGCCCTCCCTGTGGGGCAACCCGGTGCTCAACCTGCTCACCTGGCGGGACTTCAACCCGCGGGCCCGCGCGGAGGGTCTGCGCGGGACTCCCCTGTACGTCTCCAGCGGCAGCGGCGTGCCCGGCGGCGGCGCCGGCGACTGGCTGCCGGGGGCGCTGGAGAGTCTGCTGTGGCCCTCGGCCCATCTCTTCGCCGACGCTCTGGCGCTGCTGCGGATCCCGGTCACCACCCACTTCTACGCGGGAGGAGGGCACGACTGGGCTTACTGGAAAGGGGAGTTCACCGCCTCGTGGCCGATGCTCGCCCGTGCGCTGGGGGTGCCGGTGTGAGGCCGGCGGCGTCGGGGCACGGAACGGAGCGCAGGGGACGTCCGTCCAACCCGCAAGTCGTCCCTCGCGCCGCGGGCAACGGCCCGCGGGTGAGCCGCTTCCGGGTGAAAGGAGGGTCCGCCGTGGCCGCCCCCACCCCGCACGGCGTACCGGACGGTCTCGGAGCCGCCGCGGTGCCGCCGGACCTCGCCCTGCTGCTGCGCGATCAGCTGGAGGCCGTAGCCGACGAGGTGGAGGAGGAGGTGCGCAGACAGGTCCCGGAGTACGCCCGGCCGGCCGACGGGACATATCGCGCGCATCTGAGGGCCGGGGTGGTGCAGGCGCTGACCCTGTTCGTGGACCACATCGCCGATCCGCGCGGCCAGGGCGCCGCGATCACGACGACCTACTACGAGCTGGGGCGCGGCGAGGCGCTGGAGGGCCGCGGCCTGGACGCGCTGCAGTCGGCGCTGCGGGTGGGCGGGCTGCACGCCTGGCGGTTGATGGGCCGCACGGCGGAGGAACTCGGGCTGGACTCCTCGGTCGTGGCCGCGCTGGGCGAGCTGGCGTTCCGGACCGTGCACGAGGTCGCCGAGGCGGCGGCCGCCGGGTACGCGGAGGCCCGGCTGCGCAGCACGGACGAGCTGGAGCGGCGTCGGCGGCGGCTGCTCGACCTCCTGCTGAGCGATCCGCCGGCGTCCCCGGAGGCCGTGCAGGACCTGGCGCACGCGGCGCGGTGGCCGGTGCCCCGGCAGGTGGCCGTGGTGGCGCTCGCGGCCACCGCGGACCGGCGTGAGGAGGAGCGGCCGCTGGCGTCGGCGGGGGCGCTGGTGGACATGGGGTCCCGGCCGCCGCGGATGCTGGTGCCCGATCCGGAGGGCTCCGGCCGGTTCGGCGGGCGGGCGTTCACCCTGGCGCTGCGGGGGCGTCCGGCCGCGATCGGGCCGACGGTGCCGCTCGCGGAGGCCGCCCGGTCGCTGCACTGGGCGAGCCGGGCGCTCGGGCTGATGGGCCGGGGGATCCTGCCCCGGCAGGGCGTGGTGCGCTGCGCCGATCACTTGTCGACGCTGCTGCTGCACAGCGACGAACCGATCCTCGCCCGGCTGCGGTCGCAGTGCCTCGCGCCCCTGGACTCCGTCTCGGAGGGGCAGCGCGGGCGGCTCGCCGAGACGCTGCTCGCGTGGCTGCTCAGCGGCAGCAACGTGCCCGACGTCGCCGCGCGACTCCACGTCCACCCGCAGACGGTCCGCTATCGCCTGCGCCAGATGGAGAAGCTCTTCGGCGACGCGCTGCACGATCCCGAGGCGCGTCTGGACCTGATCCTCGCGCTGCGTGCGGAATCGCTGCACGCGGAATCGCTGCGGCCGCCGTCGCCGGGCCCGCGATCGCCTGGCCCGGAATCGCCGGAAGCGAATTCATCACTCACCTCGGCAACAAAACCCGAGGCGTTTATGAATTCCCGTCCATAACACTTCCGCGGTCCACGCGCATACGTTCGGGGCGTCCTTTTCCGCAGGCGCTTTCCAGCGCCCCACCCCAAAGGATTCCCCCATGCGCATCCGCTTGTGCCTCGCCGCGCTCTCGCTGCTCGGCGGGGCCTCACTGGCCACCCTCTCGGCGCCCGCCGCTTCAGCCGCCGCCTGCACGGCCGTCGACGTCGTCGCCGCCCGGGGCACCTTCGAGCCGGGCAATCTCGGTCTCATCGTCGGCGACCCGGTCTATTCCGCACTCCAGCGGAAACTGCCGGGCGTCTCCCTTTCCAGCTACAAGGTGAATTACCCCGCGGACCTTTCCCTGACGTCGGCGGCGCAGGGAAACGCGGATCTGGTGAACCATGTGCGCAGCCAGGCCGCCGCCTGTCCGAACCAGCGTTTCGTGCTGGTGGGCTATTCGCAGGGCGCGAACGTCGTCGACAACTCCATCGGCGTCAGCAGCGCCGGCGCGGTGGTCGGCAGCCCGATCGTGGCCACCGTCCCGGCGGCACTGGAGCCGAGGGTGGCCGCGGTGCTGCTGTTCGGCAACCCGATCCGTGCCCTCGGCAAGAGCGTCACCGGCACCTACCAGAGCCGTACGGCGGACTTCTGCGCCGCGGGCGACCCCATCTGCGTGAACGGCGGGGACGACGTGCTGGCGCACCTCGGTTACACCGCGAACGCGGACGCGGCGGCCACGTTCGCCGCGGGCAGGCTGTGACCGGCCACCGGTGACACGGGGCGGGCCCGGGAGGACGTCCTCCCGGGCCCGTCCCGTCGCCGCGCCGGGGCTACTTCGGTGTGCGGGCGAACTCGGTGAGGGCCGTGGAGACCGGCTCGGGCCGGCCGTCGTTCTGCCGGGGCGCGGCGGTGAGCACGTCGAGGTGCTGGTAGCCGTCGGCGACCACCGGGTCGAGGCCGTCAGGGACGCGGCCGGCGAGCAGGCCGTCGCCCGCGAGGACCGTCAGCGTCGGCCGGGCGGTGAGTCCCGCGGGGTGCGCGAGGAGCCGCTTCACCTGCGGGGAGTCGGCCAGTTGGAGGTCGGTGACGAGTTTCGTCGGGAAGTACTGCTCGGTGAAGTCGAGCGGCTGCTCGGCCAGGCTGCGGGCGAGCTCCCGGATGGAGGTGACCTCCTTGCCGGCGCCGGTGAACGGCGTGCCGTCGGCCGACCGGTACCCGGGGTCGTCGGGGGCGCCGACGCGGTCGTAGTCGCGCCAGGTGTAGAGCGGGCCGTGCGGGCGGTCGGGGATGGCCTTGTACTCCCGGCCGAACAGCGCCGGCAGTTGTCCGCTGCCGTTGGCGGCGGGGAAGCTCTTGTCGGCGATCGGTCCTCCGTCGAAGAAGCCGACGCTGCTCTGCAGGAAGGCCAGCGGCACCGAGTGGTCGTCCATCAGCGCGCCGAGCACGGCGTCGTTGGTGAGCCGGAAGTCGCGGACGGCGGGGGTTCCGGTGAGGAACGCGGCGGCGTCCTTGGCGAACAGGAAGCGGTTGGTGGCCTCGATGTTGCCGTTGCGGGGGAGGTAGGAGGGCAGGTCGGCCTCGCCGCCCGGGTCCTGGAGCGCGCCGAGGCCCGCGATGGCGAGCAGGGTCATCGTCTCGGGGTTGAGCAGGACGGGCGCGGAGAGCGAGCGCGGGAGCAGTCCGGTGTCGAGGCCCGCCTGCACGGCGCCGTAACCGAGGCCGATGTCGGGCAGGTCGGTGTCGTCGGGGATGCTGCCGCTGAGGTCGGCGAGGGAGGTGGAGACGGTGGTGTCGAGGGCGAAGTAACCGGCGCACTGGTTGTATCCGGCGTCGGCGGTGGTCCTGCGGTCGCCGTCGAAGTCGGCGGTGGCGAAGTACCCGGTGACGACGCCGCCGAGCGAGTGCCCGCCGCACAGCACCTTGCGCTGCCGCAGTGCCTGGTCGGGGAGTTCGGCGGTGAGCAGGTCGTACTGGTCGCGGACGGTCTGCTCGATGCCGAGCTTCGCCATCCAGCCGAGTTCGCCGTTGCCGGTGAACCCGGCGAAGGTGCGGCCGGCGACCGGCCGGCCGCGGTAGTAGTAGTCCACGGCCGTGTGCTGGTCGCCGGAGGCGATCCCGGTGCGGTCCTCCAGGCAGTTGGAGCGCCGGTCAAGGGCCCAGAACTCGATGTGCCGGCCCTGGGCCGCCGCGCGGGCGACCGTGTTGCGGGCGACGCTGTCGAAGGCGCCGGCGCCCTCCAGGATGCCGGGCTGGGCGATGAGGACGCGGTCGGCGTCGGCGGAGGCGGCGGGGCCCGCGGAGGACCGGTAGCGCAGGTACGACAGCCAGTCGCAGGCCGCCGGACGCGCCCCGAAGGACGCCGGCAGGGGCGACCGCACGCGCACCACGGTCTCGGTCACCGCGGCGACAGGGCTCGTCGAGGTCACGGGCGTCTCGGTCCGCGCGCCCGCCGCCCGGGGTTCCGCGGCCGTGTCGGCGTGCGTGGCGGGGGTCGCGGCGGTGAGCGTCGCCGTGGTCAGCACCGCCGCCAGGGCGACGCCGGGCCACGTTCTCCTTCTGCTGTGTGTCGTGTTCATGGGCGGACCGTAGGGCCGTGCGGACCGGGTGACCGGGCGATGCTCACAGATACGCAGCGACGGGCGGCGCGTTTGTCACGGGTCGCGGACCGCGCTGTGGGAGCCGTTCCCGTCCATCGTCTTGACGTGTTCATTTCTGTCGTCAAGCATGCCCTGAGCGCGATTCATTCTGATCGTTTCTGTTCGCCCACGTGTGGTGAAAGGGAGTGTCGTGACCCAACGGCAGCTCATCGTCCGGGGCTTGACGGCCGCGGTTCCTCTCGTGCTCGGCGCGGGACTGGTCGCCGCGCCGACGGCGTACGGGAATCCGTCGCCCTCGCCGGCGACATCGGCGGCGTCGGCCTCGTCGCCGCTGAACGCGGTCACCGTGCGCGTCGACCCGTCCTACCGGCAGCAGAAGTTCGAGGGGTGGGGGACGAGCCTCGTCTGGTTCGCCAACGCCACCGGCGGCTATCCGGACGCCCTGCGCGAAAGACTCGTCGACCTGCTGTTCGGCGAGGACGGGCTGCGGCTGAACATCGCGCGGTACAACATCGGCGGCGGCAACGCGCCCGACGTCCGCACGGACTACATGAAGCCCGGCGCGACCATGGAGGGCTTCTGGAAGGCCCCCGCCGGAACAACCCGGCAGGACATGGACTGGTGGAACCCGGACGACCCCGGCCACTGGAACTGGAACGCCGACGCGGGCCAGCGCTGGTGGGTGGACCAGGTCAAGGACAAGGTGACCCGCTGGGAGGCGTTCAACAACTCGCCGCCCTGGTTCCAGACCGTCAGCGGCTACGTCTCCGGCGGCTTCGACTCGGGCACGGACCAGATCCGCCCGGACCGAGTCGACGAGTTCGCCTCCTACCTGGTGCGCGTCACCGAACGCCTGGAACGCGAGCACGGCATCTCCTTCGACACCATCGACCCGCTCAACGAACCCAACACCACCTACTGGGGAACCCAGTTGGGTGCCGACGGCCAGCCGACGGGCGGACGCCAGGAAGGCGCGCACGCGGGCCCGGCGCTCCAGCAGAAGGTGATCCTCGCCCTCGACGAGGCGCTGAAGCACACCACCACCGACGCGAAGGTCTCGGCGATGGACGAGACCAACCCGGGCATCTTCACCCAGAACTGGAACGCCTACGCCGCCCCCGCCCGCGCCGCCGTCGACCAGCTCAACGTGCACACCTACGGCACCGGCATGCGCACCAGCGCCCGCGACATCGCCAAAGGCGCCGGAAAGAAGCTGTGGATGAGCGAGGTCGAGGGGACCTGGGGCGCCGGAACCGACTTCACCGGCATGGAGCCCGGCCTCGGGATCGCCACCCGCATGGTCGGCGACATGCGCGAACTGGAGCCGTCCGCCTGGGTGTTCTGGCAGCCCATCGAGGACGCGACACCGCAGGCCGCAGCCGGCAAGAACTGGGGCAGCATCCACGTCCCCTTCAACTGCACGGCCCGGGACACCCCGCAGACCTGCCCGATCCGCACCAACTCCAAGTTCCACACCATCCGCAACTTCACCCACTACATCCGCCCCGGCGACCGCTTCGTGAAGGTCGACGACACCGACACCGTCGCCGCGGTGCGCGCCTCCGGCGACGCGGCGAGCGTGGTGCACGTCAACAGCGGCACGACGGCACGCTCGGTCACCCTCGACCTCTCCCGCTTCCGGAAGTTCTCCGCGCAGGCCACCGTCACGCCCGTGGTGACGAGCGCCGACGGCGCCCTCGTACGGGGCGCCCCCGTCGCGCTCGCCGGCGGCTCGGCCACGCTCACCGTCCCCGCCAAGTCGGTCACCACCTTCCTCGTCGACGGCGTCAGCGGTGTGGCGAAGGACGCCGCGCTCGTCCAGCCCGGACACGTCTACCGGCTCACCGGCGCGCAGAGCGGCAAGTCGCTCGCGCCGTCCGCCGACGGCAGCGGCGTCGCCATCCGCACGGCCGACCCGGCCGGCGCCGAGCAGCTGTGGAACGTCAGCCCGTCGGCCGGCAACGACCATCGCGCGCGGTACTCGCTCACCGGCGCGAGCACGGGCCGCAGGCTCGCCGTGCGGCAGGGTCAGGCCGTCCTGGAGGACCCGGCGGCCGGGGCGGCCGACGAGGCGGCCCAGTGGATCATGTCGACCACCGGCGACGGCAGTTGGACGTTCGTGAACGCCGCCACGGGCCGACTGCTGGACGTCGGCGGCCAGTCGACGGCCGACGGCGCCAAGGTGTCGGTTTACACACCGACTTCGGCGGCGAACCAGCGCTGGACGGTGACCGACGAGACGGTGCGGAGCACCGAGACCGCCGAGGCGTTCACCGTGCCCGGGCTGCGGCCCCAGCTGCCGTCCACGGTCACGCCGGTGTTCCCGGACGGCGCCCGGGGCTCCCTCCCCGTGGTGTGGCGCCTCCCGGCGGACCGGGCCTGGCGCAAGCCCGGCAGCGTACGCGTCAAGGGCCGGGCGACCGACGCGCTCGGGCGCGAGATCGCCGCTACGGCGATCGTCACCGTGGACCGGATCGTCTCGACGCTCCCCGGCAGTGCCACGACCTACGCGGGCGGACGGCCGGAGCTGCCCACGACGGTCGTCGGCGTCGGCTCGCAGGGCGGCCGGGCCGTCCTGCCGGTGACCTGGGACCCTGCGCCCGACGGCGCGTTCGACACGGTCGGCGTGGTGACCCTGCACGGCGTCGCCCGGGTCGTCGGCGGGAGCACGGTCGACGCGAGCGTCGACGTGCGGGTCACGGAGGCGGTGGAGACCAACGTCGCCCCGGACGCCGGCGTCTCGGTCGACGCGACGTTCACCGAGAGCGGGTACTCGGCGGAGCGTCTGCGCAACGGCGACCTCACCGAGAAGGCCTGGTCCAACTGGAAGCCGGGGACCGCGAAGAACCCCTCCGACGCGATCACCTTCACCCTGCCGAAGGCCCGCGACCTCACCCGGATCGTCGCCCACTTCCACCGGGACGGGACCGACGCGTCCTTCCCCGAGAGCCTCAAGGTGCAGGTGCGGTCGGCCGACGGCGTCTGGAGCGACGCGAGCGACGCCGTCCCGGTCGGCGTCGAGGGCGCACCGGTCGTCTCCGTGCCGGTGACGGCCGCTCCCGCGACCGCCGTCCGCGTGCTCATGACCGCCCGCCCCGGCGGATACATCACCCTCAGCGAGATCGAGGTGTACGCGAAGGCGCCCCTCACACGGTGACGCGGCTCCGCCCGGTGACGCGGCTCCGCCCGGCGCCGGGCGGGGCGCCGTGGGGGGGCCGGGGGGGCCGGGGCCCCCGGGCCGGGGAACACCCGCGCCACGCCCCGCGGCGGGCGGGGGCAGGGGCGAGGCG